>NZ_JBFTQW010000002.1:0-711669 GCF_056399205.1 Bacillus sp. 01N45
TCTTCCGTAGATCCAGATTCAATCCTCATGTACGTAGTAACTAGACTAATCATCATATCCATCTTCTCTACTATATTTTGAATGACCTGTTCAGATTGCTCTTTTTTAGGGTGTTGTATTGCTATTAAAGCATTTTCTATATAATTGTTCTTTCGTTGCTGGATATCATAAATAAACTGTTTTGTGTTTGAGTTCATTTGTTATTCCTCCGTTTTGGATATACTTCTATTCTATCATATTTGAATGGAAAATATTAGATTACCCTAAATTCACACCTGTTTCGTACATCTCCTCAAATATACAACCTAATCTCTTAACGTACAGGGGTCCTGCCCCATCGCTATCAAGCTAAGAAAATACAACTCCCCCCACAATGACCTTTTTAGAAATCTATGCAACAGAGCCTTTATAGTAAGAGTAACTTGTTGGGAATGATCAAAAAATCTATATTGTAATATAAAAAATCACTATGATATGAAAGGATACCTTACAACAACCCCAATAAATTCTTCTCAATAATTGAAAATAAAATCAATCCAGATTATTATATTGTTATTGTAAATTTATTTTATTGAAGGAGGATACATAGATGAAAAGCTCAAAAGGCTCTATTGAATCAGAGATAAGCAAAGCAATTACTCATTGGGAAAAGGACTACTTAGGACGCGGTTCTATATCCGTTAAGACAGATATATTACGGGATATGATTATCGTAAATTTACAAGGTATTTTAACCCCGGCTGAATATACTGTTTGCGAAACAAAAGATGGCATGCTAACGATAAAGAAAAACCGTTCGGAGCTAGTTGAATCTGGAATTGATGATTTGAAAGAGATTATACTAGAATTAACTGGAGAGAAAGTGAAAAGCTTTCATACGGATATAAGCTCCCGTACAGGCGAACGAGTAATGATTTTTAAATTGCTTCATAATCTTGAGGAAAAATTTTGAAAATAAAACTTAAGGTTAGTGGAAGGATTAAGAAACCTACAAGTTTTGCACTTTATTTAACTTTATTAACATGCTAATAATTAAAAAACTTGAAGTTATTTAGGTATAATAAATCGTAATTCAAATAACTCTTAAAAAACTGATAAAGAAATTGACAAACTGCTTAATATGGTTTATCTTATAATTGTTTTAAAAAATTGATAGATGCTCATTTTAACAGTTTGCTATAATTAAGGCTTTAGCATTTTTTTAATATGTAATATTGACTAAATGAAAAAGTTTCTTAATTGAAAGATAGCACATAACATAAATTGATATATTGATTGCATAATCTAGGAGATCAGAAATATACTTTTCTTTTTAATAGGAGTAATACATACATTATCCTCTATAAAATGGGAGCTCTTCAAAAAACTTTATTGAAGTTAGTTGAAGTGAAACCGACAATCTCCATAATTCAATGATGATATAAAATCATTGAATTATGGAAGTTGTCGGTTTTTTTTATGGGAAAAAACGATGTACTGAAAAGAGTGAATGAAAATTGAAATTAAAAAACTATCTTACTTAAAAGGAATTTTTATAGGTTATTTTCGTTTGGAAGGGAGTATTGTACATGTTAATTTCGCTGAGTTCATCAACACTGTTAACATTATTTTTTATGGCGCTTAGCGCTTCTTGGCTAAGTGGATTATTGTTTTTACATGCAAGGATGCCTTTACGTTTTGTTCATATCCATATTGGTATCGCTACATTGCCTTCATTGGTTTCTTTACTCGCACTTGTTAATCACAATGGAGATAGAGTTGTAGGGCCTTGGCATTTAGATACTTTAGCTTGGTTCATGGCTTTCTTTGTTCTTACAATTGGTTTAATCATTCAGCGTTTTTCTATACGTTACTTACTGGGAGATCGCTCATATCGAAAATACTTTGCACTTTTTACATTTACTACAGGTGTATCTTCGGTTGCATGGTTAAGTAATGATCTTCGTTTCATGATTATTTATTGGGGAGCAACTCTTATAGGATTGGTTCTACTCATAGGGCTAAATAAAGGGTGGAAAGTGGTTAGTGAAGCAACAAAAATTTCTAGTTATTTATTTACAATAAGCTGGATTGCTTTGCTAGCAGCTATCATTTGGCTTTTTCAAGTTACTGGACAGTGGCAGTTAACATTAGTTTTAACGAATGAAAATGTAGCTCAATTTGGAACGTTGGAGAAAACAGGAATTAACTTATTGATTATAGTAGCTGTGATGATTCCAGCAGCACAATGGCCTTTTCAAAGATGGTTAATTGAGTCAGCTGTTGCTCCAACTCCTGTTTCTGCTGTTATGCACGCGGGGTTAGTAAATGCTGGCGGTATCATGTTAACTAGATTTTCACCTCTTTTTCATGATGATATGGCACAAATCATTTTACTAATTTTCTCTAGTATTTCTGTCTTAATCGGAACAGGAATTAGCCTAGTTCAGGTTGATTATAAACGTCAGCTAGTGGGGTCAACTATTGCACAAATGGGGTTTATGCTTATTCAATGCGCATTAGGAGCTTATTTGGCGGCTGTTATTCATTTAATTTTACATGGTTTGTTTAAAGCTACATTGTTTTTACAAGCTGGTTCTTCCGTACAACGTTTTGGGGCAGTGAAGCAGTCTAATGAAAAGATATCTGATTTATGGATTATGGTCGGACGTGTTTTCGGATTATTTATAGCGATTGCTTTTTGGTTTACGACTTCTGGAGAAGGGTATGAATTAGTTAGTGCGTTCATCTTAGGGTGGTCATTATACTTTTCATGGAAACAACTTGTTGTTTTTGGAGAGGGAAGAATGGGACGAATTGTTGGCGTATTTATTTTAGTTGGATTTTCTCTCATTTACTTTACCGTTCATAATTCTCTTTATAAATGGTTGCATACTGACATGTATCAAAATGTTCAACCTTCAGTTTCAGCCGTTATTTTTGTTATATGTCTCTTATTATTTGGTAGTGTTATTAGTACTCTCGTTACTCATAATCAATCCTCTACTATATTTGCTGTAATGTATCTTTGGTTCGTTCGAGTAGGGGAGGCGAGACAAAAGACAGTAGAAAGTCATCCGAGCTATCTTAAACATTATGTATCAAAGGGAGGTAATCAGTGATGAGCATACCGTCAATCGTAACGAAAGAAACTTTAAAAAAGAAAGATACAAACATTGAAGTACAAGAAAATAATATGAATGAGTTAGTTGAATCTGCTAGCCGAGTGATTGCACCACTTTGGCCGATCGCTACATTTGCAGCTCATCACCCTTGGATGGGACTTGAAAAACAATCATTTGAACAAGTTGCAGATTGGTTAAAAGAAATTCGTAATGTGGATATATATCCTAGTGCTGCTATGATTCATTGGGCAAAGGCGAAAGGGGAGATTAAGGAATCATTTTTACAAAGTGGCTTGTCTCATTGGCTTGATTCACAATCTTTTCATATCCCGCGAAAGAAAGCGGAGCAGTTTTGCCAAGCAGCTTTAAAATTAGAGAAATTACCTTCTAGCTTATTATCATCGCCACAATTAAATAAACTGGCAGAAGAAATGAGTTATATGAATACAGGAAGTATGAAAGACTCTCCTATGCAACCTGTAAGTTCACTTATAGAGAATCAAAAGGGTGAAAACCTATCTGATATTCTTAATTATCATATCATTAAATGGTGTAAATTATATTTGGATGACTCCGGATCAAGTTGGACGATGCCAAATCGAGAGAAAGGTTTGTATCGTGCATGGCATCACCTTATTAAATTTGATCCAGCGCTCAGTAAAAATGAGCGTAGCATTTTAAAAGATTGGCCAGAGGATGCCGAGGTAGCTTTAACAAGAGCTTTATCTGAATTAGGAATTTCTGAATCTAACAAGCAAGCTTACCTTGAAGGGCACTTGCTTGCTTTGCCTGGGTGGGCAGGAATGATACTATGGCGTTCCCAACAATCAATTCAGGAACAGGAACTTATGATTGAATATTTAGCAGTTCGAATTTCTATGGAGCTGGCCATTGTCAAACCTTATTTACCTACAAAAAATCAAAAGGCTGAGAAGAAAGTTGCGATTGTCCCACTTATAGCTTCTTGGATCTATTGGGGGAATATTTCAACCCTGGAATGGTCACAAATGTCTGCAGCTGAACAAAGCGAATTATTAGCATTTGCATATCGTTTTGATGAAAATATTCGCAGGAAACTTTGGCTAGAAGCTTGGGAACAGACGCATGCAGAGCAATTAAGGGAAAAGATTGTTTCTAAGCAACGTGCAACTAATGATAAAAAACGTGTATTAGCTCAATTAGCATTTTGTATTGATGTACGTTCAGAACTGTTTCGTCGCCACCTAGAAAAATTAGGTCCGTTCGAAACGTTTGGAATAGCTGGTTTCTTTGGGTTACCAATTGCGACTAGTGAACTAGGTAGTAATGACAGTCATCCTTCTTTGCCAGTTATATTAAAACCGAAACATCAAATAAAAGAGCTCACAGATGAAAATGAATATAAATCTTATCAACAACGTAAGAAGATAGACAGCTCAGTAAGTTATACGTTTAAAACGATGAAACAAAATGTACTTACAAGTATGTTACTACCTGAGATAAGTGGCCCTTTACTTGGTCTACAAATGATGACAAGAAGTTTTGTGCCAAGAAGAGTAGGTAGTTTCATTCGTAACCTTCGCAAAACAATGTTACAAAAACCTGATACGACATTCTCACTTAATCATGTTCATGATACAAAATGTGAGCTGCCTATCGGTTTTACTAAAGAAGAAAAAGTGAACTATGTGCGTCAAGCTTTAAAAATGGTGGGATTAACAGAAAAATTCGCGCCTTTAGTTGTAATGTGCGGACATAGTAGTCAAAGTACGAACAACCCTTATGATGCAGCGCTTGAGTGTGGTGCTTGTGGCGGAGCAGCAGGGGGATTCAATGCAAGAGTTTTTGCTACTTTATGTAATCTTCCAGAAGTCAGAGAGGCTTTGTCTGCTGAAGGCATTAAAATTCCGGAGGACACCATTTTTGCAGCAGCTGAACATAAAACAACAGTGGATGAATTGGAATGGATTTACGTCCCAGAACTTTCGGAAACTGCGCAAGAAGCATTTGATAGTATTGAGTCGGTTATGCCAAGTGTGAGCCAACATGCAAATAGAGAGCGTTTAACACAATTACCTAATTTTAAAACGAAAATAAAAAATCCGAGTAAAGAGGCACATCGATTTGCAGAAGATTGGAGTGAAATACGTCCGGAATGGGGATTAGCCCGTAATGCATCTTTTATTATCGGAAAACGAGAATTAACTCAGGATTGTGACTTGGAAGGAAGGGCTTTCCTTCATAATTATGATTGGAAACAGGATGGAAGTGGAGATATATTAGCTAGCATCATTGCAGGGCCAGGAACAGTAGCTCAGTGGATAAATTTACAATATTACGCTTCAACTGTAGCTCCTCATTATTATGGTAGTGGAAACAAAACAACCCAAACCGTAACGGCAGGTCTCGGTGTTATGCAAGGAAATGCAAGTGACTTGTTGCCAGGCTTACCTTGGCAATCCGTTATGCAGTCAGA
The DNA here is from genome assembly GCF_056399205.1 of Bacillus sp. 01N45. NCBI lineage: Bacteria > Bacillati > Bacillota > Bacilli > Caryophanales > Bacillaceae > Bacillus > Bacillus sp. 01N45. The sequence continues at coordinate 5,560 of NZ_JBFTQW010000002.1, forward strand.
TAGTGAGACGTATCATTCACCACTTCGTTTACTAATTGTAATTCAAGCGCCTATTGAATATATAGAACGTTTGCTAAATAATGATTTCACATTTCGAGAAAAATTTCAAAATGGATGGGTCAGACTTGCAAGTATTGATCCAGAAGGACAATGGAAAAACTGGTAACAATCATGTAATGAATAATCAACTATCGTTACTAGTTTAAAAGTTTCATAAATACAATAATGAAGAAGGAGTGCTCCATATGAATTCAAAGAATAAAAAAGTATTATTATTAACAGACATTGAACACGGAATAGAGCCGATTATCCAACAAGTAACTAACATTCAACAAGAAAACGTGTTGACTATACACAGCTATGATTCTGTAATTGTACATCCTTATGGAGATATAATGAGATCTGTTATTATTGCTATTTATCAAGAAAAAGTTGAAGAAATTATTGTTGTCGGAATAGAGGATAAAGAAACTGATATAGTTAATCTACAAATTCAACGTGATTCCATAAAAAATAACAGAGAAATAGACTATCTCTTTAAAAATTGCATGCCTGAATTTTCAAGTGGTAGCCTGAATGCATGGCTAAGTGGACAAGAAAATGTTAGTGAAAATATTGAGAAGAGTATAGATATGATTCGTCATCATCCGTTAGTACCTTCTGATATTAAAGTTCATGGTTTCATGATTGATAGAACAGGTGAAAAAGAAACGGTTGTTAAAATTGCTACTAATAAAATAGTTGAAAAAGTTAATTAATCTATTAAAGACAAATAAATTCTTATGTATAAATTACTGTTATATAATAAAATTTAATATGTTTTAAGAATTAGAAGGGATAGTTATGCAAAAAAAAAATTATTGTTATGTTTCAAAAAGATTTTCGTTTATATGATAACCCAGCTCTATTTGAGGCTGTTCAGTCTGGTGAGGTTCTTCCGGTATATGTACAAGATGAAACTTTTTCAATAGGAAGTGCATCAAAGTGGTGGTTACACCATGCTATAATAGATGTCCAAAAGCAACTTGAGGCATTGGGATCTACTTTAATAATTCGCAAAGGAAATACACTGGAAGAAATACTTTCTCTCATAGAACAATTAGGTATAACGGCTGTATATTGGAATATTTGTTATGATCCGGACAGATTACAATCTAATCAAAAAATGAAAATAATGTTAGAAGGTAAAGGTATTATCTGTAAGGAATTTAATTCGCATTTATTATTAGAACCGTGGATTATTAAAAAGAAAGATAACACTGAATATAAGGTGTTTACGCCTTTTTACAATGCATTTCAAAAGCAGGAAATACCTAAGCCTATTAGTAAAGTGCAGCGTATAAAGGGAGGAAACTCTTTACCAGCAAGCTTATCTGTTTCAGAATTACATTTGCTGCCGACTATACGGTGGACATCTCATATTGAATCAATATGGGAGCCTACAGAAGAAGGGGCATACAAAGCATGTAAGAAATTTTTCTCTAGCAAATTAGCCTCTTATAGTGAAGGAAGAGACTTTCCAAATGAAAATGCTCATTCGATGTTGGCACCATATCTTTCATTTGGCCAAATATCAGTGAGGTGGATGTATCATTACTTAATCAATAAAAGTACCGAAAGACAATGTAGTCTTTTTGAAAAACAAGTGAATAGTTTTATCCGTCAATTGATTTGGCGAGAGTTTTCTTATTATTTGCTATATCATTATCCATTTACAGTATATAAACCTCTTAATAAGAGCTTTGAACATTTTCCATGGAATAATGAAGAGGAGTTATTAACAGTATGGCAGAAGGGTGAAACTGGTTATCCGTTTATTGATGCGGGAATGCGGGAACTATGGCAAACAGGTTTTATGCATAATCGAGCAAGAATGGCTGTAGCCTCTTTTCTTGTAAAGCATTTGTTAATTCCGTGGCAAGAAGGAGCAAAATGGTTTATGGATACACTACTAGATGCTGATATTGCAAATAATACAATGGGATGGCAATGGGTTGCTGGAAGTGGGGCAGATGCATCACCGTACTTTCGTATTTTTAATCCCATCACACAAGGAGAAAAGTTTGATAAAAATGGAGAGTATATAAGAAGATGGGTACCAGAATTAAGAGATGTGCCTAATAAATATATACATAAACCTTGGGATGCACCTGAGCATATTTTACAAAAGGCCAATATAAAGCTTGGTCATACATATCCTTTACCAATTGTTGATCATAAGGCAGCACGTGAGAGAGCACTTTTTGCATATAAAAGTATGAAAGAGTTCGTATAAAATAGATTAAACAATATGTATTTGAAATTTAAATATTAGAAATTTATCCAATACGAGGACATACTAATCATATAAAGTTTCTATAATCTTCTAGTAAAAAGGAGAATGTTTATGAAAAAATCTAGTATTATAGTATTTTTACTAACATATGGTTTGTTTTATGTTTCTAGTATTTTCTTTCCTATTGATCGTATGTGGTACGATGCACTAGAAAAGCCGTCTTGGACACCTTCTGGTATGACAATTGGAATAGTTTGGGCTGTATTATATGGACTTATTGCATTGTCGATTACAATTATTTACAACAAATATGGTCGTAAGCCAAAAACATTTTGGTTTGTATTCCTTTTAAATTACATGTGCAATCAAGCGTTCAGCTACTTTCAATTCAGTCAAAAAAATTTATTTTTAGCAACAGTAGATTGTTTACTAGTCGCTATTACTACGTTACTTCTCATAGTGGTTTCTTCCAAATTATCTAAAGTATCGACATGGTTGCTAATTCTATATTTTTTATGGTCTGCATTTGCTACATATTTATCTTGGACCATTTATAGTATAAATTAAAGAAGTAAATGAAAACTTGAGCATAATAAAAATGCTCGAGTTTTTATGTTTACTAATGAAAATCTAAAATATAGAATATATACATCTTAGGGAGGTCATCTTTGTGAAGAAATGGATAAAAATTACGCTGTACTCTTTACTAGGTATTTTACTTATAGGAAGTATTAGTTTTTTTGTTTGGTCTCAGTTTACTTATAAACCGACGAAAGAGGCTTTATCGTTAGTAGAGGATAAAAAAGATGAAGAGAATATAGTTTTTGGAGAGAAAGATGGTAAAATAGGGGTTATTTTTTATCAAGGAGCTAAAGTAGAAGCTGAGGCTTATAGTTACTTAGGGGAAGCTCTCGCAAAAGATGGACATTTTGTAGTGATGCCTAAGTTGCCATTAAATTTAGCGATATTTGGAATCAATGCAGTAGACAGTGTAATGGAACAGTATCCTGAAGTTCAGAAGTGGTATGTTGCGGGGCATTCAATGGGGGGAGCTATGATTTCTAAGTATGCTTTTCAACATGAAGACAAGATAGACGGGATCATTTTCTTAGGTTCGTATCCTGCAGATGACTTCTCTACGAAATCGATTCCGATGTTATCAATTTATGGGGAAGTAGATGCTTTAGCAACAGTAGAAAAAATAGAGAACAATAAAAGGTTCATGTCAAAGAATACAACTATGCACATGATAAAGGGCGGAAATCATGCTCATTTTGGCATGTACGGTGAGCAAAAAGGTGATAATGCAAGCTTAATTACGCCAAAAGCACAACAAGATGAAACAGTGAAAGTAATTGAAGAATGGTTGTTAAAACAATGATAATGAATGTAATAAATCTACCGAAAGAATTCTCCAAGCGGTAGATAGGAGCGATAATAAAGAGCCAACTCGTACGAATTGGCTCTTTTATTTATTTGCTATCTCCAATTGTCCCCTTATTTTCTCTGGAATGTCCTTTTCAGAAATAACGTCGTAAGAATAGACATACTTTCCTTTCACATGAATTTTTAAGTAAGTTTTTCTTCTAAAATCATTAAGCGTGTTCGTTCCAACTTTATATTCTTTTTCATTGCTTAATTCATCAACACCTTTTAGTGAGTACATAGCTCTTCCTTTATGATGATAATCTGGAACACCATATCCTTTCGCAACGGCATATACATTTTTTTCTTCAGCAATCGGATTAAATCTGTCTAAATCTCCGCGTAATATGAAAGGTAGTAAGTATATAGGGAGGCCTATTCCTAGTATGCAAATTACAAATTTCTTCATGATCGTTTCTCCTTTTGTCTATTTACATTTTTGAGTATAGAAAAAAGTTCTTATGAATATAGAGGGAAATTCTTTAAGTTTTTCTTAATAAAGTTTAACTTTGTGAAAAAAACTAATTTGAGCATTAAGTTTACGAAATGAATAGCCAAATAACCTGTTTTCTTTATTTTTTGATGGTAGGTTATTAGGTTTTATATTGGTATGAGTGAATTAAGAAATAAGTGAGATTTAGGAAATAGAATGAATTTATCTTACAGTAATAAGAGAATTACCTAAATAAATGATAGTGAGAACAATTAAAGAAAGCATCTAGTAGGGTGCTTTTTTCTTTTGAAACAGAGAATCTCATGGGTCGGTTACATGTAATTTCGTGCTGTACTTCTAGGTCATTGGAAAATCCAACAATAAAAAAAGAGGGGGAAGGCGTTTTTTATTGAAGTTTGTTAATGATAGATTTTTAACTTGGGAGGGGGATTGTAAAATAGATTATTAATCTCTTTGGTAATTTTTATTTTCCTTATAGTTGGCATATTGTATTAGAAATTTTAAATTTTGAAGGGAGAATCAATAAGTATGGGTAAGAAAAGAAGAATAAGTAATAAGTTATTACTTATCAGTGCAATTTTTACAATAGCAATTCCCTCAGTCTCATATGCGGAGGAAGTAATTTCACCTGAAAATTTTAAGAGCTCTTCAAATTTGTATAAGGGACGGAATACGGAAATTTTGAAAACAAATTTATATCCTAATACATATAATAATCCATTTAACCACCAATTTATTTCAAAATTAAAGGAAGTAAACACAAATATAAAAAAAATAGACAATAGTGATGATGAAAATCCTATTATATCTACTACTCTTTCATTTATTCGCCATATGAATAGTGAAGATTATAAATCTGCATTTGATTTAACCTCAAGGTCATTACAGAAAATAATATCCGAAGAATGGTTGAAGAGCTATTGGGAGGGACTTCCAGTTCAATTACAAGCAGGTTCTTTTATAGAAATTGGAGAGGTTACACAAAAAGAGACAAATCCTGTTCATACAAATGTGGAGATTCAATTAGTTTTTGAAAAAATGACTGTACCTTTACTAATTAAACTAGATCCATCTGGAAAAATAGACGATTTTCAACTAAGCATGTCGTTTAGTCCTGTTGCTGAGCGTCCATCATATAGTAAGCCTGAATCATTTGTTGATAAAGAAGTAGTAGTTGGAAGTGGTGCATTTCCATTACCAGGAACATTGTCGGTTCCAAAAGGAAATGGTCCTTTTCCAGCGGTTATTCTTGTTCAAGGATCAGGAGCAACTGATCAGGATGAAACAGCGTTTGCTTTAAAACCATTTCGCGATTTAGCTGAAGGTCTTGCATCGAAGGGAATTGCTGTCCTTCGCTATAATAAACGAACGTATGAACATGGGTTGAAAACACAATTCAGTCCCTTCTATACAGTTGATAAAGAGACAACAGATGATGCTCTTCTTGTAACTCAATTTCTTAAAAATGAGCCTCTAATAAATAAGAATCAAATATATATTCTTGGTCATAGTCAAGGTGGAATGATGCTTCCGAAAATGATTGAAAAAGACCAAAATCAAAATATTGCTGGGGCAATTGTAATGGGTGGGCCAGCTCGTACGATTCAAGACGTTGTTTTAGATCAATTTGAGTATCTTTTTTCTATTGGAGCAATGAACCAGGAGCAATATAAATTCTACAAATCGCAATTTGAATTATTAAAGGATCCAAATTTCTCTGGTCAGAATCCTTCAAAAGATTTTTACTTAGGATCAGCAGTATTTTGGGATTCTATTCGGAAAATTAAAGCAGCAGAAATGTCAAAAGAACAAAAGACACCGCTTCTTATTATTCAAGGGGAAAGAGACTATCAAGTTCAATCAAAAATCGAAATTCCTCTTTGGAAAGAACAATTAAAAGAACGAGATAACGTTGATTATCAGCTATATCCAAAGTTAAATCATTTCTTTACAGAAGGGGATGGAGAAATAAGTAAACCGGATGAATATTATAGTGCTGCTAATATTCCTGAGTATGTTATAAATGATATTGCTGCTTGGGTGCAAGGAAGATCGCAATTAAATTAGCAACTATATGTTTTAATAAAGACTTTCTTTCTGTAATCAAACTAGAAACATTATTAGGTTATATGTTTTTTAGCACTCTTTTAAAAAGAGTGTTTTTTTATTTTCCTTTGATTTAATTAACGAAAAAAAATATCTTATACTCCTTTTGTAACTTTTTTAAATAGAAATTTTCTATAAAATAATGGACTTGTCTTCCAAACAAAGCGTTATTTGTAACCCTGTTATCAAAGCAAAGTGCTCGTGACATTTCTTTGATATTCAAAAACAGTAATAACCTATTGTGTGAAGTTTTTTGAAAATTTAGGTTTAACATCTTTAAAATAGGTGTATTACATATTACATAACAACTAAATAAGAAAATAAAAAATCTAAGGGAGGAAAAATACAATGCATAAGAATGAAAGAAAACCGGTGGTTCATGAATATGAAAATGAACAGGAAGTAGTTATGAAAGTAAAAGAGCTAGAATTGCAAGGGATTCGCCAAGATGACATTTACGTTTTAACACATGAAACACATCTAACAAAAAAGATTGCGGATGATACAAACACAAATACGATTGGAGTAAAAGAACAAGGATTGGGTACAAGTATTATCAACTTTTTCTCCAAAAAAGGGGACGAACTCCGAAATCAAATGGAGGAAATGGGGTTGTCGAAGGAGGAAGCTAATTTATATGAAGAAAAATTAGATCAAGGGAGAATTTTACTTCTAGTAACAGCTGAAACACCAACGGCGAGTGATAGACAGCCGCAAAACTATCATTCTCTCTAATAGATTGCAACATCTGATAAATAGGTAAGTTAATTATTTTAGGTTGTAGTATGGAAGAAAATAAAAGTAGAGAAGGGTGAGAAAAATGAAACATACAATATTTAAATATGCTGTGATTGGGATTACGACCGGAGTCATGGTCTCCCTATTAAAAAAAGAAAATCGGAAAGCTATACAAACAAAAGGAAAAAGCGTAAAAGACAAACTACAAGAAGGAAACATAAAGGAAACATTAGAGAAGGTAACTGAGACAAGTAAACAATTCTCTGTAACTGCAGCTAATGTTGCAAAACAAACATTACCACAACTGCTTACAGCCACACCGGTTGTCATTTCTACTATTAAAGATTTAACAGAAAACGAAAATAACAAAAAGAAAAAAGATGAAAAGGATAACGAAATAAATCAAAATAGTAAGGACATAGACGGAGAAAAAACGAAAAATGAAAAGAAATATATGAAAGAAGGGAAAGAAGAGAGTGCTTAGATTTAATTCTAAAAAGAGAAAGTGAGGAAAAAAGTATGAAATCTCTGTATGCAATTGATGTAGGAATTGGTTTTACTAAGCGGGCATATCGACAGGATGTAGATTCTGAGGTGACGATTAAGAGTGAAGCTTCCACACTAGCCCCTGTACCTAATCATGCTGAAAGTGAAGATTTAACAAAGGTAAGTTTTATAGACTTAGACTTTGCATACTACATGGGAAATGAAGCACATCAATCTGACGCTTCATTTCTTCCTCCATTTGAAGAAGAAATAGAAAATTATTATGAAAGCGAACAGTTTAAACAACAAATATTTGGTTGCATTGCAAAGGATTATAAAGAAAATGTCGTGTTACCTTTAGTTGTGACCGGGCTTCCCGTTACTTATTTTGGTAGTCAGCATGAGCAATTACAAAATGTATTAAAAAAAGAAACTTCCGTGCAAATTGATGGGAAATTTATTAATATTACGGTGGAAAATGTTTTGATTCTTCAGCAACCGGTTGCTTTACATGCCTATTTCTTAAAAGAGGGAATCATTCAGGAACAAGATCGTATCTTAATTATTGATGGTGGATTTCGTACATTAGAAATGACAGATATGAAACAGAATGTCATTTTAAATCATTATGAGACGGAACTAGGATGTAGCAAGCCTTTGAAAAATATTAAGAATATCCTGCAGAATCATGCAGGGGAAAGTGATGACTTGCATATTAACGACATGCCAAAAATATTAGAAAAAGGATATGGAGGTCGAGAAGAAAATCATCAGACAAGTCAGGTTAATACTTTGATTCAAGAAGAGTTGGATACACACTTCCAAGACGTTATGCGTGTATTACAAGAACAATTTAAGTTAGACCAGTATGACACTATTATTTGGACAGGAGGAATAGTAGACATCCACAAAAAACGAATTGAAAAAATGCAAGGTGAAATTTCTTCTTTCCGTATGGTAGACGCTTCGAAAGAGGCAGCACTTCATGGATACTATATGATTGGAAGTCAAGTATTTGATGACATCACCAATCAATCTGCATATGAATCCAAATTATAATAACGACCGAAATGGAGTTCGTTGAATAGACGTGCCAAATTATGTGGCTTCTTTTCCACATATAAATAAGAAAAGATACAAAGTGCTTGTATAGAGGAAAAGTTTAAAATTTAGAATGAAAATAACTAATATATAGGAGGTCTTCCTTGTAACAGAAGAAGACCTCCTATGCCATTTAGTTTGTAATTTAGAGGATCTAAAAACTTTTCCTCCAAGACATGAATACCTACATATAAATTTCATATTACGGATATTATTCGATGAAACATAAAACTATTCAGAAAGGAAGAATAATATGGAATGCATAAAAATGCCGAAATGGGATTGGTATCATGTGAAAACTAGTGAACTTGAAAAACTTTCTTCTATAATCCCTCGTGATGTAACATCTTATTTCTCTCAATTTGTAAAAAAAATAAGTTCTCCTTGTGAAAATGGATTATATGTTTATACGTTATCACCAAGTCAAACTTGTGTATATGGTTCGTTTTTATATGATCAAGATAAAAAGGACGCCAAAATTCAAAAATTTCTTCATTATTTCGTAGCTCATGGAATACTGATAACGGTCCAGGAAAAAGAGGAAGAGGATTTCCAAAAATTAATACATAATTTCCCTATGGGTATAAAAAAATGTAATAGTTCCGCTGAAGGATTATGTGCTATCTTATCAATATTTATATCTCACTATTTACGAAAGGTTGACTATTTTGAAAACAATTTCAGAAATGTGTTATGGGATTTTTATCATCATAATAACATAGCAGTTTTAGAAAGAATTTATCATATTCGTCATGAATTATTTATGAACACACATGTGTTTCGCTTAATACAAGAAGTGTTGCAAGGCTTGGAGGAAGCTTGGTTAGAAAACCTAACAAACACCCTTTGTTATAAACAAACACACGTAAAATTAGAGCGTGGATTACAACTTGTTAAAGAGTACCAAGAAGAATTAGACACGATGATTCATTTACAAGAAGTTGTTTCTTCTCATCGTGGGAATGAAATTATGAAAGCTCTTACTGTATTAACTGCTGTAAGTACGCCTTTGACGGCCTTAGGAGCATTGTGGGGGATGAATTTTAAATACATGCCTGAACTGGAATGGAAATATAGCTATTTAATCGCTCTCTTATTTATCATTTTCACAACAGGGGGGATGTATTTGTATATGCGAGTCAAAGGATGGACAGGTGATTTATTACGAGTAAAGAAAAAGAAATCTTTTTTTAAATCTAATTAATCCTGTTTATAAAAAATATGATAGATATTAACCTAGATATATGGTTAGTAATATTTATTAATGGGGGTAGTGCCATATCCCCATCAAGTTAAAATTTTGATGTCCCCGCAATGATAAAAATGGTGAATATTTATATGAAAGATTAGAGCTCTCCTACACGAAGGAGGGCTCTAATCTTTGTTTAAAAACTATATTATATAAATGGGCAGACACATCATCTGAAATTTGTCCGGATTCAATTTAGAATATGACAAAAGAGAACTTGCGTTAGAAAACAAGCTCTCTTTAAAAGAAATAACGCAATTGAGATACTTATATAGTAACAATTGTTTTCTTCTAATTCTATATGTCTTATGTTGAGAAATAAATTATAAGTGGCTTGATAAAGCTAAAACGAATTATTGACATAATATTTTGACGATAATATAATAAATCTCGAATTCAAGATAACTTGTAAAGGATTGGTAATTAGGAACGTGAGTAACGATGAGAGCTTATCTTTAAAGTTATTTGTTATATTATCAAGGGCAGTACAGTCAATCACTAAGCGTATTGAAGAGGATATAAAAAGTTATAGACTTAATCCAACTGAATTTGCAGTGCTTGAGCTACTATACAGTAAAGGCGATCAGCCTATAAAAAATTGGAGACAAAATATTATTTGCAAGTAGTAGTATCACGTATACGTCAATTACTTTAGAAGGTATTGAATTGATGGATACTATTTTTCCACAGCATAAAGAGGGGATTCGGCAAATATTTGATAGTTTGGACTATATGGAGAAGAAATGATAATTAAAGAGTTGAAAAAGTTAGGATGTTACACACGGAAATTGTAAGTTTTTAGAGGTTATTTCTGTTTAGTAATATCCTAATTAAATATAAATTAAATAAATAGGAGGAAAAATTAATAAATAGTAGTAAATTTGTTGTAATACAAAATAAAAAAATTATGTAATTGCAATTAGTGTAGTAGGTAATAAAGTTGTTATGTTAACGTATACATATTGTCCTTTTCATTATAAATCTTTCATAAAGCGGAGAGTGGGTATCAAGAATGGAATTACGTCATTTAGAGTATTTTATTCAAGTTTGTAATAATAATAGTTTTACTAAAGCTGCGGAAGTTCTAGGTATTTCACAGCCGACTTTAAGTCAGCAAATACGTGTGTTAGAAGGTGAACTTGATACACCCTTGTTTCATCGAGTTGGAAGAGGTATCAAAATGACAGAAGCGGGTAAGCTGCTATTTGATAAAGGAAAATTTATCATGCAACAATTTGATGACGTTTATAATGAAATTTTTGAATTAAAGGGTGTAAAAAGAGGTGTGATTACTATAGGAGGTTTATTAGAGGACCTCACTTATTTAACACCTTATATTATGAAGTTTCAACAACATTATCCCAACATTATAGTAAAAATTATAGAATCCGAAGTTGCTGTAAATCAAATCGTTGACAAAAATATTGATTTAGGGATCACACGTAGTGCTCAAATTCCAGACACATTAACAAGCACCCTTTTGTATAGCGAAGAGCTCGTCCTTGTAATTCCAAAAAAACATCCTTTGAATGAAAAATCATTTGTTTCTTTTCGAGAATTAGCAGGGCTGAGTAGAATAATGGTTTCATGTAGTTGTCGTGAATCTATTAAGATATATTCTGAGAGTTTAGGGTTATCTTTATCTGAAGCAAATATAGAAACAAAATCTTCTATTTCTCTATTGAGCCTTGTATATAATGGACATGGCGTTGCCATAATACCTCTTTCACTAGTTGACTTTGTTAATAATGATAATTTGAGTATAGTTCGTATTATTGATCCGACACCAAGTCAAGATATTAATCTTATTCACTTTGATGATAAATTTTTAAGTTTTGCAGCACGTATCTTTATGCAAAAGTTAAATGATCCTGAAAAAGTATCAGTATAATAGAAATAATAATGATTCTAGTGTAAAATTTGAAAAAATCTATAAGTCTTGAGGTGAAACCTATATTAAAGTCAAAGGGCAGTGGCTTTATATGTGTGGTGTGATCGATTCAAATGGGAATCCCATTGATCTTTACTTAAGGGAAAAGGACAGACTTTGCCTGGAGAGAAGGCTGTAAAAAACAAGTCAAGTTAATCTATCAACTCTTCGGTCTTCTCGCATAGTAATAGATTCAATTAGGGATATACAATGCTACTTCAAATCTACATATCCTTATTGTAGAAAGAAACCCACCGGCATTATACCGGTGGGTTTGACTTAGAAAGCAAAACAAGTACAACCAATACCCCATTTAGTTCCATCTTTTCCTATTACAGTATGAGTGTGTTGATGGAGAGGGTTACTGCAACTATGTAACTTGTGATCATGGGCATCGTGAGAAAGTATAGTGTGGGCTAGGTTAGCACCACCATAACCATAAACTCCCGTCGGTGACCAATCAGGTGATGCTGGCGGCAATTCAGGTGATAAATTTTTAAATTCATCATTTCCATAAACAACCTGCCCACCCATAATGGTGAGTAATGATTCAAGGTCTTTGATTTCTTCTTCTGGCACAGTAAAGTAGTCAGCAGACAATACAGCAATATCAGCAAACTGACCTACTGTAAGGGTTCCCTTTTTACCTTCATCACCAGAGAACCACGCACTTCCTTTTGAATATAATTCCAGGGCTATTTTTCTATCAAGTTTATTTTTTTCATCGTATATCGAAAGACCACCAATGGTTTTTCCGGCAACCATCCAGTAAAGAGCGACCCAAGGGTTATAGCTGGAAACCCTAGTTGCATCACTACCAGCGCCAACAGGTATACCTAGGTCTAACATACGATAAATTGGAGGAGTACGCTTTGCAGCTTCCTTTCCGTATAAATCAACAAAGTATTCACCTTGAAAAGCCATGCGGTCTTGGATGGCAATACCGCCATTTAAAGCCTTAACACGTTCCATACTACGATCTGAGATTGTTTCTGCATGGTCAAACCACCATCGTAGACCATTAAAAGGAATTTCTTTGTTGACTTCCTCAAATACATTTAAGAAACGTGTGATTGACTCGTCATAAGTTGCATGTAAACGGAATGGCCAACGGTTTTCCACCAATAAAGAAATTACTTTCTTTAAGTCAGCTTCCATCATCGTAGCTAGTTCAGGCCGTGGCATTTGAAATTTTTCAAAATCAGCTGCCGAGAATACTAACATTTCTCCGGCACCATTCATTTTATACTTATCAGTTCCTTGACCGGGAGAAACAATTTTTGCCCATGAAGCAAAGTCTTCATATTCATGATTAGGATTTTGCGTAAATAGATTATAAGCAATGCGCAAAGTTAATTGTTCTTTCTCGGCTAAATGTTCAACAACTTTGTAGTCATCAGGGTAATTTTGGAAACCACCACCTGCGTCAATGGCACTTGTAATACCTAATCTATTTAATTCGCGCATAAAATGGCGAGTTGAATTAATCTGGTCGTCAAAATTAAGTATTGGAGCTTTACCCAGACTTGAATAAAGAATAGAAGCGTTAGGATTTGCAATTAAAAGGCCCGTTGGATTACCTCGTTTATCCCGCTCAATTAAGCAGCCTGGAGGGTCTGGGGTATCTTTTGTGTATCCCAGTGCACGCAGCCCAGCACGATTTACAAGTGCTCTATCGTAAAGATGTAGCACAAAGACAGGTGTGTCTTCAGAAACAGCATTAATCTCTTCCAAAGTTGGCAACCGTCTCTCTTTAAATTGAAATTCAGACCAACCTCCAACTACTCTTACCCACTGAGGAGCAGGTGTACGCCTTGCCTGTTCTTTGAGCATTTCGAGAGCAATGGTAAGTGAAGGCACACCTTCCCATCGTAATTCCATATTATAATGAAGACCGCCACGAATAACGTGTATATGAGAGTCATTCAGGCCCGGAATAGCTCTCTTTCTTTTAAGGTCTATTTTTTTTGTTTTTTCTGTGGCACTATCAAGAAGCTCATCTCCACCTACTGCAGTTATTAAACCATCAGTTATGGCGATAGCAGACACCTCAGGTTGAGAGGGATCAAGGGTAGTAATTTTTCCGTTATATAAGATCATATCCGGTAAATTCATATTCACACCTCGTCTACTTCCTATTATTTTGTAACCATGGATGAAATAATTTACCGAAAATCGGCATAACTACCCATGATAGCAAGGACACTATACATACAGAAACGAAAAAAGCGGACATAATAGGATTCATATGTTTTATAATAGGTCCTATCAATTTAGGAACTAACATGCTAAGAGGCCATACACCCAGAAGGGTAACGATAGACATTTTCCATTTTGGCGGTGGAACTGGCGTTTTCGGAGTAACAAACCAATAGGCCAAACTGCTTTCAGTTTTGTAACTCGGATTAGTAACTTGAAATTGTTCTGCCGTTTTTAACAAATCTCGGCGAACATCTGATTCTTGCCAAGCACGTAGATGCTCATACGTATCAAAGCGAAAAATAACAGTATACTCTCTGGATGCATTATTAGGGACTATTAGATTTACACCTAAATGCCCTGGGAATTTAGTAGCGGCAGCTTCGATTTCATGTCTCCATGTTTCAAACTGTTTTTCTTTACCTTGTTGAATTTTCCATGTAACAATCGTTGTTACTGGATCAGCAGCATCCATCGTGTTCTCTGTATAAGTCTCCTCGACAGCTACTCCTTCTTGTTTCATATTTTCCTGCTTGGAAGCGCACCATGCACCATAGTATATGCGTATTCTACGCCTTGACCATAAGCACCAGTGTGTTCTTTTACAATCTCCATTACCGCATCATAAGTGTCTTTGTGTGCCCAGTCACGTTGATATTCAAGTAAAACTTGAATTGCTGTTACTGGAATTGCACCAGCTTGTTCTACACGACGCATAGCAGCGTTATGTGCTGTCAAACTAGTACCACCTGAAGCATCATCAACTGCATACACCTCATAGCCAGCTTTAATTGCTTCAAGCACAGGGAATGCAAGGCAAACTTCAGTCCAAAGTGCTGCAAATATTAATTTCTTTCTACCTGTTGCTTTAACTGCTTCAACAAATTTTGGATCTTCCCAAGAGTTCATTGAACTGCGTTCTATAATTTCATGGTTTGGGAATATGTCAAGAATTTGCGGCCAAAAATAACCAGAAAAGCTGCGTGTCTCAACTGTAGTAAGAATAGTAGGTACGTTAAAAGTTTTTGCTGATTTAGCAAGTAGCATAACGTTATTAATCAATGTTTGTCTATCAATACTTGCAACTCCAAAAGTCATTTGAGGCTGAAAATCAATCAAGATTAAAGCGCTGTTCTCCGGATTTAATAATTCTAAATTACTCATAATAAAACGCTCCTTTTTTATTATTTAAGATTAAATTTAGAAAGTAATGTATTTTCTGCCAATATAAGCTGTAATCGTAAAAATAAAAGCTTTACTATACTTTTTAATTTAAAAGAGAGTGCTGACTTAATCAGCACTAAATTTATACTATCCATTTTTTTGAAAGTGATTTAAAGCTATTTCTTTGAAATACATTTATGCATTTTGTTTACTAAGGTCTCGTTGAGCTCCTAAATAGCTTCCAATTATATTTTGATAGCCGGGAAGATTACTAGCAAGTAAATTGCCAAAACCTTCAACATCGTTTCGCCAATCGCGTTGTAATTCGCAAGCTACGCTAAACCAGTTCATAAGTTGTACGCCATTATGTGCCATACGCGTATTGGCAGCATCTGCAACTTGTTTGCTGAAAGTTCCTGAAGCATCAGTAACAGCAAATACTTCATATCCAGCTTTTATAGCAGAAAGTGCCGGGAAAGCAACACAAACGTCCGTAACTACGCCCGCGATGATAAGTTGTTTTTTTCCAGTTTCTTCGATTGCTTTTACAAAATCATCATTATCCCATGCGTTAATTTGTCCAGGTCGAGCTATTTTTTGTGCGTGAGGAAAGAGATCAACCAATTCTTGCATTAAAGGTCCATTAGGTCCGTTTTCAAAGCTAGTTGTTAAAATAACTGGTAAATCAAAAAACTTAGCAGTGTGAGCAAGAGCTAAAACATTGTTCTTAAATTCATCAACACCATAGTCACGTACTAGTCCGGACATAAGACCAGTTTGATGATCTACTAAAAGCACGACAGCATCATCTTTGTTAATACGAGAATAGAGATCAGTCATTATGTATTCCTCCTAAAAATTAAGTAATCTAAGAAAGTTTAAATAGTCAAATATTATCATGATTTTCTTCGTTTGTTACGATTAGTTTGTAACTAAGCTGAACGATAATATTAGTTATAACAGCATTCACAGAATATGAAGCGCTATACAAATTTATAGTATTTGAAAACCGATTCATTAATCAATTCTAAATTATCTATAATTCGGATAGATGGTAACTATAGTTATTTTCACCATAAAATTGATTGGTTTTACCTATACATTCTATAGATAGAACGATATTGATAGTTACCTATTTTTGTTATTAGAATTGAATAGGAGGAATGTTCAGCAATTATTTCATGATGAAAAAACTATTAAATGGGGAATTGTTCCATGCTTAGAGTTAACAACATAAACACGCATAAATAGGTTACGAGATTCATCCGGATTATTGAAGAAAAGGATATATATTAAAATATTTTTTGGAGGTAGAAGAATGGCAAAGATTACTGTAGGAACCGAAAATCAAGCACCAATTGAGATATATTATGAGGATCATGGCATAGGAAAACCAGTTGTACTAATTCATGGTTGGCCGCTAAGTGGTCGATCTTGGGAATACCAAGTTCCCGCTCTTGTTGAGGCTGGGTACAGAGTTATAACATATGATCGTCGAGGCTTTGGAAAATCATCTCAGCCGTGGGAAGGGTATGAATATGATACCTTTACTTCTGATTTACATCAACTATTAGAACATTTAGAGCTTCAAAATGTCACACTTGTTGGTTTTTCTATGGGTGGAGGCGAGGTAGCTCGGTATATTGGAAAATATGGAACTAATAGAGTAGAGAAGGCTGTATTTGCAGGGGCTGTACCACCATTCCTTTACAAGTCAGCAGATCATCCTGAGGGTGTATTAGATGATGAAGCAATTCAAGGATTTGAAAATGGAGTAAAAAGTGATCGCCTAGCATTCCTTGATGAGTTTACGAAAGGATTTTTTGCTGCTGGAGATCGAACTGACTTAGTTAGTGAACCATTTCGACTTTACAATAGGGATATCGCTGCGGGTGCATCACCTAAAGGAACACTAGATTGTATCGCTGCTTTCAGCAAAACAGACTTCAGAGGCGATTTAGCCAAGGTTAATATACCTACCCTTGTTATTCATGGTGATTCAGATGCAACTGTACCATTTGAATATAGTGGGAAATTAACACATGAAGCAATTCCTAATTCTAAAGTAGTATTAATAAAGGGTGGTCCACATGGGCTAAATGCAACGCATGCCAAAGAATTTAATGAAGCACTCCTATCATTTTTAAAGGACTGATTACAACTATATAATTGTTAATTGATAAATTATAAACAAGTAAAAATAAAGCTTTATAAAAGATGCTCTTGGATAAATCCAGGAGCATCTTTTTAAATTAGGAGTAGTGCACCACGGTAATCTTCCATTATGAAATTTCTATTCATTTTTAAATATTGATATTGAGATGTTATCTTGAAAAATACTCATTAATTTCGAATTGAATAATCTTCTTAACAGCTAAAATGTATTGGTTAGAGTTTTTTTAGACCTCTTAGATGGATTGCTATATTACTATCAAGATAATATTTTGAATAATCCTCAAAACAAAGAAATGTTTTGTCAGAAAACAATAAAATCTTATTAATTTTTATAATTAGTTGAATTTTTTATAGAAATAATTCTCTTAATATATTAAAATAACATCGTATTATGTCAGATTTTAATTAGGGGAGAGAAATTTTATGTTGAAAAAAATCATTCCAGTTGCTTTAGCAATAAGTACAGTTACTTTTACTAGTGTATTTGCTGTGCCTTCAGCACAAGCAAGTACAGAACCAAACCGCTACATAGATGTGCAAATGCTCGGTATTAACGATTTTCATGGGCAGGTAGACACTGTAAAAAAAATTAACAATAAAGATGCAGGGGGAATTGAGTACTTAGGGGCTTATTTACGTGATCGTGAAAAACAAAATCCGAATACATTAAAGGTACATGCTGGCGATGTTGTTGGAGCAAGTACTCCTGTTTCAGCATTATTACAAGACGAACCTACGATTGAATTTCTAAATGATTTGAAATTCGATGTTGGAACTATAGGAAATCATGAATTTGATGAAGGTGTTGCGGAAATGAACCGCCTTATTTATGGTGGATACCATGAGAAAACAGGGAATTTTAAAGGAGCAAAATTCCCATATGTTGCTGCAAATTTATATAATAAATCCACCGGTCGTTTATTTTTACCACCATTCACTATAAAAAAGGTACAAGGAGTTCCTGTTGGATTTATCGGAGTCGTAACAACGGATGTTCCTAACCTTGTTATGCCTACTATGCTAAAGAATGTAGAAATTACAGATGAAGTTGAAGCTATTAACAAATCCGTAAAGCAATTAAAAAAACTAGGCGTTAAATCTATCGTTGTTCTTGCGCATAACGGAGGTACAACAGATGGGAACGGCGTAACAAATGGTGATATCGTCCGATTAGCAAATGAGACTGATCCAGAAGTCGATGTTATTTTTGGTGGGCATAGCCACACTTATGTAAATGGAACTGTTAATAATAAACTTGTCGTACAAGCAAATTCTTATGGTATGGCTTTTGCTGATGTTGATGTAAAGATTGATCGTAAGACACAAGATATTGTTGAGAAAAAAGCAGAAATTGTTACAACTTACCATGAAGGCATGGAGCCTGATAAAAAAATAAAGAAGAAGATGGAGAAATATCAAGCAAAAATCGCACCTCTTGTTAATGAAGTTGTAGGCAAGTCTATTGCTCCACTAGATCGCAAACTAAATACGGCTGGTGAATCTACTCTCGGAAATTTAGTTGCTGATGCCCAGCGTGCAACAATGCAATCCCAAATTGCTCTTATGAATCCTGGTGGTATTCGTAATGACTTAGATGCTGGTGATATTACATGGGGAGAGATATATGGTATTCAACCATTCGGAAATCAATTAATAAAAGTAAATTTAACAGGCCAAGACATTCGTGATATTTTAAATCAACAATGGCAAAAAGACATAACAAGAATGCTTCAAATTTCAGGGATCCAATACACTTGGGATGCGAACAAGCCTAATGGAGAAAAAGTAACAAGTATCCGCTTAACAGATGGAGAAGAAATTATTCCTTCTAAAACTTACAGCGTAGTTGCGAATGCATTTCTAGCTTCAGGTGGAGATGGATTTGTATCCTTTAAAAACGGTAAAGATGCTGAAACAGGACCAACTGATTTTGAAGCATTAGTAGATTATATAAAAAAATCAAAAGAACCAATTCAGTCTATTATTGATGGAAGAATTCAAAAAATAAATTAGGTTTTTATTAATCTCAAAAACAACTAGATTACCTGTGCGCTAAACCTTTTAGTGTGCAGGTAATCTATTTTTTGTGGGTTTGAAATAAAGTCTTACTGTGGACAAGGGGTATACCGTCTAGATGCAGAGTGCAGGGTTTATCATTCGTTGTCCAAAGGAAAAGGAAAATATAACTGGTTATGCGTATGAGCCTTAGCGTATTCGCTGTGTAGGAGATATTGCAAAAAATATATAAGGAAAAATTAACTTTAGAGGAATATATGAGGTAAGAAAGCCAAAGTGAATTGCAAATCTGTATTTTTGTTTAGGGAATAGTATTTTATAAAATAGTAGGGTACTTTATTTTAATAGATTCAAAAACTGCCTATCTAAAAATTTGATAGGCAGTTTTTTTCTTTTGGGCACAAAGTGAAATAATTTTATGATGTTCGCACATGTAGAAAATGTAATGTGTAAATATATCCGAAACACCAATCATTGCCCCTCATTATTAGCGATAGGATAGCTACTTAAGGACAAAAAAGAATGGGCTAACTTTTGTGCAAAATGTAATGGAGGCTCTACCGACTGGATATGAATATACATAATTAAGGGATTCATGTACAGCCAGTGATTATGTAAAGCACTTACAATGATTCCTTGTTGTACAATTGATTTCATAAATGCAGGAATTTCTTCTTGTAGAACAGCGATTTCGCCTAAATTTAATGCATTACCATTTGGATCCAACGATTCAAAACTTACTCCGACGGGCACTACAGAAGTACTCGGTTTTGCTTGAACAAGCACCCTAAAATCGCGGTGAAAAGACACTGAACAACCACCTTGATTTCTTTTACCTTTCCCTTTAAGTATTGTAGCAAATTGTTCACAAAGGAAATTAAAATTTTGCATAAATTCAATTCCTTTCTTGTACAAAATTATATAATTAGGGATTCGATTGAGGAGATACAGATAAACAATCTTTCTTTAGCATTCAAAAAACAGGCTGTGATTTTAATGTATCCAATGTTTATTTTAAAAGAAATACACGCGATATTACTTGGATATTCAGGATTTCATTGAAGATGATTCGTGTATCCGGGTTAATAAATTTATGATTCATGATAGTCCGTTCGAGATATTGTTATAAAAAATCGATAAAGTATGCAATTATACGCTATTAGTTTATGTAGGTTAGATAAATATGTGTCTAAATTTGAATGATAAAACTAGAAAACAACGTTGAGAAAATAACCAATAATAATTTATTTTCTATAAACAAGCACTGCTAAATAGTACTCTTTTTCGAAATAAGTCTTTCTTATATAAGTATATTGCTTTTAAATACAGGATTAAGTTTGAATACTAAAAAACGGGTTCTAAAATACCGTATCTATTCACGAAGAATCTAGTTGTTTCTTCTTGTATCTATTTACATTTTTCAGTATAGAAAAAATATAGAGGTGAATTCCTTGATTTTTTCTTGAAAAATGTTCATGCACGGTTATTTCAACCAAAATTTTCATGAAAATACCTTTAAAAAGAACGTTAGTTCGTATATAATAAGAACGAATGTTCTTTTTGTTAGGAGTGATAACCTTGTATGATTATTCTCTTTTACCGAATCGTATTATTCTTTGTGTAGATCTTCGTAGCTTTTATGCAAGTGTGTCATGTATTAAAAAAGGACTTGATCCACGATATACGAAATTGGCTGTCGTAGGGGATGTAAACCGGAGTGGATCAATTGTATTAGCAGCAACACCGCCATTAAAAGCGTTAGGAATAAAGAAGATGGCTAGAATGTACGAAATACCGAATCGGTCAGATATTATTATTGTGAATCCGATTATGCATACATATATGAAGTGTTCAACTTACATAACCGGTTTAGCTTTACAGTATGTTGCGCCGGAAGATTTCCATCAATATAGTATTGATGAGTTTTTTATGGACATGACCGCAAGTATTCATTTGTTTGCGAGTAATCCGTACGAGTTTGCATTAAAGTTCAAGCGAGAAATATATGAACGTACACGGATTGAAAGTACGATTGGTATTGGGCCGAATTTATTATTGAGTAAAGTAGCGATGGATGTGGAAGCGAAAAAGAATAAAGATGGAATAGCGTATTGGACGTATGACGATATACCCGAGAAGTTATGGAATATTAGACCACTCAGTAAATTTTGGGGTATATCGTATAAAACGGAAATGAAATTGAACCGAAAAGGTATACATACGATTGGGGATTTAGCGCAGTATCCATTGAAGTATTTAAAACAATCGTTTGGTGTAATAGGAGAAGAATTACACTTGCATAGTAACGGGATTGATTTTAGCAGAATAGCAGAGAAATATGTTCCAGCGACAACATCTATAGCGAAAAGCCAAATATTATTTCGTGATTATTCGATAGAAGAGTTCATCGTTATTTTATTAGAGCATGTAGAAGAAGTTTGTTACAGATTGAGAAGCGAAAAGAAATACGCACAAACGATTCATTTTTCAGTCGGATATAGTAAGGAATATGGAGGAGGAATAAAAAAAGCACATACGTTAAATAGAGCAACAAATTTAACGATGGATATTTACAATGTTTGTACATATTTTTTATACGAGCGGCATACAGGAGAGCCGATTCGATCGATAAGTCTTTCCTTAACAAATTTAATACATGAAGGAGAAGAGCAAATTTCGCTTTTCGATAACATTATACAAAGAGAAAAAGAAATGAGATTAACGAAGGTTATGGACGAAATTCGAACACGATTTGGTAAGAACAGTATATTACGTGGAATTTCCTACACAAGCGTCGCAACAGCAAGATATAGAAACACATTATTAGGAGGGCACAAATCGTGAAGAATGCTAATATGCCAAAAGGAAGAGGCATGGTAAAATGGCAACCGTTTGCTAGTATGCCAGAGCAGTTTATCTGTATTAAAGACATGATACAGGAGCAAACAAAAATCCCGCGTCCAATCTTAACGCAAGATGCAAAAGAAAGGATTGAAAATAAGCTGTTAATTTCATATTTAGGTGAAGAAGAGGTTTTACTTACATATTATAAAGATGGCTATCTATATAAAAATTACATAACAGTAGCTGATATAAATCCATTAAATAAGACGATTACTTGTACCGATGCTTTTCGTAATCAAAGAATGTTTAAGTTTGGTGATGTAATGGAAGTGGACTAAAGTGTAACTGGAATCCATATAAAGGTTTATGGCCAACCATGAATAAATAGTTGGCCATAATGATCTTAAAGATCCATATCTTTTAATCCGGGACTATGCTTATTTGACATTTGTTACTTAATACTTTAATGATTTTTTTACCAATTGATTGCTACCTTAAAATACAATTTTTTTGGAAATAACTATTTTTGATATGAGATGAAAATGGGGGTAATAGCTACTTAGAATTTAATAAAAAATTGTATCTTCAAGGTTTCAAAATGACTTTTATACAATCATCTTCACGATTATTAAAAATTTGATAACCGTAGCTCGCTTCTTCAAGGGGAATTTTGTGTGTAATAATCTCCTTTGGATCGAATTCTTTGTTTGTTATTTTTTCAAATAGTTCTGGCATAAAATGAATAACAGGTGCTTGTCCCATTTTAAGATTAATATTTCTAACCCAAAATGCCCCGAGTGGAAAAGCATTATAATTGCCGCCATAAACACCCGTCATTTGAACCGTTCCGTATTTTCTTACGGCTTTCGTAGCAATTTGAATAGGCCCGAGAGTTCCACCTTGTAATTTCAATTTTTGTTCCAGGAATTCTAGTGGCGATTTCTTCCCATCCATGCCCACGCAATCAATGACTACATCGGCACCGCCATGTGTGATTTCCTTTAAATGTTCTCCCATATCAGGAAATTTTGTAAACTCAAATACCTCAACGTTGTTAATCTTTTTTGCATAATGTATCCGATAATCTAAGTAATCGACTGCGATTACGCGCTTAGCACCTTGCATCCAAGCAAATTTTTGTGTCATTAATCCAACAGGTCCACAACCTAGGACGATAACAGTATCACCTGGCTTAACACCTGCGTTTATTACACTCCAATAGGCTGTTGGCAAAACATCGGATAAAAACAGTAGAGATTCATCTTCAAGTTCGCATGATTCTGGTATAACAAATGGAGTGAAATTTCCGAAAGGAACTTTTAAATATTCTGCTTGTCCGCCTGGATGGTTACCAAATTTCTCTGTATAACCAAAGTATCCACCAGAATCATAATGAGGATTGGAGTTATCACATTGGCTTTCCATTTCATGTTGGCAATAAAAACAATGTCCACAAGCAACGTTAAAGGGAATAACAACACGATCTCCTTTTTTTACTTTCGTAACATCTGGCCCAACTTCTTCAACAATGCCCATTGGCTCATGACCGATAATATACCCTTCAGGTAACGGCATGTTCCCTTGATATAAATGTAAATCAGAACCGCAAATAGCGGTTGAAGTAATTTTTACAATAATATCATCTTTTTTCTCTAACTTTGCATCATCAACTTGTTTAACTTGTACTTGGTTTGGTCCTTGATAGGTTACAGCTTTCATCACATATCTCCTTAGGAATCATTTTTCATAATTTATATGTATCTCTTGGCAAAACAGAAATCTATACATAGTGTTGTTATGAAAGTACGTTATAGCAACTCTTCTTTCTTATATCTTTTGCCCTATTTTAAGAAGAAACTCAATATTTATTCATAATCTAATTCCCACAAAAAGGATAATTATTATTTCATAATTTGTAGCATATTAAAAAAATCGGAGGTGAAACGATATGACAAACAATAATAGTGGAAGTCGTAATGAATTGTTAGTTCGAGGTGCTGAACAGGCTCTTGATCAAATGAAATATGAAATTGCACAAGAGTTTGGTGTACAACTTGGTGCAGATACAACAGCTCGTTCAAACGGATCTGTTGGTGGTGAAATTACAAAACGTTTAGTAGCAATGGCTGAACAACAACTTGGTGGTAGAGCTAACCGCTAAGTAAATTGAAATACAATGTAGCAGATATGTAAATCAATTTCTTTTGTATATGTATAAAAATAAAAACCCTTATAGTAAATGGATTCTCACTCAAAGATTATTGATAATCTTTGAGTATTTTATTTGTAAACTACTTTCCTAAACAATAAACACGCGGTGTTGGAAAGGTGTTTTCCATGCATAGTAGAAAATCTTTTGCAGGAAAAAGCATACTTAAAAATTTGATTTCAATATTGAAATCAATATTTATTATGATATTTTCGAAAGCGAGGAATTTAAAAATGGGTATATTAAGTGGAAATCCTCAAAATGAACCGTTACATTACGGAGAAGTATTTGATATTTGGAGTTATCTTCTCGCTGCACAAGGTGCAATTGCAAGCCATCAAGTATTTATGAATCACACAGGTGACGAAGATTTGAAGAAGTTTTTAGAAAGCTTAATTGAAAATAATATGAACTCGGAAATAGAAGAGTTAAAAACTCTTTTAAAGGTTAATGGCGTAGCTTTACCTCCTGCTCCTCCAGAACGACCAGTTGCATCTATCGAAGATATTCCTCCAGGAGCGCGTATTAATGATGCTGAAATAGCAGCAGCTGTTGCTACAGGATTAGCAGCTGGACTTGTGACATGTAGTCAAGTGATGGGAAAATGTCTTCGAGAAGATGTAGGGATGCTATTCGGACAATTTCATATGAAAAAAGCGCAAGCAGGTGTAACTTTGCTGCGTTTAAGTAAGAAAAAAGGGTGGGTAGTTCCACCTCCGTTACATGTAAGAAATTTTGATCAAGCTTAAGAAACAAAAATAAAAAAGTGGCATTGGCCACTTTTTTATTTTTTAGATGTATCCTCAACTTTGGATTTATTTATTGTAGAAGAATCCATATATTCATCTGACATTTCCATAGCATATTTATCATGATGAATATGATTGTGATTTCTTAATTCATCGTCGTTACGCAGTACTAATCTCTTCATATAAATATGAAAGAAAACCTCTATTCCGCCAATAATTAATGCGGCAATAAATGAAGACAGGCCAATATTACGAGTAGCATCTAAATTCGTAAATAAGGATGTTAGTAGCCAAATGCCGAAGAAGCTTAAGCCGAAATCTGCCATTGTAGCAATCATATTTCCGTATTTAGGTAAAATGAAGAGATCGCCGATTAAATAGGCAGCTCCTGTTAGGAAAAGAGAAATGAGTAATACTCTAGGAATTGAAATGCCTTGAAAGATACCGAGTACCATTAGTAATACTGCAGTTATCGCTGTGTATTTAATTAATAAAGCAACAATATGTTTCATCATTTTCCTCCATTGTTTAAACGTATATGGAATAAAATATTTCACAAAAAACGGGTTATGCTATATAGCGTAACCCGTTTTAATCACCCTTTAATGGTAAGAAGTACAACCTGGGTAAAAAGCAGGCTTATACTACGTATAGTATTTGCGGAGTATCAAGTTTTATTCACAAGGTGTAGTTCCATTCTTATAATAGAGATGTTGCCTAAGTACATTGTTTTTATATTAAACTTAATAATTTTTTCTGTTTTGATTTTGTTTCTTAAATATAAGAAGAAAAAGTATTTTTATGTTTAATGTATCTTTTTGTCTACATATTTTCCATAATCGGGTACAGCGATTTTATCAAATTCTTGAACGAGTGTTTTGAGGCTTGTTGATAGCAATTCACCGGACATTGGTATCCCATGTCCAGTAATAGCGACCAGAGGCTTTACTTTTTCTAATTTAATGACTGATTCTTTAGCGGCTTTCCAGTCTGTTGTTAAATAACGAGGGGGGCCGCTTATTTCCTGTTCCTGAGTAAATACTTTATATAGATATTCCTGTTTCACTGTAACAAAAGCATCCCCAGCAATTAAAGTTCGGTCTTTTTCTCGGAATAATGAAATATGCCCAGGAGTATGCCCTGGTGTATGAATCCATCTAAACTCTGGCATATGGGGAACAGTTCCATCGGTAGGTAGTACTTTTACGCTATTTCCTAAATCAATCGGTTCATTAGGGAACAGGGGAGACATTTTGGCTACCATACCACCTTCAACTGTTGGATCTGGTTCAGGATAGCTTTGTTGTCCAGTCAAGAACGGTATCTCCAGTTGATGGGCATAAACTGGAACATCCCAATACTTAATGAGTTCAATTATTCCTCCAACATGATCAAAATGCCCATGAGTTAAAATAATTGCTTTTGGGCGGCTATTTGTACCAAATCGCTTCTCAGTAACGGAGATAATTTCATTTGCACATTTAGGCATTCCAGCATCAACTAAAACAAAATCATTGGTATGCGGATTTCCAACAAAACATATGTTGACGATTTGAATCGTGTAACAAAATAAATCAGGCAATACTTCAAGGCCATGACCACTTTCAATTGAAGTTGCTGGAATAAACTTGTAATCACTTCCATAATTCATTTCCTTGTTCACCTTTTATCCCCCTTAATATGTTTCAATACGACATTATAGTTCCCTAATTTCTCGAATCCATTTTGGGACATTTGAAAAAAGAATTAGTGGGGGATTACAAAAAAAAAAATTAAGTCCTAGAATTAAGGTGGAGACATATGAATTTATATAATAGTTTCTACAATTTTTTTTGAGGAGGGTGATGAGTTAATAAAATATTTATCTTAATATTTTAATGTGTATTTATATAAAAATTACATAACAGTAGCTGATATAAATCCATTAAATAAGACGATTACTTGTACCGATGCTTTTCGTAATCAAAGAATGTTTAAGTTTGGTGATGTAGTTGAAGTGAATTAGAGGGGGGAATATCTCTTCCTAACTTAATTATATCATGTAAATCAAGTTCGAAATAGACTGTTTATTCGTATTTACTACTGCTACAATCAAGAACACATGCATAGTAAGGAGAGATGGTAAATGAGTTCTTTCGTTCTCGATTTTCAGGAAATAGAAAACACGCAGCTTGCACTCGTTGGTGGAAAAGGATTGAATTTAGGGGAGTTATCAAGCGTTCAAGGGATACAAGTGCCAGAAGGATTTTGTGTTACAACGGTAGGATATGAAAAGGCCATCGAGCAAAATGACGAGCTTCAAACTTTGTTGCAGCAGCTAACAAAGTTGAAAATGGAAGAGCGAGCCCAAATTGGTGGAATTAGTAAGAAGATTAGAGAAGTCATTATGGCAGTAGAAATCCCTTCTGAAGTAGTGGAAGCGGTAGCTCAATATCTCTCACGTTTTGGAAACGAACATGCTTATGCCGTGCGTTCTAGTGCTACGGCTGAAGATTTACCGTATGCCTCATTTGCTGGTCAACAAGATACGTATTTAAATATTATCGGTAAAGAAGCGATTTTGCAGCATGTAAGAAAGTGCTGGGCTTCTTTATTTACAGAGCGAGCAGTTATGTACCGCATGCAAAATGATTTTGAACATAATCAAGTTTCTATATGTGTTGTCGTTCAAAAAATGGTTTTCCCTGAGGCTTCGGGAATTTTATTTACTGCTGATCCGGTTACTTCTAACCGAAAGGTAGTATCAATTGATGCCAGTTTTGGACTTGGTGAGGCATTAGTATCAGGACTGGTCTCTGCCGATAATTATAAAGTAAAAGAAGGCGAAATTACCGGAAAGATGATAGCAACTAAAAAATTAGCTATTTATGCTTTAAAAGAGGGCGGAACGGAGACGAAACAGATTGATCCGGCTCAGCAAAAAATTCAAACATTGTCTGAACAACAAATTTTACAACTAGCACAGATTGGAAGACAGATTGAAGCTTATTTTGGTTGTCCGCAAGATATTGAATGGTGTTTAGTGGATGATACATTTTATATTGTCCAAAGTCGCCCCATTACGACTTTATATCCAATTCCTGAAGAAAATGATGGGGGAAATCATGTGTATATATCAGTTGGCCATCAACAAATGATGACCGATGCGATGAAACCGCTTGGGTTATCTTTTTTCCTGTTAACGACTAATGCTCCTATGCGTAAAGCGGGAGGACGGCTGTTTGTGGATGCTACGCAACAATTAGCTTCACCTGCTAGCAGAGATTATTTAATAAACACTTTAGGAAAATCAGATCCACTCGTAAGAGATGCATTAACAACTATAATCGAGCGAGATAATTTTATTACATTGTTGCCGGATGATGAAAAAGAAAAGAGTGTTAGTAAAAGTAAGCAACCTGCAAATTCGCAACCAGAAATCGAAAATGATCCGGCAATCGTTACGAATTTAATACAGAATAGTGAAGCATCAATCGAAGAGTTAAAACGAAACATGCACATGAAATCAGGGGTGGATGTACTTAATTTTATTTTGGAAGACATCCAGCAATTAAAGAAAGTATTATTTAATCCGCAAAGTATCGCTGTCATTATGGCTGGTATGAATGCTTCAACATGGATGAATGAAAAGATGGAGCACTGGCTAGGCGAAAAGAATGCAGCAGACACACTTTCTCAATCGGTACAAAACAATATTACGTCTGAAATGGGGCTAGCATTACTGGACGTTGCTGATGTGATTCGGCCGTACCAAGAAGTTATTACGTATTTACAACATGTAGAAAACGATAACTTTTTAGATGAAATAGTTCAGTTTAAAGGTGGAGAAGAAGCCCGAGATGCCATTCTAACTTTTCTAAATAAATACGGAATGAGATGTAGTGGAGAAATTGACATTACGAAAACACGCTGGAGTGAAAAGCCAACTACAATTATCCCGATGATTTTAAATAATATAAGAGACTTTGAAGCGGGTGCTAGTAAACGGAAGTTTGAAGAAGGGCTGCAAGAAGCTTTGAAAAAAGAAGAAGAGTTAGTAAATCGATTGCAGCACTTGCCGAACGGAAAGCAAAAAGTAGAAGAGATGAAGCGGATGGTTCGTAATATCCGTAATTTTATCGGTTATCGTGAATATCCAAAATACGGCATGATTAATCGTTATTTCATATATAAGCAGGCATTATTGAAAGAAGCTGAGCAACTTGTGCAGAGCAGCGTCATTCGTGAGGTCGATGATATATACTATTTAACTTTCGAAGAACTTCACGAAGTTGTTCGCACGAATAAACTAGATTACGAGCTGATACAAAAACAAAAAAATGATTACAAATTATATAAAAAACTAACGCCTCCTCGTATCATGACGTCTGATGGAGAAATCATTACAGGCAAATATAAACGAGAAAACCTCCCAGCTGATGCGATTGTAGGCCTGCCTGTTTCTTCAGGCGTGATTGAGGGAAGAGCTCGCGTTATTTTAAACATGGAAGAAGCGAATTTAGAAGAAGGAGATATATTAGTTACTGCTTTTACTGACCCTGGCTGGACACCATTGTTTGTGTCTATAAAAGGGTTAGTCACTGAAGTTGGCGGACTTATGACTCACGGGGCAGTGATTGCACGTGAATATGGATTACCAGCAGTCGTCGGGGTAGAGAATGCTACGAAACGAATAAAAGATGGGCAACGAATTCGGGTACATGGGACTGAAGGGTATATTGAAGTGTTGTAATGAAATAAAAGATCATCCGCTATTATAGTGGATGATCTTTTATTATATAGCTGACTTATTTTTTTAAGCCAGCCGCATAAAAAGGTCCATGAACTGCGATTGTTGATAAAATACGAGCAATTTCCTCAGGTGTTTCTTTTTGCCCGTTATTTAACCATTGCTGAATGACACCTATATGAGCAGATGCCATATATGAAGTTAAGTATTGGCTTGGGACAAGTAAATTCTCCTTATTAATGAGAGCACCATTCGTATCTTCAAATAGTGTTTTCCACATAAAGTCTTTCAGTTTTGTTTGGAAAGATAAATCTCCTTTTGGGCTTAATACTGCTTTCATAAAATCACTATTTTCATTTAGAAATTCAAGAATAGAAGTAATAAGTATAAACGGCATTGTTGGGGAAGGGTTTGACCCAAGATCAGCAATAACTTCAGGCAATCTCTGTTTGGCAATGCTAGAAAACTCATACATAATTTCTTCTTGGCATTTCGTCATTAAATCAAATTTATCTTGATAATGTGCATAGAAAGTACCGCGATTTATGTTTGCTTTCGTTGTAATATCTTTCACTGTAATGGCGTCAAAACCTTTTTCCTCAATTAACTCAACCAATGCGTTTCGTATGGCAGTTTTCGTACGAATAACACGTAAATCTAAATTACTATCGCGCAAAGCATGTCCCTCCTTAATTTTTCTCAACACTTTTCAAGAATGTGTCTTATAACCGACACATTCACGATTTTTGATTATTGTATAAGGTTCAACTCGAACATATAATTCAAAATATAAATAAACAACACGTTGTTGGTTATTATAAATCAAACTATAGGAGGAGAAAAGAAAATGTTTAAAAATAAACTTTTATATGTATCACCAGTTATTGCACTACTTGTTGTTTTTATTTTTTCATTAACGTTATTTCCAACCGTTCAACCACAGCCGAAAAATTTGCCAATCGCAATTGTAAATGAGGATCAAGGAGTAGAAATTCCGAATCAACCGAAGATGAATATGGGGCAAACGATTGTTGATAATATGAAAAAGACATCAAAATCAGATGAAGAACCTGCGGTGAAGTGGGTAGAAGTGAAAAATAAAGAAGCAGTTCAAAAAGGCTTAAATAATCAAGAATATTACGCAGCATTAGTTATTCCAAAAGACTTTAGCACAAAACAAGCATCATTACGAACACCACAGCCATCTTCGCCAGAGGTAGAAATATTCATAAATCAAGGAATGAATACAGCAGCTTCAACTATGGCGGGGCAAATGTTAAATGTGATCGTTGATAATATGAACAATACTGTTCGTACACAACTATTAGAAGGATTGAAAGCAAAAGGAGCTACATTAACAGCAGACCAAGTTTCAAATGTAATAACACCTATTGCAAAGAAAGTGAAAAATGTGAATGAAATCGGCAAAAATAGTGCGAACGGTAACTCGCCGATGTCTTTATTCCAGCCGTTATGGATTGCAAGTTTAGCGAGCGCAGCAATTATTTTTATTGCGATAAGTAAAATGCGAGTAGGTACAAGAAAAGAAAACTTCGTATTAAAACTAAAACAAATAATAACAGGGGCTGTCGTGGCACTTGTAATTGGATTTGGCCTCACATGGATCGCGGATGGTATGGTAGGTTTAAATATTTCGAATTTCACGGATACGGCACTGTTTTTATCAATTACGTCCTTTAGCTTCTTCTTAATGATATCAGCGGTACTTTCATTAGTTGGACTAAAAGGAATTGGTGTATTCGCACTCTTACTTTTCTTTGGGGCACCGTTATTATCGTTAGCACCTGAAATGTTGTCGCCATTTTATCAAGACTGGGTGTACGCATGGTTGCCAATGCGATTTATGATTGAAGGACTTAGAGAAATATTCTTCTTTGGAAAAGGGTTAAGCTGGAGTACACCCCTTACTGTGCTCGTTTGGATTGGCGTAGTAAGTATGGTTATTATTTTAGCGACTGCTTTCAAACGTAGTGTAGTAAAGGGACAAAAAACGGAATTAAACGCATAAAAGCAAAAAACGTTTCACTAGGAGTGAAGCGTTTTTTGCTTTTTATTAACTTATCGGGAAATCAAGAAGGATAGGTTTTTCTATATTTTAAAGGGAATAGAAGAGTTCGGATTTGCAGTTCCTTTTTGTATACATGCTCCTGCTATTTCAAATTGCATAAAATGTTATGTGAAATAATGGAGGGGATACGATGTATAATTCGAATGATTATGATTGGTATAGGCAAAATGATAAGTTGATTCGTGATATTGAGAAAGCAATTAATGGAGAGTTTAGTGCTATAAATTGCTATGCGAAATTAGCCAACATGGCTCCAAATGCGGCGGAACGAAATCAAATTCTTGAAATTCGTAACGATGAAATAAAGCATTTTCATCATTTTGTACAAATCTATACAAATTTAAGTGGTCAGCAGCCGAAACCACAAATTACAGAAGAATGTCCAAATACGTACTTACAAGGATTAGAATTCGCAATACAAGATGAACAGAAGACAGTAGATTTTTACTTGGAAATTTCAGATGAAGCATCGGATGCACATATGAAAGAGTTATTGCGCAGAATAGCTGCCGATGAACAAAATCATGCAGTGTGGTTTTTATATTATTTTGTGAAGACGAAGTGAGCATTAAGAATGAATGGCTGATGTGATGAATATATTAGAAATTATTTTAAAGCGCATTGCAACAATTGCATGAAAAACTTAAATATAAGCATAAAGAAACCGTTTCATAAGTAGTGGGACGGTTTTTTTCGCGGTGAAATACAAGTTACATAGATATCGACAAAATATAGTAATTGAATTTGGTATATAATGTATGAAATGAAAACGAAAATAAATAAGCTAGGAGCAAATAAATGAAAAGAGGAATTACAGTAGATATTCCAAATGAATATGATAATTTACTTTGGAAAGTGTTAAAGCCGATTGATATTTCTTCATATGATTGGTGGGTAGGTAGTGAGGAGTCATACTTAATAGCACGTGGTGGATTGGATGAGGCATTATTTCCAGAAGAACCAAGTATAGTGGAAGGATCAGATTTGAAAACATTATTTAAAGACAATATATATTATGTTATTTTTGCAGATTTAAAAGCGTATTCAAAAGGAGAGGAAGTAGTAGCTATTGAAACATATGAAGAATTTAAAGAGAGTAAGTGTGAATTAGTTTTACTAGTTGCGGATTGTACATACGTCACAATTTACGCTAAAGATCAAAAAAAGATTGAATTGATGTATGAAAACGCAAGGAATCAAGGTTATTATGTTGAATACGTTACAGATGAAAATGACGTTAGAACGCGATTATCAGTAGGGTAGTCATTTGAAAGGGGAACGGCAATATGGAGAGAAATACAGTTAAAGAATATACAATTCGAACTGCTATTGAAGAGGAAAGCGATAGCATTATTACTCTATTAAGAGAAGTAGCAGAGTGGTTACAACATAAAGAAGTAGATCAATGGCAGTATCTGTTAGGTGGAGAGGCTACGGTTGAAATACTAGAAGGGATAAGAGAGAAATATACATATGTGGTTATGAAAGAAGATGAAATAATCGGTACAGTTACAGTATCTCCTAAACAAAATGAATGGGACGAGCGTATTTTTGGTAAAGAGAATGTTTCCGATTCTTTATATATTCATAGATTTGCAGTGAAACGAAAGTATAAGGGGAATGGAATCGGAGAGTGGATTTTACAATGGATAGACGAGAATGTGCACTGTGACAAAGAGTTTTTGAAGCTAGATTGTGTGGGACATAATCGTACGTTGAATGATTTTTATAAGAGAAATGGTTTTGAATATGTTGGGAGTACAGAAGGACTTAGTAAGTTTCAAAAGAGGAGGGGATAAGTGGATGAATCAAATTCCTACTGATTTAGTTAAAAGGTTGATAGGAGAACAGTTTCCTAAATTGGCACATTTAGAAGTGAGACCTGTAAAGTTTAGTGGGCATGATAATAGAACGTTTCACTTAGGGGATGAGATGAGTGTAAGGTTGCCAAGTGATGCGGCATATGCACCACAAGTAGAGAAAGAAAATAAGTGGTTACCGATATTAAGTAAGGAGCTTTCTTTACCGATTTCTACACCAGTTGCGAAAGGTAATCCGTCTGAATCGTATCCATGGCCTTGGTCTATTAATAAATGGATAGAGGGCGAAACAGTTACGAAACAAAATATTCGTGACTTAAATGAATTTGCGGCGGACTTAGGTGCATTTTTAGTAGAATTGCAATCCATTGATGCGAGTAATGGACCGATAGCTGGAGCACATAATTTTTACCGAGGCGGGCTTATATCTGTATATGATGAAGAAGCGAGAGGTGCTATCGAGAATAATAAGGACGTTTTTGATGAAACAGTATTAAAGCATCTTTGGGATTTAGCACTTCAGTCAACATGGAAGCGTAAGCCAGTTTGGATTCATGGGGATGTTGCACCAGGAAATTTACTCGTTAAGGACGGAAAGCTTTGCGCCGTAATTGATTTTGGGATTTTAGGAGTAGGAGATCCTTCTTGTGATGCAGCGATGGCATGGACATTTTTTGATAAAAGTAGCAGAAACGTATTTAAAGGAGTATTGTGCATAGATGAAGAAACGTGGAATAGAGCGAGAGGATGGGCACTTTGGAAGGCGTTAATTACATATGATGCGAATAAGACTAGTAATAAAATAGTGGCAGAAGAATCGTATCGTGTTATTCAAGTTATTGTGGATGATTATGAGAGGTAGTAGAAAAAGCCTATTTTAAAATAGTTTTTTTCATATAATTAAA
Organism: Bacillus sp. 01N45; assembly: GCF_056399205.1. Classification (NCBI taxonomy): domain Bacteria; kingdom Bacillati; phylum Bacillota; class Bacilli; order Caryophanales; family Bacillaceae; genus Bacillus; species Bacillus sp. 01N45. Next base: position 40,223 of record NZ_JBFTQW010000002.1, read on the forward strand.
TATTAGAAATCGAAAGAAGGAATGTAACGTTATTATACAGAATATTTAGATAATAGGAGGTGTCGAATTTTGAGTGAAATTGAATTAAAAAGGAATGTAATTAAGACAGGGAGTGAGAAGAGGATCATTCTTCGGTTTATACTCGCTAGTCTAGTTGGGGTGTTTATGTTTTTCGTACCAGTTACGATAAATGGTGCTTCGTCCATTATGATTGATCATATCGTATCATGGATCAGGACTTCGGTTCCGAGCGTCGTACCTTATTACGCACTACTCGTTATGATAATGGGTGCAATTTATCCGTTTTATACAAAAAAATGGAATGCATCTATCGTAGACATTTGTTTTTCTAGTTTAAAAGTAGTTGGTGTTGTCTTTGGTGTATTATATTGCTTGAAAGTAGGACCAGCTTGGTTCTTTGCACCAGATGTAGGGCCGTTTTTGTATGAAAAACTAGTAATATCGGTAAGTTTACTCGTGCCAATTGGTTCGGCTTTTTTAGCGTTATTAGTCGGGTACGGATTACTAGAATTTATCGGTACGTTTTGTCGTCCGATTATGAGACCGTTATGGAAAACACCTGGACGATCAGCAATTGATGCGGTTGCATCCTTTGTGGGGAGTTATTCGTTGGCTTTATTAATTACGAATCGCGTGTATAAAGAAGGGAAGTATACGACAAAAGAAGCAGCTATTATCGCTACAGGTTTTTCTACAGTATCCGCAACATTTATGATCATCATCGCAAAAACATTAGACATTATGCATTTATGGAATGTTTATTTTTGGACTACTCTCGTTGTAACATTTATCGTAACTGCTATCACCGTAAGAATCCCACCACTTAGTAGAAAACCAGATACATATGTAACAGAAGAAGGGTTTCCAGAACCTGTTTATAAAGAGAAAATGTTAGAACGTGCTTGGGAAGATGCGTTAGAAGTATCAAAGTCTGCACCGAGTATTATGAAAAATATCGCAGTGAATTTAAAAGATGGATTTATTATGACAATGGGAATTTTACCATCCATTATGTCAGTAGGATTAATTGGTATCGTCTTAGCGAAATTCACGCCAATATTTGATTGGATCAGTTATATTTTCTATCCATTTACATGGCTATTACAATTACCAGAAGCAGAACTAGCTGCTAAAGCGGCATCCGTTGGTATTGCGGAAATGTTTTTACCTTCTCTTTTAGTTGTAAGTGCACCACTTGTGACAAAGTTTGTCATTGCGGTTGTTTCGGTATCATCTATATTGTTCTTCTCAGCTTCCATTCCTTGTATTTTATCGACAGACATTCCGTTAAAAGTATCGGAACTTATTATTCTCTATGTACAAAGAACGATATTAACGTTACTTATTATTACGCCGATTGCTTATTTGTTACTTTAAAGTTTTAAAAAGATAAATCTCTAACAAAAGAAGCCTTCTGTAAAAGGAAGGCTTCTTTTGTTTAAAATCGGGGTATTCCCACATCACTATCATGCTAAGAAAATCAAATATCCTAAAATGTGAAAATATACTATTTTCTGTTTTTTTTGATGTTTTTATTTATTTTTTGAATATGACGTCATGCTTCTTAAGAAGATTCCTAGTCCTGCAAAAAAGAAACCTAAGCATAATAAGCTGCCTGGTGTTCCCCAAGTAATTTGATCTAGCATTTTCATCCCCTCCCATTTATCATTATATAGCATTTATTGGGAATTATCAAAATTTTCCTTTTTAAAGGTTAGTGATGAGCTTGCCCGCCTTATACGAGAAGAATATATTTGAAAAGGAATTGTTTTAAATACATTCTATTATTCTTATAAAACGTTTTCTTTTCATATGATATAGTAACAACAAAGGGGGCTTTCAAATGGAAATAATTCACGAAAGAGCAAAGTTACGGATAATAGATAGTGATGATGTCGAAACTTTGTTTTCGATTGTAGAAGGAAATCGGGATATTTGGGCGTATTTAATTTCTAAAATGGATAGTGCGCAAGATATGCAGCAATATGTGCAAAAAGCGATACAGGGTTATGGAAATGGTACTCAAATACCTTTTGTTGTAGTGGATCAACAGACGAATACGATTGTAGGAAGTACACGTTTATATAATATTTCAGTAGAAGATAAAACAGTAGAGTTAGGGCAGACTTGGTATCATCCAAGTGTGCAACGTACGAGTATAAATACAGAGTGTAAGTATATGCTTCTTCACTATGCTTTTGAAAAATTGCATATGCTGAGAGTACAAATTAAGACGGATGCAAGAAATGAAAAAGCACAACGAGCAATTGAACGTTTAGGAGCAGTTAAAGAAGGTGTGCTTAGAAATGAAAGAAAATTACCAAGTGGTCATGTGAGAGATGCAGTTGTGTATAGTATTATTGCAAGCGAATGGCCAATAGTGAAAGCTCGTTTATTGGAAAAATTAGAATTGTATAAAGAAAAGTTATAATTCGTGTTTTGAAAGGTATATTATTCGTAATACATGAAAAATATACCTTTTTTCTTACAAAATGCTACTTTATTTTAATTACTTTTGTTTCATCGTTCCCTTCTGAGAAAAAATTCGTTACAATGTAGTTGTATGGTAATAAACTTATGAATTTAAAACATGTAATGAAAACCGCAAATGAAAATGAATTGATAATCCTCAATTTTAAATGAAAACCCTTTTATATATAAATAACAAGTAAAGTTCCTTCTTTTAAATAAACTCAAACAAAACGATTTGATATAAATGTTTTTTATAGAAGTATGGATGATGTACGGAGGCAATTACAAATGAAAGAAAATAAGAAAAGTAAGAAAAGACGAATCTTTCAAGTATTTTTACTAATGATTTGTTCTGCTATTTTATATGTAAGTTATGCAGCTTACGATATTTGGAGCTATCGTTTTAAAACAGATGATAGTATGAAAACGGATGCTGGTATCGTACTAGGAGCGGCTTCTTGGAATGGAAAACCATCCCCTGTATTTAAAGAAAGAATTAATCATGCGATTTCTTTATATAAGAACGGAAACATTAAAAAGATTATTTTTACGGGTGGTACAAAGTTCGAGGCAGAACTTGAGGAAGCGCGTACTGCAAGAGTATATGCAATGAAACAAGGTGTAAAAGAGGAAGATATTTTAATTGAAACAAAATCCCTTTTCACAGAAGAAAACTTAAAGAATGCGAAGGAAGTTGGAATAGAGAACGGAATACGCACATACACGATTGTAAGTGATCCACTTCATATGAAACGCGCAATGAGAATCGCAAAACATATTAATATTGAAGCGTATGCTTCACCAACGCCGACATCAGCATATAAAACGTTAGACACAGAAATACCATTCTTCTTTAAAGAATTATTCTCGTACATTGGATATGTAACCTCTTTGCCGTTAAAGGCATTGAAGGGAGACTAATATAAGAAAAGAACCTATTTTAAATGGGAACTTTTCTTATTGGTCAAAAACATTGTATTTTTATCGGAATAGTGAAACAATAGAGAGGTAGCTTCATATAATCATAATGAAAAAGTGAGCGGTTGATGAATCGAACATAAAGGAGATTATAGTATGGCACTCTCATTTGTTGAAACAGAAGAACAATCTTTCATTATTGAACAAATAAATAAATTGATTCCGAAGTTCATGGAAAGAGAGCATCAACTAAGTGAATTAGGATCATTTCCGTATGAAAATATAAGTGATTTGAAAGATATCGGATATACGAAATTAACGTTACCGAAGGAATTTGGTGGTAGTGCGATTTCTTTATATGACTTTGTTTTATTTCAAGAGAAAATCGCGGAAGGCTGCGGAGCTACTGCGTTATCGATTGGCTGGCATATTGGCATTGTGAAAGAGCTAGCGGAAAATCACTCTTGGAATGATGAGATGTTCAAATGGTTTTGCGAAGAAGTACGTAACGGTGCACTCTTTAATCGGGCAGCAACAGAACCAAAAACAGGGAGTCCGACGCGTGGTGGTAAGCCAGAAACAATAGCGGTTCAACAAGGTGAGAAGTGGATTATAAATGGAAGAAAAACTTTTACAACGATGGCGCCAATACTTGATTATTTTATTATTTCAGCGAGTATTGAAGGTCGAGAAGAAGTTGGAGAGTTTGTCATTCCGAGAAATACGCTCGGTGTATCCATTGAAGAAACGTGGGATAGCGTTGCGATGCGAGGGACTGCTAGTCATGACCTTGTCTTACAAAATGTAGAGATAGAAAATCGCTTTTTTACAGATGTAAAGGGCGGGAAAGTGAAACAAAAGGGTATTGGCTGGTTGCTACATATACCAGCATGTTATTTAGGAATTGCACAATCAGCAAGAAATTATGCAGTTCAGTTTGCGGGATCATACAAGCCAAATAGTTTAAATCATTCTATTAGTTTATTGCCGAATGTTAGAAGATTAGTTGGAGAATTAGAACTTGAGCTTATGCAAGCTCGCGTCTTTTTATATCAAATTGCGAAAAAGTACGATGAGGCAGAGGATAAACTATCATTGCAAGCCGAACTAGCAGCAGTGAAATATGCTGTAACAAATGCGGCAATATCTATTGTAGATAAAGCAATGCGCATCGTAGGAGCAAAAAGTTTATCAGAAAAAAATCCGCTTCATCGTTACTATTTAAACGTCAGAGCAGGATTGCACAATCCGCCGATGGATGATGCAACACTATCTATGCTGGCGGATGCGGCGTTTCGGTCGTAGTAATTTTAAACTTGTATTTTATTGTTTATGAGTAATATAGTTGTTTTGAAAGCACGTGTTTGAGTAGTAATCAAACACGTGCTTTTTATGTGTACGACGTACCAAATTGAGATGTAGATTTTTAGTATAAATGGTTATCATGATTTTGTAAGTGTTCCTTGATGGAAAAACATTTGCCATTTTCCATCTATCAGTTTCCAAATGGAACTTCGCAAAGTATTCTGCATTCTAGTTTCATCTCTTACAAGATATGTCGCCAACACAGTATCCTTCGATAAAGGGTATATTTCAAAATTAGAAAGAGTCATTTCTCTCACACTAAGTCCGTCTCCACCAACAGAATCCTTCTTATACCAAACGTTTCCCGAACTTCCAAACTCAAAAAAGTCGTCTGCAAGTAATTTGTCCAGTTCTGCTGGATTTGTACGAGTTTTAGGTTCTAATAGTTTTTCCTCCAGTTCACATAAATGCTTTTTTAATTCAGAGTGCTTTTTCACGTGATCATCCCCATATATTAATTATCGTACAACAACTAAATTGCTCTTTTTAACTAACGGGAAGAATTTTGACTAGTTAGATAATTGGTTGCGTATTATTATAATGCCAGTTTGAAATCTTTGTAAACATTTGTTATATTTAATCCCAAATTAAAGGTCTTTCCAAGTTTATCATTCGTAAATATTGTAAAAATTGACCAGCATGGACCGCATCATGATAGGCAATTCGTAATAGCATGTCGCCTAAATATCTTTGATAGCCAACATCGCTTCGATCAATAAGGGTTGAATCTAGCTCAGCTATGCTTATGGATTGAACATACTCTATGAAGTCAGTAAAGTACGATTGTGCCAATTCAATTTCTTTTTTTACACAAGTAATTGGCTCGTCATCATACGGGAAATGTATATCATTTATTGAGCCGTTGTTTTTTAAAATCATATGATAATAAAAAGTTGAGCTCCATACATGACGAATCATCTCACCAAAGGACATAGCTTCATGATCAGGCTTCCAATTAAGAAAATTATCGGGAAGAGAATTCCATAATGTTTCTGAGCGCCTTCTCGTTTCTTTCAAATTTAATATACTAAGATCAATTGCATTCATAATACATTCTCCTTTACTATTAAACTTAAAATAATTGTATCAGTTTAATAGTTAGGGTATCATCGAAATATGAATGTATATCCGAATATCTCATATATAGCTAAACTAATTGCTGAACCTACAAGAGCAATTATCTTAGATTGTCTAATGAATAATCAGGCACTACCTGCTAGCGAATTGGCTTATATGGCAAAGGTGTCACATCCAACGATTAGTTCCCATCTTTCTAAATTAGTAGAGGGGAATCTACTTACAGTTGAACAACATGGTAGACATCGTTACTATCGACTTGCTAATCAAGAGGTAGCAGAAGTCCTTGAAAAGTTAGGAACAATTGCACCATCAGTCCAAGTTCGGTCTTTAAAACAATCGGATCAATTAAAACAAATTCGTTATGCTCGAACTTGCTATGATCATCTTGCAGGCAGACTCGGTGTAGAGATAACTGAAAAATTACTACATAGGGAATTTATAATTTTAAAGGAAGGAGAATACATTGTAACGGAACAAGGTAAGCAATGGTTTCTGAATTTTGGAATAAATATTGAAACGGCAGATATAAAGAGAAGGGTATTTGCAAAACCTTGTCTTGATTGGAGTGAACGACGCTACCATATTTCTGGTTGGTTAGGATCTGCGATAGCAAAACTATTTTTTGAACAGGAATGGATTACAAAAACGGATAAGAATAGAGCCGTCCATCTTACAAAAAAAGGTATGAAGTTATTGAAAGACCAATTAGGCATTGACATGGAAAATAAAAAAGTCCATCAAAATGCAGTGCCTCCTATCGAGTAAACAGTATTAAATAACCTGAGTTCTATATTTATATAGACTCAGGTTATTTGATTTGTTTTAAAATCTTTGATGATATTTGCATATGGCAACTTTAACCTCATTTGCTTTATGGAAAGAGGTTAAATGAAAACATAGTAGTTTGAGGCAGTTCTATTAAATTATTAATCATATTCATTGAAAATTAAGCGTAAGAATATAGTAAATGAAGGGAGATATAAAATGAATAAAATTAAACTGAAAGTATTAAATGTAAGATATGTAGTGATATGTATTTTATTCACTATTATATGTATCCTCACTTCATTCTTCATTTCTAGTAATTCCAGCGTATTTAAATCATTTTATATGAATCAGTTGTTAGGAACGAATTCTACTAAAGGTCTTATGTATATGATAGGAAGTGAAAATCGTTATTTTGCAGAAGAATTTCATAAAGAAAAAGGACGAGCGTCTTTGGAATCTTTTTTACTGTCACTTTCTACAAACATTAATGTAAATGATCTCCGAAGTTTATTAACTAGAGAACTTCCTAATATGAATCAATTTTATTCGGAAATATTAATTGCTGGGGAAGGAACAGATTATACGAACATTCCTGAAGAATCCAGTATTCCTTTAGATAACATTAAAGATAAAGGTACTGCTATTAAACACCCAAAGAGTGGGAAAGAAAACAATTCTACTGGTGAAAATTCAAATACACAAAATAACGGTGAAAATAAAGTTTTTATTTATCATACACATAGTTGGGAAGCGTTTATTCCTCTCATTCCAGGTGCTACGATACCCGATGATGCTTCCAGTACAAATAATGAAGTGAATATTACGTTTGTTGGAAACTATTTAAAACAAAAGTTAGAAGAAAAAGGAATAGCTGTTTCACATGATACGACAAATATGAGGGATTTTCTGCGAAATAAAAATTTAAATTGGGCCCAATCTTACAAAGGATCCCGTCAAATATTACAAGATAAATTAGCACAAGATAAAAATATTATGTTTCCAATGGACCTTCATAGAGACGATGCACGAAAAAATATTACAACAAAAAATATTAACGGAAAGAATTATGCTCGGCTTTATTTTATTTTAGGACGAGAAAATCCTAACTATGAAAAAAATAAAAAAATAGTAACGGCAATAAATTCATATTTAGATGAGAAGTATTACGGTTTAAGCCGAGGGATTTTTATTAAAGATCGTAAAAGCGGTAACGGAGTATATAATCAAGACCTTTCTCCAAATGCATTACTTATTGAAATGGGAGGGGTAGATAATACACCAGAAGAATTGTATGCGTCAGTTGACGCATTAGTAGAGGCATTTAGCCACTATTATAATGAAGTAACTAAGAAAAATAACTAAATGTATAGGGGAAACCTAGTATTTTTGTAAAATAAAAAGGAGTGACACCTAGTCAGAAGTTCTAGGGGTTACTCCTTTTTTAGTAGAATATAATATTAACAACGAAGGCAATCAATAAAAAAAATCTTTCTTTTTATTCTTCTTTTTACAGTTTTATAGGAGAATGCTATGTTTCTTATTTCAGCTACTGTATAATAAGAAAAAAGCACGAAAAGAGGTCATCTCATGCTAGAGGTTATTGCAACATGTTTAGAAGATGTGAAACGAATTGAACGAGCTGGCGGGAAGCGAATTGAATTAATTACATCTTATACAGAAGGCGGTTTAACGCCGAGTTATGCATTTATTAAAAAAGCGGTAGAAGCAGTACATATACCGATTCACGTTATGATTCGTCCGCATGCGAAGTCTTTTACATATACGGAAGAAGAAATTGAAATGATGAAGGAAGATATTATCATTGCGCAGAAGTTAGGTGCAGCTGGTGTTGTATTAGGTGTATTAAACGAACGAAATGAAGTGGATGAAGAGAAATTAGCGAATTTACTATCTGTTGTAGATGGAATAAATGTAACGTATCACCGAGCGATAGATGATATAGAGAATCCAGTAGAAGCGATGAAAACTTTAAAGAAGTTTCATAAAGTGACTCACGTTTTAACTTCAGGTGGACAAGGAAATATAGTAGAGAATATTCCGGTGCTTGCAGAAATGCAAAAGGTAAGCGGTGGTCAAATTCAGCTTGTAGTTGGAGCTGGTGTGACAAAAGAAAATATAAAGCAATTGCTAGATGAAACTGGAATTTCGCAAGCTCATGTCGGTACAGCGGTTAGAGAAGGGAAATCATGTTTTTCTGAAATTGATCCTAATTTAGTACAAGAATTAGTTCAAATCATACAATAAACAGTTAAGAAAGAGGAGAAACGATGAAGGAAAATACGAAGAAAGAATTATTCTCATGGGCTAAAACGATAGGATTTACTCTTGTATTAATTGCTATTATTCGCGGTGTTTTATTTACACCTTCATTAGTACAAGGTGAATCGATGATGCCTACTTTAGAAAATAACGAACGAGTTCTTGTGAATAAGATTGGTTATAGTATAAGTGGATTAGATCGCTTTGATATTATCGTCTTCCACGGAAAAGAAGGATACGATTTAGTAAAACGAGTGATTGGTTTACCAGGCGATACAGTGGAGTATAAAAACGATGTTTTATATGTAAACGGAACAGCGATGGAAGAACCATATTTAAAAGAGTTTAAAGAAAAAGCAGCAGGCCGTGTATTAACTCCAGACTTTACGTTAGAACAAATCACTGGAAAAACGAAAGTGCCAGAAGGCCAAGTGTTTGTTTTAGGAGATAATCGTGAAGTTTCGAAAGACGGTCGAATGTTCGGATTTATTTCAGAAGATGAAATTGTCGGAAAAGGCCAAGCTGTTTTCTGGCCGTTGAAACAAGTAAGAGCGCTATAAAGAAGTATGAAATATAATACCCTATAGAATAGACACCCGAAAAAAATCTATTTTATAGGGTGTTTTTTGTATAATAAATCAATTGAAAATAAAAGACTATTAAGAAGCAAGCAAGAAAAGGTTTGTCTCCTTGATCATATATATTACGAGTAGGTGATTTTGTGGAAAAAGAAAGGAAATATGCTATTATGGCAGATGGCAGTCAAATTTATTACGAGAAAAGCGGACGAGGTTTTCCACTATTTTTGTTACATGGGAATAGTGGCAGCGGGAAATATTTCTCTAAGCAGGTGCCTGAATTGGAAAAGTATTTTCAAATATTCTTAGTCGATAGCCGTGGGCATGGGCGTTCGACTAACGTCTCCAAAAATTTAAACTTCCCACTAATGGTCGATGATTTGAAAACAATAATGCTTTTAGAAAACATTCGGAAAGCAGACTTTCTCGGGTTTAGCGATGGAGCCAACTTAGCAATGATGTTTACTACTTCGTATCCCGAATACGTTCATCGACTCGTTTTAAATGCAGGAAACACAAAAACAAGTGGAGTTCGTTTTTTATTGTTAGCAGCTATTTATGCATTGTATAGTTTTGTTTTCATTCCGTCCTTATTTAGTAAGAAAATACAGCAGAAACTATCCATTCTCAGTTTGTTACTCCATGATATTGGTGTCTCAAAATTAGATTTAAAACAAATAAGTTGCCCGACTTTAATATTGGTTGGGGAGCATGACATTATAAAACGCAAACATTCCATATACTTAGCAAAGACAATTCCAAATGCTTCATTTGTCTCAGTTTCTGGACAGGGACATACATTTGCACGAAAAAATCCCCAACAATTCAACCAAGAAATTTTAAAGTTTTTGAAAGAAAAGTCAAGTTGAGGACTGAAAAATTTACTCAGACGTTAACTGTATATAAAGTTGAAAAGATACTTAAAGATGGTCAGTACAAGCCTAGATTTATTCTAGAATATTTGTAAGTAAACTAGAGGTAACAGATCTTGTCATGAAAGAAGCGAAAAAGTATACTGACAAATTAAATGGAATTTAAAAAAGATGACTTCTGGGAATACAGAAATCATCTTTTTTTGTCCTACTTATTTAAATGTTAGGTTTTGCTATAACTTGAACTTTTGAAAGAGAACCATCATTATTTCTAAATTTTATTTTGTATTCACCTTCAGGAAGCCAATCACTCCAATTTATATTAAATTCATTGATTGCTTGTTCCCCAGTTTTTAAAGTTCCGTCAATCATCCAAGAACCTTTAGCGTTATATAAAGTGTAACTAAAAGGAGAATCGCCTATATTTTTTACAAAAAGGCTTAATTCATCACCGTGAGAGTAGTTAAAGCCAGAAATACTTGATCCGAAAAAATGAATTTCTTCGTTCGCTATTTTATGATATTGGGCAACTGTAGCGGTTGCATGAGTATCTTCATTCGTCGCCAATGTTACATTATAACCTATACAAAAAGATAACATAATAGCAGGAATTACTAGCAACTTTTTCAAAAGAAACACTCCTTATATGTTGTTTTACATATATCATGATAATTGAAATATGTTGGATATGTAATAGTTTGATGTGAAAATTTACAAATGCATTTAATTATTTACGTTTTTTAAACTACTGACAAATATATCGGTTCATAGGCTTGAAAAAAATATTGATAGAATTGAAAGAATATTTTATAATTTTAAATTATATGTTTGTTTCGAAAAACGGAATTTAAGTTCCGAAATTCGGAACAAGAGGGAGATAGAATGAGTATAAATAAAACGGCAGTTAAGACAATGGATATTTTAGAGTTGTTTTATGAGCATGAAGAGCTAAGTTTAACAGATATGGTTCAGCTTACGAGTATGCCGAAAACATCTGTTTATCGTTTAATTGGCTCGTTAGAAGAAATGGAGTTTTTACAAAAAAATGAGAAGGGGAAGTATCGTCTAGGAGTCGTTTTTTTACGGTTCGGTCAACTTGTTTCACAAAGATTATCCGTAAGAAATATTGCGATTCCATATATGAAAGAGCTTAGAAATAGTTTAGGACAGGCAGTTAATTTAATTATTCAAGATGGTCATGATGCGATTTATGTGGAAAAGATGGAAGGTGCTCAGCCTGTACGCGTGTATACAGCTGTTGGAAGAAGAGCGCCACTTTATGCTGGTGCATGTCCGAGAATTTTACTTTCGTATTTCTCTGAGGAAGAGCAACGGAAATACGTAGAGGAAACGGATTTAAAACAGTTTGCAGATGGAACAATCGTGGATAAGAAACAATTGCTAGAAGTGTTACAAGTGGCGAAAAAGGAAGGACATACAATTAGCTACTCTGAGTTAGAAAATCATACAGCGGCTATAGCAGCGCCCATTTTCGCAAGCGATGGAACAGTTGTAGCAGGTATTAGTATTTCGGGATTAGCAATTGAGTATAACGAAAGTAACATTGCATATTTTATTGCGAAGGTGAAAGAAACAGCACATCGAATTTCGAAAGAACTCGGCTTTTTGGCATAGAAAGAGGGAGTAGGATGAAATTTTCTGCGTTAGGGGATCAAGCAATTATTGTTACATTTAGTGAAGAAATTGGGATGGAGACATACGAAAAAGTGCAGCGATTGTTTCAAGCGTTGAGGCGGCATCCGTTTACAGGAATGGTAGAATGCGTTCCGGCGTTTACTTCCTTAGCGGTTTATTACAATGTATACGAAGTGTGGAAGAAAAATGGGAGCAGTGAAGGGCCATATAATTACGTCTGCCAATATATAAAAGAGCTGTGTAATTCGTATAAAGAAGAAGTGAATCAAGATGCGAAACATATTTCTATACCAGTTTGCTACGGTGGAGAATATGGACCTGATTTAGAAGAGGTCGCACATTATAGAGGATTACGAGCGGAGGATGTCATTCGCATACATAGTGAAACAACATATTTTGTGTATATGTTAGGTTTTACACCAGGGTTCCCGTATTTAGGAGGACTATCAAAAGAACTAGAAACACCTAGAAAAGAAACACCACGGTTACAAATACCTGCTGGTTCAGTAGGGATTGGCGGAAATCAAACAGGTATATATCCGCTTGAAACACCGGGTGGATGGAATATTATTGGCCGAACACCAATCTCCTTATTTAATCCAGAAGAAGAAACACCAACATATATTCAAAGCGGTATGTATTTACGATTTATCCCAATAACGAAGGAAGAGTACGTATCACTTGAGGGGGCTAAAGAATGGATGTAGAAGTTTTACATGCAGGAATGTTTACAACAGTCCAAGATTTAGGGCGAGCTCATTATCAACAATACGGTGTACCAGTTGGCGGGGCCATGGATCAAAGTGCATTTCGGATGATCAATATGTTAGTCGGTAATGAAGAGAATGAAGCGGGACTCGAAATGACAATTATGGGGCCTAAATTGTTAATAAAGAAAACGACTTTACTTGCGATTGGCGGAGCAAATATGGAGCCGTTACTGAATGGGAAGCGTATTCCATTATGGCGTCCCATTTTAGCGGAAGAAGGTAGTATGCTTTGTTTTGGGAAAGTGAAAAGTGGTTGCAGAGCGTATGTGACTTTTGCAGGTGGTATACAGATTGATCGCATAATGGGAAGCAAAAGTACTTACATACGTGCTGTGATTGGTGGTATTGAAGGAAGAATGCTGAAAAAGGGAGATTATTTTCAAATTGGAACGCACACAGAAATGGCGAGACATTGCATTCAAAACTTACAAAACGATGAGCGAAACAAAACGAAATGGGCAATTAGCAAAAGCGTACTGCCAAAGTATAAGAAGTATCCTAAGCTGCGTGTCATAACTAACTTTGAATATGATCAATTCACAGAAGAAAGTATAAAGGCATTTTTTACGAAAGAGTATAAAGTATCTAATTACGCTGACCGTATGGGTTATAGAGTTGAAGGAGAAGTTTTAAATAGAGTGGAAGAAAAAGAGATTTTATCGAGCCCCGTTACATTCGGAACGATTCAAGTGCCAAACGGTGGACAGCCGATTATATTAATGGCAGATAGGCAAACGACAGGTGGCTATCCGAGAATGGGAAATATCATTTCAGTAGATTTACCTCTTCTTTCTCAGCTAAAACCGGGGGACTATGTTTCATTTGAGAAAATTACGCTTGAAGAAGCGGAACAATTGTACATAGAACAAGAAGTAAATATGAATCTATTAAAGAAATTCATCGCTTTACGAAGCTGACATTGGGAGGGAAAACATCGTGACGACAATCGATTTAAACTGTGATTTAGGAGAAAGTTTTGGAGCTTATAAAATGGGGAATGATGATGAAATTCTTCCGTTTGTTTCCTCTATAAACGTTGCTTGTGGTTTTCATGCGGGTGATCCGACTGTAATGAGGAAAACGGTCGAAAAGGCACTGCAGCATAACGTAGCAATTGGCGCGCATCCTGGTTTTCCTGATTTAATTGGATTTGGAAGAAGAAACATGAATGTTTCAGCAAGTGAAGTATACGATTACGTTTTATATCAAATCGGCGCATTAGATGCTTTTGTGAAAGCGGCAGGCGGGAAAATGCATCATGTAAAACCGCACGGTGCCCTATATAATATGGCGGCGACAAATCCGGAAATTGCAGATGCAATCACGAAGGCAATTTATCATAGTAATCCCAATCTATTACTTTACGGATTAGCAAATAGCGAGGCGTTTATACAGGCTGCGGAAAAATATAATGTAACTCTCGTACAAGAAGCTTTTGCTGATCGTACGTATAAGCAAGATGGAACGTTAACGAGCCGGACAGAAGAAAATGCGCTCATAAAAAATGAAGACGAAGCGATAAAGCAAGTGCTTCAAATGGTGAAAGAAGGGTATGTAAACGCGGTGAGCGGAGAGAAAGTAGCGGTTCAAGCGAAAACAATTTGTTTACATGGTGATGGAGAAAAAGCAGTGCAATTTGCGAAAAAAATATACAGAACATTCGAACTTAATGGTATTTCTATTTGTGCACCGAAATAAAAAATAGGGGGAAGTGCTAGAAATGATTAAATTAATCGGGATACTACTTGTTGCGGTGGGCTTTTTATTTAGATTGAATACACTTTTAGTAGTTATGGTTGCAGGTATTGTTACGGGTATGGTTTCGGGATTAAGCTTTTATGATGTGATCAGCTTGTTCGGTAAGTTTTTCATAGAAAATAGATATATGTCTATGCCAATTATATTAACTTTACCGGTAATCGGAATTTTAGAGCGTTACGGTTTAAAAGAAAGAGCAGAAGCACTTATAACGAAATCAAAAGGTGCAACAACTGGAAGAGTATTAATGTCATATTTTACGATAAGAGAATCATCAGCAGCACTGGGGCTGAACATTGGTGGTCATGCACAAACGGTAAGACCGCTCGTTGCACCGATGGCAGAAGGGGCTGCGCAAGGGAAATATGGTAAGCTCCCTGAAAAGTTAAGAGAAAAAATTAAAGCGAATGCAGCAGCGGCGGAAAATACAGCATGGTTTTTCGGAGAGGATATATTTATCGCGACTGGTGCTATTTTATTAATGAAAGGATTCTTCGACTCGGTAGGTATGCATGTCGGTGTGTGGGATATGGCGCTTTGGGGTATTCCAACTGCAATATCAGCACTTATCGTAAGCTGGATCAGATTTAGAAGATTTGATAAATATATAGCGAAAACGATGGCATCAAAAGAAAAAGAAGAGAAGGAGGCAATATAAAATGAACATCATCACAATGGATACAATTTATTACGTATTAGGAATAATCGTTGCTTTTATCGCCGTTCGTATTGCATTTGATCGTCAACATCCAAATCGATTTGGTTCTAGCTCATTTTGGGCGCTATTTGCAGTTACCTTTTTATTCGGAAATGTAATCCCTTCGTTTTATGTTGGCTGTATCGTGCTCACTATGGTCGTGTTAGCTTCATTAAATAAAGTAACAAAATCAGAGGAGAAAGAAGTTCCAGTACAAGAACGTGTGAAACATGCGGAGAAATTAAAAAATAAAATTTTTATGCCTGCACTATTAATTCCTATTTTTACAATTATCGGTACGTTAACGTTAGGGAAGATTAAATGGGGGAATGTATCCCTTGTTGATCCGGATAAAGTCACATTAGTTGCATTAGCACTTGGGGCACTACTTGCATTCATTGCGGCGATGCGTATTACGAAATCGAAAATAACAACGCCTGTTCAAGAAGGAAGCAGACTATTACAAGCTGTCGGCTGGGCTGTTATTTTACCGCAAATGTTAGCAGCACTTGGCGGTATTTTCGCAAAGTCTGGCGTTGGACAAGTCGTTTCTGATTTAGTCGGACAAGTATTACCGACAGAATATCCGTTCGTTGCTGTTATGGCATATTGTTTAGGAATGATGCTCTTTACAGTCGTAATGGGAAATGCATTCGCAGCATTTGCCGTTATTACTGGCGGAATTGGCTTACCTTTAATTGTTCAAATGCACGGTGGGAATCCAGCGATTATGGCAGCGCTTGGTATGTTTGCTGGATATTGCGGAACGCTACTAACGCCAATGGCAGCAAACTTTAATATCGTTCCGGCGATGCTTTTAGAACTAAAGGATAAAAATGCAGTTATTAAAGCACAAGTACCAATTGCTCTTTCAATCTTTATCATCAATATGTTTATTATGTACGGCCTTGTATATCGTTTCTAATTAGGAGGGAAAACTATGAAAACAGTATTATTAACAGGGTTTGATCCGTTCGGCGGAGAAAGCATCAATCCGGCTTGGGAAGTCGCAAAAAGTTTGCATGAAAAAACAGTGGGAGAATATAAGATTATTAGTAAACAAGTACCAACTGTATTCCAAAAATCAATCAGCGTATTAAAAGAGTATATAGAAGAACTAAACCCTGAAATGATTATATGTATTGGACAAGCTGGAGGCAGACCAGATATTACGATAGAGCGTGTCGCAATTAACGTTGATGATGCAAGAATTGCTGACAATGAAGGGAATCAGCCGGTAGATGTACTGGTTGTAGAAGAAGGACCAGCTGCCTATTGGTCTACACTTCCGATGAAAGCAATTGTAAAAAGACTGCAAAAAGAAGGTATACCAGCTTCCGTTTCACAAACAGCAGGTACATTCGTTTGTAATCATTTATTCTACGGTCTCATGCATGAACTAGAGAAACAGGATAAGAAAATAAAAGGCGGATTTATTCATATTCCGTTCTTACCAGAACAAGCGAGTAACTATCCAGGCCAACCGAGTATGTCACTTTCTACGATTAGTAAAGGGATAGAATTGGCAGTTGAGGTAACGACGACAGTTGAGGTGGATATTGTTGAAATTGGGGGTACGATGCATTAAATAAATCGAATCGTACGACACCTCCTGTAAACAACTGGTATAATAAGTATAGGAAAATACATAGAGGTGATTTTTGTGCAACAATTTGAAGAAGTACGTTCAATTTTAGAAAAAGCGAAGAAAATTACAGTGTTAACAGGTGCAGGAGCAAGTACGGAAAGTGGTATTCCCGATTTCCGTTCAGCAAATGGATTGTATGCTGATGCGAATGTGGAGATGTATTTATCAAGAGGATATTATAATAGAAGCCCGAAAGAATTTTGGAAGCATTATAAAGAAATATTTCAAATTAATACGTTTCATCAATATAAACCAAATCGTGGCCATCGCTTTTTAGCTGAATTAGAAGAACAAGGGAAAGATATTAGGATTTTAACGCAAAATATTGACGGTTTACATCAACTAGGCGGTAGTAAGCATGTCATTGATTTACATGGAACACTTCAAACAGCACATTGTCCGAAGTGTAAAGTGGGCTATGATTTGCAGTATATGATTGATCATGAAGTGCCTCGCTGCGAGAAGTGTAATTTCATTTTAAATCCAGACGTTGTTTTATACGGGGATACATTGCCGCAATATCAAAATGCGATAACACGTTTATATGAAACAGATGTGCTTATCGTTATGGGAACGTCATTAAAAGTACAACCCGTCGCTTCATTCCCACAAATCGCAAAGAGGGAAATAGGGGCAACGACCATTTTAGTAAATGAAGAGTTAACAGGGCAAGAATATAACTTTGATTTTGTTTTTCAAAATAAGATTGGTGAGTTTGTTGAAGGGTTATCTTCAATGAAATAAGTTATCAAAAAAACTGAGGTATTCACCTCAGTTTTTTTATTTGAGTAATCACTGTTTAAAACATTTCAATAATGTAGCAACCACACCTCTATAACCTATAAAAAAGATTTTGGTTGGCAAAATAGCAGAATAGGAAGAAATGTTTTCTTTAGCGAATACACAATCGTCATAAAGTAAGCTAATGTTTAGCTGTTGTAAAGGTTCTATTTGGTTTTGTTTTAAGTATAAAACTAAATCAGTATAAAGTTGCGTACTATACTCACTTACAGACCATTCTAATGAATGCTGACCTACTATGCTAGTCCACCATACTTTAAAACTATACAGTATTTCTTTAAAGGATTCCTCATTACAGAATTGAGTGTCAAAAAGCTTCTCGTAAAAGATATTATTTTCCTCATAAAAAAATTGTAAATCATATCGGTCGTTAGCAATTTGTTTACGAAGTATATGCCATAATTCTTTGAAATGATCTTCAAGGTCAGTAGAGAAATTTAATTGTCTTGCTATGTAAGGAAACCGCAAATTTTCTTTATTCTCATGTTGGTTAAGATAAATGTTTTGAATATAAATCATAAAGTTTAAACAATATGACGTATTAGTATGAATTGTGAATGAACCTGTCATTTCATTTTCTCCTTAGTAATGCCTTTTATTGTTAGTATACAGAGAAATGTAAATGAATGGTATGAAAAGACGATAGTATACACTCGTTCTTTCAGAAGAAAATTCATGTTATGCCGAATTAAGGGAATGGTAATAAATAGGATATAAAATTAAAATACTGAAAATTAAATCTTTTATTTCTTTTGTAATTAATATAAAATTCTATATATATCATATAAATAAATTTGATACATAATGGTTCTATGTAGAAATGTTAATAGAATGAAGCGAGGGAGCGAAATGAGACAGAAAAAGGAGCAGAAGAAACAATCGAAAAAGAAAAAGACTCATATTCCATTTCGATTAAATGTACTATTTTTTATCGTCTTTCTTTTATTTTCAGCTATTATAATTCAATTAGGTAAAGTACAAATTATTGATGGAGAAACGTATAGAAATGAAGTGAACAAAAAGGAAGATGTTACGGTAAGCACTCCTGTTCCTAGAGGGAAAATGTTTGATCGGCAAGGTCAAGTCATTGTAAATAACAAACCGCTACGAACCGTTACTTATACGAAAATGAAAGGGGTAGATTCGAAAGAAGTTTTACAAGTCGCAAGACAATTAGCTCAGCTAATAGAAATGTCACCAGAAGATATAGATAAGTTGACAGAAACAGATAAAAAAGATTTTTGGATGCAGTTAAATGAAAAGCGCGCTGCAGCAAAAGTGACGAAAGAAGATGAGAATACATTTAGGAAGCAAGAGATAGAAGGGAAAGAATTAGATAAAAAAGTAGAAGAGTTACGTAGGGAAAGAATTACGCAAGAAGAATTAAGTGAACTTTCAAAAGAGGATTTAGAAGTACTAGCAATTAAAAGTAGGATGAATGCGGGATATAAAATGACGCCGCAAATCGTAAAAAAAGATGTAAGTCAAAATGAATATGCAGTTGTAAGTGAAAGATTGGCAAGTTTGCCAGGAGTGGATACGACAGTGGACTGGGAACGTGAATACCCAAATGATAAAATACTTCGTTCGATCCTTGGTAGCGTTTCTACTGAAAATGAGGGCTTGCCGAGAGAACAGTTAGATTATTATTTAGTGCGTGATTATAACCGAAATGATCGTATTGGTAAGAGCTACATCGAGAAACAGTACGAAGATGCATTACATGGAACGAAAGAGCAGTCTAAAAATATTACGGATAAAGCGGGCAATATTATTCGGACAGAAAAAGTGACTGAAGGAAAAAGTGGAAATAATTTAATGTTAACAGTGGATATGGAGTTACAGAAAAAAGTAGAGGAAAGTCTTGAAAAGAATTTACGAGCATTTCATTCTGCAGAGCCGATGATGGATCGTGCATTCGTCGTAATGATGAACCCGAAAAACGGGCAAATTTTATCAATGGCAGGAAAGAAAATTGTAAATAAAGATGGTGGCATGCAAATAGAAGACTTCGCTTTAGGAACGATGACAAGTTCTTATGAGTTAGGATCAACTGTGAAAGGGGCTACGTTATTAGCCGGATATCAAACTGAAACAATTAAGCCGTATACGCATTTCTTCGATGCCCCAATGTACTTTAAAGGAAGTACTAAGCCAAAGAAATCATGGAAAGACTTTGGAGATATTGATGATTTAAGAGCTTTACAAGTTTCATCAAACGTCTATATGTTTAATACAGCATTAAAAATGGCAGGTATAAATTATGTGCCAAACAATCCGCTAGATATTAAAAAAGAGACATTTAATAAAATGCGCTACTACTTTAGACAGTTTGGCTTAGGTGTACCGACTGGAATTGACTTGCCGAATGAATCGATTGGTCAAATGGGTAAAACAGATAACATACCTGGTTTTTTACTTGATTATGCGATTGGACAGTATGATACATATACGCCGCTTCAACTTGCTCAATATATGTCAACAATTGCAAACGGCGGTTACCGAATGAAACCACAAATTGTACAAGAAGTGAGAGAGCAACCACATAGACCAGAGGATGTCGGAAAAGTTGTTCGTTCCATTGAACCAGTTATTTTAAATCGAGTGGATATGGACACTTCATACATTAATCATGTAAAAGAAGGATTTAGAAGAGTTTTTCAAGAAGCTGATGGAACAGGTACGGCAACGTTTAAAGGATTACCGTATAAACCAGCTGGAAAAACAGGAACAGCTGAAACTGTATACGGTGGAGAAAGTGATATTGGAAGAGATGAAAACAATAACCGAAAAAAATGTTATAATTTAACTCTTGCCGGTTATGCACCATATGATGCTGATCCGGAAGTTGCTTTTTCAGTTGTTGTACCTTGGGTGAATGATGACAAATCAGGAATTAATTCCGTGATTGGTAAAGAGATTTTGGATTCATATTTTGAATTGAAAGCGAAAAGAGCGGGTGGAAATCCAGTCCCAGTAGAACAGCCGAACAAGGCACAGTAAAAATAGTATCACTGCATGGAGATATATTGTGCAGTGATATATTTTTTGAGTGACTAAGCGTTTAAATAAGGTGGGAATGGATATGAAACAGGAGATTAAAAGAGGCTGGGGGAAATACATACTCTTCGTGTTTGTTTTGGTAGTAGCCTATCATTCTTTTACTTTATGTAAAGTGGAAGGGAAATCGATGCAACCGACTTTATATGAAGAAGACTACGTATTTGTAAATAAAGCAGCAGTACATTTTTCAAATTTAGAGCACGGAGAAATTGTCATTATAAAGGAAGAGGATGAGTCGAAATATTATGTAAAACGAGTAATAGGACTTCCTGGTGACGTAATTAACATAACGAATGGATCAGTATATGTGAATGATAAAAAGCAAGAAGAACCGTATACAAATAAAGATTTATTTAATAATACGCAAGTGTTTTATAACTTTCAAAAGACAAAAATCCCGCCAAATAAATTATTTGTAATGGGAGATAACCGTGAACTTAGTAGAGATAGTCGAAATGGCTTAGGATATATTGAAGAAGATAATATAATAGGCAAAGTGGAATTTGTATATTATCCTTTTTCAAAAATGAAGATTATAGAATAAGTGGGGTTATACACAACCCCACTTATTAAAGTTTCACTTTACCCCGCATTAACGGGCAGTAAGACCCCCACCTCAAAATTCAGCTGTACAAAGGAGTTAGGTGGGAGATCAACTGCCCGTAAAAGCCCGATTGGTTCAACTAATAATAAGTGGGGATGAACCTCCCACTTATTAAAGTTTCACTTTATCTTCTTTAAAAAACCTTTTGGATTAAATGATATGAAGAACTTATGTTTAGATTCATCGATTATGAAGTTGTTATTTTTAGCTAAAAACTCTTCAACAGCTTCCATCGGTCCAGGACCCCAATCGGGAGAAACAGGATTTCCATTAATAGATGTATCCTCTACAATAATATAACTACCAGTAGTAACGATAGATTTATAAAGTAAAAGTTCTTTTGATACATGCTCTTTACTATGATCAGAATCTAAAATAACTAAAATCACATCATCAGGTTTGCGCATATTTAATATAGTTTGAACGGCATGTACAGAAACAGAAGAAGCTGTTACATACGTAATTCGGTCATGGGATGGACGATTTGGTTGAGGGAATATATCAATAGTAACAACGTGACCCTTTCCAATTAAATCTAATATAGAAGCTAAATACAATGCGCTACCACCATAACAAGTGCCACATTCAATAATTAAATCGGGTTTTAATTCGTAAATAATTTCTTGATACAAAAAAAGATCAGAGGGAAGTTTGAAAATGGGGACCCCGAGCCAGTGTGTATCATGTAACCAAACGTTGCTGTCGTAATAAAGTTTTAGAAATTCATTGCTTATAGTATCGATGTTAATTCTCCTTTCTAAAAAGGATTCTTTCGCTTTACGTAAAGTGCTTACGTATGAAAGTTGTACTATATATTATGTGATAAGGAATTGTAAGGCGAGTGTTTTTACTTAAAAATAAGCTAAATAACTCATGTGTAAAGGAAAGGAAATGGACGTATGTATAAGTACACAATTTGCTTCATTAGAAAAGGAAATGAAAATGATGTGAAGGAGATAACTTAAATTATGGCATTCAAAAGTGAGGAAGAACTAAATGAAGCTATCGAAGAAGCTAAAGCAAGTCTAGCAATAGAGGGTATGATTATTACAAAAGAAATGGAAAAAATTATTAAAGCGAAGGTAACAGGAAAGATAACGCATGAGCAATTCATCGCATTAGCTGATGCGATTGCAAGGCGTGAACTTACTTAACAATCTAGAAGGCACCACAAACTTTTGTTAAATAGACGGGAAAAAAGAGATGGTAGATCCATCTTTCAAACTGTACACAAACTATTTTTGGAGAGTTCAGATGCTAAAAAATAGTTTGTCTCTAGCTTTATGACGAATTTATCCAACAATATATATACGTAGTACGTTCTATGCTACAATTTACTATAAGTGAGGAAGGAAGGTGTCTTATGAAAATATCTGTTTATGTTGCAAGTGCATTTAGCAAGGATCATAAAGGCGGAAATAAAGCAGGAGTGGTATTTATGGAGAATACATTGACCACTACTCAAAAAATGGCAATAGCCAAACAACTGGGCTATGCGGAAACCGCATTTATATCAGAATCTGAAATTGCTGATTATAAAATTGAGTATTTTACACCAAAAGAGGAAGTTGATTTATGTGGTCATGCCACAATTGGCTCTTTTACGATACTGATGCATGTAAATAAACTTTTCAAGAATCGCTATACGATTGAAACGAACAGCGGTGTTCTTACTATTACCATAAAAGATGACATTATATTCATGGAACAAAACGAACCGATATTCTATGATGTTATATCTCCAAATGAGTTTATCGACTGCTTTGACATTAAAGATATAGACAATACATACCCAATTCAAATTGTCTCCACGGGCTTAAAAGATATTTTAATTCCTATAAAAAGCGAAACACAATTACATACAATGCAACCTAATTTTGAAAAAATTAAAGAAATCAGCAAGTATTATAATGTTGTCGGGATGCATCTATATACTTTTAATGACAATCGAATTATATGCAGAAACTTTGCTCCGCTATACGACATCAATGAAGAAGCAGCGACTGGAACTTCAAATGGTGCATTAGCTTGCTACCTTTATGAACAGCGCTACTTACAAAAAGAAGTCTATGTATTTGAACAAGGTTATTCTTTACACTCGCCTTCCGAAATATTAGTTAAATTAGCAACCGATAGCGAGAATAAAATAGAAAAAGTTTATGTTGGTGGCAAAGGCTATTACTGTGAAACGAAGTGTTTAAATATAGAAAATATTGAGTGAAAATAAAAAAAGAGATGGTAGATCCATCTCTTTTTCATATGCTCCATGATTAACTGCGAATCGCTTTAATCGTAAAACGATGTTGCTTCACATCAAAATAACCTTTTTGTAAGATGATTTCATGTATACGATATAATTTCTCATTGTAACCTTCGACAGTAAAATCAGGAATTTGCCACGGGATCGCTTTTAAATAATAGACGATAGCGCCAATGTCGTAAAAGCGTTGAAAAGGGAACTCTTCTTTTTCTTCTAAAATAGTAAATCCATTTTCCTTTAACTCACAACATGCCGCTTCAAGCGACCAACTTGCAAATTCGCTATTTAGCGGTGTGTTAAACTGCTCATTCAGTTCCGCGCAATCGAGACCACCAACTTGTTGGGTAAAAAATATTCCATTAGGAGAAAGTATTCTTTTTACTTCAGAAGCAGCATATGATTCATGTTGATTTATGATTAAATTAAACTGACCATCTTGAAATGGTAAAGCAGTATCATCTGTTACCACTATAACTGTAACCCCTAAAGGTTCTAATTTCTTCCGAGCAATCGGCACGTTTGGAGCATAGCCCTCAGTCGCAAAAATAGTTGATGGGAACGGTTGTAACATAGATAAAAACTCTCCGCCGCCAGTGCCCATATCTACCATTGATTCTGCATGCTGCATAAGTTGGAAAGCTGTACTGCCATATGACCACGATAAAGGCTCGCTCTTCATTCGACCCGTTTCTGAAATAAAAGAAAAATCCCAACCGCTAAAATTTGTATTAGCACTTTCTAATAAAGTTAAAAATAATAAATCACGTTTCATAATTGTATCCTCCTATTTTGTAAGTAAATGATATGATGAGAAAAGAAAAAAAGGAGGACCTCTTATTAAAGGGGAACGGTTTTACGTTTCGTGTTCAAATAGATTCATATAAATTCGCTCCTTGTTAGAGTGGTTATTTGTATATTCGGGATAATTGAGTGGAAATCCTTTGAAGTTAGTAGGGAAGGTAGTTGTTTAAACGAAATAAGCCAAAAATGTTTCAAAATATTTTAAGACAAGGGTAATGTTTGAAAGAGAAAACCGCTTATACTTCAAAAATGAAGTATAAGCGGTTTTGTATAAAGTACTTAAAAAGAAAAATCTTTTGGCAAAGTACCACTTTTTATCACCGTTCTTAACCCATGTTTTATAACCCAAAGGTTAACAGGATGCTGTTTATCACGTAACTGCTGCAACCATTGAAAAACGAGTTCTTTATCTTCTTTCGTAATATCGTTAATATGATTGGCTACTGATTTTTGGACATATTTAGACGGGTCATTCATTAATGGTTCAAGAAGCTGTAAATTGTTCTTAAAGTCACCTTTCAGAGCTCCTATTTTTTTAGCCCAAGGAAGTCTGGGCCTTGTACCTTCGGAAACTAATCTTCTAATGTGGCTGTTTTCGTCATGAATCCACTGTTGTAATATGTGTAGTGTCTCTTCATGGTATGTTTCGAGAAAAGGCCGAATGGCATATTCAGCAGTATTCCTTTTTGTTATTTCATACATGGCGTTACATGAGGTTTCAAAATCGTTAAGCCCATATTTTTCAACGTATTTTGCAAAAGGCATGTACATATATCCGTTTGTAAATGTGCCTACTTCTGTTGTGTTTTCTGGCCCCAATGTTTTCAGTAAAATATGTATTGCTGCATTAAAATCTTTTTGTAATGCATCGTGTAATTCATCTGCTATTACTTCTATACGCTCTTTTAACTCTAAATTTTCAACTTTACATGTTACGGAAGATACGAAGTTTCTTTTAGAGAAATTAGGATCGTGTTTACAAATAGAATCAGCCATTATTTCTACTAATTCTTCAGTAAATCAAAATTTTAACGGAACATAATTACCCATTTTTTCACCTCATTGATCAGCTGAAAATAATTTTTATTTTTTAATCGACAACCCATAAACTAAAGTCTCACTCGGAGTCGTAATACTAAAACCTGTCGTTTTATAATCAAGTGTCACCGTATCACCAGTGTAGTCTTTCGTAAATGAATCCATTTGTACGATAAACTCAGCATCTTCATATACAACATCATCTGCATCATATGTATCCCAAATTAAATCAACATCAACGAAAATACTGCAAGAGTTTGTCATTGTTCCTCTAATGCGAATGATTTTTTTGTCTTCACGTTCTAATCTATGTATAGCTGCTTTTGCTTCATCAGTAATGCGAATGTTCATGGTATCCCAACCTTTATGTATATTTCCTTTATTATTGCAAAAACAGGAGGAATAGGGAAGGGAGAAGCATGGGAATAAAAAACGAGCAAACATATTTGTTTGCTCGTTTCACTTTATTTCAATTCACATTTATCAAGTGGAATCACTTTCGTTTTCTTCGTAAATTTATATCCTAACCATAGTACTAAGAAGAGTGGTAAACCGATGTAAGAAACGAGTACACCGTTCCAATCGATTGCTTCGCCCATAAATGCGCCGTAGTTTTGTCCTAAAATTACGATGACACAAAGTGCAAATGCGAAGATTGGACCGAACGGGAACCATTTTGCTCTATATGGTAAGTCTTTTAAATCTTTACCTTGAGCGATATATGCTTTACGGAAACGGTAATGACTAATTGCGATTCCGACCCATGCGATAAAGCCAGACATTCCAGATGCGTTTAATAACCAAATGTATACAACACCGTCACCGAATAAGGAAGCAATGAAAGCGATACTACCAACAATTGACGTTACGATTAATGCGTTAACAGGTACACCGCGGCTATCTAATTTACCAAGAAACTTCGGTGCTTTACCTTGGCGAGCTAAGTCCCAAAGCATACGAGTTGATGCGTACATTCCAGAGTTACCAGCAGATAGTACTGCCGTTAAAATAACAGCGTTCATAACAGAAGCAGCAAAAGCAACGCCAGCTTTTTCAAAAATAAGTGTAAATGGACTTACTGTAACATCACTTGCGGCAAGGCTTTCAGTTGTATAAGGAATTAATAAACCGATAACGAGAATCGCAAGGATATAGAATAAAAGAATACGCCAAAAGATAGAACGAATTGCTTTTGGAATGTTACGCTCTGGATCAGCAGTTTCACCAGCAGCAACTCCTAATAATTCAGTTCCTTGGAAGGAGAACCCAGCAGCCATAAATACACCGATAATTGCCATAATGCCGCCATTAAATGGTGCATCTGCAACAGTGAAGTTTTTAAAGCCAACAGATTCGCCGCCCATAATCCCAAAAATCATCATGAAGCCGACAATTAAAAAGATAATAATAGTAACTACTTTAATAAGTGCGAACCAATATTCAGATTCACCAAACCCTTTAACAGATAAATAGTTTAAAAGGAAAATAATAGCTAAACATAATCCACTCCAAATAAGAGAAGGGGTATCTGGGAACCAAAATTTCATAATTAATGTTACAGCAGCGAGTTCAGCAGCAATTGTAATGGCCCAGTTATACCAATAGTTCCATCCAAGTGCAAAGCCAAGGGACGGATCAACAAATTTTGTTGCATAAGTACTAAAAGATCCAGTAACAGGCATGTAAGCTGCGAGTTCAGCTAAGCTTGTCATTAAAAAGTAAACCATAATTCCAATTGCGGCGTATGCAACTAATGCACCACCAGGTCCAGCTGAATGGATGACACCACCGCTGGCAAGAAATAGTCCGGTACCGATTGTACCACCGAGAGAAATCATCGTAAGGTGACGAGATTTTAATCCGCGTTTTAATTCACCTTGTCCTTGTGTAGTTTGCGTTTTAGAGGTAGCTTGATTCGTTGCGCTATTCATGTTCAACACTCCTTTTCTTGTAAGATAGGAAGGAACGGGGGAGAAAAATACAAAAAACCGCCAAAGGAATTTGGCGGAACGTTTCACAAATAACCACCCCATCATACCCTTCCGTTAAGATAGCACCCCACGTTTACACGGTAATTTTGTAAACGTGACAGTTCTGTTCCTTTCGGAGACAGCCCCAGCTCATAATTCCAGAGAAGAAATATAAACTTCGGCAACTTTTCCTTTCAAACGGAGTCGGTGACATTCTCTGTGTCTCGTCCGTTTTACTCATAAAAGTCGCAACCTCTACCTCATCGGATTGATGAGGATTTGATATATTGCTAAGATTTTTAATATATGGCAATTGTAATGACTTTCTGAATATATTGCAAGATATTTTGTTAGGAAAAGTCAAAAAATATCGGTTATTGTATAGGAAACGCTTGCAAAACTCCACCCGAACCTACTATTATGTAACAATAAGCAAAGAAAAAATTGTTATACAAATGTTTCGCAAAAAATATTGAAAAACCCTCTAAAATTAAAAGAAAATTCAGAAAATATAATTCGACATAAGTATCAAAAGAGGATTATTCCTTAAATTCGTTTCAAAGAATAAGTATAAATCTGATAAATAGAATGAATATTCTTTTTATTCCTGGTAAAATTGAAGTATTGTTTAATTGAAAAGGGGAAATCAACATGAAATTAGAAACAGAAAGGCTTTATATAGTACCGTGTACAGAAGAGGGGATGCACGTTGCGAGCAAGCAAGGATATGATAGTGGTCCACATATTGTAGGACATGTAGAAACTGTAAAAAAAGATAAGGAAATATTACCTTGGGGCGCGTGGTATGTCATTCGAAAAGAAGATGACATCGTTCTAGGTGATATAGGGTTTAAAGGGAAACCAAATGAGGAACATATAGTAGAAATTGGTTACGGATTTATTGAGAAATATTGGAATAAAGGGTATGCGACAGAAGCTGTAAGAGAGCTAATAAATTGGGCTTTTCAAACAGAAGAGGTAGAAACGATTATTGCAGAGACACTTCTTGAAAATATTAGCTCGATTCGTGTATTAGAGAAACTACATATGAAGAGAATTGGCACTACAGAAACGATGATTAATTGGAAAATAGAACAATAAAAAATACCGCTCGAAGTATATCGGGCGGTATTTTTTATTGTTATGGTAGCATTTGTTTTTGATTATTCGGATATCCAGCTGTCGATGCGTTAGAACGCTTGGAATGATTGCGAACAGCAATGAAAATAGAAATAATAACGACAAGACCAACTGCCACGTAAGAAAGTGAAATAATAGTTGGATCAACTTTAAATGTAGTAAGCAGTGTACGAATGTTTGTAAAGATAATAAGGCCGCCAACTAATACGCCAAGTAAATGAGAAGGAACGATGCGCACTAACCATGCAGCGATCGGTGCCGCAACGATACCACCGAGCATAAGAGAAAATACCCAAACCCAGCTTACTTGTTCCCAGCCAAGAGAAATGAAAAAGCCGATTGTTGCAGCGAGTGAGACAGGAAACTCACTCGTGTCTACAGATCCGATAACTTTTCTAGCTTCATTTCCTCTTGCCAAAAGTACAGGTGTCGTAATTGGCCCCCAGCCACCACCACCAGTTGAATCAACGAATCCAGCAAATAAGCCAAGCGGAACAAGCTGTTTAGCAGACATACGCTTATTTGAAGTAACAATTTGTTTTTGAATGAGGAATCGTAATAAAATATAAACCCCTAAAGTAAATAAAAATACGGAAATGTACGGTTTAATTACATCGCCAGATAAATTACTTAAAAAACATGCTCCAATAAATGCGCCAATTGCTCCTGGCAATGTAAGCCTGGAAACGGTATATTTATCAACGTTTCCAAATTTGAGGTGAGATGCACCAGAAGCGGCGGTTGTAACGACCTCAGCTAAATGAACAGATGCGGAAGCTACAGCCGGTGCGATACCAAACATTAATAATAGTGAGGTAGATGTTACCCCGTACGCCATTCCAAGCGCCCCATCAATCAATTGAGCGAAAAATCCAATAATAGCAAAGACAATTAATTTCTGCATAAATAATCCCCCTGTAATAATAAATGAAAAAGACACTTTTCCCGTATGAGAAAAGTGCCTTTGGTTTTTCCAATCAGCAATAATTAAATTTGTTTCATTATAATACATATTAATCGTATAAATCAACTAGGTTTTAAAGTTTTTTGAATTGAATGAAAGAAAAATAAAATATACAATAAAAGGATGGAGAGAAAGGGGAGAAAGACATGTTACGATTTGATCATCTCGTACACGCAGTACACGGTACACCGGAGGAAGCGGCGAAACAAATGCAGGAGCGTGGATTTCATACTGCACTAGGCGGAGAGCATACGACCTGGGGTACTTGGAATAGTTTATGTTATTTTGATTTATCCTATATAGAATTTTTAGCAATTCAGCATGAAGAAAAAGCGAAGAAAGCAGACAATCCATTAGTACAAGAAACAGTAGTGAAATTACAAGACGGAGAAGGAATGCTACAAATCGCAATTCGAGCAGATGCCATTGAAGACCTAGCAGTTAAGTTTAGTAAGCAAGGTTTACATACGATAGGACCATTTGAAGGGAAACGTATGAGAAAAGATGGCCGCCTTTTAGAATGGAAAATGTTATTTGTAAAGCAAGAGGAAAACGGACCGAAATTACCATTCTTTATACAATGGAATGAAACGGATGAAGAAAGAAGAAACGATTTACGTAACATAGGGACGATCACTGAACATAAAAACAAAGTACAACAAATTGAAACGATTCATTACGCAGTGAAAAATGTTCGAGAAACAGTACGGAAATGGCAAGAAGTAATGGGGCTAACTGCAAGCCAGGTCGTTAAGAATGAAGAATGGAATGCAGAGTGCCAAAGCGTATCATTTGGAGATGTTCATGTGCAGTTTTGTGAACCAAAAGGAGAAGGGTTAGTACTAGAACGTTTGAATCATCATGGCGAATATCCATTTGCAGTGGAGTGTAATGGGGAAAATAAACGAGAGCATGAAGTGTTAGGTAGTTTGTACATATATTGATAGAGGTGAACATAGTGGAAGAAATACTTAGAGAGATAGAGAGAAAACTAGAATGGCCTCGTATTACAAAGTGTACAGCTATTTCAAAAGGTTTTTCACATGAAGAGAAATATAAAATAGAATTAGAAAATAGAGTGCCATATTTTGTAAAAATATGTGATGCTGTTCATTTTGAACGTAAACAAGAAGAATATACGTATATGAAACAATTAGAGTTATTACATATTCCTACGCCTAAGTTAATTCATTTTATAAAGCTGGAGGATTTAAAAAAATGTATTCAAGTATTTGAATGGATCCAAGGTGTAAATGGTGAAGAAGGTTTAGGGAAACTATCGGTGGAAGAACAGTATTATGCAGGAAGAAAAGCAGGAGAAGTATTAAAGAGAATCCACTCAATTGAAAGAGAAAGTGCAAGTAATAAATGGGAAACGGTTCGATGGAATAAATACGAAAGATACGTAGAAGCGTTAGCAAACTATGAAATAGACTTCCTTGATTTGAAGCCAGTATTAAGTTTTGTAGGGGAGCATAAACAATTATTGAAAAATCGCCCAATCACATTTTTACACGATGACTTCCATCCAGCAAATAGTATGATTCATAATAAAGAGTTTATCGTTATCGATTTTGGTGGATATGATTTTGGCGATCCAATACATGATTTTTATAACGGGGCGATCTTTACTACAAGAATAAGTAAACCATTTGCGGTTGGACAAGTTCACGGTTATTGCGGGGGAGAACCGTCACTTCACTTTTGGCAGCTGTACTCATTATATGCAGCAATGACATTCCCAGCTGATATCGTATGGACAAACCGAAGCACGCCACATTTAGTAGATGATATGAAGGAAAGATTGAACGGAATTTTAGAAGATCATAACAATTTTTCATCCTATATTCCAAAATGGTATCAATCACAACATGAGGATATAATAAACAATAAGTAATGGAGGGATTCATATGGATAAAATAGCGGTAATTTCAGATATTCACGGTAATATTCCAGCTTTAGAATCTGTGCTGCAAGATATTAAATTAAGAGGAATTGAGCGCATCATTTGTCTTGGAGATTTAGTCGGAAAAGGCCCTCATTCTAGCGAAGTGATTGAAATCATTCGTAAAGAATGTGATGGAGTTGTAATGGGAAATTGGGATGATTTCATTACAAAACCGACTGAATTTGAGGCATTAAAATGGCATCAAAAACAACTATCGGAAGAACAAAATGACTATTTAAGAAGCTTACCGTTTTCAATCGAATTTTTTATGAGCGGCAAACTGATTCGTATGTTCCACGCTTCACCGAGAAGTTTATATGAAAGAATTCAACCACATGCCTCAAGAGAAGAGCGTATTAGTATGTTCGAAAATAGTGAGCTCACAGAGAATATAGAAGGGGAAAGAAAACCCGATGTCGTTTGCTACGGTGACGTTCACCAAGCATTCGTTCAAAACTTCAGAGGGAAAACGTTATGTAATGCTGGTAGTGTAGGTAATCCTCTTGAAATTACACAAGCTTCCTATTTAATATTTGAAGGAACTTATAATGAAAAAGAAGCAGCGAGCTTTTCTATTCAACTCGTACGTGTACCATATGATATTGAACTAGCCATCAGGCTAGCAGAAGAACTCGATATGCCAGAAATTGAAGAATACAAACAAGAATTACGGACTGCTTTATATCGAGGTTTTAAGGGAAAGTAAGCTAATCATAATATATCAACGATTTTTTCGATATATCGACTTACCGACAAATAATGACATAGATTGTTGCTTGTAATTATGTTATGTAAACTAATTGTAGGAGGAAATATCATGAACCGAATACAACGCATGAAAGAAATTGCAGATCATATTTTAAAATTAAATTTAACACATCCAACAAGAGTTGGAGTAAGTGGTATTACAGCTTCAGGAAAAACAACATTTGCAAACGAACTAGCATAATCCGAAAGAGTGTGCGGATATTGTATTTCGAAATAGTAATTTTGATGATCCGGTAATTGTATTTAAAGGAATCTAAAATCGTGAAAGGGGATGCATTGGATGGATAAGAAAGATAATCTGAACGATTGGCCTGTATGGGCGAATGAGTCAGTAGAGATAGTTAATGCAAATCCTGATTGGCAAGATAAAGGCCGATGTGAAGAGCAGCAATTATATGAACTGCTTGCTCCTCTAGGTATAAGCAAAGTAATACATATAGGAAGTACATCCATACCTGGTTTACCTGCAAAACCTATCATTGATCTAATGGCTGAAATAGACTCATTTGAAAGAGTACTAGATATTTCAGCTACATTGGCCATATATAATTGGCATTATGTAAGCCCAGAATTAGATAAAAGACCTTGGAGAAGGTTCTTTGTGAAAGTTAAGAATAATAGGCGTGTAGCACACCTGCATTTAATGGTTAAAGGAACTGAGCGATGGGACCATCAACTTTTATTTCGTAACCGCTTACGAGAAAATCCACAATTAGTTTATGATTATTCAAATCTGAAACAAGATTTAGCTAAAAGATATAACCAAGATAGAGAAGCATACACAAAAGCTAAAACAGAATTTATTAAACAAGTTCTAAAATGATTTAATTTTTGATTATAACTACAATTGAATATGAAAGAAAAAACATCCTTTATTTTATAAATTAAACTGACATGAAATGCATGTAAATAAAGTGAGAGACTGCGATGTTCTAAAGTATTTCCTTTTATTTATCAGGATAAATTATATATAATTGAATCAAGTTCATATAAGGATAGGCAATTACAGGGGATAAGGCGAAAATATGTTAATAAAGTAAAAAGGGGACAGGAAATATAATGAATGAAGTACTAGAACTAAAAGAAGAACTACTACAAATTAAAAATAATAATTATGCTGTACCAGAAGACGTAGATGCATATCCATATGCGCAGTGGATGTTAGATTATATCGGTTCACCTGATGCTGAATTACGTGATGATTTAATTTATAGTACGCTTCACACATGGATTACAAATGATGTATTTAGACAAAAAGAGTTACGAGGATTAATGTTACAAGCAATTAGTCCTGATTATTTATTTTATAAAATTGGTGAAAAGGGCACAGACTCTATATTTAAACGTGCATTCTCCGTACTAATTCCACCACTTATTTTATCTGTTCATGAAAGAGAACCACTTTTATCTGAAGAACAACTGTACAGTGTGGCAGAACAAGTGTTGGAATATGTATATTTAGAAGAAGATGTAAGAGGTTACGTAGAAGGAAAAGGTTGGGCACATTCTACGGCACACGCTGCTGATGCACTTGATGCTTTAGCACGTACTATACAAAATCGTGAGTTTTCATATGCGATTCTTGCAGCTGTTCGTCAGAAGGTTCGATTAAGTGATTACGTGTATGTGCACTTTGAAGATGAGAGATTAGTAAAGCCGATTATGTCTTTACGTAACCAAAATCTTTTAACTGAAGAAGAGTGGAGCAACTGGTTACATAGTATAGCAACTGTTGAAGACATTCGACATCCGCAGCATGCTATTTTAGTACAAAATATTAGAACTTTCCTAAGAAGTTTTTATTTCAGAGTTTTAGAGGCAGAAGGTAGTACAGCCTTTACAGATGATATATTGGAGACTTTGAAGGGTTTGCGTAGGTATTAAAAAATCACTAGATGCCATTATAAATGAGTTTGTAAGAAAAGAATAAGATTAAAAAACCGATTATACATGTAGGCTCTCTACAAAAATAATCGGTTTTTTAGTTGAATTGAAATTTTAGACTTAACTATACATGTACTTGTATGTAATAAGAAATGTATTAAATATGTAATTGTGGATGTTCTTCATATAAACTATTCACATACTGTTTTAAATTTTTCATGAACAATAAAATATTTTGACTAGCCATTCTAGCATGTTGAAGATGAAATATATTTCTTTTTCCAATTTCAAATTCATCTGAAGTCAAAGTAATAGGAATCTTTTTAAAGACATGCCATGGGAAATATAAGTGTACAAAGGTTTCTCTAAAATATATACCTGATTCACAAATTAATACTCCATCAGATCCTTTCCCCATATTCCCAAGAACAGTTGTATCTAAAAAAGCAATGATTTGTTCTTCTTTTGGAACGATAAATCGTGCCTCAATTGCTTTTAACTTTTTGTCTGAAATATGAGTGTCTACAAATAATCCATTATCAGGCTCTAGTAATTCATTGTACGTTTCAAATAATGAGCAAATTGATTTTATCTCATTAATTTTTATAGCTGGATGTAAATCATATTGTTTTGAATTTTGGAATGAATTCGTAAGAGCTATAAGTAATTCTTTAAATAACAGTGGGGGATAATCACTCCCGTTAATATTGAAGCTTGTTTGTGCATCAAAAGATAAGAAACCATCTTTATCAATTTCAATTTGTTGCACTTCAATTAATTGATCCCATTTCAAATTTCCTTTACCTAATAACCAATTTTTCCAGTATAAACCCGAACTCGTAATGTAAACACCATACTTGCCTGATCCAAATAAATTACAACTTAAAAAAGCGATAATTTGATCATCCGTTGGTATAGAAAAACGTTTTTGGGCAATTGATAAGAAATCTTTAGGGATTCTAGTAACATAAAATCTAGATTGCTGATACTCTAAACAAATATCAGTTAAACGATTAATATCTATATTCATCTTAACCATTCTCCATTTCAAATTTCGTTTCGATATAATAAATTATAAAGTTATCAGGAAAATATTAACACTTAAATTTAGCTTAAATTAAGAAGGTAAGGAACTATAAATAGATTTGTATTAGGCTACAAAAAATGACCTGTATTTTTTATTTGGAGTAATATATTTTGTTAAGTTAATAAAAAAGTACATAAAACCAACATCTCCCAACCATACTAATAAAATGTGTTGGAGGTGTATGTTATGGACAAGAAAGACTTTGAAAAAGTTTATAATGATTACTTACATCAAGGAGAAGGGCAAGCTCAATTTGAAGTAGACCATGAAGTCAATTCAGGAGCAGAACAAATTGTTGCCGTCCGTAAAAATAATGATGGTGATTTAATAGCGTTTAAAACAAGTAGCGGAAGAGAGTTAGATTATATGGCTGCACTTAGTGAAGCGAAATCAGGGAAGTTAGCTCATGTGGACGTATTTCATAAGTATGGTAGAGATATTTTACGTAGTGAACCTGATGGAATAAAGGAAAATAACTTAGATAATTTACCTTCATTTTAAAAGGGTAAACCTCAAGAAGAGAATGTTCATTTCGATATTCTCTTCTTTGTTTTGCGAAGTTTTCCTTGCAAATAGAAGGTTCATTTTTAAAGTGCAATCATACTTTTAAAGAGCGCTCTAAATTTCTCTTTATCTTCTGCTGTAAATGGTTTTGGACCTTTTGTGCGTTTGCCGCTTTTTCGAACCATTGCACTTAAATACCGTGTTTGTAACAATTGTTCAATGTTATCATTCGTATACTTATAGCCTTTATGGTGTAGCACGATACAGCCTTTTGCTAAAGCGAGCGAAGCAAGACCGTAATCTTGTGTTACTATTAAATCTTCTTTTTGAGCTAATTGCATAATTCGGTAATCCGCAGCATCTGCTCCAGAATCAACATAAATTGTTTCCACACCTTTTGGCTGCTCCGCATTAGAATAATGAGAAAAACTAGTAACGAGGGTTACAGGGATTTCAACATTCGTAGCTTCTAAAATAATTACATCTTTTACAGGACAAGCATCTGCATCAACGTAAATTTTCATTTTTATCACTCCTAAAAATAGGTTCGAGTTGATGATAATGGTAGATTTTTCTTTTGTCAAACGAGAAAGCTTTATTAAAAATTATTTTCCACAAACTAAAATAGCCTCACGCAAACGAGAAATACCTTCCTCAATTTGATTAATATCCACTTTTCCATAAGATAAACGAATATAACCATCTTTCGCGCCGAAAATACTCCCAGGCATAAATGCGATTTCTTGTTTTAAACTTTGCATAATAAGTTGTTTTTCGTTTATCGGTTCTTTTAATTTTCCCCATATGTATATACCGCCGGTCGGGTTTGAAAAAGAGATTTTATCGTGAAGTTGCTCATTTAAGGCGCGAACAATAACGTCTCTTTTTTCTGCTAATTGTTTTCGTAACGGTACGATATGAGACTGAAATGGTACAGTTTCAAAAAATTGTTGCATAAGCCACTGCGGGAAAATGCTCATACCTAATTCCATTTGGTGCCTTGCATCTGATAACCTTTCTACTACAGACTGCGGAGCGACAAGCCAGCCAACTCGTAAGCCTGGTGCAATCATTTTAGATAAGGAATGTACATAAATGACAGTTCCATTTTCATCAATCGATTTCAAAGTAGGGCAAGGTTGTTTCTTGTCTAGAGTAAGTAAACTAGATGGATCATCCTCAACAATCGCAATTCGTAAATCTGCGCAAAGTGATAACAGTTTTTTTCTACGGTTTGGATGCAGCATAGTTCCCGTAGGATTTTGGAAATTTGGATTTAAAAAGATCATTTTAATACGATGTTTTCTATACAACTCTTGTACATCATCCGGATTAATACCATGTTCATCGACAGGTAACGGGAAAATACGAATACCTGCTGATTGGAATAACGGTAAGGAATAACAGTGTGAAGGACTTTCGAAAGCAACTGCATCACCGGGATTTAATAAACATTGAACGATAAGGTGAAGTGCTTGCTGTGCGCCAGATGTAATCATAATGGATTGTTCAGTCGCTTCAACTTTTAAATATTCCTTCATATATTTTACGACCGCTTGTCTTAGCGGAAGATTGCCTTGCGGATGATCGTAACTTAATGAATGCGTTAACGGTTGTTCTCGTAAAATCGTTTGTAGTTGATCGTGAGGATAGAGGTTACAACCGAGCTCTCCATTTGCAAAATCTATAATGTTTTCATTTTGTTGTACTTCCGCCCGAATATGGCGAAGTAACGGCAAGTTTGGTAAAAAAGTGCCACCTTCTACGAAATTTCTCCAATTCGGCGTTAATGTTGGAGAAACGCCCCACATATGTGTACTTACACGTGTCCCTTTACCAGTCGTACTTTCCACAATCCCCATAGCACGTAGTTCATTATAAGCAGTCGTTACCGTACTTCGGTTTACATTTAACTGCATAGCTAATTTCCGTTCAGAAGGGAGGAAGCTACCAGGTGGAAGTTCTCCGTATGTAATACGCTTTTCAATAAAGTCAACAACTTGCTGATAAATAGGGATTTTACTGTCGTTATCTAGCTTCCATTCCATACAAACGCCTCCGTATCTCTTAACTACATCAAGTATAACAAATTGGCTGGGTAAAAAAACAGCCAATTGGACGGTGTTATATCCAGCCAATTTTACTATGCTAAATATGGAAGGGGAGATTCGGATGAAACGATGGCAAATGGAATGGCTCCTAGTATCAGTAGCATTAGTATGGGGAGCAAATTATACAATTGGAAAATATGGCGTGGCATATATGTCATCCATTCAATTTAATAGTTTACGATTTTTAGTAGCATCTCCGGTATTATTACTTATTACATTTATGATGGAACGTTCATTACGTATTGAAAGAAAAGATTGGTTACGATTAGTAGCAGTCGGTATTGTTGGTACGGCGATGTATCAAACGATGTTTATGCTATCTGTGAAATATACTTCAGCAACGAACGCCTCATTATTAATTGCGATGTCACCTATATTTACAGGGATATTAGCAGTATTACACAAACAAGAACGTTTTTCGATGAAAGTACAAATTGGTTCAATAATAGCGTTTATTGGTGCAGCATTCGTTTTATTAACAGGACATACAGGAGGAGCTACTTATGAATATGCGTGGCTCGGAAATGTAATTGGATTAGTCGCAGCAATTGCGTGGGGATGGTATCCAATATTAGCGCAACCTCTTATTACAAAATACTCCGCAATGAGAGTCACATCATGGTCTACTTTAATTGGGATAGTACCACTTGTTATATACTGTTTATTCAACGTAAATTCTTTAACGTGGCCAGTAGATACGCCAAGCTGGGGATCACTAGCATATTCAATCATCTTTGCAACCATCTTCGGACTAGCAATGTGGTATGTCGGTATTAGTCAAATAGGTTCAACAAAAGTAATGGTTTATATGTATCTCGTACCATTATTCGCAGTTATCTTTGCAGCAGTAACAATTGGGGAGCAAATTAATATGATGCAACTCGTTGGCGGACTTATTATCTTTGTGGGTCTATATGTTGTAAAAAAAGGTGGAATGAAAAAGCCAGCTCTCAATTTGAAAAAAGTAAGTTAACAGTAAAAAGGATCTCTTTCATATAGAAGGAGATCCTTTTTGTTTTCGTAATAAAAGGGTTTGTTCAACGGCCCATTTTTGATGATCGTGAAGGAGAAGTTCGACAGCAAGTAAAGGAGACATTCACCTTAGAACATGATCATCCTCACAGTTTTCAGTTTGTTTCTGCACCATGTTCGCAATATAAAAGAACCCGTCATTTAAATAATATATATCTTCCTTTTCTGCATAAAAATATCGAGCCGCATTACCGATATATTGATTAATTTCAATTGCCCATCCTAATTCCTCTAGTAGTTCACGGTGCAAACACTCTTCTTTTGTTTCATTACCTTCCATACCACCACCAGGTAAAAAGTAACGGTCTCCTTTTTGGATAACAGCAATCATTGAAGAAGATGAATGGAAAATAATCGCATAACAACTAGGTCTTAATACATAATGAGCTGTAGATTTTTTCAAGCCAAACGTAAGTTTTGAAATCATAAAACACGACCTTTCTCTATAAAATACATAAAAGAGATATTAAGGTAAATAAAGAATGGTATAAGTATAATCTTAATAGATTGGAGTGGTAACAACATGATAAATCGAAAATGTTCAAGGTGTAAAGAGATAACAGGTACGCTGCACGGTGGTAAAAAAATTAAGGAAGAATTTTTATGTGAAGATTGTCTTCAAAAAGGAATTGAGAGCGGGGAAATCGAATTATCACAAGTGGAGCAAGAAAAAACTTCGTATCTTTCTATAAAAATATTAAAAATAATGAGTGTTATTTATTTAATAGTATCTATTATAACCCCTTTTTCTGCTGGAGCATTTATACAGGATCCAGGGCTTGGTGGAATATCCTTTTCAATAACAGGTGCAGTTGGTGTTATGATAATTGGATTGATATTCCAGTCTGTTCTTGTATTTTGCGGGATATGGGTATTCATCCTATTAGTAGAAACAGTCATTAAAATATATGAAAAAATGAAGTGAGTGAGAGGGAGAAACATATGCGAGTTAGAAACATCCAAGGGGAAGATTATGTAAAGATTAATTCTGTTTTAAATGATTGGTGGGGCGGGAGAGATATGTCTGCTATGTTGCCAAAACTGTTCTTCGTTCATTTTCAAGAAACGAGTTTTATCATTGAAGAAGATGGCGAGACGTTAGGTTTTTTATGTGGATTTTTTTCACAAACATATAAAGATGAAGCATACGTTCATTTTATCGGTGTAAATCCGAAGTATAGAAGAAGAGGAATCGCATCAACATTGTATTCTTATTTCTTTGATGCCGCTCGTGCAAATAACCGTAAAGTTGTAAAAGCAATTACGTCACCAATTAACAAAAAGTCGATACAGTTTCATCAAGAAATCGGTTTTCGGATTGAGGCTGGGGACGATGAGGTAGAGGGTGTATCGGTACATACAAATTATGATGGGAACGGCGGTAGTAGAGTATTATTTTTAAAAAATGTATAAAAGTAGGCTAGCTTAACGTTAGCCTTTTTGTTGTGAGGAGATAATAATATGGAGAGTAAACAAAGTAGAAATGAATACATACGACGCATTTACAAAGTACAAGATTATATAGAATCACACATAGATGATTCACTTTCAATTGAAGAGCTGGCGGATGTAGCAGGATTTTCAAAGTTTCATTTTCATCGTATTTTTAAGGGGATAGTAGAGGAGCCATTATCACGGTATGTAAACCGATTAAAATTAGAAAGAGCAACAAATTTACTTACATACCGTTTGGATATGACAATTACACATATTGCGTATCACTTCGGATTTACAGATTCCGCAGTTTTCTCCCGTACATTTAAAAATTATTACGGAGTAAGTCCGTCGCAATATCGAAACGATAATAGCAAGAATTGCAAAGACGTAAGGAGAGCTTCTCAATACAATGAGTGTAAGAAGGTTCGAGGAAATGTTGAAATTGTAACAGTGGACGATATAAACGTCGCATACATAAGACATATCGGTACATATGAAGAGTTAACGATAGCTTTTCCAAAAATGATAGAGAAATTATTTCATTACGCAGCGGAGGAAAACTATTATGTATTTGAGAATACGAAAGTATTAACCATTTACCACGACCATCATGAATTTACTGAGGACAACCATTTAAGAACTAGTTTATGTATAACAATTCCGGATGAATCCGCAGTAGAAACGAGCGACATTGGAATAATGGTAATACCTTCTGGAAAGTATGCGGTAGGTCATTTTGAAATATTCCAAGATGAATATAAAGGAGCATGGGATTTCTTATACGGTGAGTGGCTTCCCAATAGCGGATATAAACCGAGAGATTCATATCCTTTTGAAATGTATAAAAATGACCCAAGGCAGCACCCAGAAAATAAACATATAGTTGATATATATGTACCTATCGAACCTTTTTAATCATTGATTAAGGGGGAAGAACAATGCAAACTGCTGAAAAGCTAGAGTGTATTATAAAAGAAGAATACAAAAATATTAATGGTATGTTAGTAGTACAGAAAGGTAATGTTATTTTTGAAAACTATTATAACGGTCACGGTCCAAATGATGCATTTCATATAGCGTCAGTTACAAAAACGATAATCTCTGCTTTAATTGGGATATGTATAGATAAGGGCTATATAAAAAACGTTGATCAAAAAATAATAGAATTTTTCCCAGACTATAATTGTAATTCATCTGAAATAACAGTGCGGCATCTACTTACTATGACAGCTCCATACCCTTATGCAGATTGGCAGGAACCGCTAGAAGAATTATGTACGCAAGAGGATTGGGTACAGTATACACTTAATAGAATGGGGAATGGCGGAGAAATCGGATCTTTTAAATACTCATCTGCAGGAGCTCATGTACTATCAGCAATTATTACGAGCGCAACAGGAAAAGGTGCCCGTGAATTTGCGAATGAATACTTATTTCAGCCACTCGGCATGAGAGAAATTCCAAACTACAATATGAAAGCATTTGGATTTGATGACTTATTTGGAAAAGATGTAAAGGGATGGGTTCATGATCCAAATGGTATTTCGACAGGCGGTTGGGGACTAACGTTAACGGTTAAAGATATGGCTAAGTTTGGACAGCTGTATTTGAATGAAGGTATTCATAATGGAAAACAAATACTATCAAAATCATGGATAAAAGAATCGACAACAATGAACCAAAATCAATACGGTTACTTATGGTGGTTACGAG
Source organism: Bacillus sp. 01N45 (assembly GCF_056399205.1). NCBI lineage: Bacteria > Bacillati > Bacillota > Bacilli > Caryophanales > Bacillaceae > Bacillus > Bacillus sp. 01N45. The sequence continues at coordinate 82,231 of NZ_JBFTQW010000002.1, forward strand.
AAGAGGATGGAATCTTTTCATACTGTGCAATGGGCGATGGTGGGAATGTGATTTGCTGCGTACCAGAGAAGGAGCTCGTGGTGGCGATCGCTTCTGAAGTCATACCGAATGCAGGGGATAGATGGAAGTTAATTAAAGAGTCCGTATTTCCTTATTTCAAAGATTAATATGGTTATTTTTATAAAAACAAGAATGAAAGGTTTAGTTAAACTTGTTTTGTTCTTCATAATAGAAAAAAGTGTTGTATTAACTAAGTTGAGCAACTAAGATTAGAAAACTTCAACACCTATACGATTATTGAATAGGTGTTGAAGTACTTTATAATTTGTTTAGGTACTTTTAATTTTTCGATGTATTAGGTATATCATGCCAAACACAATTACCAGCAAGATAAATTTAATTAATTCCATTAGGCTAATATCCCATTTTGTTTCTACTCCATCTGTTAAATAAAATACATTGAACATGCCATGTAAAATTGCAGGTGTTATCACAGAATGGCTATACTCTCTTGTATACGTCAAAATTATAGATAATATAAATAAAAACGAGAGATAGCTTAATATTCCTACAAACCATAATTCATAGTTTTTATAAAAGATTGATACTGGCAAATGCCATAAAGACCAAAGCGATGCAGTAATGATTGCTGTTTGTTTTAATGAATATTTTTTTCGTAAATGGTAATGGAAATTTCCACGCCATATGATTTCTTCTAAAAATGCAGACAAAGCAGCAATTGTAAGACCAATGAGTAGGAGAAATCCTAATTCATTACAATAATTAAATAAGAATTTTATATTATAAATATAAAAATAGAAATGCAGACATAGCCCTAGAAGTATTGGGAATAAAATGGAGAAAATCAAAGTTCTTATTTTTGGACGTGAAATTCCAAATGTATGGACTATTTTTTGTTTCTTATATAATTTCTGATATAAAATAGCAGCTAAAAGCGGAATAACCATCGTAAACCCTAAGTAATTACGACCATTTTCTATGTTCAGTAAGATTATATATACAAGCGATGTAAGGCAATACATACATAATGTTGAATGATAAACTATGTTTCTATTTATATTTTTCACCTACTTACATGTATAAGTGATTAATCAAATATCCGATATTTTAATTATATATGAAATGGAAATTACATATGTTGAACTTGTAGAAAAAGTTAGACTAACCCCGTAACTTTTATGAGCAAAAAATCGTTTAACAAAAGAAAGGATTTTCAATCACGAATGGGGGAGAACAATGAAGATTCTAATTCTAGGTGGTACACGATTTTTAGGAAGAGCTTTTGTAGAAGAGGCTTTAAAAAGAGGGCATGAAGTTACATTGTTTAATCGCGGAACGAATAAAGAAATTTTTCCTGAAGTAGAGCAGTTAATTGGTGACAGAAATGATGATGTTTCAAGTTTAGAAAATCGAAAATGGGACGTTGTCGTAGATACGTGTGGATTTTCTCCGCATCACATTAGAAATGTTGGAGAAGCCTTACGGGATAATATAAAGCATTATATATTTATTTCAAGTCTTTCCGTATATAAAGATTGGATTCCGCCTCATATAAAAGAAGATTATATATTACAACCCGAACCAACGGGTGATCAAATAAAGACTGTGGAGAATGGTGAAGTTTCTCCTTATGAGTATTACGGTGCGCTGAAAGTATTGTGTGAAAAAGAAGCAGAGAAGTATTGGCCAGGGCGTGTTTTACACGTAAGAGCAGGACTTCTTTCAGGGATGTTTGATTATACAGATCGGCTTCCATACTGGATTGGGCGTGTAGCAAAGGGAGGAGAAGTGTTAGTTCCAGGAAGAAAAGACCGTCCAGTGCAGATAGTTGATATAAAAGACGTGGCAAACTGGGGAATAAACATGGCAGAAAACAATAAAGCAGGTACATTCAATGTAACAGGTCCAAGTTATGAATTGACGATGGAAGAGCTATTAAATACTTGTAAAAAGGTTACGAATAGTGATGCTGCATTCGTTTGGGTAGATGAATCGTTTTTGAATGAATATAAGGTGCAGCCTTGGACAGAGATGCCACTATGGCTTCCTGAAACATTTTCATTAGAAGGTGAGACGAAGCCGTGGAAAGGTGGTTTTTCTATTAGTATTGAAAGTGCTGTTAAAGAAGGACTTACTTTTAGAAGGTTAGAACATACAGTTACAGATGTGTATGAGTGGATAAAGAGTGTGGATGAATGGGAATTAAAAGCAGGTATTTCAGGAGAGAGGGAGAAAGAGTTGCTAGAAAAGTGGTATCAATCAATTTAGGGAATCCTTTTTGTATGTAATTGATTGAACATAAGCGATGGAAGGATAAAAAGCTATGTGGAAAAACACAATTCACAGTATCTCACAAAACTTAAGTTTCAATAATCCAGCTAAAAAGGATGAACTCGCTGAAGTTCACAAAAATTTGCAGGTGGAATTACCGAATGATTTATATCAATTATTACAGGAAACAAACGGTGTAGAAGGTGAATACGGGGATTTTATATGGTCTACTTCAAAAATTAAAACTGAAAATATGAATATGAGAAATATAGTTGATTTCAAGGGTTTATATATGCCTTTTGACTGTTTATTATTTATTGCTGATGGCGGAAATGGTGATTTGTTTGGTTATTCCATTTTGAATGGAATCGTGCAAAGAGATGATATATATGTATGGAATCATGAAAATGATAGTAGAACTTGGGTTGCTCCTTCGTTAGAAACGTTTATGAAGTGGTGGGAAAGTGGGAAGATAAAAATTTAAATATAGTATCATGAAAAACGCCTTGTTACGAAAGAAACAAGGCGTTTTTGACAATCAACTAATCTACCAGTCTATCGGTTCTTCCCCGTACATGTCCCATAACTTAGGAAACATCTTTTTTAATCCTTCTTTGTCATCTTCATCCCAGTCTAACTTGATATCAACTTCCTCAGATTGTTCTTCTGTTTCAAACTCTTTTGCTTTCACACTACCAGCTGTGCCAATTTCTCCGTAAAACACAACGTAGTCTTTATACCGCATTAGATAGCAGTAAGACCTCCACCTCAAAATCGAGCAAATACGAGGAAGCCCCGTATAAATAAGTTGTATGAATTACATGTATTATTAGATTGTGTTTGTGACTATATTTTGGAAATTTTCTGTTGATTTACAATGTACGATAGTATATATTGTATATAAAGTATATATACAATATTTTTAAAAAGAGGTATTTGCATGCAAATCGTTATTACGAACACTTCAAAGGAACCTATTTATGAACAAATTGGTGTCCAAATAAAAAAACTTATTTTACTAGGTGATTTAAAGCAAGGAGATGCTCTTCCTTCAATGCGTCAGTTAGCAAAAGATTTAAGAGTAAGTATTATTACAACGAAAAGAGCATATGAAGAACTGGAAAAAGATGGTTTTATTTATTCGATTGTCGGAAGGGGGTCCTTTGTAGCAGAACAAAACATTGAAACTATGAAAGAAAAAAAATTAAAGACAGTTGAAGAAAAGTTGTGTGAAGCGATTCAAAATGCTAAACAAATGGATGTTTCTTTAAATGATCTAAAAGAAATGCTTACAATTTTATACGAGGAGGAAAACTCTTGGAAAACGTAATAGAACTTCAAAATGTCAGTAAATCTTTTAAAGGATTTCAAATTAAAAATTTTTCGATGGAAGTAAAAAAAGGATTTGTTACGGGTTTTATTGGGGGAAATGGATCAGGTAAATCTACAACGATTAAAATGATTATGAATCTAATGAACCCGGATAGTGGAAATGTCTCCTTATTTGGCATGAACTATTCGACTGATGCGAAGCGAATTAAAGAAAGAATTGGTTTCGTTTATGACGATAATGTGTTTTATGATGAACTCACATTAAAGGAAATTACTAAAATTATTGCGCCTGCTTATAAAAAATGGGATTTTAACCAATTTACATATTATAAAGATCTGTTCGAATTACCATTAAATAAAAAAATGAAAACATTCTCCAAAGGAATGAAAATGAAAGCCTCTCTTGCAATTGCCCTTTCACATCATGCTGAACTAATTATTATGGATGAGCCTACTTCCGGACTCGACCCGGTATTTAGAAGAGAATTATTGGATGTTTTACAAAATATTATGCAGGATGGTGAGAAAACTATCTTTTTCTCATCTCATATTACAACGGATTTAGACCGCATTGCTGATTATATTACATTTATTCAAAATGGGAAGCATATTTTTACAAAAGATATTTATGCCATTGCAGAAGATTATATTTTGGTCAAAGGACCACTAGATATGTTAGATTTTGATACTGAGCGTGAATTTATATCTGTATGTAAAGCAAATACAGGTTTCGAGGGATTGATTGAAAATGTAAATTCAATCGAAACTTTATTTAATAAAGAAGTGGTGATTGAAAAACCAAGTTTAGAGGATATTATGTATTTCATGAAAAAGGGGGAGTCAAGATGCTTAATTTAATTAAAAAGGATTTGATTTTACAAAAAACTTTTTTACCTGCTTATCTCTTATTTCTAGTTACCTATTTGTGGGCCGGCATGGATGTAGCATATGTCATAATCATTTGTAGTGCCGTTTTTGTAATTAACACTTATCAATCTGATGATAAAGATAATGCTAATATTTTAGTAAACTCATTACCGTATACTAGGAAGGAAATTATAAGTTCAAAATACGTTGGAACCTTATTTTTTACAATAGTAATCATCCCCTTTTGTTTGGTTGGAAAATATTTCATTTTAGACAGCGTGGAATTTCAACTTTCCTTAGAAAGTTACATCCTAGGCTTCTTGGCAGTCATGCTGATTACTGCATTTTACATCCCATTTTTTGTTGCATTTAAAGTGAAAACACTTGTACCAGTTTTTATATTTTTATCTATTGGAGTTATATATTTAATGCGAAATACTCCATATTTATTAAATAAATATGCTAATGGCGTACTGACCTTTTTAAAAGAGATTTCAGATTTGAAATTATTTCTTATATTTGCTGTCATAGCAGTGGGGTGCTATGGGGTTTCATGGATATTATCTATTCGTATCTATCAGAACAAGGCTCTTTAATAGCAAGTTCTAAAAGAAGGATCATTTAAATGACATCAAAAAAAGGGCGTCCTATTCGAATACGAAATTGGCTGAAAACTCTTGGAGCATTTTTCGTTATGCAACTAATTTTTATCATCCTTGATATGAATTCGTGAATACCGAACTTCAAGGAAGGAGGAGTTGGGGAGCGTCTCGTTAATGCAGAGTTCTTTACGGAATGGTTCGCTCCTTATAAAACAAAGCAATTTAACGTATTAACGGTAGTTATGGCTATTTTATTATTCCTAAATGTATTAACAATTGCAATAAAAGACGCTTTTTCTAGAAAAAGAATTAATTAGCACATAAGTTGACCTTGCGTCTTTTTTAATAATGTCTTAACAATATTTAAAAACAACAGGGGAAAGATAAAAACTCCATTTATTGAAGTTTTACTTTATCTTTTATAATGATGCCTTAAAAATTATTTGATTTTTCAGTTTTGTATATTGACAATGTTTCCATTCGTCCCCCATAATGCTTCTTTAGTGTGTGCAGTGATTGTGACATATGTATTTATACTTGTGATGACAAATGATGCGTATTGTTTTTGAAAAGTTAAAAAATTATTGAATGGAATAGAAAAATTTAGTAATCTTATTTGTACTGCGCATAAATAATAGTTTTGTAATGATACATTGGAGGGGGTTATTGTGGATCTTACGTTTAAAGTAGAGGAAACATGTTTTAATTACCGAGTCGGAGCAATTTGCAAACAGGATAATAAAATACTCATTTTGCAAGGTGACGGTGAAGATTTTTGGTATGTACCGGGCGGACGAGTGAAAATGCTAGAAAATAGTGAAGATGCATTAAAACGAGAGCTTGCGGAAGAAGTGGGTGTTCCTATTAAAGTGAAGAGATTAATATGGTCAGTAGAAAATTTCTTCACCCTTTCTGAGCGAAAGTTTCATGAAATTAGTTTTTACTATGAAGTAGAGCTGAAACAATTACCTGCAAATGGGGCGGATCAATATATTCTGAATGAAGAGGGTAGAACATATATGTTTAAGTGGGTACCGATAGAAGAATTAGATACATATAACTTACAGCCAGCGTTTATAAAAGATAAAGTAAAGGATGTATCAGTTCATACAGAACATATCGTTTTACAAAAGTAAACGTGTTTGGAGGGGGAAACGGTGAAGGGAACTAAAAAGGAAATACATATAGACGACAAAGTCATTCGTTACACACATATCGAAAAAGGTTCTAATACAATCTGTTTTATGTTTTCAGGTTCCGGTTACAATTATGATAAACCATTATTCTATTATGCAACGATGCTTATGCTTGAAAATAAAATAGATGTAGTACATATTCATTATTCTTATGACGAACAAGTAATGAATAAACTGATGGAAGAAGTAACAAAAATAATGATGGACGATATTAATCCTGTAATGAAGGAAGTATTAAAAGGTGAGCAATACAATCATACGATATTTTTAGGGAAGTCACTCGGAACCATTCCGATTGCAAATGATTTAATGAAGAGAGAAGATTTTTTACAGTCAAAAATGATACTACTTACACCTTTACTAACTTTTGATTCCATTTTTGAGTCGATTTTACATAGTCGTCACGAAGGGCTATTAGTAATTGGAGATAAAGATCACCAATATAATGCAGATCAAATCGATCGGTTACATAAAACGAATTTACAAATTGAAGTTGTCAAAAATGCAAATCATTCTGTAAATGTTGGAGAATATGAAACCGAGAATTCAATCGAAGCAACAGCAAAAATAATAGAAAAGCTTAAAGAAGTTGTTAGGACAAACTAACTTATCAATACATGCAAAAAGAGGTGCAATTTGCACCTCTTTTTTACTTAATAAGCCTTAAGCACATGAAGTAAATAATCCTTACGATTCAGCGGATTATAATCAACACGTTTTCGAGTAGGGAAGGGAGCCTTCAGTTCTTTGTAACCAGATGGCTTCATTGTAAATATTCCTTCTCCTTCAGTGAATGAATGGAGTATTCGCTTAAAATGCTCTGTTTTCGCAACAGGTAATGAGCCTGTTAACTGGTAAGAATCATTGTGTAATATAGGTTCGCTAAAAGTTGCTGGAATAGCAACTAATTTATACATCGCGGTACTAATTGCGTACTCCGGTACATTCAATTCAAACTCGTTTACTGGTTCATATACACATGTTTCAGCTTGCTTTAAAGCATCCATTAGTACGAGTGGTGTTAAGTTTCTAAAATCACTTGCTGTTGTAACAGGACTAGCATAACCTGTATGTGTTAACGTGACGATAATGTCCGTAACTTCCCATCCGTATAAACCTTGTTTTAACGTTTGAAATACAGTATCTTCAATTGCTTTATGAAATGCTAATGGAAGTGATCCCAGTTCAACACCTAACTTATATGTTACGCCAGAATTAAGTTCACCACGTTCGATTTTAAAACCAATTGTTGCGTAAAATGGATTCGCTTTTCCGCCCATTACTTCAACACTTTTCCCTATGCCAATGGGTTTCTCAATACATACGACACGCGTATTTGAGAAAGTAACTTGCAAATTATATTTCTCATAAAGAGTTGTTTCAATTACTTCTTTTTGAACTTCACCGAAAAGGCGAATATATAGTTCATTATGAATATCATCTTTCCACACTTTAATGAGCGGATCTTCTTCACATAGCTCCATAAGTGCAGCGTATAGATCATGAATACGTTCTTTTGGTAATGCTTCAATAGCAGCTTCCATTTGTGGTTCGGCAAAGTGAATATCTTTTATATAATCAGTCCGTTCACCGATAATATCACCAATTTTAATATCACTAAGTCCCCACACTTTGCCAAATTCTCCGCTAGGAACGATTGAAGCTTGAACTGCATTTCCGTTATGAAACATACATATTTTCTTAATCTTTTCTTTATGTGCTAGAGCGTCATCACGCAGTATATGAACATATTTTCTAACGTGTAAACGACCAGAAAAAACTCTTACATATGCAATCTTTTCCCCGGAAGGTTCACGTTCAATTTTAAAAACAACACCGGATAATACTTCATTTTCTGCCGACTTATTAGCGGGAATTAAGTCTGAAATATTTTCGAGCAGTTCAGTTACACCTGTACCTGTCATGGCTGAACCGAAAAAGATAGAGAACACATTTGCTTGCGCTATCTGTGTAATGAGTTCCTCTCTTAATAGTGTGCCCGATACGATTTCATTATTTACATATGACTCAAGTAATGATTCATTATATAGTGCTAACAGTTCTATACAATTGTCATATGATTTGTATTCAATGATTCGGGCTTCTTTCGTTCCTTCGTTTTCTACAGAGTAGAAAGGGAATGCTTCATTTGAAAGAACCTCTTTTATTTGTTTCATAACTTTTTCAGTATTTGCGCCACTACGATCAATTTTATTAACGAATAAAATAGTCGGTATGTTTAGTTTCTGTAATGTTCGCATTAAAATTTTTGTTTGCGCTTGCACACCTTCAACGGCAGAAATAACTAAAATTGCACCGTCTAGAACACGGAATGATCGCTCCACTTCAGCTATAAAATCAGCGTGTCCAGGTGTATCAATGACATTTACTTTTAAGTCATTGATACAGAAAGAGACGACAGATGCTTTAATCGTAATTCCACGTTGTCTTTCTAATTCCATTGAGTCAGTTTGCGTATTACCACTATCTACTCGGCCAATTTCTTTAATCACATTCGTTTCATAAAGAATACGCTCAGTCAAACTCGTCTTGCCAGCGTCTACGTGCGCGACAATCCCTATATTTATTGTTGTCATATGTGAATATCCTCATTTCATTTTCCAGTTTTAATTCCTCATTTCTATTTGTGTATTGCCGCATTACAATCACTCTCCAGTCATTTAAATTAGTACTATTATAGTGCAATTAACATTATTTGTAACGCGACAAAGCGCCTTAATTTGGAAAAATATAAATGAAAACAAAATGCTTGCATTCTAAATCAATATAGATTATATTAATTGACATATCAACTATTGATGCATCAAACGTTTTTTGTTTTGCATGTAAAGGAGGGATAGTTTGACAAGTTCATGCTCAAAAGAAGCGATTATTTTATATAAATTACACTTTCTAAATAAAGAAGTAAGTTCGAAGTTTGAAGGGTGTACGGGTATGAGCCAGTCTCGATTAGAGCTTATACTTCAATTATATGAAGTAGGTGAAATTAGCCAAAAAGCACTTCAACAAGAAGTGAATATTGATAATGCTGCGATAACGAGGCATTTAAAGCAGCTTGAGGCAAATGAAATGATTACAAGACGTAAAAATCCAGATGATAATAGAATTACATTGGTTTCTCTAACTGAGGAGGGACGAAATAAAATTCAGGCGTTTCAAGAGGAAAAAGAACGTTTTGCAGCTTCAGCATTTAAAGGGTTAAGTGAAGAACAGCGCGATAATCTTTTAACTATGTTAAATCACATTCAAGAAAATATAAAAGAACTATAAAAAAGGGAGAATTCAACTATGACTAACTCAGTAAAAACAAATAATTTTAACGAAATTTTAACAGGACGCCGTTCAATTCGTAAGTACGATCCTTCAGTGAAAATTAGCAAAGAAGAAATGACAGAAATTCTTACAGAAGCAACACTTGCACCATCTTCTGTAAACATGCAACCATGGAGATTTTTAGTGATTGAAAGTGACGAAGCGAAAGCGACACTTGCACCACTTGCGAAATTCAATCAATCTCAAGTAGAAACATCTTCAGCAATGATCGCTTTATTTGGTGATTTAAACAACTTTGATAACGCAGAAGAAATTTACGGTACAGCAGTAGAGCGTGGTTTAATGCCAGCTGAAGTAAAAGAAGATCAAATGAAAAAACTTTCAGGTTACTTCTCAATGGTTACACCAGAAGTAATGAAAGATACTGTTTTAATTGACGGTGGACTTGTAGCAATGCAATTTATGCTAGCAGCTCGTGCGCACGGTTATGACACTTGTCCAATTGGCGGATTTGAAAAAGACCAAATCGCAGAAGTATTCGGATTAGATAAAGAACGTTACGTACCAGTTATGTTAATTTCAATCGGAAAAGCTGCTGACAGTGGTTACCAATCAGTACGTCTCCCAGTTGAAAAAGTTGCTGAGTGGAAGTAATTTTATAAATACAGAAATAAGTGAGATATGAGAGGGGAAACACCATGATTATTATTCACGCAATATTTCAAGTAGATCCAGCAAAACAACAATCATTTTTAGAAGAAATTCGTCCGCTGATTCATAGTTCAAGAGAAGAAAGTGGAAATGTATCTTATGACTTATATAAAGATACAGAAAATGAAAATGTATATACGATGGTAGAAGTATGGAAAGATGAAAAGGCAGTTGCGAGTCATAATACGAGTGAACACTTTACATCTTTCGTTAGTAAAGCAGCACAGTTTTTAACTGCTCCACTTAATATAAAAGCTTATAATGGAGATTTAGTAAAATAATTTGGTGAAAAAGATACCCTAAGCGATTGCTATGGGTATCTTTTTTTATCTTTTTCGGCAAGAAGACTCCATCTGATTTGTGTTACGGGTGAAGCCCAACAATTCAGGTGGAGATGAATTGTTGTCAGAAGGTAGGCTGAACTCTTTTGTTTCTTTCATAATAATTTTTTGCAGGCGAGTATTTGTTTCTTTTTGTCTTACGGTACAATCTGTCCTTAGATAAGGAGGGAATAGATCGTAAGGCAACGAAATTGGATAATAATAATCATTTTGTTACTTGAGCCAATAGGAATTGCGATGAAGACCATATTCACATTTTGTTCCGTTTCGTTCCAAATAGTAATTTGTCAAAAAAATAATTTTAATGAACTCTCTAAGAAAGGTGGTGAAAACAATGGCTAGAAAGAAAGCAGTGAAAGTATTACGTAAACAAAAGAAAAGAGAAAATATACAACGATTCACTCAAAAACAGAATATCGGACGAGCGTGCCTCACGGCAAAAGAATTTCGTTTACTTCAGCGCATGTCACATAGTTCAAAAGCATTGCGAAATGTTGGATTGTACACCATAAAACAAAGTTACTTGAACCATAATAAAATAGCTACTGTAAAAGAAGTGGATACTACCATGCAAGCCGATTTGAATTACTCGGGCATTCAATCAAACTCTGTTCAAGCGATTCGTAGAGCCTTATTTACAGAAGTGAAAAGCTTTTTTAAAGCATGGGAACAGTGGAAGAAAAAACCAGAAACCTTCACAGGTCGTCCTAAGTTTCCGAATTATTCTGGTTCAACTGACAAACGAATTATTGAAATCTATCAAGTTCCAAAAGTGGATGATAATGGGTATTGGATGATTCCGATGAATGTTGCATTCAGAAAAAAATTCGGTTCCATTCAAATACGTATGCCTAAAAACTTAAGAAATAAAAAAATCTCCTATATTGAGATTGTACCGAAGCAAAAAGGTCGGTTCTTTGAGGTGCATTACACATATGAAATGCACGTTTCTCAAATGAAGAAACCATCCACGACTACTAGTAACGCTTTGAGTTGCGATTTAGGTGTAGATAGATTAGTAAGTTGCGTAACAAATACAGGTGATACATTTTTAATTGATGGAAAGAAACTAAAATCCATTAACCAGTACTTCAACAAAATAATACGTAATCTACAACTGAAAAATGTAGAAAATGGACTTTCTAAACGAGTTGTAACGAACAAAATGGCTGCACTTTGGCATAAACGGGAACGACAAATAAATGGTTACATTTCACAAACGGTAGGCTTGTTGTTCAAAAAAGTGAAAGCATTTGGCATAGATACGGTTGTCGTAGGGTATAACGCTGGTTGGAAACAAAAATCTGATATGGGGAAAAAGAATAATCAAAAGTTTGTTCAAATCCCATTTCATAAACTGATTGCGGCAATTGAGAATAAATGTATAAAAGAAGGTATACGATTTTTAAAACAAGAAGAGAGCTATACTTCAAAAGCTAGTTTTCTTGATAAAGATCCGGTTCCAGCTTGGTCTAAAGATGATAGGACGCATTATCGCTTTAGTGGTAAACGAATCACGCGCGGTCTGTACCAAAGTAAATTAGGGAAATATATTCACGCTGATATTAATGGTGCATTGAATACATTGAAAAAATCAAAAGTTGTAGAATTGGATGACAACCTCAAAGTGAAAACGTCGATTCTATTAGAAGTACAAAAACGTAAGGCTGTTGCTTCGCGCATAGCTTAGTGGGTGCGTCAACCATCCATGTGTACTCGACTTGTCGGGGCTTGTAGTACACGCCAGATTGATCTGAGTGGTGGCTTCTTCCATAAGGAAGAACTGCTCTTTTTCGAAAGGGTGGTGCAAGTGGGAAAACAATCGTTCGTTGCCAGTACCAACCAAAAACATACTTGGGGTGTTACCATAAGGTGGCATGAATGCTAGAGCGTCAACTGTCTAGCGATAGACGAAAAGACCTAGCGTTCTAACTCAAGCCCCCACTGAAACGTTTCATCTCAGTGGGTGTAGTTGACTTGTAACGACCATAATATTATTAGTTTTTGTAGTATTTGTTAATCGTAAAAATCATAATATCCTTGGAAGATATAGAATACTTATACTGCTTAATCTATTTCTTACGTTAGCACCAGTGCTGTGGCCATTACTATTTACTATTATCGGAAATGGCATGAACGCTAGTGCAGGATGGTAAAAGTGAATGAACTAAAAAGTTGATATAGGGTTTTAAGTATGTAAGAGAACGTGTTTTCATAAATTGAAAACACGTTCTTTTTTATTTTCATACATTGCTTTTTCCATTGGGTCATTAAATTTTGAACGTAAGTATTTCGTAAGGAATGGATAAGAAAAAAGAGAGGTTTATCATATAGGATGAAAGTATAGCTTGAATCAATACGATATGCATAGAGGAGAGAAAGCCTTATGAAAAAATGTTATTCCATTAAGTTAGCAAGTTTGGCAGTTTTATTAGCGGGTACTACTTTATTCACACCAGGTTTTACTGTGGAAGCAGAATCTACTCAAAATATTTCTAATTCGTCACAAGCACATGATCAAAAGAATCGGAATGGGTGGAAACGAGTCATGCAGGAAACCATCCAAATTGGAGCACCCGGGGTACTAGCTAAGACGTATAATAACGGAAAAATTAGTAGTTATAATGCTGGCGTCGCGGATTTAAGTACAAAGAAATCGATGAAATCGGACTATCGCTTTCGGATTGGTAGTGTGACGAAAACTTTTACTGCTACGACTGTTCTTCAATTAGTAGGAGAAAATCGTGTGCAGCTTGACGATTCGATTGAAAAGTGGCTGCCCGGCCTCATTCAAGGAAATGGTTATGATGGCAATCAAATTACGATACGTCAACTTTTGAATCATACGAGTGGTATAGCTGATTATTTAAAGTCAAAAGACGCTGACATTATGAATTCGAAAAAAACGTATACAGCAGAAGAAATAGTAAAGATAGGACTTGCTCTACCCCCAGATTTTTCGCCAGGTAAAGGTTGGTCGTATTCAAACACAGGATACGTAATACTAGGAATGCTTATTGAAAAAATAACTGGTAATAGTTATGCGGAAGAAATTGAAAAACGAATTATTGAACCTTTGGATTTGGCAAATACGTTTTTACCAGGTAATTCACCAGTCATCCCAGGAAAGAATCATGCTCGAGGGTATATGAAAATTGACGAAACAAGTGAATTGAAAGACATGACGTATTATAATCCGAGTTTAGCTAATTCAGCGGGAGATATGATTTCAGATGCAGACGATTTAAATAAGTTCTTTTCATCTTTGCTCGGTGGTAAGTTATTGAAAGAACGCGAGCTAAAAGAAATGCTTACTACAGTTCCAATAGAAGGAAAAGATCTTGGTGATGGATATGGCCTTGGGATATATGAGACGAAACTTCCAAACGGTGTTTCAGTTTGGGGTCACGGAGGAGCAATTCCTGGGTATATGACTTTTGCTGGTGGAGTAATTGGAGGCAAGCATACATTTGCTGTCAATGTTAACTCTTTAGGTCCGGTTGATATTCTTACACAGTTTAATAAAATGATGCAAATTGAATTTAAGAAATAATAGATGAAAAGAGTTCTACTATAGAGGTATATAAGGACTTGTATGCGATTTAATTATTATTAAAATATAGTCTTAAAAAACCCCGAATCATGAGCAATTTACTTCCCATGATTCGGGGTTTTTACGTGCTGTTACAAGAAAAGTAATGATGTATTTAAATTTTTTTATTTTACTATAAATCTATTATATTTATTTGATATTTCTTATTTATAGTGACTTTTACATTTTTAAAATATTGGAACACACAAAGGTAAGTAGTTCTAGATTTTGGAGTTAATAATAAGTAAATTCTGATTTTTGTTGAAAAATATTCGAATGTATTCCCTTAATTTACATAATAATGTACTTTTATCTTATGAATTAATATCTTAAAGCGTATTAATGTTGACGCATTTCCGAAGGATAAAACAAAACATTTTTGGAAGATGAAAAATAGAACACATATACAAGTCCTTTTTCAAAAGAAACAATATGTATGAATTAATAACAAATAGAATTAAGTATACAAAAATAGATAATTATGATTTGTGTCTAAATGATTGACTATTATGAAATTAATGATTAATATAGGTTTTATATTTTAATTCCATTTTTATTACAAAAATGTATTTTATTGCAATTTAAATTGTGTTTTAAACTATAATTGAATATATTGTGAAAAAGAATAGGGAGCGGGAACAGCAATAGAAAAGGCTATATTTTCAAATTGTGTAATGAAATCAAAGGGAGGATAAATATGTATAAACAAGTAGTAGAACTGTTAGAAGAAGCGGCTATATCGTATAAACAATATACACATGAACCAATATTAGATTATGAAACAGATAGAAAAATTAGAGAAAGGTTTAAATTAGAAGGTGTACCCAGTAAAAGTTTATTTTTAAAAGATAAATCAAATAACTATTACATATTTGTAACTGTTGAAGGAGAAAAATTAGATTCAAAACTTATGAAAGAGTTGGTTGGAAAAAGGATTTCTATTTGTTCAGCCGAGGAGTTAATAGAAAAAACTTCTTGTGTTCCAGGATGCGTATCTCCATTTGGCTATTCAGATGAAATCACACTTATTATAGATCGGAAAATTTATAACTATAATAAATTTTTATTATCTCCCGGTATACCTGAGATAACAATTGAAATACCTACAAAAAGTATAAATGAAATTTTAAATATTGTTGAGAATAATATTTTACTATATGAGAAAAAATCATAAATATATTAGGGGGGCTTTTAGTAATGCCAACTACAAAAATGTATTTATACGATCAAAAGAGAATAATTGAAGAACAAAATAAAGGGATTTTAGATGAGTGGAAAACTGTATCTTTCAATAATTTTCACGATAGCATTTTAGATCAATCTAAACCATTTCCGTGTTATTTTGCAGTGGATTCTGAGAAACATGGTTGGTCTAGATATATATTTTCCGAATCGGCTTATGATGAAAATGAATTGTTCAAACTAAGAGATGGGATTTATGAATATATTAAAACATATCAACAAATTGCAAAGAGAACTACTTTAGTAATATTTTTTAAACCATCTAATAAACAATTACTGGCTGAAGAATACAAAAAACAATTTTGGAATGTATTACAATTTTTAATGAGAAATGATCCGGAGCCATGGAATGCAGAAATACCAATAGATCCTTATAACGCTAAATGGGAATTTTGTTTTGGTGGTGAACCTATATTTGTCGTTTGTAGGGCTCCAATATATTCTGAGAGAAAAAGTAGATATACAGGAACCGGCCTTGAAATTACGTTACAACCTCGAGGTACTTTGGATGATATTACAGGTGATACAAAACAAGGGAAACAAGTGCGGAAAGTGATTAGAAAACGTTTGTTAGCATATGATGATATTCCAATGCATCCAGATATAGGGGATTACGGAATAAAAGAAACCTTTGAATGGAAACAATATATGTTACCAGAAACAAATGAAGAAAGTGTAATGAGATGTCCTATTACGGGGTTGAAGAAAAATGATTAGCATGATATTCAGTTATATATTATTAGGGATTTCATTGTCTGCACCAGTCGGTCCGATTAATGTTGCTCAAATAAATAAAGGAATAAAAAATGGTTTTTTGAGTGCATGGTTAGTGGGAGTCGGGGCAATGTCAGCAGATGTTGTAATGATGTTTTTAATTTACTTTGGTATTTCGACTTATTTAACAACCCCAGTTGCTCAACTTTGCATTTGGATTTTTGGTTTTGTAACGATGATTTATTTGGGTTATGAAAGTATGAAAGAAGCTACTAAACAAGTTCAATATATTTCATCAGGTGAAAAAGAACATCCTTTAAAATCTTTTCTATCGGGGTTTGCTATCGCAATTTCTAATCCATTAAATATTATTTTTTGGATAGGGATATATGGATCAGTTCTAACTAGTGCCATGAATACTATTGGAAAAGAACAAGCTTTATGGTATAGTGCAGCCATTTTTGCTGGGATTATGCTTTGGGATATATTTATGGCTACATCTATTCATTTTGGTAGAAGATTTATTAATCATATAGTAATGAAATGGATTTCTATAGTAGCAGGCATTGTTTTAATTCTGTTTGGAATATATTTTGGCTACGAGGCAGTAAAAGGAATTACTCAACTATTGTTAATTTTTTGACGATTAGAGAGAATAGTGATTTATTAGAAATTTATTCATCGCGAACCTTTTGGTTTTTGAATTTGTTAATCGATGGGTATAGGTTAATTCCTTATAGTAAAAGACTTATAGAATCATTCTATAAGTCTTTTTATTGCGGTATAGAAAAATATATAGGTACATTCTCTTCTCACAAGGAGAAATAAAATTCTTAACAAGAGCGATAAAATAAATATATAAGCAGTAAAGCAAATTTCAATCAAAGTAGCTTGTTTGCATTTCAAAAATCTAGAATATTTTTAATTGCTATGAATGACTTTCACACCTTTTGCCGGCACCCCTGCAACGACGGTGTTTGCAGGTACATCTTTTGTAACAACTGAACCTGCAGCAACAATTGAATTGTTCCCAATTGAAACACCAGGAAGTATTGTTGCGCTAGAACCAATCCATACATTTTCACCAATTGTAACAGGGGAAGCGTATGTTGTATTTCTTGTTTCTAAAGTTAGCCCGTGATTAAGTGTGGCAATTGTAACATTCATACCGATCATACAATTGTCTCCTATATGAATTCCGCCTCTATCTTGAAAAGAACATCCAGTGTTAAAAAATACGTTTTTTCCAATTGTAATATTTTTACCGAAGTCTGTATGAAACGGTGGAAAACACATAAAAGATGGATCAATGTTGTTACCTGTTAATTCACTAAATATCGCTACAATCTCTTCTTTAGAATGATAAGATGTATTTAATTTCATTGTTATCTTCTGGGCTTCATAGCTACATTGAACTAGTAGATCATGTAATTCTTTATCCTCGCCTGAAATAGGCTTGCCGGCCTTACAAAAATTTATAAAATCTTTCATATCCATTGTTATACTCCCCTCTAAAACGCTAATCTTTTCAATACAATCATAAAATGATACGATTCCAATATCAAATACCTATATTAAATACATTCATATGCTTATTAGCTATATGTAAAAGGAGACTATCGTGGAAATTCGAGTGTTACGCTATTTTATTGCTGTAGCAAATGAAGAAAGTATTTCAGCAGCTGCAAAACAATTACATTTGTCACAGCCAACATTATCAAGGCAACTGAAAGATTTAGAAATGGAATTAGGAACAAATTTATTTATAAGAGGAAATAGGAAAATCTCATTAACAGAAGAGGGGAAATACTTATTTAAAAAGGCGAAGGAGATTGTTGATTTAGCAGATAAAACGGAAGCGAACTTAAAAGATTCAAAAGAAATGATAAGCGGGGAAGTTTACATTGGTGCCGGTGAAACTGAAGCGATGCATCTTATTGCGAAAACATTAAAAGTATTAATAAAAGACTATCCAAATATTCGATTTCATTTGTACAGCGGAAATGCTGATGACATTAAGAGTAAATTAGATAGTGGATTATTAGATTTTGGTGTCGTTATAGAGCCAACTGATAAACAAAAATATGAATATGCACAATTGCCAGCTAAAGACACTTGGGGTGTATTAATGTGTAAAGATAGTCCTTTATCGGATAAACAAGTTATTAGCCCAGTGGATCTAATAGATAAACCATTATTCATTTCACGACAATCTACTGTTAGTAATGAATTAACAGGATGGTTTGGACAAAGTATAGATAATTTAAACATCGTCGCAACCTATAATTTGCTTTATAATGCAGCACTTATGGTTGAAGAAGGTATTGGATATGCATTATGTATAGATAAGATAATTAACACGTCAGGAAATAGTAAACTTTGCTTTAAACCATTACAACCTAAATTAGAAGCGAACTTAAATATTATTTGGAAAAAGAATCAAGTTTTTTCAAATGCAGCCCATGCCTTTATAAATCAGCTCCGAAATAGTATGAACTAATCATAATTTGAAATGCAAAGTAAAAAACGTGCCATCGTATTAAGGTGACACGTTTTTTACTTTACGAAATAGTCGTTATTCTTTCGAAGATTTCAGTAAAACAACTGCACAGAAATGTTTATGTTCAAAAGGAGAAGTAGTGAACAATAAAAACGATGTTGATTCTGAAAATTGTTATTTTTATGATTATTAAATATAATAGGGGTACGTATTTAGTGGGCTTGTATGAAAAATAGTTTATTTAATTAATTATTTTTCATCTTAAATAATATAGCATTGGAGTTGAATACAGTGGAACAAAAGGATTTCAGGTGGAGTAACAAGCAATTAAGAGAACATGTTGAAATAATAGATGGCAAAAGAAGTCCGCACATTTTATTTAAGAATGCAACTTATTTAAATTCCTATATGCGCGAGTGGATGCAAGCAAATATTTGGATCTATGATGATCGCATTATTTATGTAGGAGAAAAACTGCCAGCGCAACTACATAAATGTGAAGTCATTGATTGTGATGGAAAGTATATAGTTCCAAGTTACATAGAACCGCATGCACATCCATATCAATTATATAATCCAGAAACGTTAGCAAATTATGCGATGCAGTTTGGGACGACGACTTTTATTAATGATAATTTAACTTTATTTTTCACATTACAACGTGAAGAAGCATTTCGTTTATTAGATGAATTTGAAAAGATTCCAGCAAGTATGTATTGGTGGTGTCGTTTTGATGGACAAACTGAATTGCAAAACGGGGAATCTTTATTTAATCGTGAAGAAATAATAGAGTGGCTTAAGCATAAAGCAGTTCTTCAAGGTGGCGAGCTAACAGCGTGGCCAAAGTTATTACATGGCGATGATGAAATGTTACATTGGGTGCAGGAAACGAAACGATTACATAAAAAAGTAGAAGGGCATTTTCCAGGAGCATCTGAAACGACTTTAGCGAAGTTAAAACTGTTAGGTACAGATTGTGATCATGAAGCGATGACAGGGCAGGAAGTTTTCACTCGTCTTATGCAAGGTTACACGGTTTCCCTAAGAAATTCTTCAATCCGCCCAGATTTAGAAGTGTTACTAAAAGAATTGTTGGAACTAGGAGTAAAGCAGTTTGATAGATTTATTCTTACTACAGACGGCTCACATCCTTCGTTTTATGAAAATGGAATGACAAACGTAATGATAGCTACCGCGATAAAACAAGGAGTGCCAATAATAGATGCTTATCATATGGCAAGTTATAATATCGCTCGTTATTATAATATGGAACATCTACATGGTTCAATTGCGACAGGTAGAATTGCTAATATTAATATTTTAGAAAGTAAAGAAAAACCGGTTCCAATAAGCGTAATTGCAAAAGGGAAATGGGTGAAGCGTGACGGAATAAACAAAAATGAATCATTACAAATAGACTGGAGTAAATTCAAAGTAACTCCATTATTATTAAACTGGTCCATAGAAAAAGAGGATATGATTTTTTCTCATAACATGGGTATACATTTATTGAATAACGTTATAACTAAACCATACACGAGTGAAATTGATTTAAACTGTGATGAACTTTCTCTAGATCATGATGAGTGTTTTCTTATGATGATTGCTCGTGACGGTACGTGGCGAGTGAATACAGTTGTAAAGGGGTTTGCGAAAGAACTAGGTGGTCTTGCTAGCTCTTATTCTGGTACCGGCGACATCATTCTTATTGGGAAGAATAAAGAAGATATGCTTACAGCTTTTCATAGAGTAAAAGAGCTTGGCGGGGGAATGGTAATAGCTGAAAAGAATGAAGTATTACACGAAATCGCATTACCATTGCTCGGGATTATGTCTAATTTAAAAATGAGTGAATTAATACAGGAAGAGAAACAGTTGGTGAAATTATTGCAAGAGCGTGGCTACAGGTATGACGATCCGGCATTTACCATTTTATTCTTTTCTGCGACGCACTTGCCTTTTATACGGGTAACGCCTATAGGACTATATGATGTGAAAAATAGTAAGGTAATGGCTTCACCGGTAAATTTAATAAAGCAATGTTAATATGAAAGGCTCTATAAAAGTCCAATTTATAGGGCCTTTCACATTGTTAGCATAAGAATATTGTAAGACTCAAATGATATAGTATATAAATCATTTGAGGTGATATGTAAATATGAAAAAAATATTTTACATTTTAAGCGTATTTATTTTGTGTGTATCGATACAACACGTTGTACATTCCCAATCAGATGCACCAAGGTTATCTTCTGATTGTCTTGAAAAAAGGAAAATTCGAGATGAGAAGTATGTGAAAAACATTATGAGGGACATTAAATCTACGTTTGATTTAAATATTGATGCACACAGTTTTTGGGAAGTAAGTAAAAGAGATCTGGAGGCTGCCCATTTGATGTATGGTGGAAAGGAAAATGATTCTTATTATAATTCGCTAACTAAAATTTATGATAGTGGTGGATTTAGCGAGCAGCCCAGCTTATTTGTGAGGGCGCAAGAAGCATTTTTACTTTATAAAGAAAAAGATAATATTAATGTAATGAAACGCCTTAAACTAGACGTTGAAAAAGGGGAATGGCTCGTTATAAAAACGAAAAAGAAGAAAGGGAAAAAAGTGAAATTCAAACCGTTACAATGTGAAAAAGATTATCTAAAAAAGAGAAATGAATAACAAAATACTTATTAATACTATTTTTATTCAACGATATTTTGCTGTTGATTTGAAATAGAAAAAGGTAAACGAACATATTAGCTTTATGGAATATGTTTGTTTACCTTTTTTGAGAGATTTAAAAATTGGGGATGTTGTTAGTTGAAAATTATTTACTGGCTAATGAACTTATAACATTCAATGAATTTGTTCTTCATAAACATTAGATTTTGTGTCAAATGATTTATACATTGCCGAACCACCTATGTATATTTTATTCTACAGTATTTATAAAAGAATGTTGGCTATTCATAAGAAATATGATTAATATGATTGGCACAGTTTTTGCTTGTACTAAATGTAAGGAAGGGAGATTGTATGTAAGGAATCTGTACTCGTAATAGTATAAAACAAGCTACTATTGCATTATTGATCATAGTTGTATTTATAGCGGAACTGTAAATACATACAAATAAGTGTTTTTTGGTTTTGGAATTCAGAATTTTCTTTTAAAACACTAGGGGGCAATGGTATGGTTAAATATTCGAAAATTTCTAAGTGGATTCTTGGTGTTGGACTAGTGACAATAACATGTAATGGTTTGCAAATTCAAGCAGAGACAAAAGAGAAAAATGTGAAGAATGTATTACAAATGGAGCCGGTAGGAATACAGAAATCTGTTGATGAATTGGCGCACCCTTCAAAAGTACAAGAAAATGCATCTTTTACAAAACGGTTAAAATTAGCGGATTTATCGCAGCGTCCACTAGCACCAACCGATAATATTAAACCGTTAGCTGAAGAAAAAAAGTATTCGATGGCTGAGTTAAATCAATTAAATAACAAACAATTAACTGATCTTCTTGTGACAATTAAATGGTATCAAATTCCGGAATTATTTCAGTTTAATAGTGATAGTCTTAAATTCTATCAAGATGATAACCGAATGCAAGCGATTATTAATAAACTAGCAGAACAAGGACAAGCTTATACGAAAGATGATTCAAAAGGGATTGAAACATTAGTAGAAGCTCTACGTGCAGCATTTTATTTAGGTTTTTACCATGATGAATTAAGCAAACTAAATGAGCGTAGCTACCATGATAAATGTTTACCAGCTTTAAAAACAATTGCAAAAAATCCAAATTTCAAACTTGGTACATCAGAACAAAATAAAGTAATTGCATCATATGGAAAATTAATCGGAAATGCATCAGCAGATGTTGAAACGGTTTTATATGCAGGTGAAATTTTTAAACAATATAACGATAATCTTGCAACTTTCATTGAAGACCGAACAAAAGGAGACGCTATATATGAGTTGATGAAGGGAATTGACTTTGATATTCAGACGGATATGTACACGACTGGAAAAGAGCCGAAAGATACGATGTGGTATCGAAATATCGATAACTTTATTAATGAAGTAAGTCGTTTCGCACTTATTGGTACTGTATCAGATAAAAATGGATGGTTAATAAATAACGGAATTTACTATGCTGGCCGATTGGGCAAGCTTCATAGCACGCCGACAAAAGGACAACAAGTTGTTACAGATACAATGCGAATTTATCCATATTTAGGAGAGCAATACTTTGTTGCGGCAGAACAAATTACTACAAATTATGGAGGAATAGATGCGAACGGAAAAACTGTAAA
This sequence comes from Bacillus sp. 01N45, assembly GCF_056399205.1. Taxonomy (NCBI): domain Bacteria; kingdom Bacillati; phylum Bacillota; class Bacilli; order Caryophanales; family Bacillaceae; genus Bacillus; species Bacillus sp. 01N45. Next base: position 105,223 of record NZ_JBFTQW010000002.1, read on the forward strand.
TTTAGATCAAATTCGAGAAGAGGGTAAAGAGAAATATTTACCGAAAACGTATACGTTTGATGATGGAGCAATTGTCTTTAAAGCTGGGGATAAAGTTAGCGAAGAGAAAATTAAACGTCTATACTGGGCGGCAAAAGAAGTGCGTTCTCAATTTTATCGTACAGTTGGTAGCGATAAACCACTTGAAAGTGAACATGCTGATGATGTGTTAACGATGGTTATTTATAATAGCCCAGATGAGTATCAATTTAATCGTCAACTGTACGGATATGAAACGAATAATGGTGGGATTTATATTGAAGGGACAGGGACTTTCTTTACATATGAACGTACACCAGAGCAAAGTATTTATAGTTTGGAAGAATTGTTCCGCCATGAATTTACGCACTACTTACAAGGAAGGTACGAAGTTCAGGGATTATGGGGACAAGGAGAAATGTATCAAAATGAACGTTTAACATGGTTTGAAGAAGGGAATGCAGAGTTCTTTGCAGGTGCAACGCGATTAGATAGTGTAGTACCGCGAAAAAGTATAATTGGTGGGTTATCTAATGATCCTGCAAAACGTTATACAGCATCACAAACATTAAATGCGAAATATGGAACGTGGGATTTTTATAATTATTCGTTTGCACTGCAATCATATATGTATAATAAACGCCCAGAAATGTTCGATAAAGTACATGATTTAATTCGCGCAAATGATGTTTCAAGTTACGATGCATACCGTGTTACATTAAGCAAAGATAATAAGTTAAATGAAGAATATCAATCTTATATGCAAATGCTTATTGATAATCGCGATAAGTATACAATTCCACAAGTATCAGATGAGTATTTAACTCAGCATGATCCAAAATCGCTTTCGGACGTTACTTCAGATATTACGAATGAAGCGAAATTAAAAGATGTGAAAGTAACAAAGAATAAATCACAATTCTTTAATACATTTACACTACAGGGGACATATACAGGAAGTGCGGCTAAAGGAGAAGTTGAGGACTGGAAAGTGATGAATGAAGCAACAAATGATATGTTGAAACGCCTTTCAGGAAAAGAGTGGACTGGATATAAAACATTGACTGCTTATTTTGTAAATTACCGTGTAAATAATGCTGGACAATATGAATATGATGTTGTGTTTAGCGGAGTGAATACAGAAGAAGGTACGGCTGTAGAAAAAGAACCAAATAATTCATTTGAAACAGCAAATCCACTATCCTTGAATATTTTGTTAAAAGGAACCTTGAGCGATCAAGATCAGGGGGATAAATTTGTTATTGATGTAAAGGATCAAAAAGATTTACAGATTTCTGTTACGAACGAACAAAATCTTGGACTGAACTGGGTATTATATTCTGAATCAGATCTAAATAATTATGTAGCTTATGCAACAAAACGTGATGGAAACAAATTGCTTGGAAATTATAATGCAAAGCCAGGGAAATATTACTTAAGTGTATATAAGTATGGTGGTGGAACAGGGAATTATACGGTACAAGTAAAATAGTTTGTTTTGAAAGGCTACTTATTGCATTTTTTAGCTAAATAAAGTATTTAATGTTAAACATTAAACTACTTCAATATATCCCTGTTCTAATTATAGAACAGGGATATATTGGCTTTATATTTTTAAATTAAATAACTTCATTGGATTTTGACAAGAAAATAATTAATATAGATTTGAATTCTCATTCGTAAAGCATGTTTTAATCTTCTTAATGCTCTTTCATTTTTGTCTCAATGCTTGTTTTCAAATCAGTTGATACTTGATTGAAATACCCCAAAACTATCTTCCTAATATCATGGGATATAACTTTGAAATCACTAGCTAAGTTTTTAGCAAGATGTTCTTTTTCTATCGGTTTTAACTTCGCATAAAATTCACTAGGCTGCGTAAAGTCATCCTGTTTCGTAATAGAAGTTCTTTCAAGTTTACCTTCAACGTATCTTCCGTCACCGCTCGTTATTTGATTAGCAGGCGTCCAATTTTGCTGTTTGTTAATCGCCAATTTGCGAAATTCGGAACCAATTCTTCTTCTTTGAGAATCACTGTAAATGTTAGCACGCCCTTGCAGCATTTTATCATCTGATAGTTCTGCACCGTCTAGTAAATTAGAAGGGGAGAAGGCGACTTTTTCTACTTGCTCCATATAATTTTCAGGATTTTTATTTAATACCATTTTGCCTACTGGTATAAGAGGATACTTCTTTTCATCCCATACTTTTGTATCATCTAAAGGGTCATAAGAAAGATGTGCTTCATCTTTCGGATCCATGAGCTGGACATATAAACCGTATTCTACTGGTTTACCATTTGCAATTGCATCATATAAATCTTTTCCGCTATAATCAGGGTTTTCAGCAGCCAGTTTATTCGCTTCCTCACTAGTAATGTATTGTACACCTTCAAAGGGGTACCAATGATACTTTACATACTTTCGATTACCTTCTGCATTTCTCCATACATATGTATTAACACTATGTCCTGGGATGTGGCGAAGACTTTTGGCCGTACCAGCATCAGAATATAAATGAACAACGAAATGAATGGATTCAGGCGCTCTAGCGACAAAGCTCCAAAATCTATTAGGGTCTATTAAGTTATTTATAGGTGAAGGTAACAACGCTTGAATCGTTTCAGGGAAACGCATCGGATCACGAACGGAAAAGACAGGGATGTGATTACATAAAAGATCGAAAATGCCTTCTTCTGTATAAAACTTTGTAGAAAAACCGCGTACATTTCTAGAAGTGTCAGGTGTTCCTTTCGTACTAACGGCTAATGAAAATCGCACCATAACAGGAACTCTCGCATTAGAATTTTGTAAAAAACGTAGTTTAGTATGTTCAGACATTGGATAGATCGTTTGAAAATAACCGAACGCACCAAATCCTTTTACATGAACAGGTCTTTCTAAAATTTTTTCGTGAATAAATTCTTGTAGCGTCTCGTGAAGTACACTATCTTGCTTTAGAATAGGTCCACGTGAACCAACTGTTTGTGAGTGAAGTATAGCTTGTTCATTACGTTCTCTATTTTCATTAAAGTCATTCCCTAGTAAAGATTGCCCCTGTTTATCATAGTTTTCATCCATCTATATAGCCTCCAAATCTTTTTTGTCCATTGTTACTAAATATGATTTCATAGCCTTGATTATGTATGACACGCAAAGTCCAAAATGGTAACAGACCGCTAGATGAAAAAAATGCACATGTAGTGGACCTGTTGAAATAGAAGAAATTATGGAAAAATGAATATCGTGAAGAAAATTACTATTAAAATTTTAATCTGAAAAATGAATTTATACATGACTTTATAGAGAATGAACATAAATAAACAGGGAAAATAACTAGGAGGAATTTAAAATGTCGGATTGGTTTCAATTAGATAAAGAATATATGATGTCTACGTATTGTCGTACGAAGGTTGCGATAGAAAGAGGAGAAGGTTGCAAACTATATGATGTGGATGGTAAAGAATATGTAGATTTATTTTCTGGTGTCGGAGTGAATGTATTAGGATACAATCACCCGAAAATCGTGCAAATGACAATGGAACAAGTTACGAAATCGTTGCATCTTCCATTTCATTTTTTAAATCCAGTTGCGATTGAGTATGCAAAGAAATTAGTTGACTGCTCTTTAAAAAACGGAAAGGTCTTTTTTACAAACTCTGGTACGGAAGCGACAGAAACGACATTAAAATTAATTGATAAATATAGAGCTAATACGGGAGAGGAACGTGAAGGAATCGTAGTGCTGAAGAATAGTTTCCATGGGCGTACGTTAGGAGCACTTCATTTTACGAGACAAGAAAGTGTATATCAAAATTTTCCTAAAACATCGATTCCGGTATATGAAGTAGAGCGTGAGAATATAGAGCAATTAGAAGAAACAATCGTTAAAGAAAATCCAATTGCGATTATGCTAGAGCCTGTATTAGGAAGCGGGGGGATATACCCTTTATCAAGTGAATATTTACATGGTGTTCAAAACTTATGTGATAAATATAATGTTATTCTTATCGTTGATGAAGTTCAAAGTGGTATGGGGAGAACTGGTAAACTATTTGCTTATCAAAATTTCAATATTACTCCGGATATTATTCAAATTGGTAAGGGAGCAGGAGGCGGGATACCGCTTGGCGGAATTATTGTAGGTGAAAAGTTATGTGATGTATTTGCACCAGGAGATCACGGCACAACGTTTGCTCATTCTTCAATGGGAACCGCTTTAGGGTTAACGGTATTAAACACATTGATTGACGATGGTTTAATGCAAGAAGCGTATGAAACGTCACACTATCTAAATGATAAATTGCAAGAAATTCAGAAAGAAAATTCTTATTATATTCAGGAAGTACGCCATGCTGGTATGATGTTTGGAATTAGTTTGAATGATACGAACGAAAATGTAAAGAAATTACAGGTAGAGCTAATGGAGAAAGGGATGTTAGTTGATGTTACACAAGGGAATATCATCCGTTTACTTCCTCCATATATAATTAAAAAAGAAGAAATTGATGCATTTATTACTCAATTTATTTCTTGTATGGATAAAGTTGCTGCTGTAGTAAGTGCTTAAAAGTTAAAAGCTAAATTTTATATAAAGTGCACTCTAATTGTTAAAAATAGTTTTACAATTGGGGTGCATTTTTTATAGTTGAATTTTGTAAAATACAGTTGTTGGTAAATGATAACGAAAAAAATAGAAGGGATTTCATTATATTTGATACATGATTGAATGATATTTTACTGTTGAAGAAAAGAGAAAGTAAATATAAAGATAGTAGATAAAACGAGTGGTACTAACAACGAGTGATAGAACGTTTTGAAAATAATAGCATACGAATATATAAATAATAAGAATGAGGTGGTATATTGGAAAATAATGATATTCAATTTACTTCTTTACAAATGAGAACGGATAAATATGGTTGGGCTGGTATTCAATATGCAAATAAAAAGCAAGCCATCTTATATACTCGAAACGGAGGAGTAGAATGGGATGTTGTTAATCCTCTAAATTCAATTGTATTATTTGCATATCCAATAAACGCTCGAAGCTCTTGGGCATATGGTTTAACAAAAACGAATGACGATCTATTGCCAGCTATATTTTATACAGTTAATAGAGGGGAAAGATGGAGTGAGTTTATTTTACCGGTTGAAGAAGATTGGGAGAAATCGACTGATGTTCAAGTGCAATTGCATGCTACGAATATGGATAGTATATGGATTGTATTATCTAGAAAGCTTGCATCAAATAAATTTGAACATAATTTATACTATTTGAAAACGAAAGGGAAAGCTTGGAAAGTAATAAAAAATATAAGTATTAGTGATAGTATTTCAGGGATAACATTTATAAACGATTTAGTCGGATTTATTTCATTACAAAAACATTATGAAACATCAACGGTATTTAAAACAATAAATGGTGGGGAAAGTTGGCAAGCTATAAAAGATATTCCAAGTCTTGAAGGGATTAATACTGGGACTGCTATGGCTTATAAAGCAATCTACAAAAATAACCTATTAGTAATACCAACTAAAATGAATGATGATAAATTTTTAATGAATTACTCATTTGATAAGGGGAATTCGTGGCATATTTCAAATAAAACAATAAATACTAGTAAAGTGGCTGTTTCTTTTTTTAGTTCCTATTATGGCTGGGTTATAAATAGTGAAAATGGAAGTGTATATCAAATAATAAAAAAAGGATCAAAATGGATAAAAGTATCAAGTAATCCATTGTTAAAAAATGTATTTTGTTTGCATTTTTTTAATCGGCGTAAAGGTTGGGCGTGTAATAAAAAAGAAATATTTACTACAACAGATCGCGGTATAACATGGAAAAAGGTAGTATATAAAATTAATAATATTGATAAATTTGTTTAATAGAGTCCTAAAGAAATTAGGACTTTTTTTGTTTTTAAATGGTGAGAGTTGTAACAAACAATGATAAGAGGAAGGAGGTAAGTGCAGAACTTATATTTTCAAAAATAGACGGTTGTTTTTACACAGTATAATTCACTTTTGAATATGTTAATAAAGTAGCAAATTCATAGGAAATGGTAATACTTAATATTTTATCCCACTTTAATAGGCAGTAAGACCCCCACCTCAAAATTTAGCGAAAGCAAAGAAGTTAGATGGGGGTCGGGCTGCCCATAAAAGTCCGATTGGTTCAACTAATAATCAGTGGGGGATGAAGAAAACCCCCACTGATTAAAGTTTCACTTTATGTCACATGATGTGCAAAGGGGGCGTGTAATGAAATCGTTAACGGTTATTATTTTGTATAGTGAAAGAGCACAAATATTAGAAGAATCAATTCAATCTATATGGAAGCTAAATCCTCTTGAAATTATAATTTTCGTTCCTAACGATAGAAGTAATTTGTATGAAATAGCAAAGAAACATAAATGCCATATTGTTTTGAGGGATAAATATAGTACGTATTATGATGGGTATGAAGCTTCTGTAAAGGCAGCTAAAGGAGATGTATTGTTATTTGTAGATAGTAATTTTTTATTATCTTCAAATGAAATGAAGAATTTTATTGAGCCAGTTGTTACAAATCAGGCTGATGTAGTATTAAACAAAATAGATAAATTTATAGAAGTTGGTAAATGTCCAAATACGGATATTGTTTGGAGAAAAATGTTAAATGAAATTTTAAGTCGACCAGATTTAAAAAGCAATTCAATACTTTCATTACCATATGCACTTACGAAAGAAGTAGTGGTAAATATCGGCTTTGATTATATAAAAGATATCGTTCTAGCTCATATGAACATAGTTAATCAAGGCTGGCGGATTAACGATCAATATGCAATAAAAACGTTATCTAGAGATGAAACGTTAGAAGAGGAAGGTTATTTAGTTAAAAAAGAATTGTCAGAAAATGAAAGGGAGAAAGTGGGAAAATATTTAATCGGTATTTCTAAATGGATAGAGAAAAAGGGAAAAAGAGTAGGGTTTACTGATGCAGGAAAAAGAAGAGATATTATTCAAAGATTAGGTGAAAGCAAGCAGTATCCTTCGTATCATCGAGGTTGGGGAATGCATTCTTCAATTTATGACGGGAAACAACTATCTGTCATTATACCAGTGCAAAATGAAGAAGAGACTATAGAACAAGTAATACTTGAGGCAAGAAAAATAGAACCGCTAGAAATAATTGTCGTTGTAAATGGTTCGACAGATCAAACGGCCAATATTGCTAAAAGACTTGGTGCTACTATTATTGAATATAACGAACGACTTGGTCATAATGTTGGACGTGCTATTGGAGCGCTTGAAGCTACAGGAGATATCCTTTTATTTATTGATGGTGATTTTAGTGTTTCAGGAAGTAATTTGCATCACTTTACAAAAGCAGTTTCAGCTGGTGTAGACATAGCATTAAATGATTTGAATCCGATGTTACATCCTCCGTTTTATGTTGTAGACGTCGTAAAGTATATGCTTAATTTAGCATATAATCGTCCAGAATTAAGTAATGGCTCATTAGTAGCAATTCCACATGCTATGAGTAGATCATGTTTAGATGCAATAGGCTGGGAAAGTTTACTATGCCCTAGTCTTGCACAAGTAAAAGCTATATTACAAGGGTATAGAGTAGAATGTGTACATTACGTTGATGTTGTAAAACCGAATAGAATTCGTTTAATGGAGAATGTAAGTCATAATGGACATCCTCCAGCGGTATTAAGAATAATTGGTGATCACGTTGAAGCTCTCTCTTACTTAATAGAACACCTTGAAATAGATGGAAAGGGTGATTAAACTGTTAGACCAGTACAAAAAAATTAACATTTCATATGAAGAATTATGGCAAATGGATTTTCAAACTACAGAACCATTTATACTCAAGGTTGATTGGGGTAAAGTAACGTATGAATTTTTAATTCGTATTAAGCCGGGTGCTTCTAACACTATTGTTTTTGGATCCGGAGCAGGTGGATTTCAAGAACAGCCAATCGGTCCACCTATTTTTCATAGACATTCTTGGATGGAAGAGTTTGAAGATACTGTTATATATTATAATGATCCTACATTATATCTTGGAAAATTATCTTTAGGTTGGGGACAAGGGGAGTTAGATAGATTTTACTTACAAGATATAGCAAATATTTTAGAAATATTATTTACAAAGTTAAAAATTGATTCGAAAAATGTGTTGTTTTATGGCAGTTCCGGGGGAGGGTTTATGTCTTTAATTTTAGCTGGATTCGTTAAGGGCTCCACAGTTTTAATTAATAATCCTCAAACAAATTTATTAAAATGGATACCTGTACCAATAAATCTAGTTTTTGATTTGTCTTATCCAGGTTTATCAAGAGAAGAAGTTGAGGAGAAATTTGGCGAAAGAATTAATGTTGTGAAATTTTTTAATCACATTAAATATGTACCGAATATTTATTTTTTGCAAAATTTCGCGTGTGAATTTGATGTGCAAAATCATTTAATACCATTCATTTCTGAATTAGAACAACTGGATAAAGATACAGAAGTAAATCAAATTGTAATAGACTTATATTTCGATAAAAAAGCAGGGCATGCAGCGGTAGGTAAGAGTGAAACAATTGAATATATAAAAAAAGTAAAGCCTAATCAGACTGTAAAAAAAGAACAAAAAGAAGTGGCACTGTCAGTCGTTATAGTTTTAGGAGAAGAAAAATCGAAATTGAATCAAATTTTAAACAAAGTGCACCATATAAAACCATTAGAAATTATCATTGTAGCTGATGATAGAATGAGTGCGATACAATCCATACCTACATTTGTTGAGAGTAACGTTGTTGTTATTGAAGAGAAAAATAAATGGAAAGCACCAGTTTATGGGGCGAAAATCGCTAATGGAGATGTAATTTTATTTTTAAATGGAGAAGATGTTATTTTTTCGGTAGAATTAGAACGATTTATAGAACCACTACTAAAAAAGGAACAGGATGTAATCTTGAATAACATAGACTCTGTATGTTTTGAAAAGATGAGAGTAGAATGGCCAAGCATTGCTATGGTGTATAGAAAAATAGTAAACGATGTATTGGGGCGTATGGATTTAAAATATGATTCGATGTTATCTATGCCATATGTTATTACTAAAAAAGCAATTGAAGACATTGGATATGATATCTTGCAGAACCCTATTCTGTCCCAAGTAACTCTTATTGAGAAAGGGTGGCGACTACAATCCTCGTCAGCTATCACTAACACCTCCTTGAATAATATACCCGCAAACAAAACCTCTTTCTATAAAAATGAATTAACTAAATTAGAAGTATGTGAGATTAAAGAGAATGTAAAAGCTTTGGAAAGTTGGTTACAACGAAAAGATGATAGAGGTAACTATACAGATGGAGGAAGAAAAAGAGAAATTATAGAGCAACTAAAAAAACAAAAGAATTATTCAAGTTTTCATAAAGGATGGGGTATGAATTCATCGATTTATAATGGGAAACAGTTATCAATTATTATACCGGCACAAAATGAAGAAGCGACGATTAAAGAAGTTATTCTTGAGGCAAGAAAAGTTGAACCGAAAGAAATAATTGTTGTCATTAATGGGTCAACAGATCGGACAGAAGTAATTGCAAAACAATTAGGAGCAACCGTAATTGTTTATCAAGAAGCATTAGGGCATGATGTAGGACGGGCAATTGGTGCACAAGAAGCCACAGGGGATATACTTCTCTTTATTGATGCTGATTTTGCTATTCCAGCAAAAGATCTTCATCCGTTAACGCAGGCTGTTGCGGATGGTGTTGATATGGTTTTAAATGATTTAAATTTAAATCTTAGATTTCCTCTATATATTGTAAGTTTATATAAATATATGTTGAATATTGCTTGTAATCGTAAAGATTTAGGTGTGGGATCCACAATTGCTGTTCCCCACGCTATTAGTCGAAAATGTTTAGAGGGAATTGGCTGGGATACTCTTCATACAGCGTGTGTTGCGCAAGTAAAGGCAATATTAGCAGGATATAAAGTTGAATGTGTCCATTTTGTAGATGTAATGAAACCAAATCGTATTCGTCCAAATGAGCACTTTGCAACAGTAGGACATCCACCAGCTGTATTGAGAATTACCGGTGATCATGTAGAAGGGCTTTCATATTTACTAAAGAATAGGGATTTTAAAGATTTATTTTAATTTGGAAGATACTTTACTAATAAGCGTAGAATAGCAACGGATAGAGTATAAGTTGAGTATTGGAATGAAAACAAAATTTAAAAAAGTGACCATTTTGGTTCAGGTGTAAGTGAAAAGTAAAAACTTCTTAAAATACATGAAGAGGTTTTTACTTTTTTATTTTAACTTATTTTAAGTATATCAAGTAAAAAATAAATAAAGAAGTAACGATAAGTTCTATATAACTTAATATCAGATGCAAGTAAGGAGGGAATACCTTTTCTTACATCAATAAAAGGTGTTTTAATATGTATTTAGAAATTAAGGTCTATCCAAATGTTGGGGCAGAAATATCTCTAAGGTGCAATTATGAATTTTCATCTGATTTTAATGTAATACCATTTACCGCATGTATTTCTATTTCAGTAAAAGATGATCTGAATTTATTAATTAATTTATCTAGTTTAATAATAAATTAAACATATATAAAACTGATAAGAAAATAGCAGCTAATTTATAAAATTTAGTAGGAGAGTCGTGTCTAAATTCGATAAACTGCATATATTGTTAAGAGAAAGGAGGGAGAGTTATGGCATGTACTACGAATAATGTTTGTTTAGATGTGTGTCTTAAAATTACAATTACCCCTGGTAGTGGAATTGATGCAGAAGTGGATTGTGGGGGCACATGTGGGACAAGTCCTACAATTGTAATTAGTCCTAGTGGATCAATTGTTATTACTTTACCATTAGTTGCATGTTTCTCAATTGCACTAAAAGATGATTTAAGTGTTGAATCTTCATTAACAAGCCTCTCTTTTCAAACTTCTTAAGAAAATAAGAAATGAAAAGCCTGCCTTCTACTTTTCTTTTGAGCTGATGTAAAAATAAAAAAGATGGTTACAAACCATCTTTTTTATTCTGTCATATATTAAAAATGAGATAATATATTATTTAGTAGGCAGGATGTATAATTAAAAGTACTCTTTTTGTTCGATCAAGTAAGAAATTGCTTCTATATGATCACCAATGATTTGTTGTGTTGCTAATGAAAGGCAACCTTGCTCAGAGAAGTGTTTTTCAGGTCGAACACGATTCATTTTATCGACGTCGACAGAATGGACATTTTGCACATGAAAGCCTGCTAAAATTGTTTTAACTTGACTTAAGGTTGGTGAAAGAAGTGAATTAAACCCAATTGTATGAATGCATTTTCGACTAAAAGCATGAGGGACAGCAATTGTGGATCCCATACCTAAATCTTTTCGATTACATGCTAAGTTAATAGCATATTTACATGCGGTGACGATAGAATAGGGGAGACGATACATATAGTAGTAATCTAGTTTATTTAAAGCTAAGTCCGTGCCATTTTGAATAGATTGTACAAATGGTAATAAATCACAACTAGAAATTAAGAAATCTCCATCTATAAATAATAATATGTCACCTTTGGCAAAATAGGCACCAACAGCACGTCCCGTATCATTTCCAAGTGCTTCTTCGTAACTAATAACTGTTGCATCGCAATCCTTCGCCAATTCCTCTGTTTTATCTGTTGATCCATTAACAATAACGATAATTTCAAAAGGTTTTAATTTCTGCACCTCAAAAATGACAGATTCTATCGTTTTTTCTTCATTTTGAACAGGGATGATAACTGATAATTGTTTATCTCCATAAGTATTCGAATAAAACTCTTTACCTGTAATTATTTTTGGAGTGGATTTTTGTTCCCCGTTGTGAAGCCCTAAAATAATATCCCGCTTTCGATTATTATCGGTATAGTTTCCCCTTTGATCTCGCACTAGATTGATCCAATTTGCAATGGCTGCAAGATGATAATGAATGAGTTGAGTTGAAGGAAAAAAGGGAACTTGAGGGATAGAAATGTTTAATTGATCGCAAATCCGAAATTTATGTTCAATAATTTTCATTTGTGCCAATATTGGATTTGATAAACTATCTGAAGTAATTACCTCAAGTACTTCTTTTGTCATTGCATAGGGAGGAAATAATAAGGAGTTAACATTTAAATCTGGGCGATGAAAAAAATGATTCGTAACTTGCTGCCAAATCATTGCTATATTTGGCTGTTGTTTTTGATAGAAAAAATTATCTAAATTATTTAATACGACGTCAGCCGATTGTTTTAGTAATGGTTGAAGAAATTGTATAAGTGAGGGGGAGTGAATAATGTAATTTTCATCTAAAAATAAGAGGTACTCTCCCTTTGCTTTTTTTGCACCAATTACATAACAATTAGTAGATTCTATCGGCTCTTTTAGTGTAATAATTTCACAATTGTAAGATCGCGCAATATCAATAGAATCATCGACACTACTGATAATAGTAAGGATAATTTCAAAAGGTTGTAGTTGTTCACATGCTTTCAAAATTTTAGGTAAATTTTTTATTTTATGTTGTATGGGGATAATAATAGAAATTGAATTTTTACACATAAGCAGTCTCCTTTTTAATCAGAGGTAGTTGTTAATAAGATTAGATAAAAGAGGAGATATATTTTCTTCTTGTTATAAGCATAACAATCATTTAGTTTTATCAGACTCACAATTTTCTTTACTTGTATTAGAACCTTTATTTATTCCAGAAGCGAGTAAATTATTGAGAACGCTAAGGTCTAATTGCAGAGGGATGGAGTTTTCGGATGGAGTTTTCTCATTTTCTTTTTTTGTAGTTAATATAGTCTTTATATTTTTAATTTCTTTATATTGTTTTAAGGTAATGAAAAATCCAGAAATAATTAAGAGAAAAGAAACAGTAGTAAGTGAAAGTATTATTTCCAACATAAAATAGCCTCCTTTAAAACTATAATAATATTATAGTTGAATGTAATAAAACAGAATTCGAGCTAATGAGTTCACTTTTTAAATATATGCAAATCTTTAGTAAAAGTTACTGGTTTCTAAGTTATAGGAAACAATTATAGAAACGTTATAAATATAAATAAATGAAAGGTTCATTTGTAGTGTAAAGGTATATATTATATAGCCTAAACTTCATTTTATAAAAAGTTCAATAGGGTGTAAATTTATACAAAAAGAGCATTTAATTGGACAAATAATTAATTATGTGAAATAATAATAACAGACAAGGAGACGTTGATTTTCCTTAAGTGCTTCGAATTAATTTTATTCAATAAGAGAAGGTGTGCTTAAAGAAGTTAAATTAAAAAAGGAGCTGATTTATTATATGCAACAAAATAATGATTTAAATTTTGAACCTCAAGACGTTAATATTGTCAATCCTAAACAAGCCAGGAAAGCAGTAGTTGCTACTGGTATAGGGAATGCAATGGAGTGGTTTGACTTCGGATTATACGCGTATTTAGCGGTTATCTTAAGTCAATTATTCTTCTCAGGTGTTGATAATAGTGGATTGCAACTTGTACTTACATTCGGTACATTTGCAGCAGCCTTTCTCGTTCGACCAATCGGAGGTGTATTCTTTGGTAGAATAGGAGATAAGTACGGCCGAAAAATCGTGTTAAGTACTACTATTATTTTAATGGCACTTTCTACATTATTCATCGCATTACTACCAACCTATGAACAAATTGGTGTATGGGCACCAATACTACTTTTAGTTGCGCGAATGATTCAAGGCTTCTCTACAGGCGGCGAATATTCAGGAGCAATGGTTTATATCGCAGAATCTTCTCCAGATAAAAAGCGTGGTATACTCGGTAGTGGTCTTGAAATTGGAACACTCTCAGGTTACATTGCTGCATCGGTAATTGTTACCATTTTGACGTTATTGTTAACAGATGAGCAAATGCTCAGCTGGGGCTGGCGTATTCCTTTCTTAATAGCTGCACCAATTGGTTTGGTCGGTTTATATTTACGCCGTCATTTAGATGAATCTCCCATCTTTGAAGAGATGGAAAAAGCACAAGAGGAATCTGAAGACAACGAACAATTTTCATTTATGGATATATTAAAATATCACAAAAAAGACTTCTTATTAAGCACAGTAATTGTCGCCTTCTTTAATATTACGAATTATATGATTCTTTCGTATATTCCTTCTTATCTAACTCAAGTACTTAAAGTCAAAGAAACAACTGGCTTATTAATTATTTCAATTACGATGGCACTTATGATTCCACTGGCATTATATTTCGGTAAATTAAGTGATAAAATTGGTAATAAACGCGTCGTGCAAATTGGTTTACTTGGTTTAACTGTATTTGCAATTCCAGCATTTATATTAATAGGTAACGGACATATTGCTGCTATATTTGCAGGTATTTTCATTTTAGGATTCTTCCTAAGTGTATATGAAGGAACGCTACCTTCATTATTACCATCACTATTTTTCACTGATGTACGTTATCGAGCACTTTCGATCTCATTTAATATTTCTGTATCAATATTCGGTGGAACAACACCGCTCGTATGTTCATACTTAGTTCATGCTACTGGTAACCCGCTTGCACCAGCATTTTATTTAGCAGGTGTAAGTATTATTGGATTAGTCGCATTTAGTGTATTATTCGTTACAACTTCAGGACGTGCGCTAAAAGGCTCATATCCTACAGTAGAAACGAAAAAAGAAGCACACCAAATCGCTAAAGAAGACCCTGAAGAAACACTTTGGTGGCATGAAGAGTCGTTAGAAATTGAAGCAGGGAAGAATGCTTCAATTTAACAAGTAACGTAGAAGTATAAAAAGACTCCTATGAAAATAGGAGTCTTTTTTTGTTATGTTATTTCTTTCTTTTCTTCAAATTCTTCTGATACAAATAAAGCTTATGAATCTCTTCCTTAAATTCCTGAAGTAGCATCATATCCTCACTATTTGAATAACGTACTGTATTATAAGCATTTACAATAATATGACTCTGAATACTTACATCTTCTTCACTATTTATTCTTTCTAACCATGCTTCAACAGTTTCTCCTCGTTTTCTATTTAAAGGAGGAGTTAATTTACTCTCCAGTTTAAAAATTTCTTTTCGAATTTCATTATGTGGCGGTTTGTTTCGTTTAAAATGTTTTAAACTCATTCCTTCTTTATCAGTAATGATAGTAGATTCGAAGGCAGGCATATTTGGTAAACTGAATTGTTTTCGTTTTTTTATTATTTTCCAAACGACGTAAATAGCAATGGTTGTACAGACTATTATTGTAATGCTATTTATAAGTGTTGGATCAAAAGCACGATGTCCAAATTCATCTTTAATTTGAGGATCTTTTAAATTCCCTTTATTCGACCAAAAATCGTCAGTTTCTTTTGATTCAGCTGCCGAAAATAACGGATTAATGGCGTATCCAAATCCTAAAGCAACTACTTGTACGACATAAGAAAAAAGAAGCCGAATGTATGGGAAAATAGGAATAAGGAAAGCACTAATTATTCCAATCGTAATAAGAGAAGCGAAACGTAATAACTGTTGATTACGGTTTATCCCGGTTAACCAAAATGTAATCATAATGTGTAAAACTAAAAGTAATAGTTTCCACAAAGGTGGAAAGGGCGCATAAAATATGGCTGAAATACTAAACCATACAATACCACCTAATGACTTTTGAACTGGATATCCGGGTCCAACTACATGTACGATAAAGAAGAAAAGCGGTAACATAATTGTGCCAAACAGAGAGAAAGGGAGAAAGATAGAACAACCAATTATTTGAGTCATTAACAGTATGACAAAACCTGTTGTTTTTTTCTTCATTAGTTTATGGATAAGAAATACTCCAATATAGCCTGTTGCTAAAAATATAACAATGCCGATGAGTTCATCTCTTTCCGTTAATAACGAAAGGAGGAGCAGCAGAATAAAGTCATTAACGTGATAAAGCCAAGTTTTCAAGCTTTTCCACCATCCCTTCGTTATTAATGAGAAACGTAGGCTGAGAGAGAAGAGGGAGTTCATTTCTCTGTAAACCAATGTATATCATTGTAGACGATCGTTCTCTTTTTCTCGTTACATAATGAAGAAATCCTTGTTTCGGAAGTAAAGTACTATCATCTGAAATACGCGCTAATTCCTCTAAAGATATTCCGTAATGTGTTTGCCCTTCGTTTAATGGTAAGTGCAGAGGACCACCTTCAGCTAATACACTAATAAATAGTTCAAACGGTATTTGATGCTTCGTTGCGTATTGACAAATGTATGTTGCAAATGAAATAAGGTCTTCTATATTATCTTTCCAACCAAACCCGCGATCAGCAGCTAATGAAAGACAAATCGTCCAACTATAATTTTTTACAGGTTCATATTGCTTCGCCTGTAATTCTTGCATTTTAGCAGATGCTTTCCAATGAATAGAGCGGAAAGACTCACGTTCATATCGTTTAACACCGATAATAGATGTTTCATCATTGTAAAAAGAAAAATTCGTTCGATAAGATCCGGTTAAAAGTTGCTGTAGTTCTTGTAAGCCTGCTACTTCTTTAGGAGAAGGGTACACAATAATTTCAGTCCGTAATTTATCAAAAATAGGCAAATGTACAGTTAAAAGATGAAAAGGATCTTTCAAGACACATTCGAACTGTTCAATTTGAAACACACCACGTTTCGTTGCGGTTAATGTTAAATCCCACTTTTGCGCCGAATGAGCAGGTTGTGAAAACGGGAAAGAGAATAGTGTTTTTGATATTTGTTCAATTCCTTGATCTTTTTGTGGTAGTAGGGACGGATTTAAATGGAAATAACAAACGCCGTTAACGAGTGGTATATTTGCTCCGTTTTTTAAATGAATAAAAAATTGCCCAGATTCATTAGGAAAAAGCCGAGTAGTTTGTTTCTCATTTATAACTTCAAATTTCTTCTCTATGTAAGCTACATATTTATAAATAAAAATCGCAAATAAATAGTAGAAGAAAAAGAAAAACATAATGATTCGTTGTGGCATAAAAAATGTGAATAGTATAGCACCTGGCACACTTAATTGAATAATATGAAGTTGGAAAAATAAAGGTACAGTTACAACACGCTGTCCATTCATGTTTGTTCAATCTCCACTGGTACGTCAACTTCTTTTAAAATCCTTTGTATAATTTCATTTTTTGTCGTGCGTAATGCCCCTTCCATTGATAAGACGATACGATGATTCCAAACAGAAGGAACTAAAAATTGTATATCTTCTGGCGTGCAATATTCTCTGTCGCGTAAAAAGGCTAGTGCTTGAACTGCGCGTACTAAAGCTAATGTGGCACGTGGGCTTACACCATTAGCGATGTAATCATGATTTCTTGTAGCGTGAGCAAGTTTAATAATGTAATGTTCTAACGGTTCTGATACGAAAATTTCTTTTACTCGTTTCTGTGCTTCTAAAATATCATCTAAAGAAATAACAGATGTGATACTTTCTAGTGGTACATCGTTACGAAAACGTCGCATCATTTGTAGTTCATCTTCTGGAGATGGATAACCAATTGAAATTGTCATTAAAAAACGATCAAGCTGTGCATCTGGTAGAGGAAACGTTCCTTGTGATTCAATTGGATTTTGCGTCGCAATAACAAAGAACGGTTTCGGAAGAGGAGTAGATTGTTTTTCAAGCGTTACTTGTCGTTCTTCCATCGATTCTAATAAACTAGACTGTGTTCTAGGCATAGCGCGGTTAATTTCATCCGCAAGCAAAATATTGGTCATAACTGGTCCAAGTCTTAATTCGAATTCACTCGTTTTCGGATTGAAATATTCAATACCTGTTACATCACTCGGAAGTACATCAGGTGTAAATTGGACACGAGAAAAATTACCACCAATACTTTTAGAAAGTGTTTTCGCAAGTAACGTTTTCCCCGTACCAGGCACATCCTCAAGCAGTACATGTCCGTCAGCAAGCAAAGAAACAAGTAATAAATCAATAACATTTTCTTTACCGACAAAAACTGATCCTATATTTTCTTTCAATTTATTTATCATATGTATCATTCCTTTCAAAATATAAACGGATATTTCTATATTTTAACAAATTATTCAGAAAATTGATATGATTTTTTAATTTAAAGAAATAGATATTAAGTTATTAAATTACCTTGCATATTTTGGAATATGATTATACAATATCGATATACGATGTATCGTTAGTCGATATATCAGATAACGATGTATCGGAGGTAGTTATAATGAATGCGAAAGCGAAAAAATATATTCCGTTAACTGAGGCGACATATTACATATTGTTGTCACTTGTGAAGCCGATGCATGGTTACGGAATTATGCAAATGGTAGAAGAGATGACAAATGGAGAAGTAAAGCTCGGTCCTGGAACTTTATACGGGAATACGACGAAGTTACTAAAAGAGATGTTAATAGTTGAAGTTGCCTCTACAGATAGAAAGAAGTGTTACGAGTTAACACCACTGGGTAGAGAAGTGTTAGAGCTAGAGTATAACAGGTTGCAGAGATCTGTAAGGAATGGAAATGGTATGTTAGGGGAGTGAATGGAAGATGGAGACAAAGAAAATATTTAAATTTTTTGCGGGATGGAGCTTAGAAAAAGAGGAGGCTTTTTTAAGGGAAATGCATCAACAAGGCTGGGCGTTACAAAAGTATAATGTGATGTATACGTTTAAGAAAACCGAGCCGAAAGATGTAATATATAAAGCGGATTTTAGATTGGATTATAAAGATTCAAAAGAAAAACAAAAAGAGTATATTGAAATATATGAAATGTGTGGATGGAAACATGTAACAAGTTTTGCGAAATGGAATTATTTTTGTAAAGAAGTAGAAGAGGAAAATGAGTTGCCTGATATATATTCAGATAAGGAAACGAGGATACAAAAACTAAATGAGTTATTAGTATTCTTTGTTATTATGTTAGCAGCTATATTACCATCAATGTACAATCTATTTATAAGCCCGATGGAATCAAGAGTGCCAATTTGGGCGAAAGCTATGACGGGTCTTACAGGTTGTATGTGGATTTACTTCTTTATAAGACTCACTTGGAAAATTAAGAAATTAAAAAGTGAAATATTATAATAAAAAGTAGAGTTAAAAAGAAGTTGATGTTTTAAGGGAATTACCGGGATCAACTTCTTTTGTTTCTATATAATTGTATTTTTGTTCACTCTTTTTTATATAATAAAAATCTATATAAAGGCACAAAATTAATAGTTACGAACCACACATACCCCAAAATAATAAATGAAGAAAAAATGATTCATATCGAAGATCAAAAAAATAAAAGATGACTAAAGAGGTGTGGGGTGTAACTAATAATAAGGAAGAAAAACATTTTTGATTAACATATTAAATCGAAAACCCCCTACAAAAAATCTGTAGGGGGTAATAAAAATGTTTAAGAAAACGACTGATTTTGCGCAGGTTTAATAAATTGTTCTGGGTTTTCAACAAGTCCGCATACAGCACATTGGACTCTATATGTTGGTCCTTGATAGGACATATGAAAAGCATTCATCGTTTCATTTGTGTATTCTTCTTCTACTTGACCAGTTTGTGGATTTAACTTGACTGGTTTTACTTGTTGCTCAAGAATATTAAAGCGAGTACGGTTCGTTTTACAGCTTGGACATAGCATTGGTTCCATATGTATACACCTCCATTTGTAGCATTTCTTAAACTCATTAATTTTATGCAAGCAAAAAAACTTTCTCAATATAAATGGGTGTTAAAAGTATTCAAAATTCAGAAAAAATAAAATATAATAAGAGTACGAACTGGTTATGTCCAAACCAAATCTCCTGTTTTATGCCAATAAGCTGGGGGGCCGAGAAATCGGCCTCATTTTTTTGTGCTCGTTGCTATAAGGAACAAGGTTTTTATGAGACATTTGTCGAAATTTTAGGGATGGATATAAAGGAGGATGTAAAATGAATTTAAAAATGAAGTACATCATTTTATATGTAGAAAATTTTGAAGAATGTTTAAGATTTTATAAAGATATTTTACAGTTACCTATAAAAGCAGAGCATGGTACATATATTGAATTTAATACTGGTTCTACAATTTTAGCGATGAACACAAGGCAAGATGTGAAAGAATTAACAGGACTACCACTTACAGAAGGTGAGTTACAATCTTCTCATTTTGAATTGGGATTCGTTGTTGATCATGTACAAGAAACAATCGAACAATTAAGAGAGCAAGGTATTAAAATCTTAGTTGAACCAATTGTGAAACCGTGGGGACAAACAATTGCATACATTGCCGATCCAGATGGGAATTATATTGAAATTTGCAGTTCATTAGAATAGAAGGAGAAAAAGAGATGGGGTTTCCGAAACTAGAAACAGAACGTTTACAATTAAGAGAACTAACACTGTTAGATGCAGAAATGATGTTCCGTTATTTTTCAAAAGAATCTGTTATACGTTATTTTGGAATGGATTCTTTCGAAAATATTGAGCAAGCGAAAACGACTATTCAAACGTTTAAAAATCGTTATGAAGAAGGAACTGTATTTCGCTGGGGAATTGAGAAGAAGGGTACGGGCCAATTAATCGGAACGTGCGGATTTCATTTAATAAACAAGCATCATAAGCGAGCTGAAATTGGTTATGAACTAGATGATACATATTGGGGACAAGGGTATGCAACGGAAGCGTTACAGGCGATTTTAACTTACGGGTTTGAAACGTTACAACTTATAAGAATTGCAGCTGTTGTATATGTAGAAAATAAAGCTTCTCAAAAATTATTAAGTAAAGCAGGGTTTCAAGAAGAAGGATTACTTCGAAAACATATGATTCAAAATGGAGTTGCTCATGATACAATTTTATACTCGTTATTAAAAGAAGAGTGGAAGAAGTAATGCGTACAAATGAGCTTATAAATGTTATGAAGAAGCATAAAGAAAATAGGTTCATTTTAGGTATTGATGGACTAAGTCGATCGGGTAAAACAACATTTGTAACAAACTTAAAAGAAAATATGAAACAAGAAAGTATTCCGTTCCATATTTTTCATATTGATGATCATATAGTAGAACGTAATAAACGGTATCATACTGGCTATGAAGAATGGTATGAGTATTATTATTTACAATGGGATATTGAATGGCTTCGGCAGAAGTTTTTTCAGAAGTTACAAAATGACACAAAACTGAAATTACCGTTCTATAATAATGAGACAGACTCAAGTGAGATGAAAAAAGTACAGATCCCCATAGTAGGCGTAATTGTAATAGAAGGTGTTTTTCTACAGAGAAAAGAATGGAGAGATTTCTTTCATTATATGGTGTATTTAGATTGTCCAAGAGAGACACGGTTTCTACGTGAGAGTGAAGAAACGCAGAAAAACCTTTCAAAGTTTGAAAATAGGTATTGGAAAGCAGAGGATTATTACTTAGAAACGGAATTGCCGAAGGATCGGGCGGATTTAGTTATAGAATGATTTGAAGAAAACCTCAACTTTGTGCTTGAATAGTTGAGGTTTCTCTATGTAATAGCAAATTAATTATTTTAATTCTTGGGAAGGAGATTAGTATAACAATTTGAATTATATAGTTATAGATAAATCTATAGATGGAAAGATTTCAATAAAGCGAGTGATTACATGAGTATTTTTATTTTAGAAGATGATGTCATACAAGCGCAGCAAATGAAACGGCTAGTTGAAGAGATTTGTGAGAAATATATGTTGCCTTTTGATTTTATCGAGGTGAGTAGTAAAAGTGAAAACATCATTACTAACATTCCTAAGGCGAAGTATATCCCAATCTATTTTTTAGATATAGAGATAAAAAGAGAAGAACGTAAAGGGTTACAAGTGGCACAAGAGATACGAAAGTATGATACGCAAGGAATTATTGTGTTTGTAACGACGCATTCTGAATTTGCACCTATTTCGTATCAATACATGGTATCAGCTTTAACTTTTATTGATAAAGGGTTGCCATACGAGGAGAGGCGTAACGTTTTTGAACAATGTTTACTCCAATATGAAGCGCGTAATAAGCATATTATTCCGTCCGATGACTTTATCGTTGAAAATAGTAATGCAACTGTGCGGGTTCCGTTTCATGAAGTTGAATATGTTATGACCGATGAACCGCACCGTTTAGCATTAGTGACGTTAGATCGAATTGTTTATTTTTATGGGACTTTAAAAGAAATTGAATTAGTAGATGAACGTTTATTTCGTTGTCATCAATCATATATCGTGAATACGAAGCAACTGTCTTCTTACGATGCGAAGCAAAAAATGATAGTTTTAAAAAGCGGGAAACGCATTCCAGTATCACGGCGCTTAGTGAGTAAAGTACGTAACATATTAAAGGGTGAGATGTAATGTATATTTATGATTTATTTGCAATACTGCTTACTAGTATGAGCCATATGTTTTTATATATTCAATTAATCCGGTACAATAGATTATCAGTTAGAATGTTAATAGCTTTAAGTGCAGTATTCATTATTTTACTTGCTATTGTCGTAACAGTAACGAGATATCCAGAATTGAATAGTACCATTGTGTTATTTCTAATAAGTTTAGGATTAATGCAAAATGAATTAACACTTAAGCATAATGTATATTTTGCACTAGTGAGCATGGTGATTATAACGTTAGTAAAAATGTTGCTTTTCGATTTAGGAATGAAAATCTTTATGTTAACGCCATTCAATTTATATTTATGGACAGGAAGCATGATTCACCTTACCGTATCGACATTTACTTTTATCGGTATTTTTGTAGCCCGTAAAAGAATCCAAAAAATTGCTCAATATATAGTAGGTAGTCCGCTATACTATGTAACTTATATATTATTAATTGCCGGATTTATTATTGAACTAATCTTAACTCAGCCATCTTCTGCGTTATTAGCACAATTAAATCAACAATACAGTGATGTAAGTTATATTTCAGCGATTATTGTATTTTTATTATTAGTCATCATAGTACTTATAAGTTCACATTTATCGAGAGCAAAGTTACAAGAAGAGCATGAAAAACGTTTGGATAAAGAGTTATTAGATTATGTGGAGAAATTAGAGGATATGCATGATGAGCTTGCTAGTTTCCGTCACGATTATATGAATGTATTACTATCGTTAGAAGAGGGAATACGTACGAAAAATGTGAAAGAAATTGAGCAAGTGTACTATGACGTTATAGCTCCTACGTTAAAAACAATAAATGATCATGAACTTGATATTGCGAAATTATCTCGCGTACATATCCCTGAAGTGAGAAGTGTATTAAGGGCGAAAGTTAGCACTGCCCAGCACCAACAAATAAAAATAATGCTCGATATACCAGAGAATATTGAAAGTGTTTCGATGACGGTTATTTCATTTATTCGCATCATTTCAGTTTTAGTAGACAATGCAATTGAAGAAGCAGTACATAGTGAGGAAAAGATATTGCAAATCGCATTCTTTGAAATGGATTCACGACAATATTTTATCGTGCGTAATAGTTCAAAGAGTGAAGCGATTGATTTGCAAAAAATTTATGAGAAAAACCATTCAAGTAAAGAGGGGGCTAGAGGATACGGGTTATTCTCATTAAAACGTATCATGAATAAAACAAATAATGCAACGTTAGAAACAACTTATGTAAGTCCTTATTTCACGCAAACATTCATATTAAAAGAGATAAAATGACCATCTATGATGAAAATGAAACCGAATAGGAAAGAACTACATACTTTCTTCACTCGTTTTTATACACTTCAAGTAAGAGGTGAAGCGAGATGAATGGACTTATTTTTACAACAATGATTTGCTTTGGTTTACCGCTTGTAGCACTTTTATATGCTGTTTGGAAGAAACGCTATATTCCATATATGTTAGGTGTATTGGCTTTTGTTGTATCGCAAATATTGATCCGCATACCAATACTGAATTATGTAAATGGAACTAGCACAGATTTTCAAATGTTTTCAATAATGCAGCCTGTATTATTTGTACTTTTGCTTAGTTTATCAGCTGGAATTTTTGAAGAGATAGCTCGTTTTATCGCAATGCGTTATTTTATGAAGCAACGAGATTGGCAGTCTGGTTTTTTATTTGGAGCAGGGCATGGTGGTATTGAAGCGGTGTTGATAGTTGGTATCCCGGTAATATCCCTATTATTGTCACAAACAGTCATTCAAAATGGTGACAGTTATTATTTGGGCGGTATTGAGCGCATCTTCGCGATGGTATTGCATATTGGACTTTCCTTCATTATATTACAAGCTGTCGCCCAAAAGAAATTTCGTTATGTTTTCTATGCAATTCTCATCCATGGAACTGCAAATGCATTAGCTGGCATTATATCGCTATATGTACCAGGGAAAAGCGGGATCATTATGTCAGAAGTTTCAATAGCAATTTGTGCTTTACTCGTTTTTAGTTATAGTTTCACTTTAAAAAGAAAGGGTGTATGAAAATGAGAAGAATGTTACTTATTATTATAAGTGCTATCGCGGCGTTCGCGCTTGCAGCATGTACCGGTAATAAAGTAGATGAAAGTACGTCAAAAAAGTTTATTCCAAAGGCGGAAGAAATTGTATCATTACTAAATGAGGCGAAGTATAAAGACGTACACGAAAAATTTGATAGTAAAATGAAATCAGCCTTATCAGAAGAGCAAATGAAAGAACTTACGCCTATAATTGAAAAAGCTGGTACATTCGAAAAAATTGAGAAAAAATCGATTGAAGAAAAAGATGGTTTATATACTGTTATTCTTGTAGCAAAGTATAGTAAAGAACAACGTACCTTTATCGTAACTTATAACGATAAAGAAGAAATAGCTGGGTTAGTAATTAGGTAGAAATGTAATGGCAGATAAAGTGGTTGTGTCCACTTTATCTGTTTTTTTGTTTTAACCAAATTATGGGTATTCATGCTAATATAAACACATAGCTATAGAGAAAGGGTGGGTTAGTATGAAAACTGAAATAGTTCCTAAAAAGAAGTACAGTATAATAAGCTACATATCTTTACTCATCGGTGTTTTATGTTTTCTGTTCGTTTTTATTACACCGACAAGGATAGCCAATGTGGGTAATGTAGTGGGAGATTATATTACAGTTGCCCTCATAGTTGCAGGTATTATACTTTCTAGCATTACGATAACGAAACAAACAGAGAAGAAGGGGATTGCTATTATTTCAATAATACTGTCCTTATCATTATTTATATTTTGGATTATCACGATTATATTATTGTTTACTGGTCAAATTAGTTTTGCGCCGTAATATGTAATAAAAAGAGTCCTTCTCGTATGAAGGACTCTTTTTATTCGGTATCTTCCGGTTGATATTCTAAAATATCCCCTGGTTGGCATTCTAACGCTTTACAAATAGCATCTAAAGTTGTAATTCTAATTGCTTTTGCTTTTCCATTTTTTAATATAGAAAGGTTAGCCATTGTAATTCCAACCTTCTCTGAAAGTTCAGTTACACTCATTTTTCTTTTTGCTAACATTACATCAATATTAATTATTATTGCCATGTTATTCACCTCAGACCGTTAAATCATTTTCTGATTTTATATCTATCGCATCTTTTAAAAGTCTTTGGAGAACGGCAGCAAAGACTGCGATAACCATTGAAGAAAAGATAAGGATCATGCCAATTATTAAAATACCTGGTGCATCATCTCTCTCTGCTACAAGATAGAAAAGCGGCATACCTACTACATATAATACACTAATTGTAATAGCACATTGTTTTATCTTTTTTAAAGCTCTAACAGATAATTTCGAGAAGGCGTTCCCCTTATCAATGTAGCTTACAAGTTTAAAGGCTTGATATAGAGCAAAATAAAAAGGTATCACCGTTGCATATAGATTGATTAAAACAAGATATTTTATATATGCAATATCCGGGTATAAGTCCGCTGTGTAATTCCCAATATTAGGAATTAAAAATATACACAAAGCAAAAACAGGAATACCGATAAGGATAATTGCTGTCTTTAAAAAGAGTGTTGATCCTTGGTTCATATAAAGCACCTCATTTTTAAATTATCATTTTAATTTAACATAAATTTTATCGTTTAACAATAAATTCTTATTTATTTCAATCGGATTTTTATTGAGAAACAAATTTTAGTGAAGAGAATGATAAGACGTTTTTATAAAAAAGTGTGGTCTCTATTTATTTGAACATAAAAAGCTATGATATGTATCGTTCGTTGCTTTACTAATAAAAGAAAATGAAGGTAATGATTGTTAGCTTCATGAAAATTGGGGACTAATAAAACATATATAGGTTGTGGAAATCTTTTTGTATATAAATGAATGTGAAACATACGGAGGAAGAACAATGTCGAATTTGGGTTTATTGATGAAAAGGTTACTGTTAGTAGGAACAATCACACTAAGTATGTTATGTACGGAAAGCATGATGAATTATCATACGGTGGAAGCTAAGGTGAAACAAGTAGAACGGCAACCGAAAAATGTAATCATAATGGTTATGGACGGAACGAGTTCTTCAGCAACGACATTAGCTCGCTTGTATAAAGGGAAACCACTTGCACTAGATGAAATTGTAACAGGAGGAGTTCGTACCTATTCGGCGGAATCAGCTATAACAGACTCAGCCCCAGCAGCTACAGCTTTAGCGACGGGGAATAAATCGAATTCAGGATATGTAGGTATATTACCTTCTATTGTAAGTTCACCTGGCTTAAAATCAATCAAAGAAGAGGACAAGTTACGTCCAGTTGCCAATGTTTTAGAAGGTGCCAAACGCACTGGTCGCGCAACTGGAATAGTTGCTACAGCTGAAATTCAGCATGCTACTCCCGCTGGATTTTCTGCTCACCATATTAACCGTAAGCGTTTTGACGTAATTGCGGAGCAGCAAGTGTATCAAAATATAGATGTCGTATTAGGTGGGGGAAAAGAGGCACTGCTACCTATAAAAAGAAAAGATGGTGAAGATTTAGTAAAGGTGATTCAAAACAAAGGATACGACTTTGTTGAAACGAAAGATGCATTATTGAACTCTAAATCTAAGAAAATTTGGGGCTCTTTCTCACATAATGCTCTTGCGTTTGATATGGATCGCGAAGCAACAAATCCGGAGCAACCAACACTTTCTCAAATGACGGAAAAAGCAATTCAAACACTATCAAAAGATAAAGATGGTTTCTTTTTATTTGTAGAGGGAAGTAAGCCAGACTGGGCAGCTCATGTGAACGATCCAATAGGGATGATTAGTGATGTATTAGCATTTGATAACGCAGTTGCAGAAGCATTGGAATTTGCAAAAAAAGATGGTAATACGATGTTAATAGCTGTAACTGATCATGGTAACAGCGGTATTTCTATTGGGAATGCGAATACGACAAAAGGCTATAATATTACGCCGGTCTCTGCATACATTGGTCCATTAAAAAAATCGAAAATGACACTTGAAGGTGCTACAAATAAACTAAAATCTGATTTATCAAATGTAGAAGATGTAGCTAAATTATACGGTTTGGACAATTTAACTTATGATGAAAAAGAAAGAGTAAAAGCAGCAAAAAAGAAATCGGATGTAGGTCCAATACTTACTACATTATTGGCCAATCATGCGAACATAGGCTTCACAACAGGAGGCCATACAGGTGAGGATGTGTTTTTATATTCTTACGGTCCTCAAAAGCCAAAAGGTTTGATCCAAAACACAGACATTGCGAAGACGATGGCGAAAGCAATGGACTTTAACTTAGAAGAAGTAACAAACAAATTATTTGTAGAGAGTGAATTAGCCTTTAAACGAAAAGGTGCAACAGTAGCAATAGATAATACTGATGCAGAAAACCCGGTGCTCATAGTAAAACGTAATAATGTAAAAGCTCAATTATTTGTAAATAAAAATATAATTCGTATTAAGAATAAAGAATATGAATTAGGTAGTGTCGTTGTAGAAAGCAATGGCAAGTTCTATATACCAGAAGAAGCAATCCGCTTATTCATAAAGCATTCTCGTTAAAAAAATGCCAATTCCTTAGCAAGTACTTAGGAATTGGCATTTTTTGTGTAGATGAAAATTCATTCGAAAACAAGAGTAAAGAGAATCGCTGTTTCTACAAAAACATTCTCTACGTTTATAAGTTATTGTGAATGAGGATTTTGCAATATTAGACCTATTGCTATCATATATTTTTCGCCCTGCCTAAAAAAATATTTCTCAACATTCTCTTTGTTGAAAAAGATTGAATATTCGTATTATAACGAATATTATGTTGTTATCGGCAAAAAACGATAATTTGCAGACACTGGGGAGGAAATACATTGAAAAAGAAATTAAAACCATTAGCGGTATTAACAACAGCAGCAGTACTAAGTGGTACGTTTGCTTTTGGAGGTCATGCAGCGTATGCTGAGACACCGACATCATCTCTACCAATAGATGAGCACTTAATACCAGAGGAACGTTTGGCAGAAGCGCTGAAACAACGGGGAGTAATTGATCAATCTGCATCACAAGTCGAGACATCAAAGGCTGTCGAAAAATATGTTGAGAAAAAGAAAGGGGAAAACCCTGGAAAAGAAATCTTGACAGGAGATAACCTTACGCAAGAAGCTTCAGATTTTATGAAAAAAGTAAAAGATGCAAAAATGAAGGAGAATGAACAGGCGCAGCAACCAGAAGTAGGACCAGTTGCTGGACAAGATGCAGGATTGAATTCTAGAAAATTAAATGGAAAAGTACCTACTACACCAGCGAAGCAAGCTGAGTACAATGGAGCTGTTCGAAAAGATAAAGTACTTGTTTTACTCGTAGAATTTAGCGATTTTAAGCATAATAATATTGATCAAGAACCGGGTTATATGTATTCTAAGGACTTTAATCGTGAACATTATCAAAAAATGTTATTTGGTGATGAGCCATTTACGTTATTTGATGGATCGAAGATTAATACATTTAAACAATATTATGAAGAACAATCTGGCGGAAGCTACACAGTTGATGGAACTGTAACAGAATGGCTTACTGTTCCAGGGAAAGCGTCAGATTATGGTGCGGATGCGGGTACTGGTCATGATAACAAGGGGCCTTTAGGACCAAAAGATTTTGTGAAAGAAGCATTAAAAGCAGCGGTAGCAAAAGGCATTAATTTAGCTGATTATGATCAATTTGATCAATACGATCAAGATGGTGATGGAAATAAAAACGAGCCAGATGGAATTATTGATCATTTAATGGTTGTACATGCGGGCGTAGGTCAAGAAGCTGGCGGCGGCAAATTGAAAGATGATGCGATTTGGTCTCATCGTTCAAAACTAGGCTCAAAGCCATATGCAATTGATGGTACAAAATCTTCAGTTTCAAATTGGGGCGGAAAGATGGCTGCATATGATTATACAATTGAGCCTGAAGACGGAGCAGTTGGTGTGTTTGCACATGAGTACGGTCATGATTTAGGCTTACCTGATGAATATGATACAAAGTATTCAGGGCAAGGTGAACCTGTTGAATCATGGTCCCTTATGAGCGGCGGTAGCTGGGCTGGAAAAATTGCGGGAACAGAGCCAACAAGTTTCTCGCCACAAAATAAAGAGTTTTTCCAAAAGAATATGAAGGGTAACTGGGCGAATATCGTTGAGGTAGATTATGATAAACTGCGCACAGGAATCGGTACTGCAACATTTTTAGATCAAAGTGTTACAAAATCAAAACGACCAGGAATCGTTCGTGTTAACTTGCCAGACAAAGATATAAAAAATATCGAATCAGCATTTGGTAAGAAGTTTTATTACAGCACAAAAGGAAATGACATTCATACAACACTTGAGACACCAGTATTTGACTTAACGACTGCAACGGATGCTAAGTTTGATTATAAGGCATTTTATGAATTGGAAGCGAAGTATGATTTCCTTGACGTAAATGCGATTGCAGAAGATGGAACGAAGACACGTATTGATAGAATGGGCGAAAAAGATGTAAAAGGCGGCGTAGATACAACAGATGGTAAGTGGGTTGATAAATCATACGATTTAAGCCAATTTAAAGGAAAGAAAGTAAAACTGCAATTTGAGTATGTAACAGATATTGCAGTAGCTTATAAAGGATTTGCGTTAGACAATGCAGCATTAACTGTAGATGGAAAAGTTGTTTTCTCTGATGATGCAGAAGGACAGCCAGCAATGACGCTAAAAGGATTTACTGTGTCTAACGGATTTGAACAGAAAAAACATAACTACTATATCGAGTGGCGAAATTACGCTGGGTCTGACACGGCGCTACAACATGCACGTGGTCCAGTATTTAATACAGGAATGGTTGTATGGTATGCGGATCAAAGCTTTACAGATAACTGGGTAGGCGTTCATCCAGGCGAAGGATTCCTTGGGGTAGTAGATTCTCATCCAGAGGCAATCGTAGGAACATTAAATGGACAACCAACTGTGAAGAGCAGTACGCGTTATCAAATTGCCGATGCGGCATTCTCATTTGATCAAACGCCAGCATGGAAAGTAAATTCGCCAACTCGCGGTATCTTTGATTATAAAGGATTGCCAGGCGTTGCGAAATTTGATGATTCTAAGCAATACATCAACAGTGTTATTCCAGATGCCGGACGTAAGTTGCCGAAACTTGGATTGAAGTTTGAAGTAGTAGGTCAAGCTGAAGACAAGTCTGCAGGTGCAGTTTGGATCCATCGCTAAAATAAAATGAAAAGGAGCTGCCATAAGTCGGTGAAACCTGACTTATGGCAGCTCTTTTCTTCTTGTGAAAAAGAGATTATTATATAAATACAAATGAAAAAATCTCTTTGCTATTTATAAGAAGAAAAAAGATACATAGAAGTGAAAAAGCTTTCTGTTTATATATATTTATTGGGGAGGGAATAGAAGTTTCTTTAACAAATAAAATGCTCCATCTGTCCGATTATATAAGCTTTTTTGACCGTAAGTAATTTGTAAGTAATGAGTAAGAAAAAAGAAATTTTTATATTATATAATATTTATTACAGCTACTTTTAACACCTGATACTAATAGTATGCTATAATGTGAATTAGCAACATAAAGGAAAGGAATTAGACCAATGACATTAGAAAATACTAAAAATTTAAAAAAACAAGTTGCTCCTTATGAAAAATCAACGATTAAAAAAAGTGTGTGGCAACTTATTAACACAATCGTGCCATTCATTATTTTATGGTACCTTGCTTATAAAAGTTTGTCCGTTTCTTATTGGTTATCGGTAGTTCCATCTCTGTTAGCCGCGGGTTTTATGACACGGATTTTCATTATTTTTCATGATTGTACCCATTATTCATTCTTTAAAAGTCGACCTGCAAATAGAATCGTAGGGACATGTATGGGTGTGTTAACTTTATTCCCGTTTGATCAATGGGGACATGAGCATTCTATTCATCACGCTACAAGTGGTAATTTGGATAAGAGAGGTACAGGAGATATTTGGACGCTTACAGTGGATGAATATTTAGCTGCGCCATTTAGACTTCGTTTAGCATATCGCTTATATCGCAATCCATTCGTTATGTTTGGATTAGGTCCGATTTATGTTTTCTTATTTAAAAATAGATTTAACCGAAAAGGTGCTAGACAGAAAGAACGTATGAATACGTATTTGACGAATATTATAATCGTTGCTTTAATAGCTATACTTTGCTGGGCAATTGGGTGGCAATCGTTTCTGTTAGTGCATGGTACGATATTCTTAATAGCGGGTTCAGTAGGAATTTGGCTGTTTTACGTACAGCACACATTCGAAGATTCTTATTTTGAAGAGGATAAAGATTGGGAATATGTGAAAGCGGCAGTGGAAGGAAGTTCATTTTATAAACTTCCAAAAATCTTGCAATTTCTAACTGGTAATATTGGATTCCATCATGTTCACCATTTAAGTCCAAGAGTACCTAACTATAAACTAGAAGAGGCACACAATAATACGCTTCCGTTAAAAAATGTACCAACGATTACACTTGCTACAAGCTTACGATCACTCCGTTTTCGTCTTTGGGATGAGAAAAGTAACAATTTTGTTACCTTTAAAGAATTCAAAAAAATAATTAAAAACAATGTTTCTGTTCGAGTGAAATCTGAACTATAATTTCATCGTAAATAAAAAACTCTCCTTAATCATTTTCGATTTAAGGGGAGTTTTTATTTAATTATTATATGATCGATATTTAGGAGGAGGAATACTTATGTGTAGGTATAAATATAAAGAGACAGTAATTATATTATGTAAACAAAATGAATCATTATAATTTTTTTTATAGTGAAAGATATAGTACATATATATTGGAAAGCAGAAGGTGGATGATAGTAATTATAAGAACACATACAACGTAATAAAATAATTCTTTCAAAAGGAAGGGGACATGAAAGATGTTGAAATTACAAGGAAAATACAATGAAGCAAAAGTATTTACGAATAACGTTGATGAGACTGCAACTGGGCAGATTATTGATCTTTGTAACCAAGAATTCGTAAAGGATAGTCAAATTCGTATTATGCCAGATACACATGCAGGAGCAGGTTGCACGATTGGGACAACAATGACAATACAAGATAAAATTGTTCCTAATCTTGTAGGGGTAGACATTGGTTGTGGTATGGAAGTTGTTGTGATTGATAAGAAAAAAGTAGAAATTAATTTCGATTACTTAGACGAAACGATTCGTAAATTTGTTCCAAGTGGTTTTCGTATCCGAGATAAAGAACATCGATTCTCAAAAATGATTGATTTTGATGGTGTGAAGGCCCCATATACATTACAACGAGCTCAAAAAAGTATAGGTACTCTTGGAGGAGGAAATCATTTCATTGAATTAAATGAAGATGATAAAGGAAATGTATATATTGTCATTCATAGTGGTTCTCGTAATTTAGGTAAACAAATAGCAGAGTATTACCAGAACTTCGCGTATGAACAACTAATTCATGTTACATCAATGAAGGATGAGATTATTAAGAGATTAACTAAAGAGGGGAGAGAAAAAGAAATACAAGAAACTTTACGTGGAATTAAGAAGCCACAGATTCGTAAAGAACTAGCTTATTTAGAAGGAGAAGGATTCAAAGATTATATGAATGACATGAATATTGCCCAAAAGTATGCTGAGTTCAATCGTAAAGCAATGATTGATGAAATTGTCACTAAAATGGATTGGAAAGTAACTGATCAATTTACTACAATACATAACTATATTGACATGGAAAATATGATTCTACGAAAAGGTGCTATTTCAGCTCAGAAAGATGAACGAGTAATTATTCCAATTAACATGAGAGATGGTTCAATTATTGCATTTGGTAAAGGTAATCCAGACTGGAACTTTTCTGGTCCGCATGGGGCAGGACGTATCATGAGTCGTAAGAAGGCTAAAGAATTATTGAGTCTAGAGGACTTCCAAAATACGATGAAAGAGGTTTGGACTACATCGGTAGTAGAGAGCACAATTGATGAGGCACCAATGGTATACAAGCCAATGGATGAAATTATAGAAAATACAAAAGAAACAATAGATATAAAGCACATTATTAAGCCATTATATAATTTTAAAGCGAATTAGAAGGGATAAATAAGCAGCCAGAAAAAACTATTTTTCGTATCTTTTGTTCGAAAACAATCTAATCAAGGGAAGTAGTTCCATTTTATTGCGATGGGATAGAAGAAGTCGATTTCCTGTGGAGTTAAGGAATCGACTTTTTTATTTATTTTGTTGAATGAAAGCAACCGTTAGCTTAATAGCAAAGGATTATAACCGTCTATTTCTCCCAAAGCTCAATTAGACGACCTTCAGGATCTTTAATCCAAATAAACTTTCCGAACTCACTAATTTCTTCTCTCTTTTCAAGAGGTACACCAATATGTTCAAGATGCTGAATAGTCTCATTTAAATTATGTACTTCAAAATTTAACATCACTTGCTGTTCTATTGGAAAATAATTATCATTTTCGGTAAAGAAAGAAAAAATAGTCTCATTTCCTAATTGGGGTTTAATCACAGTCCCATTCCAATCTTCTATTTCAATTTTCAACACCTCACTGTACCATTTTTTTATAACATCAAGATTTTTAGTTCTCCAAAATATTCCCCCGAAACCTTTTATCATTGTAGATAACTCCTGTCTTTTTTAAAATTTTTAAGCAATATATATTCAATATATCAAAACAGTAAAGAAAATCAATAACGTATTAAAAGTGAAAAAATCCAATTATTAGTATTGTAGTATTTACCGCATTATGGAAATTGGTATCACTTTTCAAAGAACTTGCAATCCAAGTAAAGGTATATAGTAACACTGAATCGTATGAGGTAATGAATGAAAAGGGAATAGAACAAATGCCAATGATAAAAGACCGCATATGAAATGAAAGCCATGTGCGGTCTTTTATATATAAGTATAGTATTACATAGTCTCGCTAATTTTACTTTCACTATGAGTGTTAGTAGCAATTCTTTTCTTAACTTTAAAGTGATAGTAGGTATAGCAAAAAACGATAAACGGTACAGTGCAATAGATTCCAAGTCGTTGTTCTGGGATAAAAATAAGACTGATTAATATAATGCCATACAATCCAAAACCAAGAATTGGTACAAGTGGATAAAGTGGAGTTTTAAATTTTAAGTCTTCTAATTTTCCACCGTCTGCTAAATAATGTTTACGGAAAAAGAATTGAGAGACACAAATTGACATCCAAACAATGATTGTAATGACGCCAGAAATGGAAATTAACCATAAGTAAACTGTTTCAGCAGCTACAACGCTTGTTAAAAGAGAAAAAGCAGAAATAGAAATTGTCAAAATTAAAGCGTTTAAAGGTATTCCTCGTGAAGATAATTTTTTTAAAAAGGCCGGAGCCATTTCATTTTTTGATAATGACCAAAGCATGCGAGTTGCGGCGTACAGTCCAGAGTTTGCGACAGAAAGAACAGCAGTAAGAATAACAAAATTCATAATATCAGCTGCATATGGAATACCGATATTATCAAATACAGCAACGAATGGGCTCTTTGTTAATCCTGCTTCTTCCCAAGGAATTAAAGCAACAAGAACAAAGATTGCTAAGACGAAGAAAAACATCGTGCGCCATATAATATTTCTAATAGAACGAGGTAAAGTTTTTGCTGGATCTTCACTTTCACCTGCTGCGATTCCGACAAGTTCTGTACCTTGGAAGGAATAATTGACTGTAACCATTGTTAATAGAATAGCTGCAAGTCCATTTGGGAATAAACCGCCATGATTTACGAAATTTGATAATAACGGGGCTGGTTCGTCGCCTTTTAAGTCAATAAAACCGAACATAGCGGCACCGCCAAGGATAATAAAAGCTATAATGGCAGATACTTTTATACTTGAAAACCAAAATTCTGTTTCTGCATAACTACGAGCAGATAATGCGTTAATAGTGAAGATAGTAACGCCAAATATTAAACACCAAACCCAAACAGGAATATCAGGAAACCAGCGCTGCATTGTAATGCCGGCAGTTGTAAATTCAAGACCGGTCGTATTCGCCCAGCTTAACCAATACAACCATCCGATTGTAAAGCCAGTTGCAGGATTGATGAACTTAGTTGCATATTCCTGAAAAGAACCTGAAACAGGCATGGCTACAGCAAGTTCACCAAGACAAAGCATAACGAAATACATTAATAATCCACCAGCCATAAAGGCAAGTACGGATCCACCAGGTCCAGCTTGACTTATAATAAAACCAGATCCGTTAAATAATCCCGTTCCAATCACACCACCGAGTGCAATCATGAATAAGTGTCTACTTTTCATCGTACGTTTTAATTCATTGTTTGTATTACTTACTTGCGTCATTGTTTTCCTCACTTTCGTAGTTGATAGAATGAAGTTTGATGTTTTTCCGTATTGTGGAATGTATTCCGTGATGTGAAATCTTGTTATAATTTTCAGATAATTAAAAAGAAAAGTCAATATTTTTTTGTTCGCGCTTACAAATTGTTATCAGTGGTATGTTTTTATTTTTAGAAAATTGAATAAATAGATTGATTTCATTTTAAATTTTTGTTAAATTGATAGGTAATTGAGCGAACTAGCATATTACAAGTCAAGCTGAGGTGAGTTATTATGGTGCAGTCCATTGATAGAGCGATAAGTATTATAAAGTTGTTAAATTCTACTAATGAAAAAGAGTATTGGGCAATTTCTGATATAGCGGACAGAACACATCTCCCAGTTAGTACAGTACATAGATTACTTAACTCTTTAATCGAGCATGGGTTAGTTACGCAAATTTCAGAAACGAAACAGTACAAAATTGGGCCAATGTGGATGGAAATAGGATTACGTCAATTGGAGAAGGTAGACTACAGATCAGTTGCAAGAGAAGTGATGAAGCGGTTAGCCTCTGAAGTGGAAGAGAGTGTTTATTTGAACATTCCAAATGGAACACATTCTATTATCATTGAAAGAATGGATAGCCCTTTAAAAATTCGAGTTATTGATAATTTAGGGGAACAAATTCCACTTTCAATAGGTGCTGCAAATAAAACGATGCTTGCCAATATGAAAACGAATGAAATGGAACATATTGTAGAACATTTACTTTCTTCATTACCAGAACAAAAGCACATTCTTTTAGATCAAATAAAGCAAATAAAAACTGAAGGATATGCGGTAAGTTATGGTGAAAAAACAGAAGGGACAGCTTCAGTAGCTGCACCTATTATCGGATTTAATCATAAAGTAGTAGGAGCATTAAGTGTTGGGTTAATTAGTCATCGCATAAATGATGATCGACTATCTTTTCTGATTAGTAAGGTAAAACAAGCAGCTCATGAAATATCAATAAAAATCGGCAGTACATCAGAACTATAATTTTGATAACTGTCGTCATTTTTTATTCATATACTGGAATTCATTTTCATAATGCGGAAAAAATAGGGGGATTTATATGTCAAAGTGGCAATCAAAAGAACAATTGATTCAATTATTAAGCAGTCTTGTTGAAATTCCTAGTATTACAGGTACAGAAGCTGAAGTGATATTGCCAGACTTTGTTGTGGAACAATTATCTGATTTACAGTACTTCAAAGAAAACCCACATCATTTGCAAAAAAATCCGACGGGGGACGGACGATATTTTGTTACAGCCCTAGTGAAGAAAAGCGATAGTACAAAAAATACCGTAATTTTAGTTAGTCACTTTGATGTTGTAGATGTGCAAGATTACGGAGTTTGGAAAGAAGATGCATTTAATCCTAAAAAGTTAACATCTATGTTTTATTCTCATAAAGATGAATTACCAGACCATGTACGTGAAGATATAGAACAAGGAGATTGGCTGTTTGGCAGAGGAACAATGGATATGAAATGCGGCCTCACATTACAAATGGCAATGATTGAGCAAGCCTGTGAAGGAAGATTTGACGGGAATGTTCTTTTATTAGCTGTTCCAGATGAAGAAGTAAACTCTGTAGGGATGAGGGCTGCTGTTCCAAGACTACTAGAGTTAGCAAGAGAACATAACTTGGATTATAAAACGGTATTAAATTCAGAGCCTATGTTTTCACGACATCCTGGTGACCAAAATAAGTATATTTATACTGGTTCTATTGGTAAAGTGTTACCTGGATTTCTTTGCTATGGTAAAGAAACACA
The DNA here is from genome assembly GCF_056399205.1 of Bacillus sp. 01N45. NCBI lineage: Bacteria > Bacillati > Bacillota > Bacilli > Caryophanales > Bacillaceae > Bacillus > Bacillus sp. 01N45. The sequence continues at coordinate 142,878 of NZ_JBFTQW010000002.1, forward strand.
TGTGGGTGAACCATTTGCAGGCTTAAATGGGAGTTATATGGCTGCTTTATTAACGGCTGAATTAGAATTGAATACGGACCTTTGTGATGTTGTAGAAGGAGAAGCGAGTCCTCCCCCAACTAACTTACTTCAACGTGATTTAAAGGAGGATTATTCTGTACAAATTCCGCATCGTGCAGTCACATTATTCAATTTGTTTTTACTGGAAAAAACGATGACAGACGTCGTTTCAATGTTACGTCAAAAAGTAACGAAAGTAGCAGAGAAAATAGAAGAATCATACGAGAAGCAAGCATATCGTTTTTCTAAATATAATCCGTTTATACCGCCTAATATGAAAGTAAATGTATTAACGTATGAAGAGCTTATCGCTTATGCAATTGAACAACATGGGCAAGAGAAAATAGATGATATTCAATCTAATATAATAAAAAATAGAGAAGATAAAGATGATCGTGCGGTAACAATTGATTTAGTAGATAAACTATCTATTTTATGTAAAGAAAAGGCGCCGATGATTGTACTTTTCTTTGCTCCACCATATTATCCAGCTGTAAGTTCACGCAACAATCCGTTAATTAAAGATGTAGTTGCAGAAATGGAAAAGTATGCTCACTACAATCATAACATTACATTTGAAAACCAAAACTATTTTGGGGGAATTTCAGATTTGAGCTATGTGGGCTTACAGAATCCACTAGATTCAATGAGTTCACTTGTAGACAATATGCCATTATGGGATAAAGGTTATTCGATTCCACTTCAGGATCTAGAAGAGTTTGACGTTCCGGTATTAAATATGGGGCCGGTAGGAAAAGATGCACATCAATGGACAGAACGTTTAGATGTAAATTACGCATTTGAAACGCTATTAGATATGTTACCGAAATGCATTGAAAAATTATTAGTTTCTAATAAAATTACACAATCATAGTAGAGAATAAGGAAGGGATAAAACTGAAATTTCAAAAGAAGATACAAATAAAATTATTGTAGTATAATCAAAAAAACGGACAAACTCAAGTATCTATGAGTTTGTCCGTTTATCATTTAGTGCAAGCGAGAGAGTATGTAATCCACCGTTTTCAAACTAAATTCAAAGCTAACGTGATCTCTTTTATAGTTTTACTTTTTCGTTTGCCCAGATAGTTCAACAGACTTTTGTGTACAGCGCTGCATTGCCGAAATAATTGCAGTTCGTAATCCTTTTTCCTCTAATGTTGCTACAGCTTCTATCGTTGTTCCGCCAGGAGAACAAACCATATCTTTCAATTCACCTGGATGTATGCCTGTTTCTAGTACCATTTTTGCAGAACCTAACACAGCTTGAGCAGCGAATTTATATGCTTGATTTCTAGGCATACCATCTAATACAGCTGCATCTGCCATCGCTTCTATAATCATATATACGTATGCTGGCGACGAACCACTTACAGATGTTACAACGTTCATTAATTTTTCGCTTACGATCTCTGTTTGACCAAAGCTATTGAAAATGTTTAGCACATCTTCTAAATCTTTTTCTGTCACCATTTCATTAGGGCATAATGCAGACATTCCTTCTCCAACAAGAGCAGGGGTGTTAGGCATTACTCTTACAACCTTTAATTTTTTAGCAAAAGCTTCTTCAGTACTTTTAATGCTTTTCCCGGCAGCGATCGTTACGATGATAACATCGTTTTTGATTACTTCTTTTATTTCGTTAATGATTGATGTGTATAGGTCTGGTTTAATTGATAAAATTAAAATATCAGCATTTTTAGCTACTTCATTGTTGTCAGTAGTTGTAGTTAGCCCATATTTTTCACTAGCATTTTTTAAATTCGTAGTGTTTAAATCCGAACAAATAATATTATTTGCAGACACTATCTTTTTGTGTAGCATCCCACCAATCATAGCCATTCCCATATTTCCGCAACCGATGAATCCAATTTGTTTATCCATAATAACTCAATCTTGCTCCTTTTATAATAAATTATATCATTTCGAAATTGCTATCTTAAAATAACAATAACATCTTTATGTAATATAAAGAAACATTCTAAGAGAATATATTCCTTTTTGCAACACCAAAAGATAAAAATCAATTATATTCGACATTATGTAAATATATACACTTTAATTTTAGGTTTTATGTTGATGAATATGAGTTAAACTTATATCGATTTGTATTTTCATTCAGTACGGTAATAATTTCATACAAGTAACTTACCGCTCTATTTATTTTTAAAAATACTTCTTGACACCAAATCAAATTATATCGCATAATATAAAAAATTAAACCGAAAATCGTTGAAGGGAAATAGTACATATGTCTTCTTGCGAAAGAGAGTGGAATTCACCGGCTGAAAGATTCCTCGTATAGAATATATCGAACCTATCTCTGAGTCTTAAATGAAAGTTTAGGCGTTCGCCTGCGTTATAGGCGCCAAGTGGATATCTATGTATATCAATTAAGGTGGTACCGCGGAACAATGACCGTTTCGTCCTTTTTATTTTATTAAGGGCGAAGCGGTCATTTTTATTTTGCTCTTAAATAGGCTAGGCGCAGCATTGAAAAGAATAGAATCGCTGCAAGCTATATGAATAGAAGTGTAATTTATAAAAAACTTTGATTTTAGACTTGGGGGATAAAAAAATGAAAAAACAACGAATTGTTGTAAAGATTGGGAGTAGTTCCTTGGCAGATAGTCACGGAGGCATTTCTAAAGAACAACTTTCAGATCACGTTGCCGCATTGGCTCGATTGAAAGAGGAAGGGCATGAAGTTTTGTTAATTACATCTGGGGCTGTCGCTGCAGGTTTTTCGGCTCTAGGATATCCTACCAGACCTGTGACAATTAAAGGAAAACAGGCTGCTGCGGCTGTTGGACAAAGTTTGTTAATGCAGGCGTACACGGAGGAATTTCGTAAATATGGCATCGTTACAGCGCAACTATTGCTGACGAGAAGTGATTTTTCTAGAAAAGAACAATATAGTAATGCTTACGCTACTTTAGGAGAGTTACTAAACCGTTCTGCTCTACCAATCATTAATGAAAATGATTCCATCTCATTAGAGGAGCTAACGTTCGGTGATAATGATATGCTGTCAGCTTTAGTAAGCGGACTTGTTTCGGCAGATATGCTTATGATTTTTACGGATGTGAACGGTTTATATGACAAAAATCCACAGAAAAATGCGGATGCGAAAAAATATTATTTCCTTCCTGAAGTTACGGAAGAGATTGCTTCTCTTGCAGGAGATGCTGGGTCCAAACTTGGGACTGGCGGTATGAAATCAAAAATTGATGCTGCGAAGACAGCACTTTCTCTTGGCGTGAGTGTATTTATCGGAACAGGACGTGGACAAGAGAAGTTTGTAGATGTTTTGAAGGGCAAAGGTGATGGTACGTATGTCGGAAATGCCCCTCAAAAAGAGATGAAGATGAACAAGCAATGGATCGCGTTGCATTCGCTTGTTAGCGGACAAATTGAAGTAGACGCTGGAGCAGCTACTGCTATCATTCAGCATGGTAAGAGTCTTCTTCCTGCTGGCGTTACAAATGTTTCAGGATTTTTCCAAGTTGGCGATGTCGTAGAAGTAATGACGCAACAAGGGCGCGTAATTGGAAAAGGACAATGCACATATAGCGCAGAGGAATTAAGAGAGATAAAAGGTATGCAAAGTCAACATATTCAAGCAAGAGGCGAAAGGCATAATTATGAAGTCATTCATAGAGATTATTGGGTGTCACTTTAAGAATAGTGATATTAAAAAGGAGGAAATGAAGATGAATGAAGTGTTGGCAAAGGGAAAAAAAGCGAAAGAAATTGCTAGAGAACTTGTACTAAAATCTACAAGTCAAAAAAATGAAGCACTTGCTGCAATTGCTGAAAGGCTAATAGTAGAAACAGCCTATATTTTAAAGGAAAACAAACGGGATATTGAAGAAGGTAAGGCGAAAGGATTTTCCGATTCTCTCATTGATCGTCTTATGCTGACTGAGCAGCGTATTATTGATATGGCAGAGGGGATTAAGCAGTTAATTGAATTACGCGATCCTATTGGAGAATGTGTAAGCGAATGGGAGCGACCAAATGGATTATCTATTCAGGAGATGCGTGTACCACTTGGTGTTGTTGGCATGATTTACGAGGCAAGGCCGAATGTAACGGTAGATGCTGCTACAATTTGTTTGAAAACAGGAAACGCAGTTATATTACGTGGTAGTTCTTCTGCTATCAATTCTAATAAAGCCATCGTTTCCGTTATTCATCGGGCGCTCAAAGAAACAAGCTTGCCTCCAGAAAGTGTACAGCTTATAGAAGATACAACGCGAGATAGTGCAAAGCAGTTGTTTACAATGAATGATTACCTAGACGTTCTTATTCCAAGAGGAGGCAAACAATTAATTGATACGGTAGTGAGAGAAGCGTCTGTTCCGGTACTTGAAACAGGTGCAGGAAATTGTCATATTTTCATTGATGAAATAGCGAATAAACAAATGGCAATTGATATTATTATTAATGCAAAAACGCAGCGTCCATCTGTATGTAATGCCATTGAAACGATTGTACTTCATGAGAAGTGGGCGCAGCAATTTGGTAGCGAGCTGTTTTCAACTTTGAAGGAAAAAGGCGTGGAGCTACGTGGTGATCAGAAAGCATTGGCAATCGATTCGTCAATTGTACTTGCTTCAGAAGAAGATTGGGAAACAGAATTTTTATCACTCACGTTGGCAGTGAAAGTAGTTTCTTCTATAGAAGAAGCGATTCATCACATAAATACGTATGGTTCTATGCATTCCGAAGCGATTATTTCAGAAAACGAGGAAAACGTCAGCAAATTCTTCACAGCTGTAGATGCGGCTGCACTGTATCATAATGCATCCACTCGTTTTACTGATGGATCTGAATTCGGATTCGGCGCTGAAATTGGCATCAGTACACAAAAGTTACACGTAAGGGGACCAATGGGACTTCCTGCATTAACTTCTACAAAATATGTGATTCGTGGAAATGGTCAGATTCGAAAATAAAAATAAAAGACACTCAATTCGTTTGAGTGTCTTTTATTTTAAATATTATTCACCATACAAATAGCCCAACAAGCATAGCGCTTAATAAGGAAACTGCCATTCCGCTAACGAGAAGCTTCCACACATTTTTACCGATTATAGCTGATTTTTCTCCGCCAAATAATGAATTGTAAGTTCCGTAAATCATACCTACTGTACTAAAGTTAGCAAAAGAAGCTAGAAATGTTGTTGCAACCGCAATCGTATGTGGCTGTAACGACTTTAAATTCGATTTTAAATCCATCATTGCAACAAATTCATTCGTCGTTATTTTGATCCCCATTAATTCAGCTACATACATCGCATCACTGCCCGATAGACCGAGTAAAAAAGCAAAGGGGCTAAAGATAATGGAGAAGATTTTTTGAATTGTTAAACCTGTGACGAAAAAGCCTAAAATTCCATTTAAACATGCAGTTAATGCCACATAACCAATTACCATAGCTAAAATAACGATAACCATATTCATCCCGACTAACATACTGTTTGAAATAGTAGAAAAGAAATCTTTTTTTTCATCTTTTGAAGGTGTATATATGACATCTTCTTCTTTCGTAATTTCTACAGGATTTAAAACATTGGCTAAAATTAATGCGTTAATACAGTTTAAAGGGATTGCGCTGAAAATATATGTTGCTGGAACCATTGATAAATAAGCGCCAAGAATGGAGCCGCTAACGCTACTCATACTCATAATTCCAAAAGTTAATAAACGATTATCTTTTAAAACAGATAACTGATCACGAACAACCGCAAGTGCTTCGGTGTTTCCTAAAAACATCATTTGAATCGAAAAGAAACTTTCTAACTTTGGTAAACGAGAAATCTTTGAAATAACTGCACCTACTTTATCAATAATCCAAGTTAAGATTCCGAAGTACGAAAGAATATCAAAGAAGGTGATAACGAAAATGATAGGAAGTAATGCGCTAAAGAAGAAATCAATTGTTTGATTTTCCATAGCGGAAGGAAAGGCAAACCGAATACCTTCATTCGCGCATGACAGTAGCCAACTGAAAAATGACGCAATTTTATTAATGATAATACTACCGAGCTTCGTACCTAACATAAACCACGTAATAAAAAGCTCTAATATGATTAGAATAACGATTGGTCTCCATTTTATTTGTTTTTTATTAGGCGAACATAGGAAAACGATTAATATGACAACGAAAATCCCTAACATATTTAATATAAAATACATGTCAACAACTCCTTGAAAGTTATTATTTGTATATAAAAAAGCTCCTATTCTTCTTAATTTAGAATGAATGTATTTCAACTTAAATTTCATTAATTCTAAAAATATAGAAGGTATAATTCGATAAAAATAGAATTTAATATATAGTAAACAGGGAGGGATAAAATGGAGGTCTATCACATAACGAGTAGAAAGAGGGAAACTTACCATGTTCAAGTGAAGTATTCGATACTTTTCGAATGCGCACTCGGCATTGCGGCAATCACTCATAAAAGGTTAATCGATACCCTTGAAAAGAGTCAAAATGAATGGGAAGAAATTAAGGAATCATTAACAGAAGAAATGAGAGAGCACTTACAGTTTGTAGAAGAACATAATACGTGGAAAGCGTTACTTCAGTTGTTGTATAAAGAGGATTTTCAGGACTTAGCACAGTTTCATGCTAAAATCGATTCGCTTTCAGAAGTAGATTTGAAATATATATGCTTACCGTTTTTAGGCGAGAAGTATGAAAAGAAAAGACATTTAGCAGCAAGTGGAGACGTAACTGCAATACATGAACTAATGGAACTGACACATGATCATCAGTTTTTCTCTACGTATCTTCGTTTTATATGTAATATCGATGTGCAAAAACTAAAGGACCATTTGGTAGCCGTTATGACAGGGTGGTATGAGAGTGTTATTCAGAAAGAGGAGGAGCAAATACTTTCTATATTACAAAGAGATTATGAAGCGAAAAATGAAATGAATAAAAAGATGAAACCAGAAGAGTTTGTCGAGTGGGCGACTGGCGGTGTGAACTATATGCCAGAACCAAGTGTTCATTATGTACTTCTTATCCCGCAAATGACGTACAGACCGTGGAACATTGAGGCGGATATTGAAGATACGAAAGTATTTCATTACCCAGTCGCAAACGAAAGCATCCATCCTGAAGATCTATATGAACCGAATTATTTTTTAGTTCAAAAACATAAGGCACTTGGGGATGAAGCGAGGTTACGCATTGTAAAAATGTTGTTCGAACAAGAACGGACTTTGCAGGAAATTACAGAAAGACTGCAACTCGGTAAATCGACTGTACACCATCATTTGAAATTGTTACGTGCAGCGAAGTTAGTAGATATACATGACGGGAAATATGTATTGAGAAAGAAAGCAGTACAGTCGTTAGCGAAAGAATTAGATGCGTTTTTAAATAGATAATATGCAACTAGAATGCACATAGAGGGAGGAATCTAGTAGAAAAGTTGGTGTGTGAAATTGAAAAATGTATTGAAAAACCGTTCGTTCTTTTATATGTGGATTGGCAGTGCAATTTCAGAGTTAGGCGGGGCTTTCGGAACGTTATGTAATTCGATTCTTGTTTACGAATTAACAGGATCAAAAACAGCATTAAGTAGTATGTGGCTACTATACTTTATCCCATCTCTTATACTACAACTAATAAGTGGCCCATTTATTGATAAATGGAGCCGGAAGTGGATTATGATTTTTTCGCAATGGATGCGGGCTTCGGTTTTCTTACTGCCGTTAGTCATGTTACTTACTAACAGTATAGAAGTTTGGCATGTGTATGTCGTACAAATAATAATCGGGCTTATTACGCCGCTGTATACACCTGCAAGTCAAGCAATTACACCGAGTATTGTAAGTAAAGAACAGCTTCAAGACGCAAATGCGTATATTGATGGAATGGCTCGTCTTATGATGTTTCTTGCGCCCGTATTAGCCGGAGTAATCATTCATTTGATTGGAACAGAACTTACATTATCTTTCGTATGTATTTGTCTATTTGTTAGTGGTGCATTATTACTTAATATAAAAGAAAAGAGAACAAAACAATCTATTCGGAAAACGTGGTTAGAACAGTTTCTTCACGGTTTTACATATTTTTTCACAAAACCAGTTATCGTTTGGCTCGGTATTTTTCTTACTTTCGTGCAATTTGGAGTTGGGGTTACGCTAGTTACAAATCTTCCTTATATAAAAGACGAGCTGTCAGCCGGGTATGCGGAATTTGGTTATTTTATGGCCGGATTCCCATTTGGCTATGTAGTTGGATCTATACTAGTCGGAAAAGTAACATATAAAAGCCGGCGTATACTTATGCTTGGTGGATTGTTTATAGGAGGACTCACATATATTTCTCTAGCATTCAATCATAGTATAGTAATTGCAGTGTTCATTGAAGTTGTTGCAGGCATTTGCATTGCCTTTTTCAATGTTCATAACACGACAATAAGCCAACAAACAGTACCGAACAATATGATAGGACAAGTATTTTCAGTGCGTTTATTTTTCATACGATCTGCTATGCCGTTAGGTGTGTTATTAGGAGGCATACTAAGTGAAATCTGGGGAATAAGAGCACTATACTTTATTATCGGTGCGATTATATGTATTACTTCTTTAATAGGATTATTACTTCCGTATTTCAAATTTTTAGATGAGGCAGTTGAAGAGAAAACGGCATGATTCAAATAATTAAAACTTTTTAATTGAAAATAATTATCATAATCAACTATAATAGAAGAATAGTAGTATTCGTATTATAAAGAGGGAGTGGGATATATGTTTATTGAAACGAAAACATTTACAGTAAAAGAAGGTACATCAAATATAGTTGTAGAACGTTTCACTGGCGAAGGTATTATTGAAAAATTTGAAGGCTTCATCGACTTAAGCGTTCTTGTGAAAAAAGTAAGACGCGGCGACGAAGAAGTTGTCGTTATGATTCGCTGGGAATCTGAAGAAGCATGGAAAAACTGGGAAACAAGTGAAGAACATCTAGCAGGACATAGAGCGAGTCGTGGTAAACCAAAACCAGATCATATCATTAAAGTGGATCACGCAGTTTATTATGTAAAATCATCGAAAGCGGCTTATCAGCAGTCGTAAAATATAATTAAAGGTAGAGGATATTTGTTTATTAATAAACAAATATCCTCTTTTTTTGACTTATAGTAAAATATGGATGTGATATATGTTTTATTGTTTCGTTATAAATGGAGGTACATGAAGTGAAAAAAATGTTTGGAGGTTACAAATGTTAGAAGCACAAATATCTATTAAACATGAACAACATAAAAAATTAGTGCAAACCATAGTAGCTGAAATCTTATCTATAAATAAGATAACTGGATGTATGCTTATCGGATCTGTCGCAAGAGGTGATGCATATCCTGATTCGGATTTAGACTTCTATGTTCTTTTAGAAGACGGACAAAATAAGAAATTTCATTCTGAAACGAGAGAAGAAATTTTAGTTGAATATAAGTATGCAGACGTTAATCAAATACTAGAAAACTTCAAAAACAATCCGATGGAATTATACTCATTTTTAGAAGGGGAAATTTTATTTGATAAAAGCGGCGAGTTGAAAAAGTTAAAGGAAATAGCTACATATGAATTTGAAAACTATCGTGTTTCTAGTGACAAAGTGAAAGGCATTTCTTATTGGTTGCATAGTTCGCTCATTAAAATTCAGTCTGCTTTAAAAGCAAATGATGAGTTAAAAGCTTCATACATAGTTCACACGTCAACTTGGACATTGATAGAAGGCATATGGGCCATTCATAACAAACCTACACCGCCAGCGGGATCTGTTTTAAGATATATACAAATGTTGCCTAATAAACCAATTCATTTGGAGGCATTACTTCATAAACTATTTGTAGGGGATACAATAGAACGTACCTCTTCGGCAATGTTCTTAATTGAGTGGATTTTACACAATTTGAAAAGTAAATAATTTGACCATTTTATATAGGTAAATTAAAATTTCATGTCGAATGATTCATGTAATTGCATGCATTAAAAAAGCGTTCTAAGCTATAGAGAAAAGTATTAGACTATAAAGCATAGTCTTAGACGGAACGCTTGAATATCTTGCTTTACATATTTAGGTGTTATGGATATGAGTCTATATAACTTCTGTTTAATAGGAGATGAGTAAATGAAGTTAAATCATTTGAATCTATGTGTTGATGATTTATCAGAAGCGAGACATTTCTTTGAAACATTTTTTGATTTTCAATTTTTGGAGCAAAAGGGGAAGGCACTAGTAGTGATGAGTGATGAGAGTGGATTTATACTTGTGCTAAGCGATCCAAAAGCATTTAAGGGAAATAAGGAAGTTATGTACCCTGAAGCTTTTCATATTGGTTTTTTAGTGGATACTTCAAGTGAAGTTGATCAAACATATAATCGTTTAGTAGCTGGTGGCATTGAAATAGAAAAGGCGCCGTATGCAATGAGAGGTAGTAGTTACGGTTTTTATTTTTCAATGTTTAATGGATTGTTAATTGAAGTGTCCTGCCTTGACTATAAAGATGGTAAGAAAATTTAATAACAAATTTACAAGAGTAATTGCATGAAGATGTAACTATACCCCTTATCCAGTTTGGAAAGGGGCTTGATCATTTTAAGGGACATAAAAGTGAAAATAAACGAATTTTAGTCAGGAAAAGGGCATGTGAGACAGCTTCTTTATTAATCTATCTTAATTTCAAATTCAAGTACAGTTTGATCTTTCCTAAACGGTATATTGAGTTCTTTAAATTGTAATCTAATTCCAGACGAATTATCAGGAAGGGCAGGAGATACAACGAAATGATGACTCAAATGTCCATCAGTACCGCCACCACCTTCAGGCCAGCAGTCATATGTATCATCTATTGATAATTGGAAGAAACTATGAGGCTTATTTTCATTAAAAGTGTTATTCGTAGAATCCCAATCGCTATATAAATAAACGACACTAGCATTTGCATATTGCCGAATAAAAGTTACGGTATACATGATACCATCATGTTCATAAGATTTAAAAGCAGGTATATGTTTTTTGAATGTAGTTGGTTCGACGCGAGGTTTAAATTCACCTTCGTCCATCATGGAAGAGAATAATGAATTTAAATAGTCTGGATAGAATCCGTATTGCTTTGCCCATTTATAAATGGCTTCATCATGTGGAAAACCTGGATCACCATCTGAAAGTTCTTTTCGTTCTTTTAATAGGGCACAAATTTTTTCATCGATAGTATATAACCTTTCATCGTAATAATCAGTAGGCCGTTCAAAACCCATTCGTTTCATAATCATTCCTCCTTTTCTTTATTTTAACAAAAAAGAAAGTGCGATACATTTTTAAATGTAAATTTAAACTCATTCATAAATCAAATATTGTAGACTTAAAATGAAGTTTGATAACAAGGTCTATTTAGCAGAGGAATTGCTTATGCATAAAATAATAATGTATGAATCAAGCAGGTTTCCCATATGGTAAAGTACGAAACTATTATAAGTAGTACAGTGAAATCAATAGGAGGTTACCGCTATGACAGCTGTTTTTAAAGATATGGCGTTCCAGTTAAAAACGGAACGACTCGATCTGAATATGTGGGAGGAATCTGATGCAGTCTGGCTGAGACAATTAATTGGTGAACGTGGTGTGGACATGCCAACCATTGAATCTGTTCGTAGCTCTCTTATCGAAATGCGCAAGAAAGCAACTGAAAATGGTATTTCTCTTCTTACTATACGTAGGCGAGAAGAAGGGGATTTCATCGGATACTGTGGTTTAATCATCGGTCGTTCCACGCTTGAAGAGCCAGAGATTGCATATGAGTTGTTCCAAAGTGCTCATCGAAAAGGTTATGCGACAGAGGCAGCATCAGCAGTGCTTGAGGCCGCGATCGCTACGGGGCGCCAAAGACTTTGGTCAACTGTAGGTGCTTGGAATACAGCGTCTTTCCGGGTATTAGAAAAGATAGGGTTTCATCGGCATCACAGTACGTGGGGGGAGCGCGGTGAGATTGTTTGGAACGTACGCGATCTGTAGAAATCTGACTAAATCCGGAACAAAAAAATGTAAAAGAAAACCTCTATGCTAGGTTACTTAGTAATCTAACATAGAGGTTTTTCTTTATAGTAAATATTAATTTTGTATATATTTAAGAGTAATAGTCTGTCGTTTATTTTAATTTTTTACATCGTCGAATAATTGGAGTGCCTCTTTCACATTCAATCTATTCTTCACAATGCCATGAATCGCTTGAATCATCGCAGCAGGATGTTCAGATTGCCATATGTTTCGCCCCATATCTACGCCGATTGCGCCTTCTTGCAGTGCATTGTACGTAATGTTTAATGCGTCTTCAATTGAATCGAGTTTTGGACCACCAGCGATTACAACTGGGGCAGGGCAAGTGCTGGTGATTTTTTCGAATCCTTCGCAGTAATACGTTTTAATAATGTCAGCACCCATTTCAACACATACGCGGGAAGCGAGTGCTAGAAAGCGTGCTTCACGTTTTTGTAATTCTTTCGCAACAGCGGTAATACCGAGTACTGGTAGACCGTAATCGTGAGCTTCTGAAACTACATTTGCGAGATTTGAAACAGTTTGTGTTTCATAGTCTGATCCGACGAAAACAGAAACACCGACGCCAATTGCGTTTTGTTTTACTGCTTCTTTTACTGGTGTAACAATTGTTTCATTCGCTAAATCTTTACCGACGACAGTAGCTCCACCTGAAACACGCATAACCATCGGTGTGCTGCAGTTTTCAGGAATACAGGAGCTAAGTACACCTCGAGTTAAAAAGAGGGAATCTGTGTAAGGAAGTAAGTTTTTAACTGTTTCAAGTGGCTGTTCTAGCCCGTGAATGGGTCCTAAAAAGTAGCCGTGATCTATCGCTAACATAACCGCTCTTCCATCAGGCAAAATTGTATTTAATCGATTTTTAAATCCCCAAGTCATTAGAAATCACTCCTTCGTTAATGTTGGATTTTCCGTTTGTACCGTATCTTTATTTGGTAAATGTGGTGACTTAATAAAAACTGCTTTAAAAGGTTTGTCAGAATGGTTAATAAGATAGTGAGATTCATGAGGGCGAACTTGCAATACATCGCCTTGTTTAATCGGAACTTTTTCGTTATTCACATAGAAATCAATTTCACCTTCTAATGCATAAAAGACTTCCTCGCACGTCGTATGGTAGTGATTTTGAAACTCTTGCCCAGGCTGAATGACAACAAGGCCAAGATCAATATTCGGACCTTGTATTAAATATTTCGGCCCATTATCACCGAAGCGATAGGAGAAGTCATTTTCATTCGCTTTTAACATACTTTTTCACTCCTTTATGTAATGTGTTACAGAGCACCAGGCGCAATCCACATATGTGAGGTGAGCCCTTTATCAGCTAAAGCGAGTTGACTGTTATACACAGTTTTCCATGTTTCATAGAATTCTTTATATAGTTCATGATTTTCAGTAACTGGTTCAAATGTGTGCTCCCACTGTACAAACTGTTCAGCAGTTTCTTCCATAGCTGAATATATGCCAGCGCCAACTCCAGCAGCAATCGCAGTTCCTAAAGCAGCTGCTTCTTTCACAACAGGTACTTTTACAGGAATACCAAGGACGTCCGATAAAATTTGTGGCCATAGTTTTCCTTTAGCAGCACCGCCAGCAAAAATGACTTCAGAAGGGAATGTCCCTGTTAGATTTTCTATTAATTTTAAGTTGCCAAGTGTAACGAAGGCAGCATTTTCTTCAATAGCACGGAACAGTTCTTTTTTTCCGCATTTGTCTGCATCTAAACTTAAATTTAAAAAAGAAGGTGCGGCATGACGCCAAGAAATGTAGTTCATAACATTTGAAAAGGTAGGGATAATGCCATGTGAACCAACAGGTACGTCTTTCGCTTGTTCTTCTAATAATGTATAAGCATCTACACCGAGTTTGTCAGCAAGTTTCTTTTCCTCATGGCAAAAAGCGTCTCGAAACCAGCGCATAACAAGGCCTGGGAAAAAGGCAATCGTTTCATATTGCCAAAGGTTAGGTACGACGTGACAATTTACCCGAATGGAAGCATGTGGATCTGTTTTTGGTTCTGTAACATTGACTTCTTGTTGCCAAAAACTACCTCCGCATATTAACGTTTGATTAGGTTTCACGACTCCTGTTCCAAGTGAGGCCATTTGTGCATCTCCGCCCCCGGCGACGACAGGAATTCCTTCACATAATCCAGTTAATGCTGCACACTCTTTTGTGACGTTGCCAATTACTGTACCCGCTTCATTTACTGTTGTTGAAAATGGTAACGTTAAACCGCACTCGATAGCGACATCGTTATCCCATACTCTATTTTGCAGGTCAAAAATACCGGACGTACATCCATTTGATGGATCGATTTGCAGCACGCCGCTTAATTTATATAAAATCCAATCGTTTAACATCGTAAAAGAGTGAATAGCATTATAGACGTCTGGTTCATGTTTTTTAATCCAAAGTAGGCGGGGTAAAGCACCTAATGAAAAAGTTTGACCAGATCTTGTATATAATTCTTCTTCAAGATGTGACCGAATTTCTTTTAGTTCACTAACTTCGGCGGATGCGCGCCCATCAACATTTGCACAAGCCCAAATTTCTTGCCCATCTTTATCATATAAAACAAAACCTTCTCGCATACTAGTAGCGCTAATAGCTTGAATAGAAGAGGGCGAGACATTACTTCTTTGTAAAACTTCTTTCGTGCATTGTTGTACAAGTTGCCAGTTTTCTTTTACATCAAAATTCATAGAGCCTGGATAACAAGGATCCGTTTTATGAACCCATTCTTTTTGACTGACCGCAATTTGATTACCTAGTAAATCAAAAAGAACAGCTCGAATGCTTCCTGTACCAGCATCAAAAGCTAATAAATGAGACATTAACAATCACCATCCTTTCGTAATAAGGAGAGGGCCGTTTCCTCATCGGTAATTAATGTATGAATGAACTTTCCTTTTAAGGCACCATAAATTGCATCTATCTTTTCTATACCTCCAGCAACACCAACGACATGTTTCATTTTGCGCAGAATCGAGAGCGGCGTACCAATTAGTCGATTATGATGTGGGAGCTTTAATAAATCACCATTCGTATTATAAAACTGCCCTAAAATATCGCCAGCACCGTTTTGACTACGAATATATGTCATCTCACGTAGTGTTAATTTTTCTTCTTTTACAATAGTTGCGTCTTGGGATAGCCCGCCAATGCCAACAACTGCTGTATGAGCAAGTGAAGCGACATGAAGCATATCTTTTACACTCGGTTCTGATAGAATACTTTGTGCCATTTCGGTTGTAGATGCTAGAAACGGCGTAGGGATAATGTGAAAATCGCCTTGCATGTAGTGAAAATAGTTTTGTTTTCTCGGGAGATAGTGATTTACTCCGCCTGTTAGCGTTACAATTGAAAGATTTATAGAAGTTTCAAAATGAATGTTTTCTAGCATTTTGCTAATCGTTTCACCCCAGCCAATGCCGAGTAAATTGCCTTGTTGGAGCTGAGTTTCTAAATACTGTGCAGCAGCTTTTCCGAGAGAAGCGTGATAATTGTTTATTGGAGTAGGGATAATGAAAGCATCTTTTAAATGGAATTTTTTCATTAGGTCACGCTCAATACTTAAACAGTGTAAACCAGTCCCTTTTACGTGAAATGTAACGATACCTTCACTGCGCGCCTTATCTAATAATCGGACAACTTTATTTCTTGAAATGTGAAGAAGTGAAGCAATTTCCTGTTGTGTTAATTGGTCTTTATAATAGTACCAAGCTACTTTAGTTAATAAATTCTCTTCAAAGTTCAGCTGTGTCATACGCGTCATCCCTTTCAACAATTGACCACTGCTTAAACATATGTGCCATGTATTTTGTTTATTCCAGTTGAAACGATTAATTGTCTGATGAAAAAAGTGTTCTAGATATGAAAAAAGAAATATACAATGCTACAAAACAAGTAGAACAAATAATCATTTTCTCAAAAAATGTTCTGGATGAAGGCAGGTGACATCATGTGGAGAACGTACCTTTATTACATGTAAAGAAAATGAGTAAGGCGTTTTCAAATCAACATGTGTTAAAAGAGGTGAACTTACAAGTAGAGCGTGGCGATATATACGCTTTAGTTGGAGGAAATGGTGCTGGAAAATCAACATTAATGAAAATATTAACGGGGTTATATTCGTATGATAGTGGAGAAATGTATGTAAAAGGAATGAGGAAACAGTTTGTAAATCCGGAAAAAGCACACCGAGAAGGGATTTACTTAATACCACAAGAACCACTCATTTTTCCGCATATGACCATTGAAGAAAATATATGTATCGGACTAAAAGGGAAGAAAAAGGAATTAAAAGTAAAGATTCAGCAATTGATTGACAGTTTAAGATGGGATATTGACCTTAAAGAATTAGGAGGATCACTATCCATTGCGCAGCAACAGTTAGTAGAAATCGTTAGAGGATTAATACGGCAAGCCGAGATTCTTATTTTAGATGAGCCAACATCGACATTAACAACTCACGAAATAAAGAGTCTTTTTGTGCTGATGAAAAGTTTACAAGAAAAAGGAATTGGAATGATATATATTACGCATCGCTTTCCAGAAATCTTTGAAATTGCCAACAAAGTAGCGATATTACGTGATGGAATGATTGTAAGCCAAGGTGATGTATGTGACTATACATATGACATGCTAATGGAGGGGTTATTGCCGAAAGGGTATAAACAAGAAGAGAAAAGAGAAATAGTGCAAGAGACAAAAGAAACGAAAAAAATATTAGAAGTAATTGATATAACGAGTCACGCATTCGAAAATATATCATTTACTGTACATGCTGGAGAGATTGTAGGAATTGCTGGCATTGTTGGATCAGGCAGAACGGAATTAGCAGAAACCATATTTGGATTGAAGTCTATAAAATCAGGTTCTATTTTATTAGAAGGAAAATCAATTGATTCATGCTCTTTGCATAAAAGACTTAGCGAGGGATTAGTTTATGTGCCAGAGGATAGAGCAAGAAATGGTATTTTCTCAATTGCATCGGTTAAAGAAAATATGACTGCAGCAAGTTTACATCAGAATAGTCGATTTTTCATTAACCAAGAAAAAGAAAGCGCTTTATTGAAGGCGTATATAGAACAGTTTCGAATTGTTGTACGAAGCATGGATGAAGTTCTAGCATCTTTATCGGGAGGTAATCAGCAAAAAGTCGTGCTTGCAAAATATCTTGCGTGTAATCCAAAAATTATTATTCTTGATGAACCGACTCGCGGAATTGATGCGAAAGCAAGGATTGAAGTATATGAGACGATAGAAAAAATGAAAAGGGAAGGACTCGCAATATTATTAATCTCTTCCGATGTTGAAGAAATCGTTCAATTAGTAAATCGTGTATATGTAATGCGAAATGGACAATTTGTTTCTCATTTAGAGAAACAAAATATGACTGTAGATGAAGTTACACGTCTTGCATACGGAGGTGTAACGGAATGAAACGTATGTATAAAATGCACGAAACATCTATCATACTATTATTACTCATTTACATTGCCATTGTCGGAATGATAAATCCAAGTTTCGTTCAGCTTAACTCGTTATCTTTAATGATGAAATCAAGCGTTATTTTAGTTGTGCTAGCAATTGGCCAATCGTTCGTCTTATTTACGAAAAATATAGACGTATCAGTCGGTTCAATTATGGGATTAAGCGCAGCTGTTTGCGGGATGTTGTTAACGGATGGATATCATGCATTTTTGTCCATACTTGCTGCTATTTTACTTGGCGCTATTCTCGGTTTTATAAATGGGATTGGCGTTGCGAAGTTTCGGGTACCAGCTATTATTATGACATTAGGTATGTTAGGGATCATTAGAGGTGCGATGTTAATTTTCACAGGCGGAAAGTGGATTGAAGACATACCAAACAATTTTAAGCAACTGTCATCGATCGTCATATTTGGTTTGCCGATAATTGTATGGGTTGTTCTTATTATTTTACTACTACTATACTTCTTTTTAAGGAAAGTGCCATTCGGAAGATACTTCTATGCGGTAGGTGATAATGAAGATGGCGCGAGACTCATTGGTATACCAGTTAATAAAGTGAAGATATATGCGTTTATTATATCTGGCATAAGCGCTGCTCTCGCTGGTTGCATATTTGTCATGAATATCGGGTTCGTACCAAATCAAACAGGTACCGGGATAGAACTACAGGTTATCGCAGCTGCTGTACTAGGGGGAATTCATTTAAAAGGAGGAACGGGTTCTATAGTTGGAGCTGCATTAGGAGCAGTATTTTTAGAGGCGATTAGTAGTTCACTTGTCTTTTTAAAAATACCTGCGTTTTGGAATAATGCTATTTCAGGGTTTTTATTATTAGTAATCGTTATATTAGATAGTGTTATGAAAAAGTGGAAGGCGGAAAGGAGGATGAATCTATGAAGTATTTGTACAGATGGGAAGGTGTTCTAATTGTATTACTTTTTATAGAATTCATTCTCTTTAGTTTTATAAGTAGTGATTTCTTAAATATTAGTAATCTCCTTTTTAGTACAAATGATTTTCTATTTATAGCAATCGCAGCGATACCAATGACTTTCGTTATTGTAACAGGAGGAATTGACGTTTCTGTAGGATCTATTATGGGGTTAACTTCGATTATAATTGGTGTACTTTGGATGAATGGAATACCTATTTTGCTAGCGGTCATATTAGCTCTTTTAATCAGCTGTTTAGCAGGAGCTTTAAACGGATTCATTATAAAAATGACAGACGTAGAGCCACTTGTCGTTACACTCGGAACAATGTTTTTATACGGCGGAATTGCACTCGTCATTTCAGGAGGGGCAGGTGCTTCTGGATATGAAGGGATAGGTGGTTTGCCTGACGCATTTGTACAACTGGCAAACGGTAGTTTTATAGGGATACCGAATTTATTATGGTTATTGATTATATTAACGATTTTATGCACTGTATTGTTTCACCGTACTATTTATGGGCGCCACGTCAAATTAACTGGTGCAAACGAAAATGCAGCAAAATACACTGGGATCAAAACGAAAAAAGTAGTCATCATCGCTTACATACTTTCCGGGTTAGGAGGTGGATTAGGAGGCGCTTTCTTAACTGCATATTTCAGCTCCGCACGTGCTGATATGGGAAGTGAAACGATTTTACCAATCATTACAGCAGTCGTATTAGGCGGGACACTTATTACAGGGGGAAAAGGAAGTATTATCGGTACTGTACTGGCGAGTATTTTTATTGGGTTAATGCAGTATGGCTTGCAAATGACGGGTTTAACAAATGAACAATCTAACGTAGTTATTGGTATTATTCTTATTCTTTCAGTTATTATGAGACATTTCAAATTACATCAATTCACACCGTGGAAAAGAAAGAACTTGCATAAGGGGGAAATGTCATGAAGAGAAAACTGGGGATTGTATTCATTGTATGCATTTGTTTAATCGGTTTAATCGCTTGCTCTAGTCAAACGGCAGATAAGAAAAGGGCAGATGATGTGAAATTTGCATTCATTCCGAAATTAACTGGAGTTGGCTTCTTTACATCGGGCGGTGAAGGAGCAAAAGAGATGGGAGATAAGTTAGGCGTACATGTGAAATATGATGGACCGTCTGAAGCAAGCGTATCAGGGCAAGTGAAATATATAAACAACTTTATTAATCAAAACTATGATGCACTTATGGTCTCATCTACTTCAGTAGATGGTCTATCGCAATCATTGCAACGAGCTAAGAAAAAAGGAATGACTGTTTTAACGTGGGATTCTGATGTGAATCCGAAAGACCGATCATTTTATATAAGCCAAGGAACACCAGATCAACTTGCTAATTTATTAATTGAAATGACTTCCAAACAAATTGGAGATAAAGGAAAAGTAGCTTTCTTTTATTCTAGCCCAACAGTAACGGATCAAAACCAATGGGTAACGAAAGCGAAAGAAATTATTAAAAAGAAATATCCAAGCTGGGAAATTGTAACGACGCAGTATGGTGAAAATAATGCGCAAAAATCTTTATCTGTAGGAGAGAACATTTTAAAAACATATCCAGATATTAATGCAGTCATTTGCCCGGATGCAACGGCACTACCAGCGATGGCACAAGCAGCTGAAAACTTAAAAATGGATAAAAAAGTAGTCGTAACTGGTTTTTCCACACCAAACGTTATGCGTGATTACGTAAAACGTGGAACAGTACAACAATTTGGATTATGGGATGTAAAACAACAAGGTGCACTCGCAACGTATGTAGCAAATGAAATAGTAGTAAAAGGGAAGAAGTTAAAAGTAGGGGATAGTTTCGAAGTAAAAGGAATCGGAAAAGTGAAAGTAGAGCCAAACTCCATCCAAGGTTATGATTATGAAGCAGAAGGAAATGGAATTATAGTATTACCAGAGCGGGTTGTATTTACGAAAGAGAATATTGATAAATATAATTTTTAGTAACAAAAAAACGTCCGAATAAATCGGACGTTTTTTAATAACTTCTTTAATTATGAACCGTTTCTTTTTCATTTAATCCAAGCGTACGACCTGTAGAAGTGTGAAGGTCTTGGAACAATCTTGGATTTTCAGTTAGTGAAATGCCATAAGAAGGAATCATTTCTTTTATTTTTTCTTCCCATTCTACCATGCGGCTCGGGAAACATTTTTCTAATACTTCAAGCATGACGTGAACGGCAGTAGAGGCACCTGGTGAAGCACCTAGTAATGCAGCGATTGAGCCGTCAGCTGCACTAACAACTTCAGTACCGAATTGAAGTGTACCTTTACCGCCAGCATCAGTATCTTTAATTACTTGTACACGTTGCCCAGCAACTACAATATCCCAATCTTCACTTTTCGCGTTCGGAATGAATTCGCGTAATTCTTCCATACGTTTTTCGTGAGATAACATAACTTGCTGAATTAAGTATTTTGTTAATCCCATTTCTTTTACACCAGCAGCTAACATCGTTAAGACGTTATTTGGTTTTACAGAACCAATTAAGTCAAGGTTTGAGCCAGTTTTTAAGAACTTAGGAGAGAACCCTGCGAACGGTCCAAATAGTAAAGCTTTTTTATTGTCTATATATCTCGTATCAAGGTGAGGTACAGACATTGGCGGAGCGCCAACTTTAGCTTTACCATATACTTTCGCATGATGTTGCTCGACAACTTTTTGGTTTTTACATACCATAAATAGTCCACTTACAGGGAATCCACCAATATGTTTTGATTCAGGGATACCAGTCTTTTGTAGTAGAGGTAGACTACCGCCACCGCCGCCGATAAAGACGAATTTTGCAGTGTGATGCTCAATTTTACCACTATTCATATCGTGTACTTTTACTTCCCACAAACCATTCTTTGTGCGTTTAATATTTTCGACACTATGTTTGTAGTTTAGCTCGACATTTTTCGTTTGTAAGTAATCAAACAACATACGTGTTAATGCACCGAAGTTAACATCTGTTCCAGAATCAATCTTCGTTGCAGCCATTGGTTCGTTAGGTGTACGTCCTTCCATAATGAGTGGAAGCCATTTTTTTAATGTTTCAGGAGCATCGGAAAATTCCATACCTTGAAACAGTGGATTTTTTGAAAGCGCTTCAAAACGGTTTTTTAGAAACTCAACATTTTTTTCACCTTGTACTAAACTCATATGAGGTAGAGGCATAATGAAATCTTGTGGATTACGAATTAATTTACTTTTTACAAGATATGCCCAAAATTGTCTTGAAAGCTGGAATTGCTCATTCACTTTTACAGCCTTACTAATATCTATAGATCCGTCAGATTTTTCGGAAGTATAGTTCAGTTCGCATAGCGCAGAATGCCCTGTACCTGCATTATTCCATTCATTAGAGCTTTCTTCCCCGGCACTTGCGAGTTTTTCAAAAACTTTAATTTCCCATTCAGGTGCTAATTCTTTTAGTAATGAGCCTAACGTTGCACTCATAATTCCTGCACCAATTAAGATAACGTCTGTTTTTTGCTGCATGTTGCTCATGATAATCTCTCCATCCCCTATATTGGCAAAAAAGAGTAGGTGTTTTCTATGTCTAAGCCGTAAAAGAGAAACACCGCCTAGGCCCCACCTAGGTATTTACCTTTTTTGTCTCAATTGTATAACCATCTCATACTCTATTATAATAATTAATAGACTAAAATATCTAGTGTTATCTGATAATTTTAAACTATTTAACGTTTTATTCGCCAAAAATCTTATTTAACAAGCTCTTTTAAGGTGATAAATAGAAAAAAATTACAGTTTGAAATTATCCCGAAAAAGCTTACGTATCGTAGAATGGGTAGAAAAGATACCTTTTTATGGAATTTTACCTCTGATAATAGTATGGTTATTCTGTAAAATGAAAAGGAGGGATACCAATGCGTACACAAGAACAAATCGCAAACTTATTTCGAAATTTTTCAATAAAGGAATGTAAAGGGTCAAGTGATTTATATGAATACTTATCAATAAAAATTGCTGAAGATGAGGAAGTACTTACACTATCTTCCTACGCTCAAGTAGGCCAACCAATTCCAAACTTATTATTAGGTGCTGTACATTATTTATTACTATCAGGGAAAGAACATCATTTAAAAATGTATTACAGTAGCTTAGTTGAAAATGCTAATACGGATTTAAATCAAGCTTTTGATTATTTTAAAGATTTCTGTAAAACGTATCGAGAAGAAATCATTACCTTATTACAAACGAAACTCGTTCAAACGAATGAAGTAAGGCGATGTGCGTACTTATACCCAAGTTTTTGTTACATATTTAATAAAGTGAAAAAACAATTAGCGTTAATTGAAATTGGGACAAGTTCTGGATTACAACTGTTCTGGGATCAATATAGCTATTCGTATGGAACAGATGTAACATACGGAAATATAAACTCGAATGTGCATGTAACTTCTGAAATAAGAGGAGAGAATGTGCCTCATTTTCTAAAAGAAAGTCCATCTGTCGCAGAAAGAATAGGACTAGATTTACATGTAAATGATTTACATAGTAATGAAGATTATTTGTGGCTACGTGCACTCATTTGGCCAGAGCATAAAGAAAGACTTGAAATGTTTGACCAAGCAGCATCTTTAGTGAAAACTGAATCTGTTCAATTAATAGAAGGAGACGGTGTGGAGCTATTGCCATCTATCATCGAACAAATAAGTAAAGATGCTATAATCTGTATTTTCCATACACACGTCGCAAATCAAATACCTGAACAAGTAAAACGTAAGTTAGAAAAACAAATCCAAGAAATCGGTGCAAAACGTGATGTATTCCACCTATATAACAACATGTGGGACCGGGACCTTCATATTGATTATTATATTAACGGAAACGAATATCGTGAAACGGTTGGAGAAACCGAAGGGCATGGGAGATGGTTTAGCTGGAAAATTGGAGACCGAACTTTATGCTAAAGGAAACCTAACAATTATGGGTTTCGTCACCAATATTCGTAATAAAAACAGTTGACAGAAGGTAATCCGTCAACTGTTTTTTATTTTTATTAAACTTGCTTTATGTATCCAATTAAGTGTTAAACATGTCCCTGCTGCATGTTGCAAATAGCCCATGAAATAATCTTCTCTCAAAAGAAGCTAAAGAAAGTAGATTATAAAACTCTTGCTAGTGCCAAAAAAAGAAGCCACTGGTTAATGGGCTATATTACTAGTTTAATAATTTATAACTTCAAATGGAAAAACCAAGGGAAAGTAAATATTTAAAATGAATATATAATACATGCGAGAACGAGCGCAATTGGATAGGGGGCTTTCAAATGCATATGGACGAACGAATGAATTTGCAGGTAACTAGTCAGGCTCTTCAGGTAATGAATAACGGAATTGCTGTTATAAGTCATGATGGAATCATCACATATAGCAACAAACTATTCTGTAGCATGCTACAGAAAAAAGAAAATGAAATAATAGGTGAGCATATATCAACGATTATTCCTGATCGTAAAAAGTTAGTAGTGAATCAAAAGGATAGTTTGTACAGGTATGAATGTAGGAGTGGCAACCAAGTTTTAATTGTGAATGAATCCCATGTATATCGGAATGAGACAGAATACGGATCAATTGCCATTCTGGAAAGTAAGGGGAAAAGTATACAGTCTTTGGAAAGCATCATAAGTCGATATGAAAGTGCCCTAAATTTACTGTCTGAATGCATTCTAGGGGTAAATGAACAAGGAATTGTCAATTTTTTAAGTGGTTCTTATGCACAATTTTTAGGGATTGATGATCCGAAGGAAGCGATTGGTAAGCATTGTACGGAGGTTGTTGAGAATACGAGGATGCATATTATCGTAAAGACGGGACAGATGGAAATTGGGCATATCCAGCGTATAAGTAATCGGAATATAATCGCAACGCGCATACCTATCATCAAGGAAGGCAAGATTATTGGAGCAATTGGTAAAATTATGTTTCATGATATACAGCAGTTTAAAGCTTTGGGAGATCAAATTAGTGAAATGGAATCAAAGTTATCTTACTATCAAACTGAATTACAGCGGCTGCAAGAAAGGCGACTTTCCTTTCAAAGCATTATAGGAGAGAGTGCAAAAATGAAAGAAGTCAAAATGATGGCTTTAAAGGTTTCTAAAAGTCGGTCTACCGTTTTGATAAGAGGAGAAAGTGGTACAGGAAAAGAGCTCTTTGCACATGCGGTACATCGTGCAAGTCCGCGTGCTAGTGGCACATTTATTCGCTTGAATTGTGCTGCGATTCCGAGGGATCTTTTGGAGGCTGAATTGTTTGGATACGAAGAAGGGGCTTTTACAGGAGCAAAAAAAGGCGGTAAGCCTGGGAAGATTGAGTTAGCTCATAAGGGAACATTGTTTTTAGATGAAATTGGTGATATGTCATTGGACATGCAGGTGAAGTTGCTTCGTGTATTGCAAGAGAAAGAGATTGAAAGAATTGGAGGTACAAAAATTCAAAAGATTGATGTCCGTTTCATTGCGGCTACACATCGAAATCTCCGTGAAATGGTGCAAAGTGGGGAGTTCAGGGAGGATTTATATTATAGGCTGAATGTGTTTGAAATTGATATCCCTCCGTTGCGAGAGAGAAAAGAAGATATGATACATATAACGGAATTTTTAATTAAGAAATTGAATGGTGAGCTAGGTAGTAACGTTATTTCATTGGATGAGAGAGTAAGAGATTTATTTATGGAGCATGATTGGCCAGGGAATATTAGGGAGCTAGAGAATGTATTAGAACGAGCGATGAATGTTATAGAAGGAATGATTATTCAAGTGCATCATCTTCCTGCCTATTTACGAAAAAAAGATTTGGAAGAAGAGTTAATCCATGAAATATTTACGATGGGCCATGAGAACCATGAGATGAGTTATTTACTGAAGGCGGAAGTGGAATCCGCTGAAAAACGTGCGATTACGAGAGCTTTGGAAAAAACAGTTGGAAATGTAAAAGAGGCAGCCGAGCTTTTAGGAATTCATCGGGCCAGCTTATATCGAAAAATAGAGAAATACGAAATACCGTGAAGGAAAGTAAAGGGCAAATAGGCCCTTTTTTTGTTTGTAGTAATAAACACTGTCTCTTTTTTGCGACATTTTCTTATAGATGCGACATGGTTGCTAATGTTTGTAGCGCAAATGCGACATGTGAGGTTAGAAAAGTAAGGGAGATTACGAAGGAATAAGGGAATAGGTAATGAGTCGATTTTTGGCATGTTTCTTGCTATATAAATAAAAAAAGATTTTAGTAGGAAGGGGATGGAATTAAATGCTAGAAAATCATAGCTTACCGCATTTTATTATGCAAAGTATCGAAAAAACACCAAGTAAAGTATATTTACAATTTGAAGAACAAAGGGTTACATATGAGGAACTTTATCATCGAATTACAAGAGCTATAGCGGGGTTTTGTGAGCTCGGTATTCAAAAAGGAGACAAAGTTTGTATTATGCTTCATAACACTCCTGAATATCTGGATGTATGGTTTGCTTTATCTTTTATGGGAGCAATTGCGGTGCCTCTGAATGTGCATTTAAAAGGAGAAGGCTTGCAGTATATTATATCTCACTCTGATTGTAAGTTAATTATCGTTGATAAGGAATTTGTTCCTCAAATTGCCTCTTGTTTGTCATTTATACATAGGGACATTCAAATTGTTGCTTACGGAAAAAATGAAAGCGTAGTCATTGCAGGTGATGGCAAAGAGTGGTTAGTAATCGAATTGAAAGATGTACTAAATACAAATAATCATCACCTTCCAACTGCATTTGTTTCCTCCACTTCTATTAACAGTATCCTCTATACCTCTGGGACGACTGGTTTACCTAAAGGGGTTATGTTAAGTCATTCTGCTTATGTAAATTCTGCGCAGTCATTTGCCAACTATATGGTTGGCGCAAGTTCAAAAGATGTCTTATTTACAGCGCTTCCGTTATTTCATATAAACGCCCAGGCCCATACAGTACTTGGATCCATTTCTTCCAATGCTACGATTGCTCTAGGTAAGCGGTTTAGTGCTTCTAGATTTTGGTATGAAATTCGCAGTCATGGCGCAACCATTTTTAATTCTTTAGGATCTATGATTCCTATTCTCTGTAAGCAGCCGGAAAAGGAAGATGATAATGAAAATTTAGTAAGGGTGACAGCTTGTGCTGCTACGCCTAAGGAATTTTGGAAGCCGTTTGAGGAGAGGTTTGGCGTTCGGATTGTAGAAGGTTACGGATTAACGGAAACAACGGGTTTTTGTGTAACGAATCCATTGTATGCCAATAAGCCACCTTCTATAGGAAAACCATATTCTTACGTAGAGACGAAGATTGTTAATGAGGATGGAAATGAAGCACGGACTGGTGAAATTGGAGAGATTTTTATTCGTTCCTTACAGAGACAAGCATTCATGGAAGGTTATTATAAAATGTTTGATAAAACAGAGGAGGCAATGAAGGAGGGATGGTTCCATACAGGAGATCGAGGTTATCTAGATGAGGAGGGTTACTTATATTTTTGTGATCGAATTAAACAGTGTATCCGAAGACGTGGTGAAAATATCTCCTCTTGGGAAATCGAAAAAGTTGTGAATAATCACCCGAAAGTACTTGAATCGGCGGCCATCGGTGTCCCATCAGAAGTGGGAGAGGAGGATGTTAAATTATATGTGATTGTAAAGAAAGATGAAACGATGTCCCATGAAGAGATTATAGATTGGTGTCAAGAACGTATGGCTTATTTTATGGTACCTCGATATGTTCAGTTCAGTGAAACCTTCCCAAAAACAGCGACGGAACGGATCCAAAAGTTCAAGCTGAAGGAGGAAGGGATTGGTAGCGCTTGGGATCGCGAACAGGCCGGTTATGTAATTAAAAGAACGAGTTGATGTGCTGATTTTACTTTATTACATATTAGAAAGAAGGGATTGAATTGGAAAATAAGCGGGTTGTTACATGGTCCAAAGAAAATGGAGTCGCAACGATTATCATTGATAATCCTCCTGTGAATGTACTGAGCAGTGTTGTGATAGATCAACTGACGGTAGTAGTCGGTGAAATAGAACAGGATGATGAAGTAATTGTTGTACTTCTAACTGGAGCTGGAGAAAAGGCTTTCGTTGCAGGAGGAGACATTAAGTCGTTTCCGGAATGGATTGGAAAAGGGAGTGAATATGCAGAGGGAAAATCAATGTGGCTTCAGAATCCGTTAAATAAAATAGAAAGATTGCCCAAGCCTGTAATTGCTGCTATTAACGGATTAGCGCTTGGGGGCGGGTGTGAATTAGCTTTATCATGTGATTTACGGATTATAGAAGAACACGCCCAAATCGGGCTTCCAGAAGTGAAGTTAGGTTTGTTTCCAGGTGCAGGAGGAACGCAACGTTTACCGCGATTAATTGGAACTGCAAGTGCGAAAGAAATGATGTTTACTGGTGAACCACTCACTGCCGAAGTAGCTTGGCGAGTTGGTTTGGTGAATCATGTTGTTCCGCGTGGCGAATCGCTGAATAAGGCGAAGGAACTAGCTGTGAAGATGGCTCGGTTTTCTCTTCCTGCTTTATCCTTGATGAAGCAATCTATCAATAAGGGATTATCTGCTTCTCTTGAGGAAGGATTAAAAATAGAAGCTGAGAATTTCGGACATGTGTTTCAAACAAGTGATGTAAGAGAGGGAGTGGAGGCCTTTATAGAAAAGAGGGCACCAATCTTTCATCATAAATAAAAAGCTATAACTATAATATGCAAAAAAGTAATGCCTGCCTCCGGCAGGCATTACCAAAATATATACAAACAGAAAAGGATACAAAGTTAAAAAATCCAAATTATTGAGGGGGATTGGGGTTATGGATTTATTGATTGTATTGTTAGCGCTTGGCTTGCTTATTTTTGTTGCTTACCGAGGATTCTCAGTCATTTTATTCGCTCCGTTATGTGCGTTGCTCGCTGTGTTTTTAACAGAACCGGCAAATGTTTTACCATTCTTTTCTAATGTTTTTATGGCGAAGATGGTCGGATTTATAAAATTATATTTTCCTGTCTTTTTGCTTGGAGCGATATTTGGTAAAGTGGTAGAAATCACTGGAATAGCAGAAAAAATCGCGAAAATTATTATCCGCTTTATAGGCGTGAAAAGAGCAATTCTTTCCATCGTATTAATGGGAGCGATTCTTACATACAGTGGTGTCAGTTTATTTGTCGCAGTATTTGCGATTTATCCATTTGCAGCGCAATTATTTCGTGAGGCGGATATTCCGAAACGTCTCATTCCTGCAACAATCGCATTCAGCGCATTTACGTTTTCGATGGATTCACTTCCTGGATCGCCTCAAATTCAAAATGTTATTCCAACTACGTTCTTTAAAACAGATATTTATGCCGCTCCTACATTAGGAATTATAGGAGCACTGTTTATCTTCATATGTGGTATGTTGTATTTGGAAAGATGTAGGAAGAAGGCTGCTGCTAAGGGGGAGGGGTACTTCGGAAAAGGCGATGCTACTTCTGAGATGGCTGCTACAACTAGCGCGCAATTGGTGCAAAATCCGATTGCTTCGGGCGATGTAATTCCAATTAGTTACTGGATAGCATTTCTTCCGCTTGTACTGGTTGGAGTGATGAATAAAGTCTTTACAGCATTCATTCCTGTTTGGTATACAAAGGGATTTGATTTTGCATCCATAGGTTTGAAGGAGTACGGAACAATTGATATGGGACAAGTTGTGGGGATTTGGTCAGTGGAAATGGCACTTCTTATCGGAATATTATCTGCTATATTATTAAACTTCCAAGCGGTAAAAGATCATTTTCAATCAATTACAAGCGTTGGTGTGAGTGGTTCAATCTTAGCAGCTATGAACACTGCAGCCGAGTATGGATTTGGTGCCGTTATAGCAGCTTTACCTGGATTTGTCATGATTCAAAACTATTTAACGGGGACTTTCTCAAATCCATTAATTAGCGGAGCGGTCATGACGAATATATTATGCGGGCTGACGGGATCAGGCTCGGGTGGAATGAGTATTACATTAGGTTTAATGGCTGAAAAATATATTGAAGCGGCAGCGAACTTTGATATTCCGTTAGATGTGCTGCATCGTGTAATTGCAATGGCGGCAGGAGGGATGGATACTTTACCTCATAACGGAGCAGTTATAACTTTACTTGCGGTTACAGGATTAACGCACCGGGAAGCTTATAAAGAGATATTTGGTATTACGATAATTAAGACCCTTGCCGTATTCTTCGTTGTTGGAGTGTATATGATGTTTTCTATTGTATAATAGGTAACTTGATCGTCAGTTAAAAAGAATGTATCTATCAATTAATTATGAATAATAGTAATCAGAAAAAGCCGTCATTCCATGAAATGATGGCTAAGAGAAAAAGGCAATACTACTAGTAGTATTGCCTTTTATTTAGTTAAATATATATACTCAAAACCTCCCTAGGCAATCCATCAATCTCACAAACTTTTTCAGAGGTAAAACCGACGTTTATTAAAATTTTGCGAGAGGGGATATTATTTGGATCAATAATTGCTTTTAGTACCTTTATATCTGTCTGCTTCGCTATATTCATTAGTTCCTTTGCAATCCTACTACTATACCTTTTTCCCCAGTGCTCTGGCAAAAGCATATAACCAATTTCAGCCTCTTTAACATTATCCTCGTTTACCGTAACATGTCCAAGATTGATATACTCATTTGTAATAGAATCATATACTTTATAAGAGCCGAATAGTTGATGATTTTCATTGCGCTTTACCAGCCTTGTAAAGTCATTTTTCGCTTCATCTAACGGAATAGCGCGTTCGGTAATTTGCGCCATTACTTCTTTATTGAATACGAGTTGGAAATATAAATTAAAATCTGTTTCTTCAAATTTAGCTTTTGTATAATATTCCTCCAAACTAATTTTCATTTGTTCTTCAGAAAAAAGATAAATTAAATCGTAATTTCAATTTGATTACCTTCAGGATCGCTTATCACACTTTCGTAATAGCCATCTCCAGTGAAACGTGGTCCATTTAATAAAGGATAACCATCATTTTTTAATGTTGTAGTTAATTCATTTACACGTTCTTCACTACCGACAGAGAAAGCCATATGAGCATAGCCAGTTATGTTGGGGTTCGGCTCTTTTTCTATACCTTTTTTACGCATAATTTCAAGTCTTGCACCAGATTCGAACGTAATAAAATAAGATTCAAATTGTTTTGCTTTATTATGATATAAAGAGTTCGCTTTACCATTAAAGTACTTTGTATAAAAAGAACGCATTAATTCTAAATCATTTACCCATATTGCAATATGTTCTATTTTCACAGTTTTCACCAATCCTTACTTAACTAATTTGGCTTTCACTTTATAAAAATTGTTTTTGCATTGCAAGAATTTTGATTGGGTGTTAAAGGTGTTATTAATTTTTGGTTATTTGTGAGCATACAATATGTAATTAAGTAAAGGAGAAGCATAGTAATTAAAGAAAAAGGTGAATGAAGCATATGAATCCATTTGAGCAAATGATGTACGTTGGTGTCATTATGTCTATTGTACTATCTGTAATGATTTTAGGATCTTTATATTATAATCCTCGTCTTTCGTTAACTGAATATCCGAAAGATATTCAAAAGGTAGTTTTTCCAAAATCGATTCATGAAAAAAAGCAAACAATCTACTTTAATATTGCATATAATGCTATTCTTTTCGGTACGCCTGTCGTTTCTACATATATACTACATAAACATGAAAAATTATTATATGTTGATGCCTATTTACATACTTTTGGTATTTTAATGATTTTCAATTTAGTAGATTTGTTTATAATTGATTGGCTAATCTTTTGCTGGATTACCCCAAGATTTGTTGTTATTCCTAGTACAGAAGGCATGAAGGGATATAAAGATTATAAGTTTCATTTAAGAGGGGCTATAGTCGGCACAAAATTTTTAGCAATCGTAAGTTTGTTTTTGGCAGGAATTGTGACAACTATTTAGTATGAAGAGTTTATAGAAGATAGTGAGATTTATCCCGCGTTAACGGACAGTAAAACTCCCACCTCAAAATTCAGTTGGAGCAAAGAAGTTAGGTGGGAGATCAACTGTCCGTAAACGTCCGATTGGTTCAACTAATAATCATTGGGGGATGAACAAAACCCCCAATGATTAAAGTTTCACTTTATAATATATAGAATTAAAAATGAGAATTTGATAGTATTGGAGTAAGGAGTTTTAATAGCAGTATATTAAGTCGTATTAATATACTGTTACAAATGCTTTCCTAATTTTATGGAAGTATTTGATAGAATTCAAAAAAATAATGGAGGCTAATATGAAAAAAATAATTGGCGCAGCAACAGCAACTGTTTTTGGATTGGGAGCATTTACTACAACTGCTACCGCAGAAACAATCGTAACAGCAGATGTACTCAACGTACGTGAAAAACCGACTACTGAATCAAAAGTTGTCAAAAAAGTAAAAGAAGGAGAAAAGTTAAAGGTTATACATACGGAAGAAGGATGGTCCAAAATTGATTTAAATGGTAAAGAAGTGTTTGTAAGTGCGGAGTTTACAAAAGATGTGTATTATGTAACAGCGAATTTGTTAAATGTCCGTTCTGATGCAAGTACAGAATCAGAAATACTTGGCAGACTAAAAACAAATGATGTAATTGAATCAACGCATCAAGTAAAAGACGGTTGGTTACAATTTGAGTATAAAGGAAAAACAGCTTATGTTAATGTTTCTTTCCTATCAAGTACAGCACCAGTTGAAAAAACAGCTAAAGAGAAAACGAAGCAAGTAGCGAAAGTACACAAAACAGCTAAAGCTAAGGATGAAGTTAAAGCACAAAAGATAGTAAAGCCTAAGGAAGAAGTGAAAATACAAGAAGTAGTAAAGCCTAAGGAAGAAGTGAAGGTACAAGAAGTAGTAAAGCCAAAAGAAGAAGTGAAAGTACAAGAAGTAGTAAAGCCAAAAGAAGAAGTGAAAGTACAAGAAGTAGTAAAGCCAAAAGAAGAAGCGAAAGTACAAGAAGTAGTAAAGCCAAAAGAAGAAGCGAAAGTACAAGAAGTAGTAAAGCCAAAAGAAGAAGTGAAAGTACAAGAAGTAGTAAAGCCAAAAGAAGAAGTGAAAGTACAAGAAGTAGTAAAGCCTAAAGAAGAAGTGAAAGTACAAGAAGTAGTAAAGCCAAAAGAAGAAGTGAAAGTACAAGAAGTAGTAAAGCCTAAGGAAGAAACGAAAGTACAAGAAATAGTAAAGCCTAAAGAAGACGTGAAAGCCCAAGAAGAAGCAAAAGCTAAGGAAGAGGCCGAAGCAAGGGAAATAGCAAAGGCTAAAGAAGAAGAGAAAGCAAGAGAAATAGCAAAGGCTAAAGAAGAAGAGAAAGCAAGAGAAATAGCAAAGGCTAAGGAAGAAGCAAAAGCAAGAGAAGAGTCTAAAAATAACATACAGTCTGCTAAACGTGAATTAACGGTAGTTGCGACAGCATATACTGCTGATCCAAGTGAAAATGGTACATATGGTGGACGTGTTTTAACTGCGATGGGGCATGATTTAACGGCTAATCCGAATATGAGAATTATCGCAGTAGATCCGAAAGTAATCCCATTAGGATCTAAAGTATGGGTAGAAGGTTATGGCGAAGCAATTGCTGGTGATACTGGAAGTGCTATTAAAGGAAATCGTATTGATGTTTTAATGGGCTCAAAAAGTAAAGCTATGAATTGGGGAAGACAAACTGTTAAAGTTAAAATTCTTTAATAAATAAAGTTATCTAGATAGAAGTCAGTTCTCTTTATTGAGACTGGCTTTTATTTTTGTATCGCAACATCAGTAAGAATCGCATTAAATATATCTTTTTGCGTGAATGTATCTGTAAAAATAGTTTCTCGAGCAACTTCAATTGTATCGTGCGGATTATACCATTTTTGTAGGGAACCCTCACCAAATTCATATCGTTTGTCCCTTGTGTTATGTCGTCGAATCGTTTCTTTTAATGATAAATCAAAGTAATATGTATATGCCTTTCCTTCAAAAAAATGTATTAACTCTTTTAGCATTTCACCGTATCTACGACTGTTTAAAATACCTTCTAAAATAACATACTCACACTTTCCTTTTCCGTACTTCGTAATTTCAAATAGTAGATCATGAGATAAGTTCCCCATCGTATCATGTACGCTAAGCATATCTCTACGTACAACATCCTGCGATACTAAAAGTGTACCTTGTCCGAAATGTTCTTGTAGTTGCTTTGCGATTGTTGTTTTACCACTTGCGGAGTTTCCTCTAAGAATGATTAAAGTTGATTTAAGTATAGAATTAGACATAATGTATTCCTCCAACACGAATGATTATATAGAAAATTTTAACAAATGAAGTAAAGAAAGTGTATACTCAATATGATGGATATTTAAAGGAGGGGGTTAGATGGAAGATACATTAAAGAATACACACCCTATATAGAAACGGACATGGTTTCGTTATTTAGGGGCATTTATAATTGTTCAATTACTATTTATTATGTTTGAGAGTACAGGATGTGCACCAAACTTTAAACCTAGTGGGAAAATTTCAAATAGAATTTTACATTCCCAATTTTTCACGGAATGGTTCACTCCATATGAAATCCCTCATTTTAATGTGTTTACAGCTCTTTTTGCGATTACATTGTTACCATACGCACTAATAGGTGTAATGAAAGATTTCACAACAAGAAAAAATATAAATAATTAAAAAGAGGTATTATATGCTATTTCAAAAAGATAATATATCGATTAGATACGTAAAAGAAGAGGATGCACCAATCATTTCAAAATGGCTAACAGACCCAGAAGTCTTGCGGTATTACGAAGGACGCGATAATCCGCAATCTGTAGAAATGGTACTGAATCATTTTATACATAATCCAAATAGTCATGAAAAAAGATGTTTAATAGAGTTTGATGCTGTTCCAATTGGTTACATACAAATGTACCCAATTGATTCTGAGTGGAAAACATTATATGGCTATGAAGAATCACAAAATGTATGGGGAATGGATCAATTTATCGGAGAGCCGACTTATTGGGGAAAAGGAATTGGAACGAAACTCGTTCAGGCAGCAATTACATATATTATGGAGAACACGAGAGCAGAAGCAATCGCAATGGATCCGAAAGTAAATAATGAACGTGCGATAAAATGTTATGAAAAATGCGGCTTTAAAAAAGTGAAGATATTAAAGGAACATGAGCTGCATGAGGGGAAATTAGAAGATTGTTGGATGATAGAATACAAACAAAGGGAGCTGCGCGAAATGAAAAAAGCTTTATTAGTAATTGATGTGCAAGCAGGTATGTATACAGCGGGAATGCCAGTACATAACGGGGAAAAGTTTTTAGAAATATTGCAAGAGCTTATTGGGGAATGTCGTTCTAATGATATTCCAGTTATTTATGTAAAACATAACGGACCAAAAGATCATCCGTTAGAAAAAGGTACAGAGGGCTGGAAAGTGCATGAGGCGATTGCTCCGCAAAAAGGGGATCGTATCGTTGAAAAGACGACGCCAGATTCTTTCCATAAGACAAACTTAAACGAAGTATTACAAGAAAAAGGCATTGAACACGTTATTATTTCAGGAATGCAAACAGAGTACTGTGTGGATACGACAACGCGAAGAGCGTTTAGTGAAGGTTATAAAGTAACGTTAGTGAGTGATGCACATAGTACGTTTCATACAGACGTGTTACGTGCGGAAGACATTGTAAAGCATCATAATGTAGTGTTTGGAGCGTTTGCTAATGTTGTTGCGTTAAAAGATTTGAAAGTGACTGCCTCTAAATAAGAGGCAGTTTTTTATTATAAGATATATTAAAAAAATTGTTCGTATAATTTCACATACCATAATGAAAATACACAAAAGGAGCACCACATAATTAAAAGAGGCGCTCCTGCATCAAAATGTTACTTCTTCTTATCTTTATCCAACACATTCTGCTCTTCAGCAAATTCCGTACCATATGCAAAGCGGCGATTAATATGAATGTTATCATTGTTGTGCCTTGTGTGTGAGTGAGAGAAGCGATGAACGATTACTTCAGATAATGTAAAGACAGTAGCGGAAAGGAAACTCCCCCATGCAATTTGCATGTAATTGTCTAATAAAATATTACCGAAAATCCATACGCTTAAATACGTTAGTAAGAAATCCGACATAATGGCACCGGTATTACCTATTCGGTTTAATATGATTTTATCGACGAACATATAGGAAACGATTGTAACAAAGAGACTAAATGAAATAATTTGGACGAACGTTGCAGGGAAAAATAAAGCGAGTCCAATACTAAATGCGATAATGCACGATATAAATTTGATAAGTACTACAGTAAAACCATTCAATATTTACACCTCCGATTTATACATAGTTTTACAATAAATTTAGGAGTTCATACATTGTAACGAATATATTTACATAAAACTTTTTCATGTTCGTTTTTTTGTCTAAATATTAAAAAAACAAAGAAAAAATGTTATAGTAAAATGAGAGTATATGACATTTTTAGGTAAGGGGGAATCCATGATGTGGATTACTTCAGAAGTAGAAATTCCAGAGGAGTTAATTGATCATCTTGAACAAGGAAAGTTAGTACTATTTGTTGGAGCGGGAGTTTCTATGAAAGGGAAATCAAACTTACCGAATTTTGATGATCTAGTTGATGAGATTGCGAAAACGTTATATGTAGAAACGCGTGAAATAACAGAACCTCATGATTATTATCTTGGTAAAATTGCGAAAACAAAAGATATACATCAAGTTGCAAGAGATTTAGTTCATATTGAAAAATCAAAGCCGAATCCGCTTCATTATGCGATTCCGAGGTTGTTTCCTTTAGATACGGAAGTCCGCATTGTCACGACAAATTTTGATCGGCATTTTACAACTGCGATGAAAGAAATGAATAGAGAATTAAACGTATATTACGCACCTGCGTTACCTACAGGTAGAGCGTTTAAAGGACTCGCTTACATACATGGCAATATAGAACAAGAGAAAGAAGCTTTAATTTTAACAGATGGTGATTTTGGAAGGGCTTACTTGACCGAAGGCTGGGCAAGAAGGTTTTTAGTTGATTTATTCTCGAATTATACTGTTTTATTCGTTGGATATAGCCATAATGACCCAGTAATGAAATATTTGGCTACTGGTTTACCGCCAAGTACAAGGCGTTATGCATTTGTTGCACAAGGGGAAAATACGTACCATTGGGAGCATTTAGGAATACGGCCGATTGTATACCCGAATAAAGGTAATAATCATCAATCTCTTGTTAAAGCAGTGAAGCGATGGGCAGAATTAATGGGAGATAATTATATTACAAAACGAATGCGAATTCGTGACATAGTAACAGTTCCACCGTCAGTAGAGCAGGAACAATTATCATACATAAAACAATCCATAAAAAAAATTGAAACAGTCCGCTACTTTGTTGAATTTGCTCATGATTATGAATGGGTGGAATGGCTTGAAGCAGAAGGGAAATTACAAAATTTATTTTTAGTTACATCAAACGATAATGAGGTAGATGAATTACTTGCAGAATGGTTGGTGGAACAATTTCTTTTTAGTCATCAAAAAGAATTATTTCAATTAATTTTTAAAAATCATTCTAAAATATCTCCGTTATTATGGAGAACAATTTGTAGCTACTTAAACGAAACGAAAATTAAAATGGACCCGTTGTTGTTTGCAAGATGGACACTTCTTTTATTAGAAACAGCTGAAAAAGATAGTAAATCTATTGAAAAAATTTCTTGCTTACTGCAAAAATGTTCTTTTCCTGAGCATAAAGAAATTGCTTTATTATTACTAACGTTTATTTTGGACGGAAAACTGAAATTGAAGCGGGAAAGAAAATGGGGAAATGATACGCAAGAATCAATAGAACTTGAGGAATCGAGTCGTTTACCAGTGTCTACATTTTCTTATGTGGAGCAAATTTGGAATGAGAAGATGAAACCTCATATTTCCTATTACGCCGTACCAATTATGATGATGGGAATAGAGAAGATGCGAATGTTATCACTACGACAAACGGCACTGAAAAAAAAGGATAAGGAAAATGTTGAAAAAGAGTTTCAGCAAAATGATCTTGCATTTTTAATTCAAATTGTAAAAGAGTGTTTAGCTTATTTGTGTGAAAATAATGAAAAAAAAGCAAATTATTATATTACAGAAATGATAGAAGCAAACAGCATGCTTCAGAACCGAATTGCAATTGATGCGATGAATAAAAATAGATTCGTTAGCGCTGATGCCAAAATGAAATGGTTGTTACAGGAAGGACTTTTTTTAGATATCACGTATAAACACGAAGTTTTTCAACTTATAAAAAATCATTTCGCACTCTCTTTGGAAAAAACAAAGGAAGAGGTTATTCAAATTGTATTGAAGGACCTTGCAGAGGAGAGAGCATTTGATGCTTGTTTAGTTTTAGATTTATTATTCACTTGTGATTCGAATAGTCCATCTACAGCAAAAGGTTATGAGTTAATGAAGAAAAAACATCCTCACTTTCATTCTGATCGATATAGTGTACAAAAGAAAGAGACGGCAGATCAAAGTATTACTTGTAATGTAACTGCTGATGGATTATTGCAGTTGAAAGACGATGAAATTATGAAGCAAGTTCGTCAATTTTCTCAAGATGGTGTTTTTGAACAACGCCATTTTTTAGAGATGTTATCGAAAGCATGTAAGTTGAATACAGAATGGAGTATTTCATTTGCCTATCAATTAGTTGGTATGCACGAAATAAGTAATGAAGTATGGTTTGTTTGTATTAGAGAGTGGCGAAATAATCGAGGATTGACAAATGAACAAATCCAAAAAGTAATTCCGCTATTACAGAAATTTGTTAGAAATACTTCTTTTCATTGGTTAATTAGTAGCTTTCTATATGAAATTAGTAATCGATTAGAAGAGTTAGAGGAAAATAGTATACGCAGTGTGAAACGTTTTGCTTTTTCGGTATTCCCTCAAGTAATGAAAAGTGATACAGATTTTAAGCTTGGAAAACAAGACTTTTACAATGAATCGATCCAACATCCTGTTGGGAAAATGACAGCTGTATTATTAAAACTGTTATCATATGATCATTTATACGATCGTAATGTATATGAATATTTATTTTTATTTGAAGAACAAGTAAGAGTTAGTAAAGTACGGACAAATTTTATGTTAGCTCGTTTAGTAGCAGATGTTACATTTCTTTATCATATTGAGAAGCAATGGTGCCGAAAATATTTGTTGCCATGCTTAGATTTAAAGAAAGAAAATGAGATTACGAAATATGCATGGGCAGGCTTATGTTACACGCAAATCAATTTACCTTTATTTACAGAAATGAAACGATTTATTAAGTATGCAGTAGAACATTTGGTAGTATTACATCCGCATACGAGGGAAGCTTTCTTGAAATGGCTCAGTTTTGTATTTATTAAATGTGTACTGTATTGGGAGCAAAAAACAGATTGGTTATACCCGTTACTTATACAAGAAAATGAAGAAAATAAAATTAAATTTATGCAGTTTTTATGCTATTACGTCAAAACGTTAAGTGCAAAAGAACAACAAAAATTTTGGGCATCTTGGCTCAGTGTATTTTTGCGAGAGCGACCGAAAATGGGTGAAATCACAGCT
The DNA here is from genome assembly GCF_056399205.1 of Bacillus sp. 01N45. Taxonomy (NCBI): domain Bacteria; kingdom Bacillati; phylum Bacillota; class Bacilli; order Caryophanales; family Bacillaceae; genus Bacillus; species Bacillus sp. 01N45. The sequence goes on from NZ_JBFTQW010000002.1 coordinate 182,171, forward strand.
AGAGAATATGTAATGCTTTTGCGTATTATTTTATTTATGGATGAAATAGTAGAAAGAGGATTATCTATAATAAAAACATTTTCAGGTTTGGTTGGAAAAGGGAATCAAACGGAGTTAAAACAGTTGTTTAATGAAATACTTGAAAAGACAGAGAGTATAAAAATGTATAAAGAATTGTATGCAAATGTATTTTTCACTTTACTACAAACGCTTCAAGAAGCCGATTTACTTGAAACTGAAATCATTCAAATAAAAGAAATATTAATCCAGTATGGAGTAGAAAAATATGTATTAAATGCAATAGATAATGAGATAATTCGCATCGGAATTGTTATGGAGAATTTACAAGAAGAAATGTAGGGCGGAAGTGGAATTTTAAAAAAAATATAAAAAGTTGTTGACAGTGTTTTGAAAAGCGTTCTATAATACGAATCATACTTATTCAATTTCAAAAACATTTGAATAAACAAAGTGCAATGAAGAGATCACAGTAGTGGTTAGTCTTACTGTAACAGAGAGCTGGTGGTTGGTGTGAACCAGTACAGGGATAATCATGAATTACAGTCTTGGAGCATCTTTTTCGTAGTAAAGATAGTATTGTCTTTATGAAGAAAAAGCGGTCAATTGATCGTTAACAGTGAAGAGAGGTAGACGGAAAGTTAGTCTACAACTAGGGTGGTACCGCGATAAATATCGTCCCTACTGATTTATTCAGTAGGGACTTTTTGTATTTTAGTGGTCTAACTTGAAAATTAAATATATATGCGTTGAAAGGAAAAGCAGTAGTTGTTGTTTCCCTGTAACAGAGAGCTGGTGGTTGGTGCGAACCAGTACAAAAACAAGAGCGAATTACAGTCCTAGAGCATCTTTTTCGTAGTAAAGATAGTATTGTCTTTATGAAGGGAAAGACGGTCAGATGATCGTTAACAATGAAGAGAGGTAGACGAAATAAGTCTACAACTAGGGTGGTACCGCGATAAATATCGTCCCTACTGATTGAATCAGTAGGGATTTTTTGTACAAAAAAGTGGGTTTTGATTGAGTTGATAGTGTCCTTATAGTAAGTATTCGTTTAAAATAAGAAGAGGTATCGATTCCACTTAAATTTTGTATAATTTATCAGTTCAGAAAATAGAGAATTTTTCATTCTCTTACTATACTTTTAAAACATTAGAGGAGGATTTCCAAATGGCAAATCATGAATTAGATCAATTACGTAAACAGGTAGATGAAATTAACTTACAACTATTACACCTTTTAAACAAACGTGGTGAAATCGTTCAAAAAATTGGGGAGCAAAAGCAAGTACAAGGTACGAAACGTTTTGATCCAGTACGTGAGCGTGAAGTACTTGATATGATCGCAGAGCATAACGAAGGACCATTCGAAACGTCAACAGTTCAACACATTTTCAAAACAATCTTCAAAGCTAGCTTAGAATTACAAGAAGATGATAACCGTAAAGCATTACTAGTATCACGTAAAAAGAAACAAGAAAATACAATCGTTAATGTAAAAGGTGAATTGATTGGAAACGGAACACAAACGTTCATCATGGGACCTTGTGCGGTAGAAAGCTTAGAGCAAGTTCGCCAAGTAGGGCAAGCGATGAAAGACCAAGGTCTAAAATTAATGCGCGGTGGTGCTTTCAAACCAAGAACATCTCCATACGATTTCCAAGGTTTAGGAGTAGAAGGATTACAAATTTTACGCCAAGTAGCAGATGAGTTCGACTTAGCGATCATTAGTGAAATCTTAAATCCGAACGATGTTGAAATGGCGCTAGACTACGTTGATGTAATTCAAGTCGGTGCACGTAACATGCAAAACTTCGATTTATTACGAGCTGTAGGTAAAGTTAACAAGCCAGTATTATTAAAACGTGGATTAGCAGCAACAATTGATGAGTTCATTAACGCAGCTGAGTACATCATTGCACAAGGTAACGACCAAATTATTCTATGTGAGCGTGGTATCCGCACATACGAAAGAGCGACACGTAACACATTAGACATTTCAGCAGTACCGATTTTAAAGAAAGAAACACATTTACCAGTAATCGTTGACGTAACGCATTCAACTGGACGCAGAGATTTATTATTACCAACAGCGAAAGCAGCACTTGCAATTGGTGCAGATGCAGTAATGGCTGAAGTACACCCAGACCCAGCGGTTGCATTATCAGATTCTGCACAACAAATGGATATTCCAGAATTCCATAGATTCATGGATGAGTTAAAAGGTTTCAAAAATAAATTATCTTAATTCCATATCATATATGCGCTGAAGAGGAAACAGTAGTGCTTATCTCACTGTTAAAGAGAGCTGATGGTCGGTGTGAATCAGTACAAAGATAAGCATGAATTACAGCCTTGGAGCATCTTTTCCGCCAACTTTTGGAGGGAAAGACGGTCAAACGATCGTTACAGAAGAAGAGAGGTAGACGATAGTTGTCTACAACTAGGGTGGTACCGCGATAAACATCGTCCCTACTGAGCGCTCAGTAGGGACTTTTTTGTACAAAAAAATAGTAAAGGGGCAAGAGAAATGAGATACATTACAGCTGGAGAATCACATGGACCGCAGTTAACAGTTATTTTAGAAGGTGTACCAGCAGGTTTAACATTAACATCGGAACATATTAATAAAGAATTACTAAGAAGACAAAAAGGGCACGGACGCGGAAGACGCATGCAAATAGAAACTGATACAGTTGAAATTGTAAGTGGTGTTCGTCATGGGATGACACTTGGCTCACCAATAACGTTAATCGTTAAAAATGATGATTTCAAACATTGGACGAAAGTAATGGGTGCAGAGCCAATTTCGGAAAAAGAAAGTAAAGATATGAAACGTACAATTACAAAACCACGTCCAGGACATGCAGATTTAAACGGTGCAATTAAATATGGACATCGTGATATAAGAAACGTATTAGAGCGCTCATCTGCAAGAGAAACGACAGTTCGTGTAGCTGCTGGTGCAGTTGCGAAACAAATTTTGAAAGAATTAGGTGTAGAAATTGCAGGGCATGTTCTTGAAATTGGTGGGGTACAAGCGAAACGAATTTCAAACTTACCAATAGAAGAAATTCAAACGATTACTGAAAATTCACCAGTTCGATGTTTAGATAAAGAAGTAGAACAAGAGATGATGGATGCGATAGATAACGCTAAAAGTAGTGGGGATTCAATCGGCGGTATTGTTGAAGTCATTGCAGAAGGTATGCCAATTGGCGTTGGTAGTTACGTTCATTACGATCGTAAATTAGATGCAAAACTTGCTGGTGCAATTATGAGTATTAATGCATTTAAAGGTGCTGAAATTGGCGTTGGTTTTGAAGCAGCAAGACAGCCAGGAAGTAAAGTACACGATGAAATATTATGGAATGAAGAAAATGGATACACGAGAAAAACGAATAATGCCGGCGGTTTAGAAGGTGGTATGACAACAGGGATGCCAATTGTCGTAAGAGGTGTTATGAAGCCAATACCTACATTATATAAACCGTTAGCAAGTGTTGACATTGATACGAAAGAAGCATTCCAAGCGAGTATTGAAAGATCTGATAGTTGTGCAGTACCAGCAGCAGGTGTAGTAGTTGAATCTGTTGTAGCATGGGAACTTGCACATGCACTAGTCGAACAATTCGGAAAAGATCGTATGGATTTAATTCAGCAAAACATTACGCAACATAATAAATACGCAAAAGAATTTTAATAAAAAGGTGGTTTTAACATGCAAGTAAAAGATCAACTATCATCATTACAACCATATAAACCAGGTAAATCACCTGAACAAATGAAAGAAGTGTACGGAGATCATTCATTTGTCAAATTAGCATCAAATGAAAATCCATTCGGCTGCTCACCACGTGTTTTAGATGAGTTGCAAAAATCGTGGTTGGAACATGCTTTATATCCTGACGGAGGTGCTACAGCACTCCGTCAAACAATTGCAAATAAGTTACATGTTCAAATGGAACAAATACTTTGCGGTAGTGGTTTAGATGAAGTCATTCAAATAATAAGCCGTGCAGTACTTAAAGCAGGAGATAACATCGTAACGGCTGGTGCAACATTCCCGCAGTACCGTCATCATGCAATTATTGAAGGTTGTGAAGTGAAAGAAATCCCTTTAAATAACGGTGTATACGATTTAGACGAAATTTCGTCAGCAATAAATAATAATACGAAAATCGTATGGATTTGTAATCCGAACAACCCGACAGGCACATATGTGAATGATCGAAAATTGACTCAATTTATTGAAGGTATTAGTGAAAATACGTTAATTGTCATTGATGAAGCGTACTATGAATACGTAACAGCAAAGGATTTCCCAGAGACATTACCGCTTTTAGAAAAACATAAAAACATTCTTGTACTTAGAACATTTTCTAAAGCGTACGGATTAGCTTCTTTCCGCGTTGGATATGCAATTGGACAGGAAGAGCTAATCGAGAAATTAAATGTCGTACGTTTGCCATTTAACGTATCTTCATTAGCGCAAAAAGCAGCGACGATTGCTTTTGGTGATGACGAGTTTATTGAGGAAATAGTTCGTGTGAATACAGAGGGATTACAACAATACGAAAGCTTTTGTAAGGGAAATGAAATTCCGTTTTATCCATCGCAAACAAATTTCATCTTCTTGCCAGTTGAGAATGCTGGGGAGATTTATGAAGCTTGTGCACACGCAGGATTTATTATTCGTCCGTTCCCAAATGGTGTCCGTATTACAGTCGGAACAAGGGAGCAAAATGAAGGAGTGATTTCAGTGTTAAAACAACACTTTGAAAATAAAAAAAGAAAGTCTCGAGATGAGGAAAATGCGTAAAAAGGTAGTTTTAATTGGAACTGGTTTAATCGGAGGCTCTCTCGCATTAGCAATTAAGAAAGAGCACGATGTAACGATAACAGGTTATGATATATTTCAAGAACAAGTAGAGCGTGCAAAAGAATTGCATGTAGTAGATGAAGTAGCAGTAGATTTACAGCATGCATGTGAGGAGGCGCATTTAATTGTGTTTGCTTCTCCAGTTGAAGAAACGAAGAAGTTATTACACAAATTAGCGTCATTTCATTTACGAGAAGATGTTATTGTAACAGATGTTGGTAGTACAAAAGGGACGATCATGAATGAAGCGGAAGCTTTATTTTCAAAGGAAGTTTCTTTTATTGGTGGACATCCGATGGCAGGTTCTCATAAAACGGGAGTTGAAAGTGCAAAAGCACATTTATTTGAAAATGCATTTTATATTTTAACGCCGATGAATCATGTGCCAAATGAACATGTGGAAGAACTAAAGCGTTGGTTACAAGGAACAGGGTCTCATTTTCTCGTTCTAAATACGGAGGAACATGATTATGTAACAGGGATCGTTAGTCATTTTCCGCATCTTATCGCAGCTGGATTAGTAAAGCAAGTGGAGAAACATGCAGGAGATAATCCGCTCATTCATCAATTAGCTGCCGGAGGGTTTAAAGACATTACACGTATCGCATCTAGTAGCCCAAAAATGTGGAGTGATATTGTTAAGCAAAATCGCGAGCATTTAATGGTATTATTAAAAGAGTGGATCTCTGAAATGGAAGATTTATATGATACAGTTTCTACCGGAGATGCAGGCGAGATTCAAAACTATTTTGCAGACGCGAAAGAATACCGTGACTCTTTACCAGTACGAAAGAGAGGGGCAATTCCTGCCTATCACGACTTATACGTCGATGTTTTAGATAAAGTAGGGGCATTGGCTCATATTACGAGTATTTTGGCACGTGAAGAAATTAGTATTACGAACTTGCAAATATTAGAAGCACGTGAAGGGTTGCTTGGGGTATTACGTATTAGCTTCCAAAGAGAAGAAGATCGTATGAAAGCAAAGCTAGCGCTTAGAGAAGAAAAATACCAAACTTATGAAACAATTTAAATGAGAAGGTGAAAACATGAAGGAAAGAACAATAGAACCTGTTAATAACGGATTAAATGGTATTATTACAATTCCAGGAGATAAATCCATTTCACACCGCGCTGTCATGTTCGGCGCGATTGCAGAAGGAAAAACAACAATTAAAGGTTTCTTGCCCGGTGCAGACTGTTTAAGTACAATTTCTTGCTTTAAAGAAATGGGAGTAGAAATCGTGCAAAATGGTGATGAAGTCACTGTAGTTGGTAAAGGATTAGAAGGCTTACAAGAACCGAAAGCTGTATTAGATGTTGGTAATTCTGGTACAACAATACGTTTAATGTCAGGAATTTTGGCAAATACACCATTTTTCTCTTGCGTACAAGGTGATGCATCTATCGCAAAAAGACCGATGAAACGTGTTACAAATCCATTAAAACAAATGGGTGCAAACATTGATGGCCGCGAAGAAGGGACGTTTACACCGTTAACAATACGTGGTGGAGATTTAAAAGCAATTGAATACACTTCACCTGTAGCAAGTGCGCAAGTAAAGTCAGCTATTTTACTTGCAGGTCTTCGTGCAGAAGGTGTAACAGCTGTTACAGAACCACATATTTCGCGTGATCATACGGAAAGAATGCTTGAAGCATTTGGTGTTAACGTAACTCGCGAGGGAAAAACAGTGAAACTTGCAGGTGGACAGAAGTTAACAGCGACAGACGTTCAAGTACCAGGTGACGTATCATCAGCAGCATTTTTCTTAGTAGCAGGTGCAATTATTCCAAATAGTAAACTAGTATTACAAAATGTAGGAATGAACCCAACTCGTACAGGTATTATTGATGTTTTAGAGAAAATGGGTGCTACTTTTACTGTAGAGCCAATTAACGAAGGAGCATCAGAACCAGCTGCAAATATTACAATTGAAACATCTTCATTAAAAGGAATCGAAATTGGCGGAGATATTATCCCAAGATTAATCGATGAAATTCCTGTTATCGCCTTAGCGGCAACGCAAGCAGAAGGAATTACAGTTATTAAAGACGCACACGAATTAAAAGTAAAAGAAACGAACCGTATTGATACAGTTGTTGCGGAGTTAACGAAACTAGGAGCTCGCATAGAAGCAACTGATGACGGGATGATTATTTACGGAAAATCAGCACTAAAAGGCAATACAGTAAATAGTTACGGTGATCACCGCATCGGAATGATGCTTGCAATTGCCGGCTGTCTAGCAGAAGGAAAAACAACAATTGAAGACGCAGAAGCAGTAGGCGTATCATATCCTACATTCTTCGAAGAACTTCAAAAGTTAGCCAAATAAAGTAATAAAAAGCAGATACGGGATGTATCTGCTTTTTATATTGGATTCGTGTCGTTAAGTCCATATAATTTCATTCACCGCACTGGAATATTGAGAATTATGGTACAATTCAAACAAGGAATGGAGGAGAAATATATGAACGTTATACGATTAAAAGAAGATAGCTTTAGAGAAGCATTACGCTTATCGGAATACGCTTTTCAATATAAAGTTGATGAGGAACGATTGCAACAACAACTTACAAGGATGAAAGAAAGTCATGAAATATACGGTATTATGGAAGGGAAAGATGTAGCAGCAAAACTGCATCTTATTCCGTTTCATATATACATAGGCAAAGAAAAATTTAAAATGGGAGGCGTTGCAGGGGTAGCGACGTATCCAGAGTATAGAAGAAGCGGGTATGTAAAAGAATTGCTTCAACACTCACTTCAAACGATGAAAAATGACGGATATACAGTATCAATGCTACATCCATTTGCTGTTTCATTTTACCGTAAATACGGCTGGGAACTTTGTGCGAATCTCTTTGTATGTCATATGACAAAGAGTGATTTAGTTATGAAAAAACAAGTAAATGGTACTGTAAAACGTTTCAATAAAGAAAATCACCCAGAAGAGGTCGAAAAGATTTATGAAACATTTGCAGAACGTTTTTCCGGTATGCTAGTTCGCGATGAAAAATGGTGGTTACAAGCTGTTTATGATGATTTAACATTAGCGATTTATTACGATAAAAATAAAACGGCAGCTGGCTACATGTTATATAAAATTGAAAAAAACAAAATGACAGTAGAAGAATTTGTTCCACTGCATAATGAAGCGCGAAATGGTCTGTGGAACTTTATTTGCCAGCATGATTCTATGATTAAAGAACTTGAAATGACAGTAAGTGAAAATGAACCGTTATTATATACACTAAAAGAGCCACGCGTAAAAGCAGAAATAAAGCCCTATTTTATGGGCAGAATTGTAGATGTGGAGCAGTTCTTAAAACAATATGAGTTGAATTGGAACAATGCACAGCAAGAAGTGATTTTACATATTATAGATTCATTTGCACCGTGGAATAACGTTACAGTGAGGCTTGCAAATCATGAAATAACAATTATAGATGAAGAAATAAAGGATAAAGGAATTAGGCTAGATATAAATGCATTATCTACTATAATGTTTGGATACAAACGTCCGTTAGAACTTAATGAACTAGAATTAATTAGCGGAAGTGAAGAGGAAATACGAGCGTTTGAGGATATAGTTCCGGTACGAGAAGCATTTATTTATGATTTCTTTTAAAAAATAGGGCTGTCCAAAATCAAATTTTGGGACAGCTTTCTCTTTGGTTGTCGGTTTTTGTCGGTAAGTCGATATATTTTGAAAAACGCTGATATAATTGGAGATGCGCCGATATATCCTGAGAATCGCTGATATAATTAGATTTGCGCTGATATATTCTAATAATCGTTGATATAATTTTTTCACTAAAACGCAACCATACTTTGTCACGCACTTGACTTTTATTCCCTGTAATTTATAATTAAAAACGGAATGAATTTTCATTCCTGGAAATAGAGGTGGAAAAAATGGCTAAAAACAAACAAGAGGATATTTTTGATGCTGCGATGCAACTTTTCGCAGAGCGTGGTTACGATGGTACGACAATTCCAATGATCGCTGAAAAGGCAAAAGTCGGTGCGGGTACTATTTATCGCTATTTTGAAAATAAAGAGGCACTTGTTAACTCATTATTTTCAAAAAGTATGTTAGAGCTTTCTGAAATGATAAAAACGGATTTTCCTGTTGAAGCAAATATTCGTGAACAGTTTAGTCATACGTACAACCGTTTATTTGAATTTGCGAGAAACAATGTGGACGCTTTTTTGTTTACTAACTCTCACTGCGATAGTTATTTTCTTGATGAACAGAGTAAGAAAATATTTGATGATTTTATAGGCTTCTTTATGAATATCATTGAAGATGGAATTGCAAAAGGTTTTCTTCGTCCATTGCCTCCAGTTGCTTTAATTATTATTGTATATCAACCGTTAGAACAATTAACGAAAGTAATTGCAACAGGGCAATTAGAATACTCGAAAGAGTTAGTAAAAGAACTGGAAGAAAGCTCTTGGAATGCTATTAGAATCATCTGATTCTATAGCTTATAAGTATAGGAATGAATATTCATTCCTGAATATATTTAAAACATGTGAGTAGGAGAGGATATTTGTGTAACAATAGGAATGAACATTCATTCCGGTAAAGGTAGTTTAATAGAGTTTAAAAAATAATGTAATAGAATGATAGGAATGAACGTTCATTCCTAAAAAGTATTTTTAAAAGGATAGGAATGAATATTCATTCCCTTTAAATTTTCAAAAAGGAGATGATTAAAATGAGTAAGCTGAAAAATTGGAGAAGTTTATCTTTTCTATTATGGATAGTTATTACTATTACAATGATCGTAACGATGCCTAATATGGATAAATTAGTGAAAGAAAAAGGGCACATTACGATTCCTAATACAGAACAAAGTAGTATTGCTGACAAGATGATAAAAGAGATGGATAAAGACGGGACTGAAAAGTATGAAATTATAGCTGTTTTTAATAGTGGAAGTAAAACAGCTTTAACAACTGAGCAAAAAGAGGAAATAATAAGAACAATCAATGCTTTACAAAATGAAAAAGAGCAATTAGGAATTAAGGAAGTTGTTTCACATTTAGATAATAAAGATTTGGAAAAACAGTTGATATCTAAAGACAATACGACCATTTTAACGCAAATCTCAGTAGATAAAAAAAATGGTGAAATATCAAAAGTTGCAAATGGGCTTCATAAAAAAGTGCAAACGAAAGGGGTAAAAACGTACTTAACAGGAAGTGATTTAATAGCGGGTGATTTTCTTACTTCCTCTCAAGAGGGAGTGAAGAAGACAGAAGTTATTTCTATCATTTTCATTCTAGTTGTATTAATCATTGTATTTCGTTCACCAATTGTTCCAATTGTATCTCTTCTTACAGTGGGTGTATCATATTTAGTTTCAATGGGGATTATTGCCCATCTAGTAGATCAATTTAATTTTCCGTTTTCTAACTTTACACAAGTGTTTGTAGTTGTTGTCTTGTTTGGAGTTGGAACAGACTATAACATTTTATTATATACAAGATTTAAAGAAGAATTAAGTAAACAAGAAAATGCATTTTTGGCTACGAAAGAAACGTTTAAATCAGCAGGGAAAACCGTTTTATATAGCGGGATAGCAGTACTAATCGGTTTTGCATCTCTTGCTTTAGCGAGTTTTAAATTATATCAATCTACTTCAGCAGTAGCAATTGGTGTCGCAGTATTATTACTCGTATTAACTACGTTAAATCCATTTTTCATGGTGCTTTTAGGAAAAGGAATGTTTTATCCAGTTAAAACATTTAAAGGTCATGAGGATAGTCGATTATGGGGATTTCTTGCGAAAAACTCAGTAGCAAGACCATTTGTCGCTTTAATCATTGTATTTGTGATATCGATTCCTTTCGTAATGAAATACTCTAACACACTAAATTACAATGATTTATTTGAAGTAGATAATAAATATGAATCGAAAATGGGGATTAACGTAATAGAAGAGCATTTTCCACCAGGTTTTTCTTCACCAAGTACGTTAGTCATTCAATCAGATAACAAGTTAGATGAGGCGAGTTCGCTTCAAACTTTAGACGAACTAACTGATAAGATTTTGAAAGTGAAAGGTGTTTCAGAAGTATATTCACCGACGCGTCCAACCGGTGAAAGGATAAAAGAACTATATATAAATAAACAAGCGGGAGAACTAAATACAGGATTAGGAGATGCCAATGGTGGTATAAAGGAAATTAATGATGGATTAACTACTGCGAAAGATAAAATGGGTAGTAAAGATTCAAATAGTCTTGCAAACGTTCAAAAATTAATTGATGGAACAACGGAAGCGAAAAATGGTGTAACAGCATTAGGAACAGCTTTAGATCAACTTTCAAATGGCATAAATGACGGAGCACAAGGTGCGCAGCAAATTGAGAGTGGGTTAACTTCAGTAAATGAAAATATTAGTGTATTATCTAATGCAACTTCACAACTTCATGCTGGTTATTCGCAGTTAGAAAAAGGTTTAAGTTCTTACGATCAATACTTCGGAAGTATTTCTCAAGCGATTGATGGTGCGAAAAAAGGCTATGAACAAATTGAAATGTTAATGACGAATTTCATTCAAACGAAACCAGAATTAGCAAATGATCCGAACATACTGCAAACGATAGGAATCGCTAAAGAGGCTCAAAAGCAATTAGGTGAGCTTTCAAATGAATTAAATAAATTAGCAACGCAACATAAAGCGGCAATGGGTTCATTTAAAGAAGCGAATCAAGCGTTATCGAAAGTGGATAACGGCTTAAAAGGCATGAGCGATGGAGTTACTAAGTTACAAAAAGGAGCAGCTGATCTTAAAAATGGATTAAATGAAGGTGCTACAGGTTCAAAACAAATTGCGAACAAGTCATCTGAGTTACAAACCGGATTAACAAAAATAAACGACGGGCAAGGTCAGCTATTAACCGGGCTGAAAGACTTGCAAGAACAGATGGGGCAATTACAATCAGGATTATCTAAAAGTACAGAAGGGCTTGAAAAGGTAAGTAACGGCCTAGGAGATGCTCAAAAATATTTAGGGGAACTAAATGAATCAAAAAGCTCTGAGAAATTTTATATCCCAAAAGAAGTGTTAGAGGGAGAAGATTTCCAAAAAGCATTGAATACGTACATGTCACATGATAGAAAGACTGCTAAAATGACAATCATTTTAGACGTAAATCCATATTCAAAAGAAGCGATGCCAATCATTGAAGAAATTAATAAAACGATAGACGGTACGTTAAATGGTACAGAATTAAAATCGGCGAAAAAAGCAATCGGCGGCACAACAGCTAGAAACGTTGATTTAAAAGAAGTAACAGGCCAAGATTTCTTACGTACAGCTACAATTATGTTAATTGGAATTGCGATTGTATTAATCATTATTACACGGTCATTTTTAAATACAATCTTTATTATTGGATCTTTAATATTAGCTTATTTTGCATCACTTGGCATAAGTGAACAAATTAGTACACACGTATTAAACGTAGAGTCATTAAGCTGGAATGTGCCATTCTTTAGTTTTATTATGATTGTCGCTTTAGGTGTGGATTATAGCATTTTCGTAATGATGCGATACAATGAGTTAGAAGGGGATCCCGCAACGAAAATTGTAAATGCATCTCGTCACATAGGAGGAGTTGTATTATCGGCGGCACTTATTTTAGGCGGTACATTTGCTGCATTAATCCCTTCAGGTGTATTGACGCTTATACAAGTAGCATCTGTTGTTGGTGTTGCACTGTTACTACTAGCTATCATTGTGATGCCAATATTACTACCTGCTTTAATAGGATTAACGAGTAAAATGAAGAATTATACGAAGAAATTAAGTAAAAGAAAATAAGAAGAATCCCCTTTTAAAAGGGGATTCTTCTTATTTAATAAACTTTTCCATCACGTCTTTATATTTTGCAAACTTTTCATCTTTCATTTCGCCATTTATTTGTATAGGAAGTGAGCGATAAACATTATGCTCCAATTATAAATATTTTGTTCAAAATAACTCCTCTTTAAATTGTGAAATTTGCTTCTATATAATATTGTTTCGTTAAAAAACAAACATTTTATTCAAGGTAGAAAAGGGATGAATAGCAATCAACCGTTGCTATTCATCCATCTTCTACTATATAATAGCTATAGTCTACAATAATTGAGTCGTAATATGCGATTTTTTAAGACAATCGGTGAGAAAACGCTGAAATAAGCGGTATTAGTAGGAGGACACAAATGATTACAGTAAGTAACGTTAGTTTGCGTTTCGCGGATCGCAAATTGTTTGAAGATGTTAACATAAAATTCACGCCAGGTAACTGCTACGGTTTAATCGGAGCAAACGGTGCGGGTAAATCAACATTTCTAAAGATTTTATCTGGAGAAATCGAACAATCAACAGGTGATATACATATTACGCCAGGTGAGCGTCTAGCAGTGTTAAAACAGAACCACTTCGAATATGAAGAGTTCCCAGTATTAGAAACAGTAATTATGGGTCACACGCAACTTTATAAAGTAATGCAAGAGAAAAATGCCATTTACATGAAAGAAGATTTTAGTGATGAAGATGGTATGCGTGCTGCTGAACTTGAAGGTGAGTTCGCTGAGCTTAACGGTTGGGAAGCAGAATCAGAAGCTGCAATCCTTCTTAAAGGTTTAGGTATTGGTGAAGATGTTCATGATAAGAAATTGTCAGAATTAACTGGGGCAGAGAAAGTAAAAGTATTACTTGCTCAAGCATTATTCGGTAAACCTGACATTCTATTACTAGATGAGCCTACCAACCACTTGGACTTAAAAGCGATTCAATGGTTAGAAAACTTCTTAATGAACTTTGAAAATACAGTAATCGTTGTATCCCATGACCGTCACTTCTTAAATAAAGTTTGTACGCATATGGCTGATCTTGATTTCGGTAAAATTCAACTTTATGTTGGTAACTATGACTTCTGGTATGAGTCAAGCCAATTAGCTTTAAAATTAACACAAGATGCTAATAAGAAAAAAGAAGAGAAAGTAAAAGAGTTACAAAACTTCATTGCACGCTTTAGCTCAAACGCATCTAAAGCGAAACAAGCAACTTCTCGTAAAAAATTATTAGATAAAATTACATTAGATGATATTAGACCATCATCACGTCGTTACCCATTTGTTGGCTTTACACCTGAGCGTGAAATAGGAAATGACTTATTAACTGTTGAAGGTCTTTCTAAAACAATTGATGGTGAAAAAGTGTTAGATAATGTGTACTTCACTTTAAATAAAGGTGATAAAGTTGCATTTATCGGTCGTAACGATATTGCGATGACAACATTATTTAAAATCCTTATGGGTGAAATGGAGCCAGATAGCGGTTCATTCAAATGGGGCGTTACAACATCTCAATCTTACTTCCCAAGAGATAACTCTAAATACTTTGAGAACAGTGACTCCAACTTAGTTGATTGGTTACGCCAATTCTCTCCACAAGATGAGTCAGAAAGCTTCTTACGTGGTTTCTTAGGCCGTATGTTATTCTCAGGTGAAGAAGTTAAGAAGAAAGTTTCTGTATTATCTGGAGGCGAAAAAGTTCGTTGTATGCTATCTAAAATGATGTTAAGTGGTGCGAACGTAATCACACTTGACGATCCAACGAACCACTTAGACCTTGAGTCTATCACTGCATTAAACAACGGTTTAATCGCATTTAAAGGTACAATGTTATTCACATCTCATGACCATCAGTTCGTACAAACAATTGCAAACCGCATTATCGAAGTAACGCCAAACGGTGTAATCGATAAAGAGGCTACTTACGATGAGTTCTTAGAAAATGAAGAACTTCAAAAACAAGTAGAAGCAATGTACAAAGGTCAATAATAAATGATGAAAAACCTCGCTCTCTTTATGAGAGCGAGGTTTTTTTATAATCTTTTATTTTATGAATTGTGAATAATTATACAGAAATAACTTTAGAGAAGAAAAGACCTTTTGATGTTACATATAGAGAAAGGACTGTAATTAAGAATAAACTTGAAATATATGAAGGAATTTAATATACACCGAAAAAAACAAATACTATCTATTGTAAATTTCACTATATTACATTAATGTTCCAGAACTGGAGAAATATTTATTTGCGAAGCAGTAAATAAAGGTTTATAGTATGTGGAGTCATAATTAGTGGATGAGACTTGGGAGAAAACAGAAAATGTTACAAATTTATTTTATTAAATAGAAACCAAGGTCAAAATGTCTAGAAAGAAATAGTTGAATAAATACTAGCTTCAAATTATAATTACTAATATTCTTCATTTAGTTAAACAAACAAAATCTATTTGAAGATAAAAAATTGAATAGAGACAGACTTATAAAAAAATAAGCCTTGGATGATCAAAAGAGGTGGAGAGATGAAGCAATTACTATTAAAGAGTAAGCGAGTGTTAAGCAATCACTTTGGATTTTTCGTGTTTGCCATTATTTTATTCTGGTTAAAAACATACGCAGCATATGTGACAGAATTTAATTTAGGGATATCCAACACAATCCAAAAGTTTTTACTGTTTTTCAACCCGTTAAGCTCAGCAGTTTTATTTTTAGGGCTCGCATTATTTGCAAAGGGGAAACGTGCTTACATTTGGTTAATTGTTATTAATTTGTTAATGTCTATACTGTTATACGCAAACGTAGTATATTATCGCTTTTTCAGTGACTTTATTACGTTCCCGACATTAACACAAACGAATAACTTTGGAGATTTAGGTGGTAGTATTTTTGCATTGCTACACGCATATGATCCACTATATTTCCTAGATACAATCATTTTAATTGTTTTAGTTGCAACAAAATTTGCAAATCCAAAACCAATTCGTGTTGCGAAACATAAATTATCACTAGTATTTGTAGCAGGTATTTTATTATTCAGCATTAACTTAGGTCTTGCAGAATCTGATCGTCCTGAATTATTAACAAGAACATTTGACCGTAATTATATTGTGAAATATTTAGGGGCATACAACTATACGATTTATGATGGCATTCAAAGTGCGAAAGCATCAACAGAACGAGCGTTAGCTGATGGAGATAATATGACAGAGGTTAGAAATTATCTTGCATCAACATATGCAAGTCCAAATCCTGAGTACTTTGGTAAAGGAAAAGGAATGAACGTAATTTATATTCATTTAGAATCATTCCAAAACTTTTTAATTGATTATAAATTAAATGGGCAAGAAGTTACACCGTTCTTAAACTCATTTACAAAAGATGCGAATACGCTATACTTTGATAACTTCTTCCATCAAACAGGACAAGGTAAAACATCTGATGCTGAGTTCATGCTAGAAAACTCAATGTATGGGTTACCGCAAGGATCTGTTTTTACAAATAAAGCTCATAACACGTATCAATCAGCACCAGCTATTTTAGGTCAACAAGGATACACATCAGCTGTATTCCATGGTAATTACAAAACGTTCTGGAACCGTGATGATATTTATAAATCATTTGGTTTCAATAAATTTTTTGATGCGTCGTACTATGATATGAATGAAAAAGATGTAGTAAACTATGGATTAAAAGATAAACCGTTCTTTAACGAATCAATTCCGTTATTACAAACATTGAAACAACCGTTCTATACGAAGTTCATTACGTTATCGAACCATTTCCCTTATCCAATTGATAAAGCGGAAGCAACAATTGAACCAGCGACTACAGGTGATTCATCAGTAGATACGTACTTCCAAACAGCACGTTATTTAGATGAGTCTGTAAAAGGATTTTTGGATTACTTGAAACAATCTGGTTTATACGATAACTCAATTATCGTTATGTACGGTGATCATTACGGTATTTCAGATAACCATGGCGCAGCAATGTCTCAAGTAATGGGTAAAGAAATGAACTCATTTGAAAATGCACAACTGCAACGTGTGCCATTAATCATTCGTGTCCCAGGAATGAAGGGCGGCGTACAACATCAATACGGCGGAGAAATTGATGTTCTGCCGACACTATTACACTTACTAGGTACAGATACGAAAAATTATGTCCAGTTCGGATCAGATTTATTATCACCAGAGCATAAACAAGTCGTTCCATTCCGTAACGGTAACTACGTAAGTCCAACAGTGACTGCACTAAACGGCAAATACTATGATACAGCGACTGGTAACGCTGTTGAATTAACAGACGAAATAAAACAAAATGAACAAATGGTTCAAAAATCACTAAAATACTCTGACCAAGTCGTAAACGGAGACTTATTACGATTCTACACACCGGAAGGTTTTACACCAGTAGATCGTTCGAAGTACAACTATAACCATCGTGATAAAAATAAAACGAAGGTAAAGACGACTGAAGACGGGGAAACGAAATAAATATTAAAGAGCGCTACTCATTTGAGTAGCGCTTTTGTTTGTACATATAACGTTGTCATTATATAGAATTATCTTTCGTTTTTTGTTTTTTGTTTCATCTTTCCAAAGAATACTACACCGGCAATGATAATAATGATAAATGCCCATTTTATGAAAGGATTACTTTCGAAAAATCCAGCGAACCATTTCTCATCTACAATCATTTTCGCAGCAGTATAAGCTAAAACAGCTGCTCCAATCGTAATGATGACAGGGAATCTATCGACCCATTTTAAAATTAAGGTACTGCCCCATACTACTACTGGAATAGATACTAATAGTCCAATGATTACTAAAGAAAAATTACCATGCGCAGCTCCTGCAACAGCGAGAACATTATCAATTCCCATTAATGCATCAGCTATAATAATGGTTTTAATAGCAGACCAAAATCCTTCTTCTGCCTTAATATCATGATCTTTACCTTCAGCAATTAATTTGTAAGCGATCCATATAAGGAGTACACCACCAATTAGAAGTAGCCCTGGTATTTTTAATAACCAAACGACAACTAAAGTAGCGAGGGCTCTAATCGCGATTGCCCCGATAGTTCCCCAAATAATAACTTTCTTTTGCTGATCTTTCGGTAATCGCCTTGCTGCTAACCCAATTACAATGGCATTATCACCGGCTAACACTAAATCAATTACAATGATGGCAAGTAAGGCAGACAAATATTCGGTTGAAAGAAAATCCATATACACATCACTCCTTAAGAGTAATATGTGCTAAAGTGTTGATAATATAAAAAATAGGATTGAATTTGTATACTCAATCCATAATTTCTTACTGTATTTTGATATATATGTTTTAATGCCGTATAATTCGCTTTTGCAATTTTTTTTGCTTGTCGTTTCTTTTTCTTAATTTTCGATTCATCTTTTTGATACGATTTTCTTTTCTATTATCCCAGTTATTACTTCTGATTTCATTAATAGATTTATCTTCCTTAGCACGAAAACGTCTGACTTTTTTTACAAAGGAAAGGGGGATTTTGCCGATAACACCTTGTTTTTCTAATGAGGCCTCTTTACCTTTATACCAATCAGGATGAGATAATAAATAGTCGAAGTCGAATATTAATCTGTACTCTTCATCCATAAAAGTAAACCAGTCTTTTAATGTTCGTTTATTTGTTTGATGAAAATACATAGAGCTAGCAGTCATGGCACAACACCAGTAACTAATATCACTCCATAGTACCCATTCATTCGGCACATCAAGTGTTAAAATTACCATTTTTGAATTTTCTCTACCCCAGGCTTTAGTATTTCGATCTGGATAATTATTTGCTTCCCAGACCCAAATAGGATAGTTACCTTCGTAGTGGGGTAATCTTTTTTTAGCTACACGTACCATCCAATCGTATGAATATATAAAATCGGGATCGATGTTTTCTTTACTTCCTTCTAAATAACCAAGTTTTTTAAATTGTTTCCATGCTGTTTCAGTTTGAACTGTATATACTATCATGTGACACCTACTCATTTAAATTAGCCTATAGTATAACATGACATGTTTTTAATTTAAATTAATGTGATTCTTAATTTCTATTCATATAAGGGAAGTAGGGAGTTGAATTGAATATACGAGAAGTAATACCCAATGCGATAAAAAAAGACTCAATAACCTACTAGAGGAAATCAAGTCTTTTTCATTACATACGATTATCGTGCCAGAAGTTTAATGGGAAGTGTTCGTTCTCACTATAACTTTCTAATTCATATCCTTTTTCTTTCAGCCCCTTAATAATTCCAGGTACTGCTTTAACGGATTGTGGATGAATGTCGTGCATAAGAATAACTTCTGTCGGTTTGTTAGCACCATTTAGAACGTTTTCGACAATTTTAGCTGATGCAGCATCAACAGGCATTTTGTTATATTTCCAGTCTAAAGAATCAATTGTCCAATCCCAAACTTTCAAGCCATTTTCAACAACTTTGTTACGAAGAGCTTCATTTAATCCTGGCATTGAACCGTAAGATGGACGAGTTAATACTGGTGATTTACCTAGAACGCCAGCGATTAAGCCTTGGTCTTCCTTCATTTCATCTACGTAATGACCTTCTGTGTAAAGTTTCTTGTAGTTATGAGTCATACTGTGCATCCCAACATAGTGGCCTTCAGCATCTTCACGTTTTACAAGATCAGGGAATGCTTTTACGTTTGAACCAATTAGGAAAAATGTTGCTTTTGCATTTTCTCTCTTTAACATATCTAAAAGCTCAGCTGTGTATTTTCCAGGACCATCATCAAATGTTAAATAAGCTACTTTTCTAACTTGCCCATTATATTGTTTTGGAGCTTCTTTCGGTGCAAGAGATGATTGAATTTCACTTACAAGTTGAACAGATTTTGCTTCATCCTCTGTACTTGCTAGAGCAATATGTGCTGATCCTAAAGCTGCTTCGTATGTAAATAATACCCCCGCGCAAATCAACATAGCCCTTTTTACTAAAGTTGTCATTCGAATTCCATTGTGCATAATTTTCCTTCTCTCTATAAAAGTTCTACTCTACTATATTAGCAATTATAGGGAGGTAATTGCAAAAAAACTTTTTTACAAGTGCAAAAAAGTTTGTTCAAAAATATGCAAGATTTTGTATCAATTGCAGTCTTGAAAAAACAGGGTGATTTTAATGTTTATTATGAAAATTTTCAGGAATTAAATTTGGTTCTTCTAATAATGATGTAGGTGGTTTTTAGGAGAATCGATATCAAAATGAAAGGGGACTAATCATACTTTCGTAGCATTTCATTTTCATTCCAATTATTGATTCGAATATTTTTGTTTTCTATTAAAATATTGGTATAGAAAAAATTAAATTTTAGTCTGGGGAACATTTGATATTATCGGAAGAACTATTTATTTCATCTCAATATTTACATAACTACTTTTATATGAATTTAATACTAAAGTCCTACTATTTATAAACTAATAGGTCTTTCAACTTAGGTAGTTCTCACACTAATGAGGGATATGAAAGGAAATATATGTAACTTATAATAATTACTATAAAGCTTTGGAAAATGAAAAGGAGGAGATTTGCATGAAGAATTGGGTTCAATTTAGAATGGCAAGACCAACAGATAAATTTGAAGAAGTTATAAGTTTTTATGAGACGGGGTTAGGATTAAAGCGTATAGGAGAATTTCACAATCATGAAGGATATGATGGAGTTATGTTTGGATTACCGGATGCCGAGTATCATTTGGAGTTTACAACGCATGTTAATGGAAGTCCATGTCCGGCACCGACAAAAGATAATTTACTAGTTTTTTATATGCCTAATAAAAATGAAATTGAAAAAATAGTGAATCGATTAAGTAATATGGGCTATCATGAGGTAGAACCAGAAAATCCGTATTGGATAGAGAAAGGGACCACAATAGAGGATCCAGATGGTTGGAGAATTGTACTTATGAACGCATTTGAATAAAGAAGCTCTTTTTGTATGAAATAGCACGTTTTTATAATGAAACTGGTATGAAAATAGGGACGTCTGCGGCAGCGAATTTATTAGCTGCTAAACAAATTGGAAAAGAAAAAGGTGCGAATTTTAATGTAGTTACAGTTTTTCCGGACGCAGTGTCTATAGAAGAGTGGTCAGATGTAAAGAGCTTACAACAAATATAGAGAAAATCGAATAAATAAAAGTTCTTTCATATTCTATTTCTTATACTTTGGAAAATTGATGAAATGAAAACCTGTATATGTAAAATGTACAGGTTTTTCGTGGTTGTGTTAGTTATCTGTAGAAACTTTAAAATTTCACATACCGTATTTAAAGAAATAAATATAGGAAAACCAAAAAGTAATGTAGAATATATCGTACATACATATATGAAGTTAACATAAAAGATAAAGAGGTGGGCATATGTTACTTGAAGAAGTAATGCAGCAACTAGAGAAATATGGAACAGAACAAAATCGTAAAACGTATAAAAACCACGGAGCGAAAGAGCCACTATTCGGAGTTAGTTTTGCCAATTTAAAATTGTTAAAAAAGAAGATAAAAAAAGATCATGATTTAGCAATTTCATTATGGAAAACAAAAAATATGGATGCAATGACTTTAGCAACAATGATTTTAGAACCAAAGCAAGTTACGACAGAACAGCTAAACAAATGGGTACAGGAAGTTGATTATTATTGTTTAATGGACGTTTTGATGACGGCTATTTGTACGTCGCCAATCGCGATAGAAAGAATGGAAGAATGGACAAAGTCTGATGATGAATGGATTGGAAGAGCAGGATGGTCTCTATTAGCAAATATAGCGATTAAAAATAAAACGTTACATGATGAATTCTTCACTCCGTATCTAGAAGAGATTAAAGCAAATATACATAATGAAAAAAATAGAAAAAAAGAAGCGATGAATAGTGCTTTAATCGCGATAGGAATTCGTAATGAAGACTTTGAGAGAAAAGCGATTGAAATTGCACGTGAAATTGGGAAAGTACAAGTTGATCACGGGGCAACGTCATGCAAAACACCAGACGCAGAACCGTATATACAAAAGGCGAGAGAAAGAGCTGAAAAAAAGAAAGTGAAATAAGAAAAGGGGAACGGTTATGAAACCAATGAAAGCAGCACAAAGCATAATTACATCACAATTTCCGAATTGTGATGTAGCTTTACTGGGAGGAAGCGTTGTAAGAGGAGAAGCGACAAAAACATCTGATCTGGACATTGTTATAGTTGATCAAAATTTACCGTCTTGTTATAGAGAATCTTTCTATAGTAATGGATGGCCTGTTGAAGTGTTTGTACATAATTTTGAAACGTGTAAAACCTTTTTTAAAATGGATTGTGACCGAGGGAGACCTTCGTTACCACAATTAGTTTCAGA
Organism: Bacillus sp. 01N45; assembly: GCF_056399205.1. NCBI lineage: Bacteria > Bacillati > Bacillota > Bacilli > Caryophanales > Bacillaceae > Bacillus > Bacillus sp. 01N45. The sequence goes on from NZ_JBFTQW010000002.1 coordinate 204,326, forward strand.
GGGTATTGTATTAAAAGGAGAAAATGAAATTGTTGAGAAATTAAAAAGAGAAGCAAATGATTTACTAAATAAAGGGCCAGCTAAATGGACTGAAGCAATGATGAAGCAGAAACGGTATTTTATTACGGATACTTTGGACGATTTTATTGGTGCATCAAAAAGAGAAGAAGAATTGTTTATCGCGAATTTATTAGCTGATTTATTACATGAATATATATTAAGAGTAAATGGGAAATGGCTTGGAAGTTCAAAATGGTTTATAAGGGTACTTAGAAAATATGATGAACATTACGCAGATCAATTTGTAGAGGCGTTCGATCATTTTTATACAACGGGTGAGAAAAGAAACTTAATTACTTTTGTAGAAAAAACGCTAGAACAGTATGGAGGAAGAATGTTCGAAGGGTTTTCTATAGGAAAATAAAAAGGGGATAGCATAATGAATGTACCAATCGTTCAATTAAGAGAACTGACACTAGATGATGTAGAAGAGCGATATCAATGGTCATTAGATAAAGAAGTGACAAATCATTTAGTTGTACCGGATCAATATCCACCGTTCACTCGTGAAGATACGAAAAAGTGGATTGAAGCATGTATAAATCGAAAAAATGGTTATGAACAAAGAGCTATCACTACAGAAAACGGAATACATATTGGGTGGGTAGATCTTAAAAACTTTGATAAAACAAATAAAAATGCAGAACTGGGAATCGTAATTGGTAATAAAGAGTATTGGGGTAAAGGATATGGATTAGCAGCCCTATATAGAATGTTACATGTGGGATTCTTTGAATTTGAATTAGAAAAAGTTTGGCTACGTGTAGATGAAGATAATTTTCAAGCTAGAAAGAGTTATGAAAAAGCTGGTTTTGTTTGTGAAGGATTAATGAGAAATGATCGATTACGTCAAGGAAAGTTCATTCATCGTTATCGTTATAGTATGTTAAGAGAAGAATACGAATCTATAAATAGTAGTTTATAAAAATATTATGTTAACTTAAAGGAGCTGGAGATATATGATTCGATTACTTACGAAAGAAGATGCAAAACAATATTGGGAGTTACGTTTACAGGCATTACAAGTAAATCCAGAGGCATTTGTAACAACTTATGAAGAGGCGATTCGTCAAGAAAATCCTATTAAGCGAGTGGAAAATAATTTAACAGCTACTACTAGCTGTACATTCGGTGCTTTTAATGAAAAGAATCAATTAGTTGGAGTGGTTACTTTACTAACAGAAGAGAAAGAGGCGTATAAACATAAAGGTCATATCGTTGCAATGTATGTAGATGCAAGTAATCGAAGAAGTGGTCTTGCACGTGAGTTAATACGTAAGGCAATTGAAAGAGCAAGAGAAATGAGCTTAGAACAATTGAACTTAGGTGTTGTATCTACAAACGAATCAGCAAAAAAATTGTATGAATCAATGGGCTTTAAAACGTATGGGATTGAAAAGAGAGCTATAAAGATGAATGGTGTGTATAGTGATGATGAACATATGGTCTTGTTCTTTTAATAGAGGGAGTTTAGTATGAAAGATCTCCATTTAGAAAAAAATATGAACCCGCAAGTAGCAATTTTGTATGCGACGGTTACTGATACATTTAAACGACTGCAAAAGTTAGTAGAAGGTACTGATGAGAAAGAACTGTCCTTCAAAGGGGCAAAAAATAATGAAAATAGCATCGGACAACTACTTCAACATTTGGCAGTGGTTGATTTGAACTGGGTGTATCGCTTAAAAGGAGAAGCAGTTCCCCTCGCGCTTGAAAATAAATACGGAACTATGTTAAATGATGTAGGAGAACTACCAAGTTTAAGAAAACAGACGTTGCAACAATTAATGCAAGATTATGAAGCGGTGCAACATATGTTTTATGAGGAGTGTATGAAACTAACAGAAAATGATTTAACAAGGGAAGTTTTTTATGAGAAGGGAGAAACTGCGACTATAAGGTGGGGAATATGGCATATAGCCGATCATAATCGGTACCATCAAGCTCATATTAGTCAGTTAAGAAAACTATATAGAGCTAGAATAGATGCGAGATAAAGATTTCGAATTTTAATTATATTTAATTTGTTGTATAGTATAAGAAGAAACTAAACAAGGGGTTTTATAATGAAAGCTATTGCAGTAGGGATATTGGCATCATTTTTCTTTGCCTTTACCTTTGTTTTAAACCGGGCGATGGACTTAGAAGGTGGAAGCTGGATTTGGAGTGCTTCATTACGGTACTACTTTATGGTTCCAATGCTTTTACTTATTGTCATGTATAGAGGGAACTTAAAGCAACTCTTTCAATATATGAAAAATAATCCGAAAGAATGGTTAGTGTGGAGTATCGTTGGATTTGGTCTCTTCTATGCACCACTTAGTTTTGCCGGAGCTTTTGGACCTGGTTGGCTTGTTGCATCAACTTGGCAAATTACGATTGTCGCAGGAATTTTGTTAACACCATTTTTTGCAGTAGATCCATTACATAAAAAACTTCCAATAAAGGAATTAGTTATGTCTGGGGTTATTTTATGCGGTGTTGTACTCATGCAAGTAGAACATGCTTCTTCATTAGGAATTCGAGAAACCGTTTTATGTGTAGTTCCTGTACTTATTGCAGCGTTTGCGTATCCTCTTGGAAATCGAAAAATGATGCAAGTTTGTAAAGGCGAATTAGATGTATTCCAGCGAGTTCTCGGTATGACATTAGCAAGTTTACCATTTTGGTTTTTACTATCTGGTTATGAAGTATCAACAGGCGGATTACCGTCAAGTAGCCAAGTTTTCCAATGTTTTATTGTAGCAGTTAGTTCTGGTTTAATCGCGACAGTACTATTCTTCTTTGCGACAGATCTTGTAAAAGATGATCCACAAAAACTAGCAACAGTAGAAGCAACACAGTCCGGTGAAGTTTTATTTGCGCTAGTAGGAGAGCTTATCTTACTATCTGCGCCAATTCCGTCATCTTTATCTTGGATCGGAATGAGTCTTGTTATTGTCGGAATGATACTACATAGTTATGTAGCGGTCGTTGTGAAAAAAGAAGAAAAAATAACAGCGTAATGAGATTAGCTCTTTATAGAAAGAGCTAATCTTTTTTCATGGAAAGGAATGTAGAAATGAATTTGCAACGCGTGGAACAAATTGTGAAAGATCCAATTTTAAATGTGTTACAGTATGCAGTCGGGCCAAGTGAAACTAGCTTAAAGAAAGCAGTTTTATATTATGAGAGTAATAAAGGGACTTTGTACAGATATGAAGAAGAGGCTTGTATAGGTATTGAAATAATCGGAGCAAATAAAGCGAGAATATGTCACATAGCAGTCGCTCCACAATATCGTAATAAAGGAATTGCGTTGCAAATGATAAAAGAAGTAGTAAAAATGCTTCAATTAACTTATATAGAAGCAGAGACAGACAATGAGGCAGTAGAATTTTATGAAAAAATTGGTTTTCAGGTTAAAAGTTTAGGAGAAAGATATCCGGGGATTGAAAGATTTCATGTGTATTTTAAAAATAAAACATATTAAAATCATCTTAGAATATAATATCCGGAATAGGATTTGAAGAAATAGTTCGTTTTATATGTATCCTGCTATTTGTGGACAGTAAAACTCCCACCTCAAAATTTGGCTGGAGTAAGGAAGCTAGGTGGAAGCCCTGAAGCTCGTAAAAGCCCGATTGGTACGGAATAATAATTAGTGGGTGATGAACGAAACTGCCACTGCTTAAAGTTTCACTTTATTTGTTTTAATTTTAATAGCAACTAGTTATTAGTTTTTGACAAAAATGTAAGAAAGGTCGGAATGGTTAGTTGATGCTAAGGAAGGAAGTAAAATATGAGTAAATCAATAAATAATGTAACAATTGAGAAGAAGCGTGCAGTCTCATTAGATTTAGCAAGAGGTACTATGTTACTATTAATCGTACTTGCCCATGCACCGCTTTACTTGTATGCTGCAGATCCTGGAATTATGCATAGGGTGGAAAGCGGAAGTTTCTTTGATCAAATTGTAAACCTTTTTGGTATATTCATAATTGATAACCGTGCAAGAGCGATGTTTGCCGTATTATTAGGCTACGGTTTGGTTCTAGCACTCGAAGGGCAAATATCAAAAGGGAAAAATGAAAATCATGCTGTAAAAATAGTAAGAAGACGCTCTTGGTATTTAATACTGTTTGGGGTTGTGTTAGCAGTATTAATTGGAGGACAAGATATTCTTATGGCCTATGGTATAGCCGGGCTTCTTGTTAGCCCGCTATTAAAGTGTAAAATGAAAACATTAATTCGAACATTTACGATTATCACTATATTGTATATCATTTTTATCCCAATAATATGGGGATTTAATATGCAAGCAATAGGCGATTACGGTTTTTCACCAGATGTTTCAGCAAAAGACACGTATCTAAGTACTACAATGTTACGATTACTTTTCTTTCCTGTTATACCTGTTCTCATCCATTTTATGTTCCCAATTCTTCCTTCGGTAATTCTTGGTTTGTGGATTGCTAGATATCAGTTATTAATAAAACCAGAGCAAAATTTGAAAAAATTATATTATATAACAATTATAGGATTAGCAATTTCCTTAATAGGTGCTTTGCCTCTATCTTTTATAGGGACTTTATGGTATCCAAGTGTATTTACAGCTGGAATGATAAATGGAATCCATATTTTAACTGGAATTGTTGGAGGATTAGCATATGCAACGGGTTTCGGTATAATAGGGAGTAAATTGAAAAATCTAGGGTACTTTAGCCTTTCATTAATTGCTTTGGGAAAGCGCTCATTAACATTTTTTGTTTTGAATGAGGCACTGCTTGTTATACTTTTATCACCTGTAGCATTTGATTTAGGAGGGCATGTAAGTAACGCTCTTGCTGCATTGATAGCTATAAGTATTTGGATATTGTCTGTCATATTAGCTACAATAATGGAGAAAAACAATCTGAATGGACCATTAGAGATTTTATTGAGACGTTTAATATATAAAAATAAAACAATTGAAAGACGACCCAGGTATTAGGTCGTCTTTCAATTTATTATAGTCTATAAATAAAATTATAATCTAATGATAGTTTGTTTTTATTCATGGAATAAAAAGCATAAAATATGCAAATGTACATCTAAGGTATAGTTTGAAAAAAGTAAGATTTACATTATATAATAAAGGTATCTGGAAAAATATAGATAAAAGAAATTAGGTGTATAACACATGAGAATGGATAAAAGTAAATTTATAAAAATTGCTACTTCAATAGGGGTATCATCTTTTTTATTAACTGGATGTGGCGATTATGAAGAAGATACTGCTCAACAAGAAAGTACTGCTGTTAAAACGGATGGTGGAAAACAAGGAAATGAACAAGAAACTTTACATTGTGATGATAAAACTCCTACCAATGAAAATGTAGAAAATGATGAGTTATGCAAGGAAATTAATCCATCGTTTTCATCGTATAATGAAAACTCACATTTACCGATACTGCCATTCGTAGCGGGATATTTATTAGCAAGCAGAACTTCGAATATGAATTATTCAGCAAAACCCAATGTAATGAAAAAACCGTATGCAAATAATATTATTCCATATCGTGAAAAAGACCAAAGTAGAACTGGTGGCAGCGGTGGTGGAGGATACTACGGTGGAACTAACAGTAACAACAATAATTCTTCCAATAAAGTAGATTTAAACAAACAACAGCCCAATTCCTCAAATAAAGTGACGCCAGATACAAATACGCCGAAATCATCTACTACTCAAACGCCGAAAGTGAATTCTGGTTCAAGTGGAATTGGAAACGCAAAAGCGCCAGCCGGATCATAACACGAAAGGATAATAGGATCATGTATACAGAACAAGAGCAGAAAGAGTATATGAAAGTATGGTTTTCACTTGCGGAAGAGGCTGGTCGGAATGGTTTTACGTGGCCGAGTCTATTAGAAAATGAAGAATGGAATCAATATATGGCAACAGGTATGTATCGTATGCCAGTAAAAACTTATACTGCTATTTCAAAAGCGACAGAGGAAGTTATGTACGTGTTATATAGAACGTATCAATATATTGTCAATACAACAGAAGATTTTCAAAAACTAGGATTTCCAGCTGAAACGTGGGAAATTGCGAGAATGAAACATATTGGTTTGTTTTCATATTTTACAAGGTTTGACTTTATCGTAAATGGTGAAGATATAAAGTTAATAGAAGTAAATTGTGACACACCAACAGGTTATTTAGAGCCGTCTGTCGCAAATGAAGTGTTATGCCGTTATCACGACGTGAATCACCCAAATCATATAGAAGAGCATATTGTGCAGGCGTGGGAACAAATTAAACATGACTATAATATAGGTCCTGAAGAGACGATATATTTTACTAGTTATGATTGGCACGATGAAGATCATCAAACAGTTCAATTTTTAAGAAGCTATTGCTTAGATCAATCAACAGACTATATAGGAATACAAGATATCGTCGTTACAGATGATGGTATATATACGCCAAGTGGCGAACGAATCCATTATTTATATAGACTATATCCAATTGAATATTTAGTTTCAGATACCGATAAAAATGGGAAAAGAATTGGACTTCAGCTTTTAGATCATATAGCGCAAGGAAGAGTGAAAATTATTAATCCACCTGCTTCTTTTCTTATGCAAAATAAAAGTGTACTCGCATTAATTTGGCAACTGTTCGAAGAGGGAGTTTTCTTTGAGAAAGAAGAGCGAGAAATCATTCAGAACTACTTCTTGCCAACATATTTTACAAATAAACCGTTTATAGAAAGAAATGAATCATATGTTTCTAAACCTTTATACGGCCGTGAAGGCGGAGGAGTATCTATATACGAAAATGATGAACTATTGGCTGAAGATAAAACGAAGTATTACTTTGAACAACGGAAAATATATCAGCAATACATAGAAATGCCTGACTATACAATTGACACATGGGATGGTCCGTATACTGGTAAACTATTAATTGGTTCACACTGTATTAGCGGGAGAGCCGCAGGGTTATTTTTACGTGTAGGCGAGAAAATAACGGGAAACTTATCGATGTTTACAGGGGTTACAATTGAAGGGTAAATGAAACGGAAGAGCTTATCAGTTGTGATGGGCTCTTTCGTTTATATATAGTGTTTGTATTGTTTTGACGTATCACTTTTATTTTTCTTCATACTGAAAAAACGTATGTAATTAAGCAAATTAGTTCAAATAGTAGAAAAGAGAATAAAGTTTTTTTATTTATCTGCTATTGTTATTTGAGATCGATATATTGTCATTTGATTATTATGCATGTGAATTTATAACCTTTTTTTGAAGTGACAGAAATGATTAAGTTAAAAATTAAGAAAAATATGATAATATATGTATGTATTAGTTTTAAAAAATGGGGGAACAATCGTGAAAATGAATGACATAGTGGCAAGTACACAATTGCCAAATACAATCAAAACAATTACAAATGATTTAAGAGAATTAGGGTTAGAAAAAGGAATGACGGTTATTGTGCATTCTTCGCTCAGTTCTATTGGCTGGGTATCTGGCGGAGCCGTTGCGGTAGTAGAGGCGTTAATGAAAGTTATTACGGAAGAGGGAACAATTATTATGCCAACTCAATCTTCGGATTTATCTGATCCGAAACATTGGTCAAGACCACCTGTACCTGAAGAATGGTGGCAAATTATTCGAGATAACGTCCCGGCGTTTGAGCCACATATAACACCAACAAGGGCAATGGGAAAAGTAGTTGAATGTTTTCGTACATATCCGAATGTAGTACGTAGCAACCATCCATTAGGAAGTTTTGCTGCATGGGGAAAACATGCGGAAGAAATAACGATGAATCAGTCGCTATCAATGAGTTTAGGAGAGGAATCTCCATTAAGAAAAATATACGATTTAGATGGATACATATTATTAATTGGTGTTGGATATGATTCCAATACGTCTGTACATTTATCTGAAGTACGTACTGGTGCATGTGAGTTAATAAAAGTAGGGGCACCAATTATAGAGAATGGTGCAAGAGTATGGAAAGAGTTTGTTGATATGGATTACGATTCTGATAAGTTTGTAGAAATCGGTGTAGAGTTTGAGCGAAAAGGAACTGTAACAAATGGAAAAATAGGAAATGCAACGTGCCGTCTTATGAAGCAACGAGATATAGTTGACTTTGGAACAGAATGGTTTCGTAAGAAAAATCAGTAAGGGATGGTTACAATGAAGGGGAAAAAGGTATTAATTACGAGTGGTGGTTGTTTAGAAAAATGGGACCAAGTGCGTGGTCATACGAATATGGCAAAAGGAACAATTGGTAGAATAATCGCTGAAGAGTTTATAAGTAAAGGAGCACATGTTATATATTTACACGGTTATTTCGCTGAGAAACCGAACGATGTAAACAATCAATTAGAATTACACCCATTTGAAGGAATTGTTGATTTACAAGATAAAATGAAAAGTATAATTACACATGAAAAAGTCGATGCGGTCATTATGGCAGCGGCTGGATCAGATTGGGTTGTAGACAAAATTTGTGATCAAGATGGTAATGTTCTTAATATGAATGGGAAAATTTCAAGTGATATAGCGCCAATTATTCATTTTCAAAAGGCTCCAAAAGTATTAAAGCAAATAAAAGAGTGGGATCCAGAAACCGTACTCGTTGGCTTTAAGCTTGAAAGTGATGTAAATGAAGAAGAATTGTTTGAAAGAGCGAAAAATAGAATGAAAGAATCTAAGGCAAATGTAATGATTGCAAATTCACCACATTCTTTATATTCACGTGGAGCGGTGCACTACGTAATTGGACAGGACGGTAAAGGGAAGTTATGTAATGGGAAAGATGAAACGGCGAAAGAAATTGTCAAAAGGTTAGAGGTACTATGTAATCACATTACTGCTTTATAATTTTAAGTATTTGGATAAGAGTGAATCCGCATAGTATATATAGGTAAGCGAAACTTTAATTTATGGGAATTTTACTTTTACACAAACGTTAACCATTCAAGATGGATACATAAAATAATTGGTGAGGAGTGGATTCTATGGAACATTTATTAAAGCAAGCGATTAAACTAAGAAATGAAAAGAAATATGCGCAATCTAGAGAGATACTAATGGGGTTAACCAATTTTACGCGGGATGCAGAAGTGCTTTTTCAATGTGCCTGGATACATGATGTAATGGGACTTGAAACAGACGCTGTGCCGTATTATGAACAGGCAATTGCAAATGGTCTTGATGGTGAGTCACTTTGCGGTGCATATATCGGTCTTGGAAGTACATATCGTTGTATAGGTGAGTATGACAAAGCAATTACAGTTTTAGAAACAGGTTTGCAGCAGTTTCCGGATAATGACGTGATAAAAGTATTTTTATCATTAGCAAAATATAACGTTAACGATCATGAATCCGCGATGAAATTATTACTTGAAACGGTTATAAAAGTAGACGAAGTTAAAGAATTTGAACGTGCGATTACATTTTATAAAGATCATTTAAACGAGGTTTTTAAATAGAGGAGTGAACGTATGAATGCCAAACTATCACGAAGGCGAAAAGGCATTTGGATTGGACTCGTATCTTTCATCTTGTTATCAAACTATTTATTGTATGCCCTTCCGATTGTACCAGCCGCTCCGAAAGAAGTAGTGCTTGGTTCTTTGTTAGATTGTATGTTTGTAATTCCGATTATTACATATTTCTTTATTATTCAAAAAAGATACTCGCTAACGTATATATTTCCTGTCGTAATAGCTGGATATATATTTGTGAGATTTATTATTCCAAGTGACTATTTACAAGCTTTTTCAAACGTTTCTTATATTATAGTTGCGGGAGAAATTGCTTTTGTAGGTCTAGAACTATTCCTGTTGTATAAAATCGTTAAAGTGCTTCCTAATACAATCAAAAGATATAAAGAATATAGAAGAGAATATTCTTCATTTTCTTATGCGATTGATGCAGCGTTTGATGCTACTATGAAAAGAAATAAATTAGTAGATATCATTGTAACAGAGTGTAAGTTAATCTATTATGCATTTTTATCGTGGCATATAAAAGTACCGGAAGGTGAATCCGTATACTCATATCACAAAAAGACCGGTGCAATAGGTGTATATATCATGATCATTCATGCGACCATAATAGAAAGTATTGGTTTTCATTATTTACTTCATCAATGGAATCCAGTAGTAGCATGGATTTTACTTATTTTAAACGCATACGCAATGTTTTATTTTTTAGCTGAAATACAAGCAATGCGTAAAAATCCAATTATTGTTACAGAAGAACGAGTAATCATTCAAATCGGATTAGGAAAGAAAATTGTTATACCATTTACACAAATTGATAAAATTGCATTTTATAAAGGCGAACCTTTAAAGAAAGAAAAAGAAGTTCTTGACGCAACTGTGATGGAATTTATAAAGGAACCTCCAACATTTGAAATAACGCTAAAAGAGCCAGTGAAAGCACAATTGTTATATGGATTTTCTAAAACAGTAAGTCGTGTTCACTTAAATGTTGATGAGGAACGGAAGTTTTATGATGCGGTTATAGAGAAGTTGAAGCATGAATAATGCTACTAATTTTCATCGTGCGTTTGGTGTGTATGGCATTTGTATCGAAAACAATAATTTATTAGTAATTGATAAAATTAAAGGTCCATATAGAAATCGTAATGATCTACCTGGTGGTAGTTTAGAAGATGGAGAATCATTATTAGCTGGACTTCATAGAGAGATTAAAGAAGAGACGGGGCTAAATGTAACGGTAGTAAAACAAGTATGTACAATTGATTTTCAATTTCCATCAAAATTTAATGAGTACACACATGTACATCATATCGCAGTTTTTTACTTTGTAGAAAGGTGCGGAGGTGAATTCAAAGTACCGGAACAATTTGAAGAGCAAGATTCATTAGGAGCTAGATGGATTCCAATAGAAAGTATTACTGAAGATAATTCATCTCCTCTTGTATGTAGTGCTGTAGAGTGGTTAAAAGAATCTAAGTTTAGTTTAGAAGTAAAGGCTTACAAATCATGGGTTATAAAATAATAATAATACTGGAGTTCCTTCTAATTTAGAAGGGGCTTTTTTGTGAAGTAGAAAATGAGATTATATAAATATTAACTAAAAAAAATGAATGAATTGACTGAACGCTTTCTTAATGGAAATATAAAGGGATATAATGAAAGAACTAAAATAAAAGGGGAAATAAAAAATGAGTTGCTTACGTACGTCAGACATTGAAATTATTGAAAGAAAAATCCGATATGATGGTACAACTATAGATCATGCTTGTTTACTAATAGAAGCGCAGCAGGACAAAATTATTTTATATCATGAAGTACAGTATTCTTTTACAATGGCAGCAAACGATAAGAAGTTAACAATCCCGAAAGGAAGTTATACAGTTGCATATTACTGGGTAAATCTTCCATATAATTTATACGTTTGGAGAGATCAGGATGGGGGGTATCTAGGTTCGTATTTTAATATTGTAAAGAATACATGTATAACGGATGAAGTGGTATCCTTTGAAGATTTAATCCTTGATATTATGATACTTCCAAGTGGAGAATTTTTTATATTGGATGAGGATGAATTACCTGAGTCGTTAGAACAATTTGAAGACGGGTATGTAGAAAAGGCTCTTCATACAGTCAAAAACACAATTCAAGAGTCACTTCCAAAAATCATTTCAGAAACTGCTACTCTTTATAAAAAAATAAATATCGTTCATTAAAACCTAGTTGACTTATCGGAAATATTTGTATAATATGTAGTTAATTCTATAACGTATTGCTGATTGGAGAAACCAAAGGCATTTTATCTATTGATAAAATGCCTTTGGTTTTTTTATTATACAAATGCTGAATCTATTCATTTAAATGAATCATTTCAAGGAGGGGAAGAAGTGACTGTTTCAATTGATGGGGTATCAAAATATTTTTCGAAACAAACTGGTACGGTTCAAGTATTAGAAGATATTAATTTTCAATTAGAGAAAGGTGATTTTGTCACTGTAATCGGACCGAGTGGTTGTGGGAAAAGTACGCTTTTGAAAATTGTTGCGGGGTTAGATAACGAATTTGAAGGTGAAGTTATCATCGATGGAGAGCAAATTGTAAAACCGAGTAAAAAACAAGGTTTTATTTTTCAAGAACATCGTTTATTTCCGTGGTTAACAGTTGAAGAAAATGTTGCTGCAGATCTGTCGTTAAAAGATAAGTATGTAAAAGACAAGGTAAAGGAATGGGTTGAAATCATTCGATTGGATGGTTTTGAAAAATCATATCCGAAAGAAATTTCAGGCGGAATGTCACAACGTGTTGCGATTGCGAGGGCTTTATTAAGAGATCCGAATGTATTATTACTTGATGAACCATTTGGGGCACTGGATGCTTTTACTCGAAGTCATTTGCAAGAAGTGCTGCTGAACATTTGGGAACAAAAGAAAACGACAATGATATTTGTTACTCATGATATAGACGAGGCGATATATCTTTCAAACCGAATTATCATCATGAGTGCAAAGCCTGGGAAAATACATAAAGTTATTGAAAATAGTTTGCCTTATCCACGAAATAAAACTTCTCAATCGTTCCAACAACTTCGAACGAAGGTGCTACATCAGTTTGAACACGGGGGACTGATTCAAACAAGTATATAGGAAAAGGGTGGATTATATATGTATAAAAAATGTAAGGTTCTTTCTTTTGCATTAGTTATATCTTTACTTTTATTAGGATGTGAAAAAAACACTGCAAGTAGTAAGAAAGAAGAGGTAACAATACAAATTGGTATACAGCAAGGATTAAGCCCGCTCTTACTGGCACAGAAAAAAGGGTGGTTTGAAGAGGAGTTGAAAAAAGAAGGAGTTAAGGTGAAATGGACAGAGTTTCAAAGCGGACCTCCTTATTTTGAGGCAATCGCATCAAATCGGTTGGATTTTGGTGAAGTGGGGAACTCCCCAGTTATTTCAGCGCAAGCTGCAGGTATTGAATTTACTGAAATTGCTAATACAAGTTATGCGAGAAAAGGAACAGGGATTCTTGTACAAAAAGATAGCAAGATTACGAGTGTAAAAGATTTAAAAGGTAAAAAAATTGCAGTAGCAAAAGGAAGTAGCGCATTTAATTTATTATATCGAGCATTAGAAAAAGAAGGTATAAATGCGAAAGATGTAAATGTCATTCAACTGCAACCAGATGAAGCGCAGCCGGCATTTGAATCCGGATCAGTAGATGCATGGGCCATTTGGGATCCATTCATTTCACTACATACGTTAAATAAAGGGGCAAAGGTTATTGCAGATGGTGAACTATTAAATGTTTCTTCACCAGAGTTTTTAATTGCGAGAACAAAATTTGCGAAGGAACATCCAGAATTAGTTGAGAAATTCCTTAAAGTTTATGAAAAAGCACGTGTATGGCAAGAGTCAAACTTAGATGAAGCGATAAAAATATATACTTCTGCAAAGAAGATAGATGAAGAAATTGTAAAAGAAGTGTTTGATCACGACAAACCAATTTTAGTTCCGGTAACGAAAGAAATAATAGCCGAACAGCAAAAGACAGCGGATTTTCAATATAAGCTCGGCTCTATAAAGAAAGAAATCAAAACAGATAAAGTTGTAGATAATTCTTTCGTAGAAAAAGCATTAAAGGCGAAATGAAAAGAGGTTTTGTAAATTGGAGAATACGAAAGCTGTTATGAAAAGGGCGAGTATAACGATTGGCAAAAACAATGTAAAGAAAGTGCGAAAGACGAATGTAAAAGTGCTAGTAAGAGCGATTACTATACCGATTATCGTATTAATTATTTGGCAGTTAGCCGGCGTATTCGATTTAGTTTCTAAAACAGTTTTACCAACGCCATTAGATATATTACTAGCTTTTCAAGAACTTATTAAAACAGGAGAGTTATTCGGTCATTTAAGTATCAGTGTATTTAGGGCTGCGGCTGGTTTCTTTATCGGCGGGAGTTTAGGAATTATTTTAGGAACGATTGTTGGATTTTCAACGAGAAGTGAGCAATATTTAGATCCATCTGTACAAATGTTAAGAACTGTACCTCATTTAGCTGTTGCGCCACTTTTCGTATTATGGTTCGGTTTTGGAGAAACATCGAAAGTATTATTAATTGCGGACGGTGCATTTTTTCCTCTATACGTAAACGCGTTTTTAGGGATACGAGGTGTAGATTCAAAGTTATTCGATGTTGCCAGAGTGTTAGAGTTTAGTAAAAGAAAATTAATTACAAAATTAATTTTACCAGCAGCATTGCCGAACCTATTACTCGGAGCAAGATTATCATTAGGAGTTGCATGGGTGAGTTTAGTAGTAGCAGAACTTATGGGGTCTACAGAAGGTATCGGCTATATGATTATGGATGCAAGGCAATTTTCAAATACAGATATCGTATTTGTCGGCATTATTATTTTTGCATTCGTTGGAAAGTTTTCTGATTCACTCGTACGTTTACTAGAAGTGAAGTTTTTAAGATGGCGAGATAATTTTAAAGGAGAGACAGGGAATTAACATATAAAGTGAAACTTTAATCAGTAGGGGACATCCCCCACTGATTATCAGCCCTCACCAATCGGGATCTTACTGCCCGCAAATAGCGGGGTAAATTATTAGGGGTAATTTATATAGAGTATGTTAGTATACGTTTCAAAATAAATAAGGGGTGTGTAAAGATATGGAATTATTATGGTTTATTCCGGCTTATGGAGATGGTCGATATTTAGGAACGACAAAAAGAGGAAGAGCAGCTGAATATGGTTATTATAAGCAAGTTGCACAGGCAGCTGATTATTTAGGATATACTGGTGTATTACTTCCAACTGGTCAAGGTTGTGAAGATCCATGGGTGTTAGCATCAGCTCTTGCGGCTGAGACAGAGAAATTAAAATTTTTAGTAGCAGTTAGACCAGGGTTAATGTCACCGACAGTTGCAGCGAGGATGGCATCTACATTTGATAGAATTTCAGATGGGAGATTACTTATTAATGTAGTAGCTGGAGGAGATCCTGTTGAATTGCAAGGTGATGGATTGTATCTTGAACATGATGAAAGATATGAAGTTGCAGATGAATTTTTAAAGGTTTGGAAGTCAGTATTACAAGGTGAAACGATCTCTTTAGAAGGAAAACATATTAAAGTTACGGAGAGTAAAGTTGTATTTCCTCCGGTTCAAACACCGTATCCACCAATTTATTTTGGCGGATCGTCCGCTGCAGGTAAAGAAGTTGCGGCTGAACATAGTGATGTATATTTAACTTGGGGAGAGCCACCAGAGCAAGTGAAAGAGAAAATAGATGAAGTAAAAAAACTTGCGGAAGAGAAGGGGCGTAACGTACGATTTGGTATTAGACTACACATAATTGTAAGAGAGACAGAAGAAGAAGCATGGGAAGAGGCTGAAAGGTTAATTCAATATGTAGATAATGAAACAATTGAGCTCGCTCAAAAAACATTTGTAAGATATGATTCAGTTGGACAAAAACGAATGACACATTTAAATAAAGGAACGAGAGAGTCGTTAGAGATAAGTCCTAACTTATGGGCTGGAATTGGGCTTGTAAGAGGTGGTGCTGGCACTGCGCTTGTTGGAGATCCGCATACAGTAGCAGAAAGAATAAAAGAATATGAAGCGTTAGGAATTGATACGTTTGTATTATCAGGATACCCCCATTTAGAAGAGGCATATGAAGTGGCAGAACTGTTATTTCCTTTATTGAAAGACGAGAAGGAACAAGAAAATAAAATTGTTGGTGAAATGATAGCTGATGCATATGCATTAAAAAAATAGTGAGAAATAAAGTTGAACCAATCGGCTATTAACAGGCAGTTTCACCTATGTTTTGCTTCATTTTGTTTACTGCCTGTTAATACGGGATAAAAAAACTCGCAAGTATTTCACTTGCGGGTTTTCGTCGTAAACTATTAGAAAATATGGTAAAATTAAATAGTAACTTAAGGTACGGTTGGTTGTTCAATTATCACTTCTCCAAATAGGAGGGGGGTGATAATACGTGAGTGAAATAGCGTTGCTACTGCAGGGTGGACTGTTTCTCGTTGCATTGTTAACGTTCGTCGTCGTTTTAATAGACAAGCTCAAAAAATAACAACCCACCTATGCCAATAGAATGTGGGTTGTTTTGTTTGTAAGAAACAAATAGGATAAATGAACAATCCAATCTGCTAAGTTACGTGGACTAGTGTGTAGCCGCACACTGGTCTTTTTTATTTATTTACAATTAATAATTGGTTTATGTGATTGTATTGTTCTTTTCATACTTATTATAACACAGTGTCTTTTCATCAAGAAAGGAGACCGTATGTTCTGATTTCGATTAAATAGTAGGTTTTTTTTCTTTAAATAGCCCATCCATATACTGTTTTAAAGTTTGGACATAAAATTCCTGCCTATTTACATCATTTACGCCGACAATTGGAGATGAAAGTTCATATCTCTTTTCTGATAAATGAACGACAACGTCAAATATATCAAATAGACGAATGAAACAGAACAGGCCATCTTTATCACTTAATAAAATAAAGTAATGGTTCTCGCTATTTGTATTTAATGTATTCCATAAAGAACTTTTACTTAAATCGCGAACTATACTTTTTTCTTTTAATTCCATAAAATCGGCATTTGATAGAATGTTAGAAATAACAATCGCATCTGGATCTTCAAAATAGCCATCAACAGCTTGGACAGCGAAAGTATAAGCTGTTTTTAATACACTCATTTTGTATTTACGGTTATCTAAAAGTAATTCACGTTGAATAGAGCTAGCTACTTTCGTTACACGTTCTTCTTTCCAAATTTCATTATGTAGCGAAATATCGTGCTTTTTACATAGTTTCATAATTAATGCATTGGAATAAAGTATTTCATCACTTACTTCAACAACATCTGTCTCAGCAGCCGCAAGTTCCTCACCATGTTCATTCGTATAGAGCGGGGAATCAATTTGTTTTTTCATTTGCTCAATCTTAAATTGACTTAATTTATGCCGAATTAAGGGGCGATCAATATTTGCTGTCATTTGTTCATGGCAAGTATCACAAATTGAGTTTGTGAAATAATATCCACATAATATTTCGGGGATGACATATTGTTCACTAAGTTCTTTCGTATCTTTTCTGCATATGATGCATTGTGTCATTTTTATCACCTTTACCTGCAAATTTGTATGTAATCTCATTGTAGTGTATTTATTGGTATTTTGGAATATTGTAAAGGAAAATATTATGTGAAATTCTTGCTTATTTTGGTACAATGAAGAGAAGTGCTAGTTTAAAGGAGGACGTTTTTTTGAAATCGAAAGTGCACTTTTGGACATTAGAAGTGCTAATGGTTGTAGCGATCATATTTATTTGCACAAAAATATCGTTTCTATTTCAACCGATTGGTATCTTCATATCAACGTTGTTTTTCCCAATCTTAATCGCGTTATTTTTATACTTCATATTTAACCCATTGTTAGTCTTTTTGGAGAATAAAAAAGTACCTAGAAATTTAGCGATTTTACTGTTATATCTTTTTATTATAACATTAACTGCAGTTGGAGTTGGGGTAGTTGTTCCAACGATCTCGCAACAGTTAATGGATTTAGTAAAAAATATGCCCGGTTATATTAAAGAGGGAAAACTATACATACAAGATTTATCCCATCATAGATTGTTTGAATGGTTATCTACACAAAACTATGTTTCCATTGAAACAATTGAAAAAAATGCAATTGAATACTTAAAGGATATACCAAACACAATTACGTCGAGTGCAACGGCTTTATTTGGTATTATAACGAACGTCGCATTAGTTATCTTTACAGTACCGTTTATTTTATTTTATATGTTTAAAGATGGACATGCGTTTCCAGGGAAAGCAGTTAGTCTATTACCTGAGTCTTACCGTGAAGAAGGACTTCGTATCATTAAGGAAACGAACGAAACATTATCTGCATATATTCAAGGACAAGCGCTCGTTTGTATATTTGTAGGTGCTTTTACTTTTATCGGTTATTTAATTATCGATTTACCGTACGCTTTCGTTTTAGGAATTATAGCAGCATTTACAAATATCATTCCTAACCTAGGTCCATTTATCGGTGCAGCACCAGCTGTTATTGTAGGTCTGTTCGTATCTCCGATGCAAGCGTTGTACGTAATTATTATCGTAACAATTGTACAACAGTTTGAAAGTAACATCATTTCACCGCGTATTATGAGTTCAAAATTAAATATCCATCCGTTAACAATTATTATTTTAATTTTAGGGGTAGGTAACTTTGCGGGAATTATCGGAATGATTTTGGCAGTACCAGTTTATGCAGTAACAAAAACAGTTGTATCGAACTTAGTGAGATTGTTTAAGACGAAACGAAGTAATCGAAAATAGTATAAGTTGAGAAAGATACACCGCTTTTTAAGTGGTGTATCTTTTGTTTGTTAATCAATGTAAAAAAGTGTATGCATAAACTTTTATTATATATTTATTACATATCAAATATAACGATAAACTTGTATGATATAGCCCCAATAAAACTATGTGGAATCCCTCTGAACTATCCAAATCATTTCCTTACAGCGTGCTAGCAACATCATAATCGACCCCTTTCAAATTTTATATTTTTAAAAGATTATAGATGAGAGTAGTACTTGCTTCTACGATCTCGAATTTCGTCTATAACCTGTTTATATTGTTGTTCTTGTTTTAATTCCGCATCAGAATAGTTTTTTTTCTGAATTGTAATTGTTAAAAAGAAAAGGTGAAACTTCATGATACATTCCTCCTTTCGAAAGGAATTATAGATGGCTACAGTAGTGACTTTGACGTTCTTTTACATCCTCCATAGCTTTATTAATTTGATGGTCATGCAATATCTCACTGTCTGAGAACTTAGTTTTGTGAATGGTGATCGTTAAAAAGAATACTTTAAATTTCATTTGTTTTTTCCCCTTTAAAAGTTATTTAGAAAAGACGGCTGTAATAAGAAGCTTGGTGCTCTTTCACTTCGTCCATAATAGTTTGAATGTGTTGCTCACGCAAAATCTCACTTTGAGAAAGCTTACGTTTTTGAATGGTGATTGTTAAAAAGAATGCTTTGAATTTCATGAAGGTATTGCTCCTTTAAAATATATTTTTAATACATTTGCGTATAGTATGAACTTTTAATGTCAGTCATTTTATCAGTCAGTTGTTTTAATTGTTGTTTACGAATGATTTCATCTTCGGATAAAGTGTTTTTCTGAAGTACAGTTGTAAAAAAGAAAATATGAAAAGTCATAAATGAATTCCTCCTTTCGAAAAGGAATTACAGGTGATCACAATAAAGCGCTTGGCGCTCCTTAACATCATTCATAGCTTTTTCAATTTGCTCATTATGAAAAATTTCATCTTTGGAAATTGTATTTCTTTGAATCGTAATACTTAAAAACAATACGCTAATGGTCATCGAATGTTGCTCCTTTCTTTAAAAAATAATATAAGAGGCTAAAAAATCGCACAAAAAAGCCACAGGAAGATATAGTTCTCCTATGGCTGGGCGTCAAAAGGCCACAGGAAAGTATACGACCTCCTGTGGCGAATTTATGAATTAATAGAAATAAAGTGCGATTTTCAATTCTCCATTAGGGTGGTCGAATTCATATTTAATTGTCCGAAAAACAAAGGTGCAGTTAACGCTAAAGTTAAAGCATGTAATTGTAATTTCATCATTTCCTTCGACCTCCTTTTAGAATTTTTTCTTACGTTAGTAAGTATATACAATTAATGGATAATTGTAAACATAAAAATTGAAAATTTTTAATTTTGATTAAAATGCGTATATTTTAAAGGGTTTTGGAAAGAAGTATTGTAATGAACGAAATATCGATAAAATGGGGGATGCTAAATGAAATATATGCATCGTAATGTAGTTGTTATGCTAACAATTTTTTTATGTATTACTGCTTGTTCTAGCGGAGAAAGAATAAAAGAAATATCTGATGTTGAACCTAGTGACTTTAAGAAATATGCTGGGACATACGTTGGTAATAACTCAGATGTAGTTGCAATTGTTAATCATTTACCCGGTGGTGATACATTTCAAAGTATTAGTTTGGAGAATGAAAGTATAAAGGTAAACTATGGTGCAAATGGAACTCTGACAGAAGACATTGTTGAGACGTATTGGTTTGATGGCAAGGACACAATGGAGAAGAATTTTCTCTTTAACGTTATTTATCTAGCGATTTTAGTACCAAATGCGAAAAGTTACGAGTTTCAAGTAGAAAATAAAAATTTCACGATAAAAAGAGAAGATATACTATCAATCTTGTATGAAAAATTTGATGATTTTCCAAAAGAAAATGATATATGGGATAAAAAGAAAGTAGTAAAGTTCCTTAACGATAATAGCGAAAAAATTACAATGTTTATAAATGAGAAAGAGTTTCGGAAATCTATATTTGTTAAATATCCAGTGCAGTAGTTGAAATGATAGGAGGAGAATAGGTTGAGTTAGTATACAAAATTACTTATCATCGAATGCAAGATCATTATTTACCTAAGTTATTACAGGCAATTAGCCTCGTTAGTGAAGAAGATTTGTGGAAACAAAGGGACTCTATTAATTCAATTGGTGGAATCGTACTGCATATTAGTGAACATATACAGAGAAATACTAGTCGTTATAAAAATCCAAATATAGTTTTTGAAAAGGGAATCGAGGAGTATTTTCCAGTAAAGCGACAACGTACTGAAGTTTTGCTACAGTACGTTGAAGAAGTATTTGATGAATGGAGAAAAGCATATTTACAAGCATGCGAAGAAAAAAAGCATATGGATCTTCATAGCTTATTACATTTAGCGGAGCATACAAGTTATCATTTAGGGCAAGTAGTAGATCGTACAAAGTCCATAACGGAACAACAATTTAACTTTTGTCAAAATGGAATAAATGAAAAGAATTTGAGAACAAGAGTTGAAACTTTGGAATTTTAGAAAAGAGAGTCATTCTTAAACGAATGACTCTCTTTTTTTGTAAAAGAAATTTATGGAAATAAAAATTTTAATGTGGTATGGTTAATTACATAAGTAATGAACCTAAGAACCTAAGGTGGTGAAATTGTGAAACCTACTCTGGAGCAAAATAAATTAATATACTTACAAATTGCAGAAACGATTGAATCTGATATTTTAAAAGACATATTACTTGAAGAAGAACAAGTTCCATCAACAAATCAATTTGCGAAGATGTTACAAATAAATCCAGCTACTGCAGCTAAAGGGGTAAATGTATTAGTGGATGAAGGGATTCTATATAAAAAGAGAGGGATTGGGATGTTTGTTGCAAAGGGAGCGAAAGAAGTCGTACTTAAAAAAAGACAAAATACTTTTATGACTGAATATTTACCTAAAGTGTGGGAAGAAGCAAAAGTACTAGAAATATCCAAAGATGAATTGATGGATATGATTCAAAAAATTACGAAGGAAGGGAAATAGGGATATTTCAGGAAAAAAAGATAAAGTAGATGAGTTTTCGATAAATAAAAAAATAATAAATCGAGAAGTTTATGGAAATAAGGGGATTGCTGTTATATGGGAAGAACTTTCTAATGAAGATTATTACTCTCTTGAAAAAGAAGGGTTACTGATTGATAGAATTACATTACAAAAACTATTTATACACATAACTGGTGGTGAAGTGAAATGACGATGTTAATGAAGCAATTGAAGTTACATATAAAATATCATTATAAAGCCATTCTTATTTTTTGGACTGTAGCATTACTTATAAAAGGAATTACAAGTGTAATGGATTTGAAAGAAATAAGAGAAGGATTTTTACAACATATATTAAATAATCCTTCGATTGCAATTACATTGTTTATAGTAGTAAGTACTTTTATCATACAGGATGATGTGTTTCGTTTAGCAGTTTCATTTGGAGTAACGAGATTACAGTTTTTCATTGGATCAGTTTTCTATATCTTATTACAAGCTGTGGTTTTCTCATTCCTTCAAGTGATTTTTTTAAAAAATACATTGTATAGTACAGTAAATATTAGTTTAGGAGAACAATCAGTTAAACAGTTTATTGTACAACTATTATTGTATCTTACAATAGCAACTTTCTTTCAAGTAGTAGTAGTGATTAAGAAACGTTTTAAGTGGATTGGTCTTATGATTGGTGGAACATTTTTTATATCATTGAATAGTGTGCTTTATGCAGAAGTAGGAATACAGGATTTAAATTCTACATCTAATCTATCTTTAATAGATATCCAATATTTTATTGTCATTTCAATTATATTAACTATCGTCTATGTCGTGACTAGCGGTATATTTATTCGAAAGGTATCATTTGAGCAAACAATTTAAAATATAATTAAGTATATATTTGAGGAGAGTAGGAAAAACAAATGGGAGACACTTCTTCACTAATTACAGTCTTTTTATGCATTGCACTGCTCATATTTTGGCGTCGTTATCGTTCTATGCATAAGCCAATAAAAGGAACAGGAAAACGTATTTTATGGCCATTACTATTTTTAACACCAGGTATTGTATGGTTTTTAGGTCCCGTACATCCAGCTATTTTACAAGTTATAATAGCAGCATTCATTGGAATTATTTTCGCCGTACCACTTATAGTACTAACAAATTACGAACGAAGAGAGGATGGGAATATTTATACGAAAAAAAGCGCAGCTTTTTTAATTACTTTTATTGCACTTGTCTTTTTAAGATATGGTTCAAGACAATATATTGTTGACTTAGATCAACAAACGATTGGTTTATTATTTTACGTAGTTGCAGTATCGTATATTATTCCGTGGAGAATAGCTAGTTATATAAAGTTTAGGAAAGTTTGGCGGGAAAATAGTAATCACACATTGTAAAAACAACGACTTCTCTATTTAGAAGTCGTTGTTTTGTAATCATTATATCGTATTCAACTAATCTTTTTTTCTATAAATCACCACTATATGGTAAAATTTTATAATATAGGAAATAAATGAGTAGTGTTCAAAAGAGACAAATGCATGAAGTGAAAAAAGGTCTTTGTGAGATGGGGGGTAAATCGATATGAGCTACTTTATTTCGTTAGTACTTGCTGTTTTATTAGCTTTTTCATATAAAATTGTTGATATTACAGTTAGCGTTGTTATTGGAAAAAAAGTTGTATCGTAAGATTAAAAATGAGCTTATTTATATATAGGGAACACTACTGACGATAATTAGTTATTTTTATGAAGATAATTATGTATTCCATTTACCAACTTACTATGAATCAATTGTTGTATTAATCTTGATTGCCGTGATAACGAATATTTTCATTTCACGATACTCAGGATATAATCCAAGTGGGAAAAAGAATATCTTAAACTTTGTAATTATGTATCCAATTTTTGAAGAAGTAATCTTTAGAGGGATGATTATACCAATACTTAACAACTCATTCTCAATACACCCTTATTTTGAAATAGCTTACATACCAGTTACGCTACCAATTCTAATATCTGCCTTTCTATTTGCTGTATCTCACTTACAATATTACAGCTTTAATCAGACTAGTATAAAATTTATGCTTTTCGCATTTTTAGGGGTAATCATACATGGTATGATTACGGATTCCTCACTATCAATTGTTTTTCCAATATTATTGCATGTAGAATTTAACTTACTTTCAGTATATTACTCAAAAAAACTGCAGTAAATTGATAATTAAGTTAGTGTATTTATAAATGAATTATTGAAATTTTATTAAAAAAAGCTAAGAAATGAGCTTTTTTACTACAGCTAACAAATTTTACGTCAATAAGCACCTCTAACGGGGGAACTAGTTGTTTTTTACGGTAGAAAAGATAATATCCCACATTTAGAGACTGTTTTAGTGTATAAAATCCGCATTTTAAAAAGCTGACAAAAGTCAGCTTTTTTTATCCGTAATATGAAGTAAAGCACCAATCGCACCGCTATTACCACCATCTCTTAAAAAGATTGGTGTTTTATTTTGATATTTTGTGTAGTTACTAATAATATTTTGAAGGTGTACGTTATTACATAGAGTGGAACCAATATAAATAATATGGTCAATGTTTTTTGTTTCGGCGAATTGAAGGCTTAATGCAGTAACAACTTCACCGACAAGTCCTTGCACAGTTGCTAGTATATCAGCACTACTAAAATTTGAATCTGTTTTGGTAGCTTTACCAAAATTGCTTGCAGTTAAGCTATTATCAATAGGAGAGAGAATGCCACCATAAATATCACCGACCGTAATATCTAGTTCTTTTCTAGAACCTAATTTTGTTAAAGGAATCACATCTTCAAAATGATCTATATTTGTTAACAATTTTGAAAGCCCCATAATAGTACCACCGCCAACACCCGTTCCACCAGCTCGAATATATTTTTCATTATAAACGTAATGAATGGAAGTACCTGTACCTATATTTGTTAAAATAAAGTTGTTTATATCATATTGCTCTTCTTTTAATATGTATCGGACACCTACAAGAGTAGCTTCAAATTCGTTTAGTTCTACTATATTATATGAGTCTGAAAGTAGTTGCTGTAATTGTTTTGCTTTACCACCTGTTATACATATTTGTTTTATACGAGTGCTTTTCTTAAGCCAATCTATTATTTTATCTTGTTCATTTGAATAAAATTTTTCAAAAGCTAATTGCTTTTGTTCGTTCAAATAAGCAATTTTCGTTAATGTTCCTCCAGCATCGATACCGATAGTACTTTCCATTTTCCTGCTCCTAACCAAGTAATTTGTTTACTCTGTTCATGTTGGTGAGACGAATTTGTAGGAGGGAGATATCCTGACGAATTACATCGTCTCTATTCTGCTTGATATATTAATAGCTTTTCTATAGTTACAATCGGCTGATCGTTAATAGTTGCAGTACCTTTACCGAGAATAAAACCTCGACGATTGCGAGTAAGCTTATAATGTAAATCAAGTTTATCACCGGGATATGCGTTTCCATGGAATTCAACCCCATCCAACGAAGAGAGGAAGCCTAGACCTTTAGAGTCACTTGTATTTACAAATGCACTAAGCTGAGCAAGTGCTTCTACAATTAACATATGAGGCATATGTTTTTGATTATCATTTATAAACCACTCATTATTTGAAATCAGTTTATATCCCGTAACAGATTCACCATGTTTTACATTTGTTACTTTATCAATCATTAAAAAAGGATAACGATGAGGAAGAGTGTCTTGAATATGCATATGAAAGTACCTCCAATAAATAATACCCCTGCTACAGTTAAGCAGGGGAGTTATCATTAATTTTTAACTAATTCATTTACTTTTTCAAGAGAAAAAATACCGCTTTTTCTAATGTTTTCAACAACTTGTTGTAACACTTCTTTATCTTGAACAAGTGCAATACGTACAAAGCCTTCTCCATGAGGTCCAAATGCATGACCTGGTGTAACAACGACATTCGCACGATCCATTAATGCATAAGCAAAATTTATCGAAGTCCAGCCTTTCGGAATTTCGGCCCAGACGAACATACTACCAGCTGGTTTATCAACATTCCAACCAAATGTTCGGAATCCATCAACTAAAGTATCTCTACGTTCTTGATAAATACCGCGATTTTTCTCACAAAACGCAGCGCCATTTCTTAGTGCCGCTGATGCCGCTTTTTGAATTGGTAAAAACACACCATAATCTGTATTTGATTTAAATTGAGTAAGTGCACGAACAATTTCTTCGTTTCCAATCATATATCCAATACGGCTACCTGCTAAACTATAACTTTTTGATAAAGAGTTGATTTCTACTCCAACTTCTTTAGCACCAGGTACAGAGAGGAAGCTAATTGGTTTATTACCATCAAAATAAAATTCAGCATAAGCAAAATCATGGACAACAATAATGTTATGCTTTTTCGCGAATGCAATTACCTCTTTAAAGAAATCTGCATGAGCCATTGCTGGAACCGGATTCCCTGGGAAGTTTAAAATCATCATCTTCGCTTGATCGGCAATTTCTTCAGGAATTAGCTCTAAGTTAGGTAAGAAATCATTTTCTTTCTTTAATGGCATGTAGTAAGATGTTGCACCAGCCATTTGAATTCCAGTTTCATAAGCTGTATATCCTGGATCCGGAACTAATATAATATCTCCCGGATTTGCATAAACCATAGGTAAATGAACGAGTCCGTCTTGTGAACCCATTAATAATAAAACTTCTTTATCGGCATTTAATTTAACGTTATGAGTGTTGTTGTAATATTCAGTTACAGCTTCGTGAAATTCTGGAATACCACTTAATGTGTATCCATAGCTTTCTTTTTCACTTGCTGTATGTACCATTTCTTCTCTTACGAAGTCAGCAGGCGGCATATCCGGATTCCCGATACTTAAATCAATCATTTTGTGACCTGCTGCAATTTTTTCTTTTTTATAAGCCCCTAATTCACTAAATATAGAAGATTGGAATGCTTTCATTCTAGTTGCTAACGTGTAAGTCATCAAAACCCCTCCTAAAAACAGTGTTTTCTTTCTGCGTTTTTAATTATTCTGAAAACACATGTTTACATTTTATCATTTTTTTATGAAAATTAAAACGATTGACAAATTTAGAGGGAGGATAATAAGGAGAAACATATAAGACGCAGAAAATATTTTCTGCGTCTTATATGAAGTGTAATCATTTCTTTTTATATGTACATAACTTTTCCACTGCATAAAAGTATACATTTAATTTGCCATCGACAACTTTTAAAGTTTGATCCGATGTAAATGAGTTACCATAATCAATGTGATATACATTAGAATTCTTTACAAATGAGCCTTTGTATAAATCTTCTTTTTCCTTTGATGTTTGCATCTCCACTAAATATTGAACAATTTTTTCTTTCTTTTCTTCTTTTACAACTGTTTCAAATTTATAAGATGCAGGGCAAAGACCATTTTTGTTGTCAACGACTTCCCAAGAACCGTATATATCATTATTGCTACATCCGCTAAGTAGAACGATGAATATTGGAATAATTAATAGAACCTTTTTCATTTTGTACTCCTTTCTTTTCATTTTTAATAAACGTGCGAATACGATACGAATATTGTAATAAATAAAGTTTAAATTTTTATAAAGAATTATTTAATTTCACATAAAAATTTAGGCGGAATTGAAAAAGCATGAATCTAGTGTAAAGTCAGATCCATGCCGAGTACAGTAGCCTATGTTATGTCTCTTTTGAGGAAAAATAAAGAGGAAAATAGGATTACTATCCCATTTAAAATATATATAATTGCAACAATGAAGGCTAGCCCACCTGCGCCAAATCCAGCTTTATCAAATATAGAAGCGAATGCTACGGTAGCAAAAAAACAATAGGAGTTAGTATTAAAAAAATGAAACCTGCGATAATTCTTCTTTTAAGGTTATGTCCAGATAAGGAAATTGCTAAAAAGTTTATGATGCTAAACAGAGCTAATACAAAAATAAAGATACTAAATAACTGCATACCATCAGACAATTTCGCACCTCCTGTATATATCATGTTAGTATACTGTATTCGAAAGTGAAAGAGGGTACTCCTTTAAATAATTATAATAAGCGTAATAAATAAGGCTTTATATAACAAAGACGCATGGATTAATCTAATATGGTCCATGCGTCTTTATTTATGCTATAAATTCGCAGATTGCGAAGGTTGTTTTTCATATTGTTTCTGTTTAGATAATGAAATGAAAATAATTAATAATGAAATCACACCGAAAATGAGAACCATATATTGCAATCCAATCGTATCTAAGAAGAAGCCTGTGCCGAGTAAGACAATTTGGAACATAACTCTCTCAAACATATTACGGAATGAGAAGAGACGACCATGATAGCTTTTTTCCACTTTCGTTTGGAAAATTGTCGACATAATAGGGAAGAAGCAACCAACACTAAAACCAAATAAACCAAATGATGTAAGAGACATCCATTTTATATCGCTAAAGAACAAGGAAAGGTGTGCAAAAGCGGTACAAACAGCGAAGAAATATAATAATTTTTCAGGTTTGAAATGGTCAGATAAACGTTTAATAACGAAGGCCCCTAACATAAATGCGACACCTTCAATTGTATATATAAAGCCTTTAATCGTTGGATCATGTTGCATTTCACTAATGTTGATTACCATTAAATTAAATCCGGCTATAAATAATAGAGGGATAATACTTAATATAAGTGCTGTAAAAGCAATAGGAATTCCTTTTAAAATACGAAATACTTCCATAAAGCTATTATCTTTCGCAGCTTGTTTACTTGGTGTTGTTGATTTCTTATCTTCGAATTGTAGGAAGAAAGTTGAGAGGAATAATAAAGCGTATGCTGCCATTGAGAAGGCATACATATACTGTAAACTCATTACAACTAAAAGAATTCCACCTAGTGAAGTACCTGCAATACGAGCGATTGTACCTACATTCATATGTACACCGTTCATCTGTAATAACTCATGCTCACGTACGATGAGTGGAATTACAGATTGTAATGCAGGGAAGTAAAATGCTGCAGAAATTTGAAGAGCAACCATAAATGCAATCATGAAGGCAATGCTTTCAAATTGGATAGCGAAAAACATAAAAATAACACTAATAACGCGACCGAACCCAGCATAAAGAAGAACTTTTTTCTTTTCATACTGATCGATAATACGACCAGCCATAGGACCAACTAGTACACCAGCTAATAGTCCGATAAATAATATAACTGATTTCATGAAATCAGAAGGGACATATTTTTGCATAAATTCAAGGTTGCCAAGAATACCAAGCCATAGCCCTAGACCAGCAATAAACTCCCCAATTAATACAATCCAAACATTTTTATTACGCCACATAATGTAAAACCTCTCCGTCTTTTAAAATGAAAAACTCGTATATAAAACCTCCTTATTTTATGTATTATTTTTAACGAACTTTTTTAGAGTCAGAGTCTATATTACGTGTTTCATGAGTGGATTTCAATCTTTTTGATTTGTCAAAAATTTGATTTGTTAGTTGCTAAAATAAGCAATGAAAATGTAAAAATTTTATGATGAAGTGTCTATTAAAAATAAGGATAAATATAAAGAAATTAGAAAAGCAAGAACGCATATACTACGTCTTGCTTTTCTCAAGTACAAAATTAAATATTAGATTGGCTTAGCAGCATTTACGTTCTTGTCCAATAGCTAAAGCGCTAAAAGATAGAGGACCAATAACTTCTGCACTTGCACCACTAGTTAGGTTTTCTACAGTTAATGAGTATTCGTGTGTTCCACTACTAACATTTTGATCTATAGCTTGAAATGTTTGAGCATAGAATTGTTCAGAATCTGTAGATTCAATACCTACTTGTGTATTAAAAATTTCAATGTTATCACGGAAAATTCGGAATAAAATTTGTGAAATCTCAGTTATACCTTCTACACCAACTGTAGCTATTAATTCTACTCGATTATTACGTGAATCTCTACTTGAAATTCTTAATTTCAAATTTGCTAGAATTGCTTTATTTGGAGAAGCTGGGATTGCAAAAGTTGTTTCACCAGTTTTACTTATAGGTTGAGTAGCTTGGTAATCAATGATATGAGTCATATTTGTCACCTCCTCATATACTAAAATATGAAATTTACGATAAAATAGCTTGGACAAATAATAGAATGTTTTAAGAGAATTGAGCAAAATTGATCAAAAGAGGGAGATTACATGAGGGCATCAAGAAATATATCACAATTACGTGATATATTTCTTGATGCTTTTTTTTATTAAGCAGAATATTCTTCTTTACGTACTTCGAAAAATTCATTACGACGTAAGTAATTATAAACTTTCTCGGAAACCTTTTCTTCTTCAGACATTAAGAAACGATGATCAAAAGCATAGAATGATTGACCTTTAATTAATTTTACGTAGTATATTTTACACGCCTCCTCTAGCATAATTGGAACTTAATTAATATTATGATGGCCTATATGCTTGTTAATCATACTTGGAGTTTCAAAGGATAGAAGCTACGTAAATTGAAAAAGCTTACAAAACTGTAATGTTGTTGTCACGTTTTCCGATAGTTAAAAATAACCAACCTCTCCTATACTAGAAATATGTAACATAAAATAAGGGGGGAAAAAGATGGATGAAGTAATTGGAGAAGTTGTAGCAGGTATGTGTGAATTTGTAGTTGAAGTAACGGCAGATGCTATTGGAAATTTAGTTTCTAGAAATAATGAGGAAAAAGAAACGATATAAAAATATAAAGGCTGATTTCTAAAGGGAAATCAGCCTTTATATTTTTATATTATATTAATATTATTTAAATATTTGTTTGTTAGGATGGAGATGAAACCAATATTGGAGGTGATTAAAATAAATATGCCGAGTTTGGGATTAGATTTATCTAATTCTCGTTTAATTATGGCGAATATAGACGAAAGGGAATATCATTTTATTATACGTGAACATCCGATTTTAGGGAAAATTATATCGCTACTTGAAAATGGAAAAGAATACGGCTTAATGGATAAACAAATCGCTAATAAAGATAAATTTATAAAATCGGAGCTTATTAAATTAGATTATTTTAACATAGATGTTCTACAGCATACACCTGAATGGATATGGATTGGTATGGATCAATTTGGTTTACATGCTCGTGAGGCTACTTATAACGAAGTAGACGTTATTATGAAGTTAAAAGAGGATTTATATTATATAGATGTATATGAAAAAGTAAAAATGTAATAAATATTTAGTCAGGTTAGGGGACAAGTTTCCGTAGCCTTTTTTGTTTAGGAATAAAACGTAAAATTTATATTATATTGATGATAGGAAAGCGTGATAAGAAGTAAGCTGAAAAGAGGATTTGAAAATACATAAAGAGAACTTTAATTATTATATGAATCCTATATGTAAATAACAATAGAAAGCAGATGATAAAATGAGTAAAGAAGAGCTTGTGAAACAACAGTTTGGTAATAATGCTGAAAAATATGTAAAAAGTAAAATTCATGCTAATGGACCAGACTTACAATATGTAGTTCAACAAGTTGAGTCTCGTCATAATAATCGTCTTCTTGATATTGCTACTGGCGGTGGACATGTTGCGAATATATTAGCTCCATTGTTTAAAGAAGTAGTTGCCTTAGACTTAACAGAAAAAATGTTAGAGAATGCGAAAAATTTTATTATCAGTAATGGACATGAAAATGTATCTTTTATTGCTGGAAACGCTGAAAGTTTACCGTTTGCTGATGGTTTTTTTGATACAATTACGTGCCGAATTGCAGCACATCATTTTACGAATCCACCTCAGTTTATATATGAAGTAAATCGTACGTTAGAACATAATGGATTGTTTATTTTAATAGATAATGTTTCACCGGAAAATAATGAATACGATACATTTTATAATTTTATAGAAAAAAAGCGGGATCCGAGTCATGAACGAGCGCTGAAAAAAACAGAATGGATTACCTTGTTAGAAAAAAACGGTTTGCAAATGCAGTCATGTCTTACTTTTGACAAGAGATTTGAATTTGACTGGTGGTGCGATATGATGAATGTACCTTTGCAGAAACGTATGAAATTAACAGAGTGTATGATGAAAACACCAGTTGAAATGCAAGAATTCTTTAATATTCAAATTGAAAATAATAAAATAAATTCGTTTTATACTGAAATGGCATTGTTTGTATGTAAAAAAAGCGCGACATTAAAAAGATAAATTTCTTGCAGTCTTTTCAAAGTACGTTATACTTAGTACAGAGAAAATGAGAATTGAGGAAAAGTAATAATGATTCGCGTACGTATTGAAGGAACTGAAGAAGAAATGCTTGAATTTATGGAGAAAATGCCGGACATTCCTGGATTTGAAAAAACACATATGAGAGAACCGAGAAAAGGGAATAATCCAAAATACGATTCAAGTAAGAATGTATTAGCATATTTATCATATAAAAGGATTGAAGTCGCCAATAAATAGGCGGCTTTTTTAGTTTGCACTGTTTCACAGCCTTGTCTTTTTTACATAATAATAATAGTAGATTATGTTGAAGAGGGGTGAGGATAGTTAAAAAGAAAATCATCTTTTTTGGAGACTTTGGTATTGACGATGCTGTGGCGTTAATTTATGCAAATAAAACATGTAAATTAGATATTATAGGTATTGTTGCTGAATATGGGAATGTATCGCGAGAAATCGTAACAGAAAATGTGTATTTTTTAGAAAGATACTATGCTACAGAAGTGAAAATCATTGAGGGTGCAGCTAGACCAATGACAGCGGAAGAACCATTTTTCTTTCCCGAAATTCATGGGGATCACGGTTTGGGACCGATTATTCCACCTGATATGAGGATTTGTAAACGGGAAAATTTTTGTGAGTTAATTAAATTAATCGAGCCTTGTCCAGAAGATATTATTATCGTAGCGACTGGACGATTAACAACATTGGCAACGTTATTTTTATTATATCCAAATGTAATGGATAAGGTATGTTCATATTATATTATGGGCGGTGCGTTTTTATTTCCTGGTAACGTTACTCCTGTATCAGAAGCTAATTTTTATGGAGATCCAATCGCCGCAAATATTGTGATGAAGTACGCAAAGAATGCGACTATTTATCCGTTAAATGTAACGCAAGCGGCCCTCATTACTCCTGAAATGGTGGATATTATTAATAAAGAAGGAACAGGACAGGCGAAACTTATTAAACCGATGATCGATTTTTATTATGAGAACTTTTATAAAAAAGAATACCCGGGTATTGCTGGAAGTCCGATTCACGATTTACTTCCGTTCATTTCCTTTATTAATGATGATATTTTTGAATATAAAAAGTCAGCAGTTTGGATCAGTACGACAAATGACGTAACAAGAGGACAAAGTGTGGCAGACTTTAGAAAAATAGCCGAGCCAACAACATTTGATAATAGACCAATTCAAAAAATTGCAGTTGGTTTTAACTATCCTGCATTTAAAGAAGAGTTTATGCGGACAATATTAAAGCCTGACTGTCCTTAATATGTGTATTACGAATAACATCAACCTCGAGTCGAAAAACTGGCCTTTCATTATTTTGAAATAATCTAATAGTTGATCTGTATGAATAACTATTGAAAAATGTAACATAACTAATGGTAAGCAATTGTTTCTAATTATATTTTGATTGGTAAAATATAAAGGAGGTTATCATATGATTTGGTCTTTAATCGTCGGTGGTATATTAGGATGGCTTGCGAGCTTAATTACTGGAAAGGACGTACCTGGTGGTGTAATTGGTAATATTATTGCTGGTATTATCGGTTCATGGATTGGTTCGAAATTACTTGGTAGTTTTGGTCCAGTCATTGGTGGATATGCAATTATTCCAGCTTTAATCGGTGCGATCGTTTTAATTTTCATCGTAAGCTTCTTATTACGAGCAATGCGAAAATGAATGTAAGGACTGTTTACATTTGTAAGCAGTCCTTTTTATATGTTATGCTAGTATTATACAATCAGGAGGTGTCAGCATTGAAAACATTTACAGTAAATTTCCATCAAGAAGATAATGCTAAAGCGACAACAGTACATAAATTAAGTGAAGAGGACTTCAACAAAGCAACAGAAAAAGGCACTCGTCATCTATTTGATTTAGATACAAACGTTGGATTCTTCGTATTCTTTGACGCAGAAGATGCAGAAGGAAACGATCAATACTTAATGTTACAATACGAAGGTGATCATGAAGAGCCAACTGCGTGCTACGGATTTGATTTAAAACTATACTATCAATTTTTAGCACTGTACTTAAATGATCTTGAGTTCCAAGGTGAAACAGATGAAGAAGAGGAAGAGTATGGCCCAATTCATCATTTAGCTCACTTACTTTATCATATTGTTGAAGATGGTAAGTCAATCGAAGTGTAAAAATACATATGTAAAGCTGTCCTTTTTGGATAGCTTTTTTTTATTATTATGATGAATGTTATGGTTTGCATTATGGTAAATGGATTTCTGATGGTGATAAATGGTTTGATTAAACAGAAAAAGCAACAAAGAAGACTCATCTTTCTTTGTTGCTTTTTCTACGTTTCAGGAAGGATTGCAGTGTAAATGGCGAGAAGGGATATATAAGGAGATGGAAAAAATGATAAATAATACAATTCCAAGTTTTTTAAAATTATGGGAAAGTAACGATGTAGAATTAGCAGTCCTCAACCAATACTTTACTTCGCATCCAGAGATATTTGAAGAATACTTTAAGTATCATTGTCCATATACGAGAGAACGAGTTTCTAATGCCATTAAACGATATCCCGCAAAAATAGAAGATATTCATATCATTGCAGAAACATTACCGATTATTATTCAAGAGATAACGAATGAATATCATAATAATTATAACTTTGATGTAAATATGAAGTTTCATTTATTTGTTGGAGCTTTTGGCTCTAATGCATTTGTAGAAAGGGAAATTATTGGAGACATCTTTTTTGCGGCAGAAAAATTATCTCCAGATGTAAATCACCTTCGTGTTATTGTCGCTCACGAAATAGGACATATATATCATAATGTTATGTTACAAAATGATGGAATGGATTGGACAAAAGCTGAGTGGACTGACGCGGCAGTTACTTTGTATCGTGAAGGTGTTGCAACATATTTATCAAAGCAAATTATAAAAGGTGTAAATGAATCAGTGTACTACTCATATAACAATGATGGTGAACGTTGGTTACAATGCTATATAGAAAATGAAAAACAAATAAAGAATCGTTTTTTGGAAGATTATATAGAAGGATGGACGTTCGAAAAAGAGAAAGAGTGGTTCCGGTTATCTGGCGGACAATACTTTGGATACAACCGAATGGGTTATTTTTTAGGAACAGCTTTTGTAGAGGATGTTGTACAAGCACTAGGAGAAAGTGAAGCATTTATTTTTTGGAACAAATATAATTTGAAAAGTAGCGTAATGGATTGGTTATCGAAAGGAATAAGATTATAATAGGGGGCTGAAATGTATGAAAGTGTATGTAAAGATAGCTATGTTATTTCTCGCTTTTACATGCCTATTGGCATTAGTAGCATGTAAAGGGACAGACGAAAAAAAGGAAACAAATCCAACTTCGGAAAATAGTAAAAACGAACAAAATAATTCTTCTGAAGAAAAGAAAGAGCCTGAAGCAAAATCAAATAATGAAGGATCAACAAAATCAGGTACAGATTCACGCTCGAAAGATACAGTAATCAATCAAAAATCAATTAACCATGTGAAAGAATTGTTTGAACTAGCGAAAGAAGGAAAAGTACCTAATGTTCCGTTCGCAGCTCATACAGGAGATATTGAAGAAATAGAAAAAGCGTGGGGAAAAGCAGATAAAACGGAACAAGCAGAAAACGGAATGTACGCTACCTTTATAAATAAAAATGTTTCCTTCGGTTTTAATAAAGGATCACAAGTTTTTGATGTACGCTCCTATCATGCAGAGCTAAAATCAATTACATTAAAAGAAATAGAGAAAGTATTAGGAAAATCATCTTCAGTTAAAGTGAATGGGGAAGATAAAATATATGTATATAAAGTGAACAATCAGTTTGAGTTGAAATTCATTATTCCAAAATCGACAGGTAAAGTTAATCATATTTCTGTATTTTCACCAGAGGATAGTATTAATAAAATGGCAGGGTGATGAAAAAGGATGTCACAAAGTCTTAAAACTTTGTGACATCCTTCTTTTTACTGTTAAAAGGAAAAGGAAAGCAGCTTATAAAATATGAGGGGTATGCTCCGAAATGTCTTTTTTTATTTTATTACGTTCTACACTTTGAACAAACAGCGCTTGCATAATGCCTCCAGCTATTAAGAAACAAGTACAAATATAAAATAGTATACTACCGTTAAGTTTACTTAATAAAACCGCACCAATAACAGGACCGCACGTACGAGATATATCCCAATGTAACCCGTAAATTGAAAAATACAATCCACGCTTATCTGTAGGAGCGATTTCTGAAACGAATCGAAGTAAATGGTTTAAGGCGATACTTTCCCCAATGACTAAAAAGAGTAATGTGAAGAATAGTGACGTGATTGTTGTTGAAATCCCGTAGCCAATTGCAGCTATTGTATAGCAGGTGTAAGAAATAAGAATAATTTTCGCCATAGAAAATCGTTCAGACCATTTCACAAGGAAAACTTGCAGGAAGATTTCCATTGTAGCCTTGCATGTTGAAATAAAAGCGAGCATGAATACGAAATCTGGAAATATATCTTTAGCGAAAATGCGATAATTTGTCTCAGTTTGAGCATAAAAAAAGCTAATAGGGAGTGTAGTAATCATAAGTCCTAAAACGGCGTAATGCTTGCTTACAAATTGTTTTGAAGATGATACTTCAACTTTTTGCTTTGGCTTTGTAAATACTGGAGCGGTTTCTGGAAGCTGCGTCCATACAACTACTGCATATACCATAAGTGTAATGCTTTGCATTATAAATAAATATTCAGGGTGAGTATGATAAAATATAGCACCAATTATTGGACCGATTACGGAACCAATTGCAGCAATCGTATGCAAAAGAGCAAAAATTTCTGCTTGTTGTTTTTGTTTTGTTAAATCAGCAATTTGTGCACGTTGAGCGGGAATATATAAGGAACGGCCAACCCCATTTATGACGTAAAGCAAAGCAAATATAAAAACAGACTGAGCAAAGATGAAGCTACCGATTGCAACGCCTTGTAGCAATAAGCCGATTAACATAATTTTCTTTCGCCCATATTTATCAGTCACCCCTCCAGCAATAAGTGTAAATACAATGTCTGAGAGAGGTTGTAGTCCGAAAATGAGCATAGTTATTATTATATTACCGTTTAACATTTTATTAACGTAAATAATCATAATGAGAGCTAACATAGATTCAGTCGTTCGGGTTAATAATTCGCCGCACAGTCTAATAATAATGGGTTTATTATAACGTAGTATGAGATTGTTCAATATTAATTCCTCCTTTCTATATTGAAATGATAAGATGAAAGGAGGAGTGGAAAAAGGGTAGAAACAAAAGGGGTTATTTTTCACCTTTTAGGGGGATTATGATGTTTATTTTAAATCAATATATTGAACTATGGTGTGCCTATGGTAAAGGTAGACAAGAAGGAGAACAATTAGAAGTTACCGTACAAATGATAGCAGAAACTTTATTTTGTACGGAGCGTAATAGTAAATTAATAATAAAAAAATTAGAAGAGTTAAATTGGATCGCTTGGTTTCCAGGGCGGGGGAGAGGGAATCGCTCTAAATTAATATTTCAAAAGCAACCGATGATATTAATTTTAGACAGAGGAAAAGAACTAACGAAAAAAGGGGATGTGAAAAGTGGAATCTCATTTGTGGAACGCTACAGCTCACAATTTCCATTAGTAAAGAAAGAGTATGAAGCTTGGATAGATTCCATATTTGGTCATAAAATAGAAAGGACACCAGAAGGAAGAAAAGATGTACTTCGGTTGCAAGTACAAATGAATCTAGACATCGCTTTGGATCCGGTTTACGCTACGATGCGCTCAGAATGTCATATGGTTAAACATATTTTTGATACACTCGTATATGTGAATGAGGAAACAAATTGTATAGAGCCAAGACTTGCTTTTCACTGGCAATATAATGACGCTGAAAAGGTTTGGACATTTTATTTAAGAAAAGGTATTCATCTTCATAATAGAAAACGACTTACCGCACATGATGTTATACATTCATTGAATCGATTTATGAAAGCGGAAAACAACCCACACGCATGGATGTTGCAACATGTTGAAAATGTCCGTGCAGTGGATGAATTTGTTGTTGAAATTCAATTACATACGGAAAATAGGATGTTTTTACATATGCTAAGTGCAGAACAGTGTTCTATCGTAAATGAAGATGAAGCAGGAAACTTTATTGGTACAGGACCTTTTATATTACGCGAGAAAAATGCACAATTATTTGTTTTAGAAGTGCATGATTTATATTATCGTGAAAGACCTTTTCTTGACCGAATTGAACTAATGAATGTAGAGCAAAATGTAAATACGTATGACGTGTTAGTAAAGGCGCAATATAAAGATAAAGAAAAGCCTAATAAAGAGTTGTCTCGGCTTGAATCGAACGTGACATATGTAACGTGCAATCTTGTAAAAGAAGGACCAATGCAAGATGAGCTGTTTCGAAAGGCACTACATAAAATCATTCATGGCGATAGGATTGTTCAAGAACTCGGCGGAGAACGTGGAGAAGTGGCTAAGAAACTAATATTAGCAAATGAAAGAAAAGTAGAGATTAAGGAAGAGATAGAATGTTTAGTGAAAAAGAGTATGTATCATCATGAAGTGCTACAACTCTACACATTTACAGGACAAGATCATGTAGAAGATGCACAATGGATTCAGAAAGAGTGTGCGAAGTATGGGATTCGTGTAGAAAATAATTTTCTTGAAGTTGAAGAGTTATTGGAAATCAGTACGATACAAAAGGCTGATATGATGCATGATAGTGCAACGATTAGCGAACGAATAGAAGATAGTCTGCTATATATGTTTCTTACAAAAAATAGTTTTATTCATGGGCAAAGCAGCATGGACTTTCATAAAAAGCTCTTCCCTTATTTTAAAGAAGAAGATTTAGAGAATAGAGTTACATTGTTACGCGATATTGAGGACACTTTGTTACGTCACATTCATATTATTCCTTTATATCGTAACAAACAACAAGTAACTTCTCACGAAAAAGTACAAAATATAATGATTAATTCACAAGGGTGGATTGATTTTTATGAAATATGGTTTACATGTTGATAAATAAGGGCTTTTACGCATTTTACATGATGTGTAAGAGCCTTTTTTTCGTGTGTGAAACAGGTTTGTTTTACACATTGTTACGCTACTTACGATAAAAGTCTATTTACAGCGTAACAGTGTTATGTTACATTGTTGTCAGGAAGGAGTGTTATACAGTTGAGTACAGATTTAATTTCAAAAAAAGATTTATTAGAACTAACTGGTATTTCATACGGACAGTTATATAGGTGGAAAAGAAAAAATTTAATACCGGAAGATTGGTTTGTACGAAAGTCAACATTCACGGGTCAAGAGACATTTTTTCCGAAAGAAAAGATATTAGAGCGTATTGATAAAATCCAAACGATGAAAGAAGATTTATCACTTGATGAACTAGCAAATATGTTTTCACCGAGTGTTAGAGAAATTCTTTTAACAAAAGAAGACGTCTTACGTAAAGGAATTGCATCAGAGCCAGTTTTACAATTCTTCATAGAACAAACGAATAAAACAACAGAGTTTCAATTTGTAGATATTCTTTATGTGTATATGTTAGAAGAGTTACTACAATCGGGAGAGATTAGTTTAGAAGAAGGAAAAATGGTCTTGCAAGTTTTACGTGAAAATTATGAAGCAATTAAGCATAAAACTTGTGACTTAATCATCGTCCGAAAGTTAGGGATTTCTACATGTTTCTTAGTTTCAAACGTGGACGATTTAATTTTTGAAAAAGGTACCAAAATTGTTTTACGCGAAGCGATTATGAAATATACCGAAGCATTAAAAACGAAACTGTTGTAGTGGAGGAGAAAGTATGCGTACAGATAATTTGATTATAAATGGTTACGGTTCATCGAATGGCGGCGAGTTTCATAAAGTGCAATTAAATGGAAAAGGGACTGTTAATGGAAATATTGAATGTGACCAATTTGAATGTAACGGATATGGTGCTGTTACTGGAAATTTGAAAAGTAGCAATGCGAGAATTAGTGGATCGGGTAAAGTCGATGGCACAGTACACGCGGAAACGATGCGCATTGATGGAAAAGCAACAATTACGCAAGATGTGAAGGCGAACAGTTTGAAAATTGCAGGAAAAGGTACGATAGGTGGAAATGTAACTGGTGAAGAGTTTAAAGTCAATGGTCAAGCGACGATTGATGGTAATTGTGAAGTGGATACTTTTTCTTCAGAAGGCCAATTTACAATTGGTGGATTATTAAGTGCCGATGAAATAAATATTAATATTCACGGTACATGTCGAGCGAAAGAAATTGGTGGTCAAACGATTAAAGTAAAACATAGACTAAGTACTTTTAGTAGACTGTTTAAATCAGTATTTGGTATGCAGTTAGAGGCTGAACTATTAGAAGGTGACAATATTGATATTGATTATGCTCACATAAAAACGGTAAGAGGAAACAATGTGACAGTAGGAGCGAACTGTGAGATTGAACTCATTGAATATACGGGTGTTCTTACTGTCGATAAAAGCGCAAATGTAAAAGAAATGAAGCAGGTTTAATGGGAGGGAGAAAGTAATATGGAACATCAACATAGTCTTACTGTCAATGGCTCTGGTAGTTCAGCAGGTGGGGATTATAACAAAGTGAATATTCGCGGTGAAGGAACGATTTCTAATGATATGAGCTGTAATGAATTTAAAACGTACGGCACGAGTGAAGTGCGCGGTAATATGAAAGTGAAAAATTATGTCGTGTATGGAGATAGTGAAGTACAAGGAAATGTAGATGCGGAATATGTAAAAGTATACGGAAATACACAAATGAATAGTGATGCCCATATTGAAAAAACGAAAGTAAGAGGTATGATAGAAGTTAAAGGGAAGTTTACTGGTGATTTCGTAGATGTGAAAGGCGCTTTAAATGTGAAAGGAGATATTGAAGTTGAAGAACTATCACTAACTGGTGGCCTTGAAAGTGATGGATTACTTAATGCTGAAAATATTGAAATTTCACTTCGTTATGAAGGCAGCAAAGTGAGAGAAATCGGCGGTAAAAAGATTACCGTTCGTAAAAAAGCGAGATTTATTCCATTTACAAGTCATGCTGGAAGCCTCCAAACGTCTATCATTGAAGGAGATGAAATTTATTTAGAGCATACGATTGCTGAAGTAGTACGAGGAAATAACGTTACCATTGGTCCAGGATGTGAAATTAGTGTTGTAGAATATCATACTAGTTTTAATCAAAAAGGTAATGCAGTTGTAAAAGAACATAAACAAATATAAGTAGTACGAGGGAGAGCAAGGTTATGGTTGAGAAGAATAATAAGCTCGGCTTTGTTGTGGCGGGCTTATTGCTAGGTATTTTAATGGCATCAATGGACAATACCATTGTCGTAACAGCGATGGGAACGATTGTTGGTGACTTAGGAGGCCTTGAAAACTTTGTATGGGTCGTTTCTGCCTATATGGTCGCAGAAATGGCAGGTATGCCGATATTCGGAAAACTATCAGATATGTATGGTAGAAAGAGATTCTTTATTTTCGGTTTAATCGTCTTTATGATTGGTTCGGCACTTTGTGGTACTGCTGAAAATATTACACAGTTAGGTATTTATCGTGCCATTCAAGGTATTGGTGGCGGGGCATTAGTGCCGATCGCGTTTACTATCGTTTTTGATATTTTCCCTCCTGAAAAGCGCGGGAAAATGGGTGGATTATTCGGAGCAGTATTTGGTTTATCAAGTATTTTTGGCCCGCTGCTTGGTGCGTATATTACAGATTACATAAGCTGGCACTGGGTATTTTACATTAACTTACCGCTTGGCGTTTTAGCATTTATTTTTATTACATTCTTTTATAAAGAATCACGAGTTCATAGAAAGCAAAAAATTGATTGGTTTGGCGCAATTACTTTAGTTGGTGCAGTAGTTTCGCTAATGTTTGCTTTAGAACTAGGTGGACAAAAGTATGATTGGGATTCTAACTTTATTTTAAGTTTATTTGGCGGATTTGCTATTTTAATTATTGCATTTATTTTTATTGAACGTAAAGTAGAAGAACCGATCATTTCATTTGAAATGTTTAAACAACGTTTATTCGGAATGAGTACCATTATTGCATTATGTTACGGTGCTGCGTTCATGTCAGCAACTGTATACATACCGTTATTCATTCAAGGTGTATACGGTGGTAGCGCAACAAACTCAGGATTATTACTTTTACCGATGATGTTAGGATCAGTCGTAACAGCGCAGTTAGGTGGATTTTTAACGACGAAGCTTAGCTACCGAAACATTATGATTATTTCTGCTGTTATTATGCTAATTGGACTATTCTTATTAAGCACATTAACGCCAGAAACAAGTCGTATATTATTAACGGTTTATATGATTATTATTGGATTTGGAGTAGGTTTCTCATTCTCTGTACTAAGTATGGCAGCTATTCACAACTTCGGTATGGAACAGCGCGGATCTGCAACTTCAACGAGTAATTTCATTCGTTCATTAGGAATGACACTTGGTATTACAATCTTCGGAATGATTCAAAGAACAGGTTTCCAAGATCAATTAGAAGAAGCTTTTAAAGGTATGAGCGGAGGAATGAATACAAACGCTTTAGGAGATTCAAGAGCTATTCTATCAGAATCGGCAAGATCTCAAATCCCGCCGCACATATTAGATAAAATTATTGACGCTCTTTCTAGCTCCATTGTTCAAACATTTATGTGGGCATTAGTACCAGCAGGTCTAGCATTCATATTTATTTTCTTTATGGGAAATGAGCGTATGGTAATTAAGAAACAGCAAACGAATAAAAAGAGTGAAACATCAAAAGCGTAATGAAAAAGCTCCTTTCCAATTGGAAAGGAGCTTTTTCGTATGTACGGATTTAGATTAGCCTTCGATAATTTCGTATTCTTCGTCTGCTAATAATAAAATTTGTGTTTTCTTACCTTTGTTTTGAACTTCGATTACATCGTATGCACCTAAGTCTCTTAGTTTGTTTTGAGAAGCGTTAACCATAACTTCCATAGAATCAATTAAGATATCTTCTTCAATGTATGATTCAGGCAATGCCATATCTTCTGTTTCTAATACACATGCATATAGATTTTGTAAGTTTTCAGTAGTTGGGTTTTGTTCCTCAACATCAATGATGTTCTTTACTGCATCCATATTTTCTTCTTTTGCTTGGTATACTTTAATTTTAGCCATTGTTTTATTCTCCTTTATAACGTAATCGTAGAGGCTACACCTTATTATAACGTTTTTTTCATGAAAGATGAAATTGTTATATGTATTTATAGGGAAATTTATGTGCTATTACTCATTATTGGCGTAATTTCATTATTAATGTGATAAGTAAGTACCTATATTCCTGAGTTAAAGTTATATTGTCCAAGCTTTTTTATACTCCGTTCATAGTATATGTATTAGATAAAACATATAGGGAAGGGATGGAGTGTAAGTGGATTGTGAGCCGAAACGAAATTATCAATGCTGCCAAAATAGTATTTGTGAATTTTTGCGAAGTCTAGAGCCTTTTACAAAAGTTGAGAGTATTGTAATCGCCGGAAACGAAATTGTAGTATCTTATTTTCTTTCATTTAATAAGAGGAATGGTACCGTATCCTTCGTACAAGAGGACAATGAGGTTATCTTTGTAGATTGCTCTAGGATTGATGCAATTCGAATAGGAAAAGTTTGTAGTTGTAAAACGAAAGTTAAATTTATTGAAGAGGATTTTAGTTTACTTGGAAATGTTTGTCCACAATGTTTAACAGAGGGTAGTACACTCTTTTTTGACTTTTACAATCCAGAATTGAATTTATCACTACAAGCAAAAACAATTGATGCACCTAGTTGTACTGAATTTATAGATGAGATGGGGAATGTCGTAAAGCAAATTACTATAATAGGTGAAGCGATTGTTTCTAAAGATTTTGTTCAAGTGCCGGAACTATTAAACTTTCTATTAGTTTTATCTGATACGACTACGAATCCTTTAAAGTTTGGAATACTGTTCATTAATTTCCCTGATCTTACGTTTATTATTCTTTTCGCATCGAGTGGATACCTCAACATTTCGAACTGTTTGAAAATCGAGAGTGGAACTGGTAATGCTGAAATAGAAGATATGAAAAAGATGGTGACGAATGACAATAATACGTACAAGTCAGTTGTTAAATTGACTAAAGTATATAAAAATGGAGGAACAGAATCATATATTTATAAGAATGAGTTATAACATACGTATTTAAATGAACCCTCAAACGAGTATTGAGGGCTATTACATAATAAAAGATGATAATCGGTTACATGTAGATTGCAAATTATTATTAAGTATATTTACTGTTAACCTTTATACAGGACAGTCGCTTACTATTTATTAGATGTTATAATAATTTTATATTTACGAATATTTTACGATTATATATAGTTTAATAAACTTTTGTTTATATATGAAAAGTAGAGTTAAACTGATTCCAAAGAAAGCGGGAATGTAAATGATATATGAAGCGAGTATACATACGAGAGAAAAATTAGTTACTATGTTCGAGG
Organism: Bacillus sp. 01N45; assembly: GCF_056399205.1. NCBI lineage: Bacteria > Bacillati > Bacillota > Bacilli > Caryophanales > Bacillaceae > Bacillus > Bacillus sp. 01N45. The sequence goes on from NZ_JBFTQW010000002.1 coordinate 248,702, forward strand.
ATTTCAATAACGTTGTTTTACTTTCTTATTTACAAGGACATATGGGTACTGCTTGGGTAAATGATCTTGAAAACCCAACAGTAGCGCAAGTTACGGTAGGGATTTTCACATTTTATGCTGGGGATCCAAATAGGAAAGAAACAGAAGAATTACTACGTAACATTCCTGATAGAATGTTAGTAATCGTAAATAGTGAAGAGTGGAAAAAGCGTTTAGAAACATTTTACGAAAGAAAAATAGATAAGTTTTTACGCTATAAATTCAAACGTAATGCGGAAGTTTTTAATCGTTCAAAATTACAATCTTTTATATCAGCGCTTCCAAAAGGATACGAGTTACGAAGAATAGATGAACATATCGTAAATATCCCTACACTACATAAGGTCTCTGAAGATTTTACAAGTCAATTTCAATCAGTAGAAGATTATTTAAAACGAGGTATAGGGTATAGTATTTTGTACCAAGGTGAAGTTGTATGCGGTGCATCATCGTATAGCATTTATGATAATGGGATTGAAATTGAAGTGGCGACTGATCACAATCATAGAAGAAAAGGGTTGGCGACTATAGTTAGTGCAGCGCTAATCTTGGCCTGCTTAGAAAAAGAGATATATCCAAACTGGGATGCTGCGAATACTACGTCTGCTAAACTGGCAGAAAAACTAGGATATGTTTTTGATAAGGCATATGATACGTATTTTGTGGATAATAGATGAAATCATTTTTAAATAAAAGAGCAGCTAGCAAAAGCTAACTGCTCCTCTCCAAAGCAGAATGGAGAAATACAATCATGTTACTTACATTATTGACAGAACAGTAATTTTTAATCCAATAACTATAAAAGTTTAGATAAAATATCTTTGATTAAACCTGAGGCACCGATAAAGAGTACTGATAAAAAAACGATTGAGTATATACTTTTTTTAGGTTTTTTAAATTCTAGGTAAATGTTAAAAATAGCACCAATTGCAACTACAATAAAGATAACGAGTCTTATTACATCTATCATGAATAACGCTCCTTTTAATTACTTAATTGTATTATATAGGAATTCACCTTCAGATTAGTTTATTGGAATACGAATTAAGGTAATTTTAAACAAAATAATCTTTTATACAAAAGTAAGGTTAGTGGAAAAAGGAAACGTATGTAGTAATTGTATAACTTGTAGAAGCTGATGGTGACCAAATAAAGTACGGTTATTATTTGAGTGGTCTAGTAATTTATATTTTTGTATACGCTCTCTTTAGGCATACTTACAACTTAAATAATAAAACATGCTTATCATAATGATCTAAACACCAATTATATTTTTTTAGAATAATTGGATGAACTACTTCTTTCGTAGTATCAACCTCAGTATAGCCATATTTCTTATAAAAGTTTTGTAATTCCTCAAAAGGAAGACAGTATACATGTTGTACTTGTAATTTCTTCGCAGTTTCTACTAAAAATGAAACAAGTTCCCCAGCTAATTGTAGGCCTCTAAATTTAGTGAGAATAAAAATCCCGCCCATTTCTATCGTATCTTCATCTATTTGGACTAATCGGCCAACACCTGCATACTCGTTGTTGTAAGTAATAATTGCAACTTTATCCCTTTTTAAATCACTTCTTACAAAACCGATTGAGTCATATTGATTATTAATCCATTCTAAATCATTAGATGTGGCTAGTTGAATACTCATATACACCCTCCTTCAGAATACTAGCTCTATCTTCAGTATATAGAACGTAAGATGCTATATCAAAAAAAACTAGCTATAGCACATTTGTTTAAGTTATTAGTTGAAGGTGTGGGTTTGTTGGTATTGAAATGATAGCTTCACCAAACAGAGGATAATAACCTTGTGAATTTAGTGTTACATAGTCAAAATGAAAATTAGTTCATGCGTTCGGTAACGCATTATTGTTTAAGCGTATAGAGTTTATAGGGTTAGTAGCTACTGTATTAATTGAAACTATTAAGGAAAAGTGGTAATCATCAGTCTGAGTGATAAAAATCCTCCAGAAAAAGAAAAGGGATATAAATATAAGAGCACTTCGAAAAGTGCCCTTCAGTAACGACTACTCATTCTAAAAAGAAAGGATGCAATATATCATATGAAGTTAAGTGTATTTAATTATGGGCCTTTATATAAAAGTTTTATTTTGTTTTAAATAAATAGGCGGTTGTTTCCTCAACTACCTTTCAGTAAAACAAAGCACTTTTTCTGAAATAAATTATGGATGGTTCCTCAAAAAGGCTATAGGATATACTCATATTTTTATAACTAAAGTGACGAGCTTAGGTTATAAGAAAGGAAAAATTATATTGTATGAAATCTATTCTAGAATAGTCACAAACAAAGCTGTCTTCCTATTAGAAGGCAGCTTTTTGTTATTAGAAAAAAGAATTAGAAATAAAATAAAAATTCAAGTTACTTGTCCAAACAATATTTTTTAAAATACATAAAATGCTAGTAGTTAGCCAATATTGTCATATTGCTAATTTTTTAGACTACAAGGGGTGATTTTATGTGTGATTGTGAAGTTTGTAGAAGAAAGAAAAACCGAGATCCATTAAATCGGGAGTTTGAGCCGAAAAAACGAGTTTCTGAGCCAATAAAACAGGATTGCGAACCAAAAAAAGGGGACTCTGAATCAATAAGACAGGATTCCGAAATATTAAATTCTTATTCATTTAGTAAAAATTCAAATTTTTTAGAAGAAGCTATACAAGCAGATGAAATCGATCAAGTTTCTGAGGAATATATTGAAATAGTTGATTCAGCAGATGTACAAGTTACTACTACAGATACAAAAGCTGCGCTATCTATTCAAGCGGCATTACAAGCAGCTATTGTGGTTGTAGTAAGTATTTCTATAGCAGATAGTGAAAAGGCAGATAAAATAACACAAGAATTATTTCAAAAATCATCTATTAAACAAATTAATAGACAAAAAACATTTATTAAAAATTCCAGAAACGTAACCGTAACAACTACTGATACAGATATTGCAGTGAATGTTCAAATTCTCCTTCAAATTTTATTAGCTTTATTAGTTAAACTAAACATTTTATAATGTTTCTAATCTGTTTATATTTAGCTATAAGGGTTCACTCTAAGTAAATATTTTTTGTTGTAATATGTGGTACAAGCTTGGAATTCTTATTATGACTGAATTAATATTCAATATTAATGGGAAAGTAAGTGTGGAAAACTGCAAAATAGTAAAATTTAAATACATTATTTAACAGTAAATGAAACTTATGTTTATGTGAAGGAAAGCTGTCTTCTTATTAGAAGCCAGCTTTTTGATTTTATTAGTAAAAATAAGTGGAAATAGAAGATTGAGTTACTTGTCCAAGCAATTTTTATTAAATTACATATAATGCTGGTAGTTATTTAAAAATTTTATAGAAAATTGATTGGAGTGAATATTGTAAATGGATGATTTAAACAAATTTTCTTCCTTTAAGTTTGATAAGGATCAAAAGAATATAATCATAGACCTTTTACTCTCAGATATTTTTAATAGGCATGGGATAAATGAAGAAAGGTTAAAAAATTTATCGCCAGAAAAAAAACAGCAAATTAAAAGTATTGTTTCTGAAATACAATCACAGGTTAATAATTATTTAGATTGAAAGGGGGTGAACTTATGGACAAAGCATGCCATACAGATGAAAATAAAAAGTGGAGTGCATTAGATTCTTCAAATCCTCATCCATCTTTTAAAAATGCCAATGTTTCAGAAGCAGCTGCACAAGAAAGCAAAACTTATCAAATTTCTGAAGAGTCTATTACAATTGTTGATTCAGCAGATGTAGAAGTTACTACTACAGATACAAAAGCTGCGTTATCTATTCAAGCAGCATTACAAGCAGCTATCGTGGTTATAATAAGTATTTCTATAGCAGATAGTGAAAAAGCTGACCGTGTAGCACAAGAATTGTTTCAAAAATCATCTGTTAAACAAGTTAATAAACAAGAAACTGTCATTAGAAATTCTAGAAATGTTACAGTTACGACTACGGATACAGACATAGCAGTAAATGTTCAAATTCTTCTCCAAATTTTATTAGCTTTACTAGTAAAATTAAATATTCTATAAAATATTTGACCTGTTTTTTAAATATGGTGCTTCTTAGGGATAAGTATTCACTTTTTTAATTATAGTACAGGCTAAAATATTAATCATAATTGGACTAATATTTAACATTGCATGAATAATAAGGTTAACAAACAATGTGATGGAAAATAAAGTTTGGTTATTTTTTTAAAAATTAAAAAGCCGTTTCCTTTATTGGATTTGGCCTTTTAATTTTAAACAGTATAAATTTGAAAAGACCACATTAAATTAAGTAATTTAAATATAATAATGAAAAATCCCTAAAATTATTCGTGGTATAGAAAAAATAACAATAAACAATTGGTTAAATTGGAATGATTTTTATTAACAGTTCAACATTTGAAGAATAGTGCATACAATATAAAGTCTTTTCCTTTCTTCATTTAAGTTTTACGTATATAATTTAAAAGTACTATTTTTATTTTATATTTTTTATATTTATAACAGAATAGAGGTTTAAAAATGGGTGTTAAAATCATTACGGATAGTGCGGCGGATTTACCGGTAGAATTGCTGCAAGCATATGATATTGATTTAATTCCACTCCGTGTTTATGATGAAGCAGAAACAGAGTATTTAGATGGAGTTACATTAGAGTCAGTTACATTATTGCAAAACATGAGAGAAGGCGCTGTTTATAGAACGTCATTGCCTTCACTTGAAACTTTCCAAGAAAAATTTGTTTCTTATGCAAAAGAAGGTAATCCTTGTATATATTTAGCTTTTTCATCTGAACTGTCTGGTACATATCAATCGTCAGTTGTTATTAAAGAAGAAGTGAAAGAAACATATGCTGATTTAGATTTAGAAATTATTGATACGAAATGTGCTTCGCTTGGTCAAGGGCTTGTCGTATTAGAAGCTGCTAAAATGGCGAAAGACGGCGCATCAAAAGAAGATATTTTAAAACGTGTTGATTTTCTAATGAACCATATAGAACATATCTTCACAGTAGCTGACTTGCAGTACTTAGTGAGAGGTGGGCGTTTAAGTAAAGTAGCTGGTTTTATCGGTGGTTTACTAAACATTAAACCGATCTTAAACGTGCAAGAAGGAAAACTTGTACCACTTGAAAAGGTAAGAGGGAAAAAGAAAGTACTAAGCCGAATTGTAGATATTATGGAAGAGCGTGGAAAAGACCTTAAAGGTCAAACAATCGCTATGACTCATGGTGATGACATAGAAACAGCTGAAGCTTTAAAAGCATTAATTACAGAGAGATTTGGCTGTGAAGTATTTATCGTAAATACAATTGGAGCTGCAATCGGAGCGCATACAGGACCTGGTGCGTTAACATTGTTCTTCTTAAATGAAGTAGAGTAAAGGATTGATCTTTTGATCAATCCTTTTTTAATCTCATTTATATGTAATTATTTATTCACTTTCTCTTTAAAAGGTAAGAAGGTAGATAGGAAAGTGATAATAGCTAGTCCAAAGCTAAATCTTTCAGTTTGATCAATTACTAAGTCATTTTTCCACTGATAAAGGAAAGAAGCGATTATTAAAAGTAAAACAGCGCCTCCAACATATCTTACTATTTTTCGTGAGGATTCATCTTTAAATTTTACAATCATGTTTATCATCCTTTCGTTTTTATTGAATAATTCGACAAACTAATTTCTAGGATTTGATATTAATAATTCATCTATTAAATTTATTTGGTTTACAATAGATATTTTCTATGTATTAGGTAAATGTAATGAACTATAACTATTTAAATGAAGAATGATAGCTTACATGTAGTTAAATCCTTTTCATTAAGTTTATCGTAATGTAAGTATATGATTCTGTGTTTGTTAATAACAAGTAGTAAAATCACATGAAAAAAATGGACGAAAAATCTAAATTTTAACCATTAAATTTAACAAAGTATCTAGAAATAATCATAGTATGAATGTAAAATTAAAATATATGATACATTTTTTTACATTTGTAAAGTTATGTATTTTCTTAGTATGAAAGATTATGCAATACATAATGGCTTATTTAGTAAAAAGTATGAAATGGTTAAGCAGGGAGAGTAGAAAGATGGAAATAGGGGAACGTATTCGCCATGTTCGGATGCATAAAGGATTAACACAGGGGGAACTCGTATCAGGAATATGTTCAATAACATATTTAAGTAGAATAGAAAGTGGAAAAATAAAACCGTCATCTTCTTTTATAAAAAAGGTTTCTAAGAAGTTAGAAGTTAAGAGCGATTATCTTATAAATGGAAATTACGAGGAGATAAAGCTTACTATTTTTAAAATATGTAATAAATATAAAAAAGATAAAACTATTACAGAAGCTGACTTATCTTTGTTAGAATTATATGTTCGTGAAGTGGATTCAATCCCTTTATTACTAAAGGTATATGGTGTACTGATATACTACCACGCTCGACAAAAAAACGTGCCATATGTGAAGTTACTTATAGATCAAGCTTCGCAAATGATACCAAGTCAAGTCGAAATGCAAGATCCTGAAGATTATATTTATTATTTAAAAGCTCGAGGTTTATATTTTTATAATAAACAAGACTACATTGCTGCTCATGATATTTATGTACAGGCTGAGAGTTTACTTGGTGCAGAAGAAACTGAACAACATGGCCATATATACTATAATTTATGTCATGTATATAAGGAGCTTTATAAAGATAAAAGTATTAGTCGTTTGTATGCCCTAAAAGCTTACAACATATACAGAAAAAATGGTATGCAGAAAAACGTAATAAATACACTTTTAATGCTTGCAATATTGTATATTATGGATGAGTTATATGAAAAGGCACTTGAAATTTTACAGAAAGTAGAAAATAGTTTGGCTACTAATGATGATTCAAAGTATTTACCTATCATTTCATATGATTACGGTAAAATTTATCAAGGTTTGAAAGACTATACGAATGCCATTAAATACTACGAAAAAACTTTGGAATTAAGTGAATTTTTATCACAGAAAGATCAAAAAGTATATGCGTTACGAAACATGTTGGAGATATACATAGAACTTAAAGATTGGAAAAATGTTAATAAGGCTATGAATGAAGCATTTCATTTTTTATCGATTTATGATGTGCCAATTGCATTTGTCCAACTATATGGTTTGAAAGCTAAAGTATTCAAAATACGTGGGGATTATTATGAATATGAGAAAAATATGCAAAAAGCAATTGAAGTGGGATTAGAAAAAAAACAACATCGCTTAGTTGCTGAACTATCCTATGAACTAGGTAACTTTTATAATGAAAATCGCTCTTATAAATTATCTGCGAAATTTTATAAAATATCAGTTGAAAATAAAATGGATTTATAAAGAAGTTTAGTAAAAATTCTTATAAATTGTAAAGGGTTATCCAAAAGAGTAGGGTATTTTATACCTTTTGGATAGCCTCTTTTTTATTACTATTCTATAATTACTGGTCGATAAGGTATCGGTGAAGATAAAATCATCGAAGTTTTTACTGTACCAAATGGTATAACGATATCAATTAATTCCTCTAATTCTTTCATTGAGTGAACCGCTACTCTTAAGTAATAGCTACTTTCACCTGTCACCCGATGACATTCAAGTATTCTATATTCTGTGTATATTTTCTCCTCAAATTTTTTGCATGGAATCTTTAAATTTTCGATTCTTAAAAATGCTTGAATTGATTTTCCAACTGCATCTAATGATATCCGAGCTGTATATTTCTCAAGTATTCCAGTATCTTGTAATCTCTTTAGTCTTTCTGTAACACTAGGGCGGCTGAGGTGTAAGTGTTCGGTCATTTCTGTAATTGTCATTCTGGCATCTTCTTGTAGTAATAACGTAATTTTCTTGTCAATTTCATCCATGAATTATGCTCCTTTACAAAATTGAAAGTAAATTTCTGAAATAAATACATAATATAAAATCTCATGTTAAATTACATGCACTTTTGTATATTGAATAGATTGATAACTTTCTATAATTAAAATATAAATGGAGGTGCATGTAATGTCTAATCATTTTGATGAAACAATTTCTATTAAAAAGGGAACAGCCTTATATGTCGGAGCGGTTTTAGGATCAGGAATTCTTATATTACCTGGTATGACAGCGAGTGTTGCAGAAGGGAATGCGATTGTTTCTTGGCTTATTATGATATTACTTAGTATTCCACTTGCATTCACATTCGCTTTTTTATCGATTGAGTACCCAAGTGCAGGTGGAATTGCCACGTTTGCAGAAAAAGCTTTCGGTAAAAATATAGGTGCTATTATAGGATGGTGTTTTTTTATTGCAGGTAGCGTTGGGCAAATTGTTGTCTCAATGACTGGTGGAATGTATATCGTGAAAGTGTTTGCTTTATCACCGTATTTCTCTTACGTAATAGCGTTTATTATTTTAAGTATTTCAATAGTTTTCAATTTATATGGATTAAAAATGAGTGGATTGTTTCAAGTATGTATTGGTTTATTAACTTTCTTTATTTTGCTAATAACAATTATTAGTTCACTACCTTATATTGAAATAAAAAATATAAATGTACATATTTCTATGCAAGAAATAAATCCGATTTTAGAGGCATCATTATTAATTTTTTGGTCGTTTTTTGGGTGGGAAGCTATTGCAAGTTTAGCTCCTGAATTTAAATCACCTAGAAAAAGAAATATTATTTTATCTACGGGATTTGCAATTGTTATTATTGGAGTTTTATATATAGGTATTGCATTATCAGTAATTGGAACGAAATCCTATCATATAAATGCTGATAATACTACAGCTCTTGTGCTTGTAATGAAGCAAGCATTAGGCGACCAATTTGCATGGATAATTGGATTTGTAGCTTTTATCATTTGTTTAGGGACGACAAATGCATTTATCGCAAGTATCGGGCGCTTAGGTTATTCACTAGGAAAAGAAGAAGTTGCACCGTGTTATTTAGCGCAGATTAATAAAAAAAGAGAAACACCAACAAATGCAGTAAAAGTTGTAAGTTTTATTGCAATAATAGGTTTGTTAATAAGTTTCGTTTTCCATATTAGCATAGATAAAATTGTTTTAATACCGAATTCGTTGGGGATTGTTACATACATAGTCGGTACTGCAGCTGGAATGAAATTAATAAAGAATAGGTTAGGTAAAATTTTTTCTATAGTAGCTTTTACATGTTGTGTGGTTGTTTATCCTTTTATTGGAGGAGTAATACTGATTCCAGTAGCTGTATCGTTTATCTGTTTATGCTATGTACGTTGCAGTAGCAGAAGAAAAGAATATAAATAAGAATGCGTTTGTAGAAATCTAAATATTTAAAGATATTAAATTTTTTACATTTCGTTTATAATTGTGAGGGTAAATATCTGTAACTATTTGTAAAAATAGGAGGCGGCTATAAAAATGCATGAAATTACTAGGTGGGATTTAGATCGATTGTATCCAATTGAGGATATTGTAACTCCAATATTGAGGTTGAAAGAACAATATTATGCGACAAAAGATGTAGAGATTCTTTCAAAACTTATACAATCTATTGAAAAAGCAGAATACTATTTGTATTGCCGATCTGCTGAAGAAAGTATTTCATCTGACCTTACTATATCGACTATGACAGTAAAAGATTTGAAAAAAGAAGTACAGCAAGTAATACAGAAAAGTGAAATGGAAACTTCCAATAATATTAATACTAATTTAATAAAAGATGAACTTGGTGCATGGGAAAATATGTACATACAATTAAGAAATAAGATAGAAATAGAGCACAATAATAAGCAAATATCATTTGGACAAGCAAATAATATTGCAATGAATAGTGATAATGAAAAGGAAAGAGTAGAAGTATTCGAGTTATTAACAAATGCCTTACATAAGGAAAAAGAAATTTTTGCTACTGTATTAAATCAAATAGGGAGATTACGTAATACAAAGAGTAATGAATTAGAAGATAGAGAGATTTTAACGCAATCTCTACATGCTAATGGTATTACTGAAACTGTATTATTACAAATGTGGAATGCGACAGAAGAAAATCTTGATACATTAGTAAGTGTTTTAAACGTGTATAAGAAGGGGGAAGCTTCGATTACATGGCATGAACTTATGACCGTAAAGGAAAATAATGAGATTCATATCCCTTTTTCAGTAGCAGTTCAAAACATATACGATGCGTTTGAAAATATAGATAAAGAATTAGCAGAATTTGCACGGAATGCAATAGAGAGTGGATGGGTGGATGCGGAACCGGAACCGAGAGATAATAAACCACCTGGTGGATTTTGTGCTCCTTTTTTCAGTGAAAAAGAATCACGAATCTCTATGCGTTATGACGGAAGCATCGATAGTGTAAGAGTACTTGCGCACGAACTAGGACATGCTTGGCATTTTTATAATATGAGTTTTGAGCAATCTACTTCTTTTTTAGATGATTATTTGCCAATGAGTACGGCTGAATCGGCGTCTATTTGCTTTGAAACGGTACTCTTAAACTATCTAATTCAAACAACAGATAGTATAGATATGAAAAAGTCATTGCTTAGTTGGAAAATAAGAAACTGTTTTAATTATGTAATGGCAATTCGAGCATCATTTGAATTTGAGAAGAATTTTTATGAAAAGTGTAAAGAAGGTCCATTAAGTGCTGATGAAATCGAGAAATTATCTATTATATCGCAAGAAAAAGCATATGGGCATGCGTTATCAGAATATCAGCCGTTTGTTTGGATGAAATACATTCAATTTTATATTGCAGATGTTCCTTTTTATAATTATCCATACACATTTGGGTATTTAGCTAGTTTTAGTTTATTAGAGATGGCTCAAGAAAGTAAAAGTACTTTTCATCCGAAATATAAGGAGTTTTTACGAGAAACAGGAAAAGCTCCAGTGGAAGAACTTATGAAAAAACATTTTGAAATCGATATAACAAGCTATGTATTCTGGTATAAAGCTTTTAGACAAATTTCGAAAGATGTTGATGAATATTTGAGGCTTATGTAAGGAGAGAGTATAGTGGATCACCAACTTATAAAGGGAATACCTTTTTCAACTTTAGAATATGAAAAAGCTATAAGTTTATTAAAAGGTTGGCTACATGAACAACAAGAGAAACCAAGGTTTGTAGTAACTGCAAATCCTGAAATTGTTATGTCTGCAAAGGAAAGCACGGCTAAATCAAAGCAGTTTAAAAAGATGTTACTTTCTGCAGATTTAATAACAGCGGATGGGATTGGCGTCATAATAGGCTCGAAAATATTAAAAGGAACTTTGAAAGAACGTGTTACTGGGGCAGATATCACTCACGATTTAATAAAATATTGTAATGACAATGAATATCGTGTCTTTCTTTTTGGAGCTGCGCCAGAAAGTAATAAAAAGGCACTAAAAAAATTAAATGAGCAGTTCCCAGGAGCACAGTTTAAAGGACAGCATGGATTTGTAAATGGCGAAGAAATAGAAGAAGTAAAAATGAAAATTAAGCAATTCAAGCCGCACTTACTACTAGTAGGACTAGGTTCACCAAAACAAGAAGAATTCATCTATGAAAACATACAAACATTAAACGTGCCGCTATCTATTGGTATAGGAGGCATGATTGATATAATATCTGGTACTGTAAAAAGAGCACCAAAAATTATGAGGGATACAGGAACTGAATGGCTGTATAGGTTACTTTCGCAGCCGAAACGGTTAAAGAGACAACTCGTACTTCCGAAATTTTTAATTTCAGTTATGGTAGAGAGGATGAAAGGAACACCAAGTTAAGAAAGGATAAACAAGATGATAGAGCCGTTATCTAATGAAAAAGCTAAAGAAATTTTTCGAGAGCTGAAAGTAGAATGTGAATATTTATTTGAATTTAAAATTCAAAAAGCAATACCTATTCATCGTGGTTGGCTAAATTTGAAGTGGAAACTCGAAACGGATGCAGGATCTTTTGTATTAAAGCAATATAATAAAGAACGGTACAAAATGTATAACCCAGAACTTTTAATACAAGCATTACATCACCAGCAAAGACTACATAATAATGGTGTATGTTGTCCGAAGCTTCTAACTTATAAAAATAATGTAATGCATACATCAAAAAATAATGAAAGATTTATAGTTTTAGAACATAAAGAAGGTAATCTAATTTCACCAGGAAAAGTGAATGAAAAGGAAATCTACTCTCTTGGTAAGACAATAGGTCAAATGCATAATTTGTTAAATGATGGCTCTTTAATAGAAGGAGAAAACCCTAAATTTGTTCCGCCTACTAAAGAGGAAAGGTTGAAACATTGGGAAGATAAAAGGAAAGAAGCAGAACAGTTAGGAAAAGAACATATTCTCTCCCATATAAAATTGCAGCAAGAAGCAACACAATTAGTAAATATAGATCAATTTTATAGTAGTAAAAAAGGATGGGTGCACCGTGATCTATGGGTAGATAATTTCTTATTCCATAATGATGAAGTCTCAGCAATTCTAGATTTTGATCGTATGGATTATGATTATGTAGAGTTGGATATTGGGCGTGCGGTTATATCTTGTGCCTTACATGATGGAGTATTAAATAAGAGTCTTGTTGCATCATTTTTAGCCGGATACCGTAATAAATTAGACTTTCCAATAGGGAGTATTGTTCGGGCAATTCAAATGCTTTGGTATATGGAGAGTACATGGTGGATTCATACTAATATGGATCAGAATAGTGTACCACCTTCACGTTTTGCAGATGAAATGAATTGGATAGCTGAAAATTATAGTGCATTACATAATATATTGGCAGACTTATAAGAAAAAAGGAGATAACATTCATGAACAGAATCGGCATTATCGGAGCAATGCAAATCGAAATAGACTTACTTTTAGAAAAACTAGCTATACAAGAAGAACAGACGATTGCGGGAATGCCTTTTTACATTGGCGAATTCATGGGAACAAAAGTAATTATTACACGTTCTGGTGTAGGGAAAGTAAATGCAGCCGCATGTACGCAAACATTAATTCATAAATTTCATGTAGATGCTATCATCAATACAGGTGTTGCTGGAGGGTTACACCGAGATGTAAAAGTTGGTGATATCGTTATTTCAACGAATGTTACCCACCATGATGTAAGTAAAACTCAAATGAAAAACTTATTCCCGTTCCAAGAAGAATTTGTCGCAAGTATGGAATTAGTTGAGTTAGCACGTACAGCATGCAATAGTAGTAGTTTACATATGGAGGTTCATGAAGGAAGAATCGTCAGTGGTGAATGTTTTGTTGAAGATTCAAAACTAAAAGCGAGATTAATAGACGAATATGCGCCGCATTGTACTGAAATGGAAGGTGCAGCAATTGGCCATGTTGCTTACATAAATGAAGTACCATTTCTCGTTATAAGATGTATTTCTGACAGTGCAGATGATGAAGCGCAAATTTCTTATGACGACTTCGCGAAAACTGCCGCAAATTATTGTTCAGAAATTATCGTTGAGATGCTGAAAAATATATCGAGTAAAACTTATAGTTCAAAAGGGGAGAATGACATGTTACAAGCATTAATTTTTGATATGGACGGAACGTTATTTCAAACTGATAAAATTTTAGAATTATCGTTAGATGATACTTTTGATTACTTAAGATCACTACAATTATGGGATACGGTAACACCTATTGAAAAATACCGTGAAATTATGGGTGTGCCTTTGCCGAAAGTCTGGGAAGCTTTATTACCGAATCATTCTATTGAAGTAAGAGAACAAACAGATGCATATTTTTTAGAAAGATTAATTGAAAACATTAAGAGCGGAAAAGGTGCTTTATACCCGAACGTAAAAGAAGTTTTTACATACATAAAAGAAAATAATTGTTCAATATATATTGCTAGTAATGGTTTAACTAAATATTTACGAGCAATCGTATCTTATTATGATTTAGACCAATGGGTTACTGAAACATTTAGTATTGAGCAAATAAACTCACTTAATAAAAGCGACTTAGTAAAAAGTATTTTAAACAAATATGATATAAAAGAAGCAGCTGTAGTTGGGGACCGGTTATCTGATATACGTGCAGCGAAAGATAATGGCTTGATTGCGATTGGATGCAACTTTGATTTTGCACAAGAAGATGAACTTGCGCAGGCGGATTTAGTAATAGATGATTTACTTGAGTTGAAGGGAATATTGCCTACTGTGCAGAGATTATAAATTCATTTAAAAAATCATATAATATTTTAAAAATCCTTCTTCCACGAATGGAGTAGAATTCATTTGTGATAAATTAGTAATAGTTTGATTTTTAAAAAAACTGAGTAGAGGATTATAAAGTGTGTGCAGTTTTTTGCCAATTCCTATATATCTTATTCCACGGAGGAAATATGCTTAAAGATAATTTTAACATTAGTAATATTCCCGCGGTTTTGTGGGGAGATAAAAGTGAAAAAGTTTTTATTGCAGTACATGGAAATAGGTCAAATAAGGAAGATACAGTTATTCAAATATTAGCTGAAGAAGCTAATCAAAAAGGTTATCAAGTATTAAGCTTTGATTTACCTGAGCATGGAGACAGAAAAAATGATAATACTCCTTGCAAAGTACAGTTTTGTGTTAGTGAATTATCGATAATTATGAATTACGCAAAAGAACATTGGAAAAAAGTAAGCGTGTTTGCATGTAGTATAGGAGCTTATTTTAGCCTTTTAGCTTATCAAAATGATGTGATAGAAAAGGCATTATTTTTATCACCAGTAGTTAATATGGAACGAATTATCGAAAATATGATGAAATGGTTTAATGTAACACCAGAGCTTTTGCAAAAAGAAATGACTATAGAGACACCGATTGGTCAAAAGTTATATTGGGATTATTTATGTTATGTAAAAGAACATCCTATTAATACATGGAATACAGATACATATATTATGTACGGATCCAAGGATGAACTGTGCGAATTTGAAACTATTAACTATTTTACAAAAAAACATCGTTGTAAATTAGAAGTCATGGAGACAGGTGAACATTATTTTCATACTGAAGAACAGTTCAAGATATTTGAACAGTGGTTACACAAACGTATCGATTAACAAATTATAATTTATCTTGAACCTGTTAGAGAAGAATAGTGAATATATAAACTAATATTATATTTGAAAGATATTATAAATGTAAAAGTATTCACTTAAACAAACAATTGCCTTAGTTCAATAAGAATTAAACAACTTTATTAATGATTTTTGAGTACAAATATCTTTATATGTATAGAAATTAAACAACTTTAAAGAGCTTTACCACACACTAGAGTGTAGCAAGGCTCTTATATTTTCATAATAAAATAAAACAACTATATTATCGATTTACATCTGAAGTGAAGAATACGCACACTACGAATTAAATAAAAGAACAACCATAAAAATGCTCAGAATAAATAATTCTTGAGCATTTTTACGTATTTTTATATTAAGGGGGAATTTACTTGAAAGATATACATATTCAACAAATTGAAGATTTAATGAAATACGAGCACGATTATCTTGTTCAAGAAAGCAAAGAAGAAGGATTTAATTTCTTAATAAAACTAATAAGTGAATATGAAAATAAAATAAACATATTTAATAAAACTGGAGAATGTTTATATGGTATTTTTCAAGGGGAAAAGTTAATTGGAATAGGAGGGTTAAATGAGGACCCATATACAGAAAACAATAGGATTGGTAGGATAAGGAGATTTTATATTGCAAAAGAATACCGAAGGAAAGGATTAGGGAGGTTACTGTTAGTGCGAATTTTAGGCGAAGCGAAAAAATATTTTAATATTGTTGTCTTACATACAGATACAGAACAGGGTGACAAATTTTATACTTCGAGTGGATTTTTGAAAGGGATAAAATTTGTGGGAGCAAGCCATTATTTGAACTTACATAAAAGGATGTAGTGAATTAATATTTATCTCTCTAATAGAACTTTTGTTCGTTTTTGTATAGATTGATGGTATAATTTATTAGAATCTATTATTAGAATGGGGAATTAGATAATGGGAGAGAATAAAATTATTAATGATTTTAATGAATATTCAATTTGGTTAAATACATTGAAAGGTATGAAAGAGGAATTGTGGGTGGCTCCAATATCAGAGGGGAAATGGACTATTAGCGAGATCATATCACATATTATGAACTGGGATGACTATCTTTTATGTGAGACATTATTATCAGTGAGAAATGGACAGGGAATGGAGTTCCCTGATTTTGATACATATAATAAACTAGCATCTAATTATGCTAAATCAGGTATATCTAAGGTGAAACTTCTTGAAGAAGCAAAAGCTAAAAGAGAATTACTCGTAAAAGAACTTAGATTACTGCCTGATGAAAATCTAAAGACACCTTTAACAGCCAATGGGGTATCACATTGTCCTCATACTGGAACGCCGTATTCTCTTATATATATTATTAAAGAATTTATAGATCATGATAATCATCATAAAAGACAGGTTATTCATTTTTTAAATGAAAATGTAGTTGCTAACTGATAAATAAAAGATCCCGCAAATGATATTTGTGGGATCTTTCTTACATTATAATTTAACATTCATTTGTTTCAATAATCCCTTCGGATCACCTTTCACATAATAAAAATGCGGATTGTTTTCATCATCGTAAAGCATAATATAAGGTTTTTGATTAAGCGGGAGGAGAATAAGTACTTCATCAATTGTTGTATGTAACCATTGATTTGTAATAGAAATTGGTTTAGATAATGGGATTTTTATCATGTGACCATCTTTTGGAACGACGTTTAAGTTTTTGAACGGGCCAGTAATGGATTTAGCGTATTGAACAGCTTCTTTTTGAATAGCTGGATCTAAAGATTGTTTTTGAACGACCATTTCTTTTTGACAATCAAACACTTCAATTTGTTGATTTGTATTTGCGAACACATTTGTTGATAATAAGAAACAAAGAAGAGTAATAACCCCGATTTTTTTAATCATAATACAACACCTCGTTTTTACTATACCCTTAAAACGTTCAAATATTTTTCTGTCACATTGATGTAACAAAGAAGTTGTATAATACAATTGGTTTTTGTTTAATAGCAATGGAGGATAATGTATGAGAGTATTAATAGCAGATGATGAACAAGATATGTTAAGGATTTTAAAGGCTTATTTCGAGAAAGAAGGCTTCGAAGTTTTATTAGCAAAAGATGGAGAAGAAGCACTTCAAATATTTTATGATGAAAAAGTTGATTTAGCTGTTTTAGATTGGATGATGCCGAAACATAGTGGTATTACTGTCTGTCAGGAAATAAAAAAGAATTCAAGCGTAAAAGTGTTAATGCTTACAGCGAAAAGTGAAAGTGAAGATGAATTAGCAGCACTTCAAAGTGGCGCAGATGAATATGTAAAAAAACCATTTCATCCAGGCGTATTAATAACTAGAGCGAAAAAACTTATACAGCATGATGATGTCATTCAAGTTCAAGATTTGAAAATAGATTTCACTAAAAATAAAGTTTATAAAAATGACAAAGAGTTAGATATTACAAAAACAGAGTTAGAATTGATAAAGTGTTTTTTAAATCATAAAGGCATGATTTTAACTCGAAAAAAATTGTTAGATATCGTATGGGGATTTGACTATTTCGGAGAAGAGCGAACTGTTGATACACATGTAAGAAGATTACGTAAAAAAGTAGGAGAAAATATTATAAAGACGCATCGTGGTTTAGGATATAGTTTGGAGGAGCAGAGTGAATAAACTTGGAAAAAAGCTATTTCTCAGCATTTCTATAACTGTTATTCTTATTTTTACAATCTCTTTATTATTAATTAACTATCTTTTACCGAAATATAATATTTACAAAACGCGAGAAAGTTTAGAAGGTATTACAGCACAAATACAGTCCATACCGAGCAAACAACTGGATGAAGCAATTACTAGCATTGAAAATAAAGGAAATGTTACGATTGCGTATACATCAATTAACAATTCGGAAGATCGAATTAATGATGAGTTACGTATGCAACTTACAAGGAAAAGGGTTGCCCTTAATAAACTTTGGATTACAAAAGAAGAAGTAATGAAAGTAAAGAACTTCGGGCAAGCGAATAAAATATATGATCAAGAAAAGATTAAATCTAGTTTTTTTGTGAAATACATTGCGAAAGACGATATGTTAATTTTAGTAGGAGTTTCGATCGCACATTCTAATGAAATAATAAAAGTGTTAAATTCATTTTATTTTTACATTTTTGGCATTACGATTTTTCTCATTATCGTACTTGTATGGATACTTTCAACGACAATCACCAGACCATTGAAAGAATTAAGTAATGTTGCAGAAGATATTTCAAATTTGAAATTTGAACGAGCGAAAGTGAAAACAAATGATGAAATAGGGGACTTAGCTAATAGTATTAATATCATGAGTGAAAAACTAAATGAAGCGCATGAAGATTTAACAGATCGAAATGAACATTTAAAACGATTTATGGGTGATGTGACGCATGAATTAAAGACTCCAATCGCATTAGTGAAAGCATATTCTATGGGAATAAAAGATGGTTTAGATGATGGTACATACATAGATACAATCATTAAACAAACTGATCACATTTCAAACCTAATTGAAGAGTTATTACGATTTTCTAAACTAGAAAGAGATGTTTTAGAAAAAGAAGAATTCGATATTAAATCACTAGTCCAAAGTATATTAGATAAGCATAAGATTGAACTGGAATCGAAAGAAATCAATTTGCAAGTGAACTATAATGTTAGCGATGCAGTTGTTAATGCTGATGTAAATAAAATGAAAATGGTCTTTCAAAATTTAATATCTAATGCGATAAAATATACAGCAAATCAAAATATAAAAATTACTTTAGAAGATAGAAATGAAAATATATATTTTCAAATTCAAAATGGTATGAATGCTGAACAAATGAAAGATATCGATAAAATTTGGGAACCTTTTTACGTCTTAGAATCTTCTCGTAGTAAAGACCATTCTGGTACAGGACTAGGTTTAGCGATAGTGCAAAGTATTTTAGAAAGACATGGTTTTGATTATGGAGTCTCTACAATAGAGCGAGATATAAGATTTTATATTAATATGAAGAATGACTAATTCGAAACTATAAAAAGCATCGTCTATTATTAGGCGATGTTTTTTTTGATTATATGAGAGTAGTAAATCAGAATGTATAACCTCGAAAGCTCGTTTGAAGAGTGTTCTACAAATTTTTCAAGTTGTTGCATGAAATATAAACTGAATTTTCTGTTATTTTGTTGTATAGTAAAAGGAGACATATATGGGGAGGAAAAAGTATGGGGAAAAAGAAAATAGCAATTACATTATCAACAATCTTATCTTTATCAGTCACATCAGGAGTTTCTAGTATGACTGCGTATGCAGACAATAAAGAAACAAACTACATAAATGAGAATGACGTGAAGTTAAATGTGAAAGTTTCAGAAGGAGTACAATCAAATACGAAGATCGAATTAGAAAATGGGATGACAAAACCGATTTACTCGCTTGATGAAGCAATTATCGAAAATCTATTTGTAGAGACGGAAGTTGATAGTGATCGAGATGGAAAAAAGGATCGTGTATCAGTAAAAGTTATGCGTCCAAAAACTAATTCGAATGTGAAAGTTCCCGTTATTTATGAAATGAGTCCATATCGATCTGGCTTAAAAGATGTTCCTGTATATAATGTAGATGAAGAATTGTATGCGTATGAAGGGAAACCGTATGGAGCTGTTAATCTTGGTTCATACGGAAATTATTATGTGCCAAGAGGCTATGCAGTCATTTTAGGTGAAAGTATAGGAACTGGAAAATCAGACGGATGTCCAACTACTGGGGATGAGCAAGAAATATTAGGGACGAAATCTGTCATTGATTGGGTAAATGGGCGTGCGAAAGCATATACAGAAAATGGTGAGGAAGTTAAGGCTGATTGGTCAACAGGAAATGTAGGTATGACAGGCGTTTCTTATAATGGTACGTTACCAAATGCAGTTGCGACGACTGGCGTGGAAGGGTTAAAAACAATTATTCCAATCGCAGCGATTAGTAGTTGGTATGATTATTATCGTGCAAACGGTGCAGTCATTGCGCCTGGTGGATACCAAGGAGAAGATACAGATAACATGGCAGAAGCAGTTCTAACAAGAGAAAATCCTGAAGTTTGCGGACAAGTAATAAAAGAGCTAACAGCTGGACAGGACCGGAAAACTGGTAATTATAATGATTTTTGGGATAAACGTAATTATGTAAAAGATGCTAAAAATGTAAAAGCAAGTGTATTTGTTGTTCATGGTTTAAATGATTGGAATGTAAAGACGAAGCAGTTTGCGCAGTGGTGGGAAGCACTTGGAGAAAATGATGTCCCTCGTAAAATGTGGTTACATCAAGGTGGACACGGTGGAACATCAACAAATGATTGGCAAAGAACACAAAATAAATGGTTCGATTACTGGTTGTATGGAATTGAAAATGGGATTATGAATGAACCGATGGTGGATGTACAACGTGAAAATAAAACTTGGGATAAAATAAAAAATTGGCCGGATCCAGCAGCTGTACCGTCAAAAGTTCGTATGTATTTAAGTAACAAAGCAGTTAATTTGCCATTAAGTATGGGCTCTGCAAATAAAGTTTTCTCATTCGTGGATGATGCAAAAATGAAATCAAATCAATTAATAGAAAACCCAGAATTAGAAGTAGCCAATCGATTAGTGTATACAATGCCTGTACTTCAAAAAGATACGCGTATAAGCGGTACACCAAAGATTTCAATTACAGGAAATATTGATCGATCTGTATCAAATTTAACTGCTTTACTTGTTGATTATGGTGGAGCAAAGCCGGAAATTGTAACGAGAGGCTGGATGGATCCACAAAACTTAAAGAGTATAGAAAATTCAACAGCGATTCAACCGGGCAAAGATTATACATTCACATGGGATATGCAGCCTGATGATTATGTATTTAAAGCGGGGCATCAAATAGGGGGCATTTTAATCGCTAGTGACTATGATTATACGATTAGACCGAAAGCAGGCACGAAGCTTACAGTAAAATTAAGTGAAGTAATATTGCCGATTGTGAAATAAATAGTTATGAATAAAGAGCTTACTGCATAGTAAGCTCTTTAAACTTTGAAATGGGGAGTTTAATGTGAATGTTTATTAGTAGATACAAAAATGCTTACAACAAATAAAAAAATTGCATTCACGATCAATAGACCACTAAAGGTAAGCCCAGCAAAACCTCCAGCGAATCCATCTCCTACTTTTTCATCAATTACGTGCAAGGTGGCGAAGAAAGTATGAAAATACCACTGGCTATTTTCCATATTCGTTGATATTTCTTTGCTATAAAGAAAATGAGTGTATTAAAAGTGATAAGAAGAAAAATAAATCCAATTAATGAATTCATCATATCCTCCTTTCAATATAATTCTGAATTTTCATATGTTCATTTTGAATGGAATATTATACAATATAATTATATTGTATGGAAAGCGAGTGATATAATATGACAGTCAGCTCTTTCGAATTTTTATTAAAAATAAAGGTACAGGAAGATTAATTGAATGAAAATCTTCCGTACGTATAAAACGGAGGAGAAAATAAATGTTTAGTTTTTATAGTACACTTTGCACGGAACTTTATGATTTCACTAAGCCTGTCGGTTATTCTTTAAATGGTGATATTGAGTATTACGAGGAACGTTTAAAAAATTGTAGGGGAAGAATTCTCGAAGCAGCGGTAGGATCAGGGCGTGTCATTATCCCGCTTCTTGAAGCTGGTTTTACAGTAGATGGGATAGATTATTCACCTGAAATGCTAGAATCGTGCCGCGTGCGATGTAAAGAGAGAAACTTACATCCTAATTTATATGAAGGAAGCTTACAACAATTTTCACTGCCACATAAATACGAGGCAATTATCATTCCAACTGGATCTTTTTGTTTAATTGAAAATCGTACAGATTCTATAAACGCATTGAAATGTTTTTATGAACATCTTAATCCAGGCGGGCGATTAATCGTAGATATTATGCTTCCGCATGACTGGAAAACAGGAGAGATTCATACATCGACTTTTTCTTTGCCGAGTGGAGACGGAATTACATTAGAAAATAAATCAATTGAAATAGATTGGCTGAACCAAGTTACTCTATCATATTTAAAATATGAAAAATGGAGTAAAGGGCAGTTAGTACAAACAGAACTACAACGCTTTGCGATACGCTGGTATGGAATAGAAGAGTTTAAACTTCTGCTAGAAAGTATAGGTTTCTCTAACATTACTTACTCCGCTGACTATGTTTATGAAAAAGAA
The DNA here is from genome assembly GCF_056399205.1 of Bacillus sp. 01N45. Classification (NCBI taxonomy): domain Bacteria; kingdom Bacillati; phylum Bacillota; class Bacilli; order Caryophanales; family Bacillaceae; genus Bacillus; species Bacillus sp. 01N45. The sequence continues at coordinate 271,092 of NZ_JBFTQW010000002.1, forward strand.
CCGTCAAATGCAAGTCAAATGTTTACTTTTGAAGCTGTGCGAAACGAAAAATAAAGAACTATGTATGAAAATAAGGCAATCGATATAATATCGGCTGCCTTATTTCAATTGTATATTACTTACATGGTATTACGTTCCGGTTGTCCAAGCATTCTTCTACTAACTACATATACTACTTATATTAAAGGCAGTTACTATTTCAAATAGAAATGTTATTTTTCTATAAATGATATTTTAGAGAAGTAGGGGATAAATTTGGAAAACGTAGAACAAGACAGAATTGAAAATCAAGTGTATTCCAATCGTGTAGTAAGATCAGAATTTGATGCGAATTGGGAAACATGTATATCAAAAAGTGGCTATGTAATTTATGTAGCAACAAGTAATAATGCTGAAGTAATAGTACTTCTTGCAGATGGTTCAAGTAAACTATTAATTTTTGAAAAAGGCGGTAAAGTAGTAGTAGGCGGTGGTGGTACAAGTCATTACAGTAAGCCGCATATTGCAAGAAATATTTAAGGTAGTACATGTATTTGAGAAGAAGCTGGAAAACGGTTATTCATTCATGTTTAGAGTATGATAGACTAACCGTTTTTATTTGTTTATATTATTTTAGAAGAACTCGATTGATTACAAATACATCGGTATGACCAGCAAAAATTAGGAGGAAATTGTACGGATAAGAATTCGAAATATAATGTAAGTTTGGAAGAAACATATAAGCAATTTTAAAAAGTATTTCCTATTTCGGGAAATGCTTTTTCTATGTTATAGTATAATAGTGTTTCGAAACGATGTTATTTTAATATACTTCAAATCTTGTTGTGTATTATTTTTATATTAAATTAGTTGTGCAAGTATTTTTTTATATAAGGAGTAACAATTAGAGAAATGAAAAATATAGACTTTATACTAGAAAGTGATGAGGCATTAAAACCGTCGGAACGATTAGTACTATTATTATTAGAGAAGCATAGAATGTTATATACGAACGATCTATTAGCGTTATCTAATTTATCATATAAAACATTAACAGATTCATTAACAGCGCTTGTTTTAAAATCATATGTGTTAAAGGAAACAGGTAAGGGAAGAAGACAGAATTGTTATAGATTAGTATGATAAGACTGCTTATTTTAGAGAATTTATATTGATATTTTTCGAATGTAAGGAGAAAAAGGATTTTAATTTTCAAATGAAAAACGAACCGCAATACGTACTTGAATATTTGAATTTCATTTTTGTTAATGATAATTTTATAATTATCGAAAATAGAAAAATAAAATAAACTGCATATAAAAGAAATAAAAAACAATCCGTTTTTAAAATGGATTGTTTTTTATTGGAATAATATTATTTGATGAATGGAAAACAGGAATGATTATTCTACTTCACTTGTGTACTTTTCAGGTAATAATTCCATTACGTTACATTTTACAAGTTCACCATTATAAGAAAGTATAACGTTCGTATTTTTTCCGTAATCACTTATTAATTCTCGACACATACCACATGGAGCAACAACCCAACATTTTTCTATGTCTTCATGAGGGTGTGGGTGAGCAACTGCTACAATGGTATCAAATTCATGATCGCCTTCTGAAATAGATTTTCCAATCACCATAGCTTCACCGCACACTGTTATTCTTCCGACATTCGCTTCAACATGCACTGCTGCATAAATATTACCTGTTTTAGTTCTTACAGCTGATCCGATATGATGACGACCATATTTATAGTTTTTTTCGATTACTTTTTCAGCAGCTGTAATTAAATCATAGTCTTCACTATTTAAAGGCATTACTTTTAACATAATTTCTCCTCCGTATTAAACATGATTATTTTTGTTTTAACATAAATTTTTAATATTTAAAACAAAAGATAGAGATTAGAGTGATAATATTATTATGTAAACTGTTATTTTAACAGGAAATTATAATAATCAATAGAACATATAGAAGAGTATACTTAAATATTTTGAAAGATGGGAGATTATTATGGCGATTTTACAATCAATAGTACAAGCTATTATAAGTGGTAATAAGGAAGAAGTGGTGGAGTTTATAAAGACGAATCCAAGTGCTGTTAACGAATTTAGTGACGATGGTTGGACTCTACTTCATTTATCGGCTTATTTTGGACAAAAAGAGATAGCAAGTTTTCTTTTAGAAAGTGGGGCAGATATACATATTAGAGCAAAAAACGAAAATGAAAATACACCTTTGCAAGCGGCCATAGCGAATAAACAAAGTGAGCTTGTTGCTTACTTAATTGAAAGTAGATCAGATGTAAATGCTATACAAAGTGGGGGTTGGACAGGGTTACATGAAGCAGCATTATTAGGAAGTGAAGAAATAGTTATGTTACTTCTTGAAAATGGAGCTAATAAAGCGATTAAGAAAAATGATGGAAAAACAGCGTATGATATTGCGTTAGAAAAAGAATATGATCACCTTTTACACCATTTAAAACAGGAAGTGAACGTATGATAAATAAGTGGAGCGTAGGCATATTTTTATTTAACGAGGTAGAAGTGTTAGACTTCGCGGGGCCATTTGAAGTTTTTTCTGTAACTGAAGCGGATGAAGAAAAACCATTTACTGTTTACACAGTTAGCCAAAATGGAGAAATGATTACAGCAAGAAACGGATTAAAGGTAAAGCCAGATTATAGTATTGAAGATTTACCACCAGTTGATATTTTAATCATTCCAGGTGGTAAAGGTGTTCGGGAAAATGAAGTACAAAATGATATTATAATAAATTGGGTTCGTCAGCAAATGAAAGAAGTAAAGCTAATGACTTCAGTTTGTACGGGTGCGCTATTACTTGCGAAAGCCGGTTTACTGGAAGGCTTAAAAGCAACAACGCATTGGGCTAGTATTCAAACCTTCAAAAAAGATTTTCCGAATGTAGAAGTAATGGAGAATGTGAAATTTGTAGATGAAGGACACATTATTACATCTGCAGGTATTTCAGCTGGTATTAACATGTCATTTCATATTGTGAAAAATTTGTTAGGTGTGGAGATTGCTGAGGAAACAGCAAAAAGCATGGAATATGAAATTGAATTGTAAAATAAAAAAGCCCAATTGGGGCTTTTTTATTTAGTAAAGTTTCCTAACAGGTGATCTATGCTCAAAATCTTAGTTCTAAAACAGTAATTCCAGTTTTATCGAATATACGACAATTTATCCCGCATTAATGGGCAGTAAGACCCTCACCTCAAAATTCAGCGAAGGCAAAGAAGTTAGGTGGGGGTTGGGCTGCCCATAAAAGCCCGATTGGTTCAACTAATAATCAGTGGGGGATGAAGAAAAACCCCACTAATTAAAGTTTCACTTTATCTTTTTCCTCCTTGTAAGCATGTTATAACATCGATATGTAGGGAAGGTATTTTGTGTGTAAAAAAACTCTTCTACAATAATAGAAAAAGAATAACAGAAACTACTATTTTATGGCAGCATACATAAAAAAATTCAAAGTAAATATGGAAATGTCGTCGAATGCTATCTTTAATTGGTTGATTTGTAAGATATTTTTGTGAAGGAGCTTATTTTATAAGAATAGAATTATAGTTAGTAAGGGATTATGCCGAGGGTAGTGAAAATATATGTGTTAGGGGGATTTCATAATGAGGAAACTCAAGCGAATAAATGTTCCTAATATAGAAGAGCAACTATCACAGCCTAATGAGAAGCGAGCAATTAATAAGAAAAAACTAAGACGATTTATATTCATGTTTATATTTATTGCGGCGGCTACTTTGTACCTTCAATTTATTTTAACGAAACAACAAGAAATAATCGTAGAAAAAAAAGATACAATAACGAATCAAAAAAAACAATTGGTCTCTTTAAAGAAAGACCAGGATTCTTTAAAGACTAACATAGAAAATTTAACAGACGATGAGGAAGAAATTTTGAAGTTTGCGAGAAAAGAATATCAATTTTCAAAGTCAAATGAAACTATATTTGTGTTGCCGAAGTAGTGTAATAGAACAGTTAGCGATTGCTAGCTGTTTTTTTATGTATGAATGGCATGGTACAAGTAACAATCACATATTGTAAAAATGAAGAGTTTGAGCTGTTTTTATACTTATGGAATATACACTGAAATAAATGTTGTTAAAATTCTGTCAATTGTATTATAATACAAGGTGAGCGGATACATTTCTTAATCAACGTTGAGTTTATCACTCATACGACTATTAAGAAAACCGTTATCCCGTATTAGAAAGGAAGATAGCTGTGTACGCTTCAAATACAATTTATATCGTAGGGGATGCGAAAGCACCTCAAAATAATCCTATTACCGAAAAGTTCAAAAGTTATTTTGTAGCGTTTGTACTTGTTAAGGAGACAGGGGAAATTGTAGATGCAGATTGCTCAGCGACAATTGCATTAACATCTCAATTCGTTAAATATTTGTTTCTACATAAAAATATTAATGATCCACTATTGGTAACAGAAATAAAAAATAGATACTTCGGTTCGTCTCAAAAGGCACTACTTGTAGCGTTAAAAGATGCGCAGAAAAAATATAATCAAATTGCTGCTTTGTCTACCTATTCCTAGACAAAATCCAGCCATAAGAATCTTCTTATGGCTGGATTTTTTTTATTTCACATTAATCTCCTATATGAAAAGTAAGCGAAAGAGGAGATTAATTGTCCGTAAAAAACTAATTTATTTTGTGGATTAAGGTTCCACTTTGTCAGACAATGAAAGGATGAACAATATGAAAATTACGGATGTAAAAGTAAAGCGTAGACGTGTAAATCTTCATACACCGTTTAAAACGGCGCTTCGTACCGTAACTGAAATAGAAAGTATAGATGTATATATTCATACAGACGAAGGAGTTATTGGCAAGGGGGCTGCAGCCGCAACACCAGTTATTACGGGTGATTTCGCTAACGGGATTGAAGAAGCAATTTTAGGACCGATGCGTTCCTGTTTAATTGGTCAAGATATCATTCAATTTCAGCAGTTACTGCAGCACATTCAAATGAGTTGTATTGGAAACCCAAGTGCGAAAGCCGCGGTAGATATTGCTTTATATGATGTGTATTGTCAACACCAAAACGTTCCACTTTACGCATTATTAGGCGGAAAGAAAGAAATTCATACAGATATTACGGTGAGTGTAGATGAGCCTTTTATTATGGCGAAAGAGGCAAAGCAACATGTAGAAAAAGGATTTCAAACTTTAAAAATTAAAGTGGGAAAATCTGCTCATTTAGATTTAGAACGTATTGAAGCAATTCGAAATAGTGTACCAAAAAATACGACGTTACGATTAGATGCAAATCAAGGGTGGAATCCAAAAGAAGCGGTTACGATCATTAAAGAGATGGAAAATCGTAATTTAAATATCGAGTTTATTGAACAACCTGTTCATGCGAAAGATTGGGATGGGTTAAAGTATGTCAAAGATCATGTACAAACGCCCATTATGGCAGATGAAAGCATATTTTCAGCGAGTGATGCATTGAAAATTGTTCAAGGAGGATATGCAGACTTAATTAATATTAAATTAATGAAATGTGGCGGCATACGTGAAGCGTGGCGTATTGCCGATATTGCCGAAACAGCTGGTGTAAAATGTATGGTCGGAAGTATGATGGAATCTTCACTTTCTGTTAGCGCTGTAGCCCATTTAGCTGCTGCACATCCTAATATTCATTACTTCGATCTGGATGCACCGCTTTGGTTAATGGAAGAACCGGAAGGAATGACTTATTCTGGATCAAAGGTAAACCTTCAAACGACAGTGAATAGTAAATCTTAGGAGAAGAGACTAGTAAACTATCTTTTAAGGGGGATATTTATGAAAAAAGTAGGAACTGCATTTTTAACAACTTTATTTATATTTTCATCGTTTACATCAGCAAATGCTGAAGAGAAGAAAGATAGTAAAGCGTTTATCGATGTATCTGCCGCAACACTTTGGACTGCGCCTGATTCATTACGGCCAATTGATGCACCGAGCGCTACAAACCCAGTTGATTTGTGGAAGTGGACGAAATCAATGACGCTTGATGAGAAACTTTGGTTAACAAATGCAAATAAATTAGAAACGCAAGCGTTATTAGGTCAAGAAGTAACGGTTGTTGATAAAAAAGGGGACTGGGTTAAAGTGTTAGTCCATGGTCAGCCAACACCTCGAAATGAAGAGGGCTACCCAGGGTGGATGCCCGAAAAACAGTTAACATATAATCAAGAATTTGCTGATAAAACAAATGAACCTTTCGTATTAGTAACAAAACCGACAGCCATTTTATATATAAATCCTTCTGAACAACATAAATCACTTGAAGTGAGCTATAATACGCGACTGCCACTACTTAGTGAAGATACGATTTCGTACCGCGTGTTGTTACCAAACGGACAGAAAGCTTGGCTACGAAAAAATGATGGGACAGTTTACCGTTCGCAAAATGATATTCCAACTCCTACAGCTGATGATTTAATAAACACTGGAAAAATGTTTTTAGGATTACCGTATATATGGGCAGGTACAAGTGGCTTTGGATTTGATTGCTCTGGATTTACACATACGATTTATAAATCACACGGTATTACAATTCCGCGGGATTCAGGTCCGCAATCGAGAAATGGAGTTGCAGTTGATAAAGAAAATTTACAAAAAGGAGATTTAATCTTCTTTGCACATGATCAAGGAAAAGGTAGTGTTCACCATGTTGCTATGTATATTGGTGACGGAAATATGATTCACTCACCAAGAGCTGAAAGATCAGTAGAGATTATACCGCTAAATACACCAGGATATATAGAAGAATACGCTGGTGCTCGTCGTTACTTACCTTAAAAAATAGAGGGGGTTTTCAAATGAAAAAAGTTGTTCGTTACTCATTAGTTAGTACTCTATTAGTTTCTTCATTTTTAGTAGGATGCGCAAAAGAAAAAACAACGACAAAGCCGAAAGATGAGAAGAAAGTATTACAGTTACTAGAAACGGGTGAAATTCCGTCATTAAATTCAGGGAAAGTAACAGATGCGGTATCGTTTAACGTTATAAATAACGTAATGGAAGGATTATTCCGTTTATCGAAAAATGATGAAGTGATTGAGGCTGGAGCACAAAAATATGAAATAAGTAAAGATGGAAAAACATATACATTCCACTTGCGTGAAGCGAAATGGTCTAACGGAGATCCAGTAACAGCACAAAATTACGTATACGCTTGGAAGCAGCTGATTAATCCGGATACTGCTTCTCAATATGCATACATTGCTTACGATGTGAAAAATGCGGAGAAAATAAATAAGAAACAATTAGGTTTAGATGAATTAGGAGTAAAAGCGACGGATGATAAAACATTCGTTGTAGAACTAGAACATCCTGTACCGTATTTTACGAAACTACTAATTTTACCGTCCTTCTATCCAATTAATGAAAAATATGCGAAAGAGCAGGGCGATAAGTACGGATTAGAAGCAAATAAAGCGGTGTATAACGGGCCATTTACATTATCAGAGTGGAAGCATGAAGCTAGTTTTACACTGAAAAAAAACGATAAGTATTGGGATAAGAAAGAAGTGAAGCTAGATGAAGTAAACTATCAAATTGTTAAAGAAATTTCAACTGCGGTAAATTTATATGAAACAGATAAAGTTGATAGAGCTGTCATTTCTACAGAATTCGTCGATAAATATAAAAGTAATAAAGAGCTAAAACAATATACAGATCCGGTTATGTACTTCTTCCGATTCAATGAAAATGTACCGATTCTTAAAAATAAAAACGCAAGGCTTGCGCTAAGTACAGTGTTTGATAAGAAAGGACTTGCGACTTCATTTTTAAATGATGGTTCGGTTGCTGCTAACTATTACGTACCAAAAGGATTTTTAAAAGGTCCAGATAAAAAAGATTTTCGAAGTACAGCAGGTGAGTTTAATAAAACTGATGTAAAACAGGCGAAAGAATATTGGGAAAAGGCGAAACAAGAGACCGGTACAAATGAAGTGACGCTTGAATTATTAAACTATGACTTAGAAAACTTCAAAAAAGTAGGAGAATACATTAAAGAAGAGCTAGAGAAAAACTTACCAGGCTTAAAGATAAATGTAAAATTACAACCACACACGCAAAAACTAGCGTTAGAGAAGAAGAAAGAATATGAAATGTCATTATCACGCTGGTTACCGGATTATCCAGATCCAATGACTTACTTAGAAGTATTCCTTTCTGGAAGCAGTGTGAACAATACAGAATATGCAAACCCAGAATATGATGCGTTAATTAAGAAGATTAAAACAGAATTAGGTAATGATGAAAAAGCTCGTTGGAAAGCAATGCAAGATGCTGAGAAAATGTTACTGGATGATGCAGTAATTGCACCGGTATTCCAGCGCGGATTATCATACTTACAAAAGCCGCATGTGAAAGATTTATATGTACATCAATTCGGTCCAGCTACAAGTTTAAAATGGGCAGATGTACAAAAATAAAAGTATGGAGAAACAGACTTCACATGTGTGATAGTCTGTTTTTCTTATTTAAAGTTAGAGAAATAGTCCGTGGTATAATTTACTGGTCTGTATAAAATGTTTGGATGGGAATGATGTTTATGTTTGAAGAAAAGGAAGTAATATGTACAAAAAGATTGTTCATGAGGAAACCAAGTATAGAATATGTTGATCAATTTTATAACATATTAAAGAAAGAAGCTGTTGGCAAATGGCTTGCTAAATCAAGAGGAATGTCAAAAGAAGAAGCAAATGATTATATCAGGAATCTTATATTACATTGGGAACAGTATAATTTTGGTGTATGGTTGTTATTTAATAGTGAAACAGGAAAGCTTTTAGGACATTGTGGTTTAAGAAAAGTGGATGAAACTGATGAAATAGAGATTATGTATCTACTTGATCCAGACTATTGGGGAAATGGATATGCATCAGAAGCAGCAGGGGCTTCTATTCAATATGCAAAAGAGACGATGGGTGTAAAAAGAATAATTGCTAGGGTGAAAATAGCAAATGACAATTCGAAAAATCTTTTACGAAAGTTAGGTTTTACATATACTCATGATATTGATTATAGTGGACGTATCTTATCTTATTTTGAATTTAATATAGCTCCTGATGAATTATAGACATTTTATATATTTTTTCATGTCTTAAAAATAAAATTATTAGTAAAATTCCAGTGTGAAATTTATGTAGAATCTTGTATAATTAACGTGTTTCTATGGAAACATTTTCTTGCGATATTTGTATAGAACTTAATAGAACAAGGAAAGAAATACATACATGTATATAATAGATAAATAGAATGGGACATGTATAGAGAAAAAGGAGAGAAATGATGGCGTGTCAAAAACAAGGGTTACAATTTAATAGCGATAGAAAGAGGAAGAGACGATGAAAATGAAGCATGCTTTCGGTCCCATAATTTTAGCGTGTGTGCTTTTTTTCATTATCATATTAATCCCATCGAAAAGTTTAGTATCACTTATTAGTGATAAGAAGGTAGAAGATGCGGCAACTTCCTTACAAAAAGAAAAACTACAAAGTGTTTTCTTACAGCAAAAAATGTTAGAGAATTCGCAGTATTTACCGATGTATGGTTCATCTGAATTTTTACGAATGGATGCATATCATCCGTCTAATTACTTTAAAGTAAATCCTGCAGGTTTTACACCATATTTAATGGGGATTGGCGGTACACAAAGTTTAGCTCATATATTAAATATGACGTCTACAATGGATGAGTTAGAAGGTAAAAAAGTAGTCTTTGTTCTATCACCACAATGGTTTACTAAAACGGGTGTATCACAAGGGGATTTTACTAACAATTTCTCCAAACAACAAGCATATCATTTTATTTTTAATGATACAATAAATGTTGAAATGAAGAAGCAAATTGCGAAACGATTATTAGACTATAAAGTTGTTCAAAAAGATGATATATTAAAAAATTCATTAGAAGGTATTGTATATAATGATACGAAACATAACATAAAAGCAGGTTTAGTTAAACCACTTGCTTATATGCATCGAAATATTTTAGATCATAGAGATGTATTTAACTCCTTATTTAAGATTGAACCGATGAAAGAAAAAACAAATATGGGACTACGTTCAATTTCTTGGGTAGATGCACGTAAACATGCGGAGGAAGAAGGAAAAACGGAATCTACTACAAACACATTCGGAATTGAAAATCCGTATTACTATAAACATAATTTAAAGAAAAAATTAAAAGGTTTAAAAAACTTTAGAGCAAATGAATCATATGAAGAATCACCAGAATATGATGACTTACAAATTGTTTTAAATATATTTAAAGAGAAAAATGTTAAGCCACTATTCATTTCTGTACCTGTAAACGGACCGTGGTATGATTACGCTGGTTTCCCTAAAGAACGCCGTGAAGTGTATTATAAAAAAGTTCGGGAACAAGTTGAGAAAGCAGGATACCCAGTAGTTGATTTTTCTGGCCATGAATATGATAAGTATTTCTTAAAAGATACAATTCATTTAGGTTGGAAAGGCTGGATTTACTTTGATGAAGCAGTACAAAACTTTTATACTGAAAAATAAGAGTGGAGAAGAAGGAACGGCTATAAGCTGTTCCTTTTTTAGTATAGAGTATTTTGATGTGGGCAATTCGGAAAGGCATGTATATCTTGAATTTGTCTAAAATCATAATGCTTCATTGCGAACTGCGCTTGATAAAGGTATTCATACACATATAATTGACCATCATGTGCTGAACATAATACACCAGAAGTTCCCTGCCCATTTATGAAGGAAATACCGATAGGGCGTCCGATTAAGTATTGTATTTTTTGTTGCCAATGCATAGGGAAATCACTCCTTTTAGAGTTAATATACGAAATGGACGAATGAATTGTTGCTTATCCACATAATTATGGAGGCTTTTTATACAATTTCTAGAAGATATTAATATGAATGAATTACAAGTGCGAGAAAGGAATGCATAATGAAGAAAGAAAATATTTTAGAAGAAAAGTTAAATATAATAGAATGGTGTCAAACATTGAAGGAAGTACCTGATGATATATGGTTTCAATCATTTAAAAATGGTTCGTGGGGGATTGCAGATGTGATTTCACATTTTATTATTTGGGATGATTTTGTAATGAAGTATCGAATTCCTTATTTTCTTAGTACTCAATCAGTGCCTCATTTTCCAACAGATGTAGAGGAAATGAATAAGAGTGCAATGATATATGCAAGATCAGGTATTTCAAGAGAAGAGCTTATCAATCAGTTTAGCTATACTCGTAAACAATTAGTAGACGAAATTGAGCGAATTCCTGCCGATAATTTTTATAATGACTTTCAAATTGGTACTAAAAAAGTCATGCTGAATCATTATTTTTCATCACTCATTCAGCATGACTTAAAGCATAAGGAAGAAATAATCCAATTTTTAATACATAATCAAGTCTAATATAAAAACCGCTAACATTCGTAATGAATGTATAGCGGTTTTTATATTATCTTAAGCAAGATTTTTACGTTTTTTTGTCCATTTTTTAAGGATGAAGTATAGTAGGATAAGTATGACGCCGCCAATTGCGAAAGACTTCACATACGGTCCCGCAATATCGTTTATATTCTCCCAATTTTGACCTAGTTTTTCACCTAAATAAATAAAAATAATAGACCAAGGAATGATTGCAAGTGCTGTTAATGTAGTGAAACGTAATAATGGCATTTTTGTAATACCAGCAGGAATTGAAATCGCATGACGTACTACTGGAATAAAGCGTGCAGTGAAAATTACACCAGTCCCGTAACGATTAAACCAATCTTCAGCTGCATCTATATGTTTTTTATGAATGAAAATATATTTTCCGTATCGTTCTAATATAGGTCGTCCACCGTATCGTCCAAGCCAATAAATAAAGATTTGAGCAATAACGCCGCCAATTGTACCGAATACAACGGCGCCTACAAATGAGATACTACCATTGAATACTAAGAATCCCGCATAAGCAAGGACGATTTCACTTGGAATAATCTCAATCATTAGACCAAGCATAATGCCCCAATAACCTAATCCTTCAAAAAACGTTAATACTGAATGAATAAAACTACTTACCATTGTTGCACCTTCTAGTTTATGTATTTTTGAATAGGTGAACCTTATACTTAATAACATAAAAGATTCACTATGTGTAGATTATACCTTATTTGTATAGGGGATTGCTATTTCAATTCTTTTATGTCTCTCATAAGTAGTATAGTACAGGATATGAGCTTAGTTTTCATGAAGAGAAAATGAAAAGATTATTAAAAATTTCTCATAAAAAAATAGAAGCATTTCTGCTCCTATTTTTTACGGTTTCACTTCTAAATTTTGTAAAAATAAAGTTGCTGTTACGTAACGTTTTGCTAACATTTGTACATAAGCGGTATGCACAGATAATGTGGCAATAATAATCGCATTACGAATTGCTTCACGTTGTTCGTTGTTAACCTGATCGAACTTGCTTGCAATTTTATCAGCTCTTTCTTTCACGATATTTTCAATTGTATGGATTGTATCTGTTGCATTTAGTTGTAAGCAATTCCCTTGATTGAGTTCTTCAAATAGAGAAGAGTATGCTCCATATAAATGAACAGGATTGATTAAGTCATCACTTCGATCGGCTGGGTCATTTACAATAAGGCGTAATAGCTTACGAATGGATTCAAAATCAAGTGCTGTTTTTAAATCTTCAACAATGAATAGTAAGGCTGCTTGTTCAATTGAATATTTTTTTCCTTTTTGAGGAGAGCCAATCATTTCTTTTATATCTCGTTTCACCCAGTTTTGCATGGCTGTTACTGAGAAACTTGTATTTTCAATCTGATTTCCAAGCGCAACTATTTCATTTAATGAAAAACCGACGTCTGTATCATCAATTTTAATCAGTTTTTCAAAAATAGGTGAAAGTGCGGTAGTAATAAAAGCAGTTACGCTTTGTCCGCTTTCAATATCTTTTTTATGTGACTTTGCCCAAGCTTCTTGTAAAATACCGAGAGGCTTTTTCGTATTCCATCCTCTTAATGATAGAAGAAGGGTAGCCATTTCGTTTCGTGTGAGATGAAATGTTTCCATCTTTTCACCTCCAAAAATAATAAAAAGTTCTTATGAACCTATAATATGTTTTGTTTCATTTAAAGTCAATTCTGTTTTGCTTAATTTTTCCTTTGTCACCAAACTGTCGGAAGTAAATAATACTTGCATATTTCGACAAAAGTTCATATAATAAGTTCATAAGAACCTTTAAAATGTTTTTAAAAATAAATCTATCATTCTGAATTTACTAGAAAGGTAGATTTCACATATATCTATATAAAAGGAGAATGGATATAATATGTTGAAAAAACTTGTAGCAGTCATGACAGCATTCATGGTTATTTTTGGAGCTAGTAGCTTCATGTTTGTAGATCACGCAGCAGCGAAGGGTTACAAATCTGGTAAAAAATCATACACACCAAGTTCTGGTCAAAAGTCAAAAGTTGATTTGAACAAAAAAGATAATAACGTAAACTCACAAAAAACAACAACAGATTCAAAAACAAAGGCAACAAACACAGCACCAAAGAGTAATAAAGGAAGCTTTATGAAAGGTTTATTACTAGGTGGTCTTGGTGGTTTACTAATGGGTAGCCTATTTGCAAATATGGGAGCTCTTGGTTCTGTATTAGCGTTTATGGTAAATATGTTAGTAATGGCTGGTATCGTAATGTTAGCAGTTCGTGCATTTAAATACTTCAAAGATCAACGTAAGAAAAAGGAAGATGAAGTAGCATGGAAACAATAAAAATTTCTGAACAAGAACTTATCAATGCGCTTTGTGTATATATCGCTGAAAAAAGACAAGTTGGTCCAGAAGAAGTTTTAGTTGAACTAATGTATGATGATGACTACGGTTTCTCTGCTGAAGTAGAGGTAAATGGTCGCCAGCAAATTTTAATTCAAGCGAACTTAATTGAAGCATTACGCTTATTACTTGACAGAGAATATAATGTCAATTCATTTGCAGCAAGATTACAACTTGAATTAGATGAAGAAGAAGGCATTTACGCATTAGCAAAGTTTAATAACTCAGATGAGTAGAAAAAAGAGCTGTTGAGAGTAATCTCAGCAGCTCTTTTTAGTATGTGTATATGCCAGGGAATAATCACGCCAAATTTCATTCATTTTCCGTCTACCGACATCAATCATCGGATTAAATTGAATGGCAGCTTGTTGTCGTACGATATGTACATGTTGGATCGCCTGTTGCAAGTGTTGTTCAACCGAATGGGATTTATTATTTGCCTGTTTTACGATTGAATATCCAGCAACAGTTCCTTGTGCCATTGCAATTTTCCCACTTTCAATGCCAGTTATATTGCCGGCTACAAATAAACCGGGAAGAGGGGTTTCCAGCGTTTCGGAATGCAGTGGAACATGGCCGCCTAATTCCGGAATGTAACGGAAAGGACAGCCAGCTACAGCAGCAAGCTCAGCAAGAGGGTATAAGCCACCGGCAATACAAACGAAGTCTGCCTCATATATTTGTTCCGATCCAGTTATGATGTTTCCTTTCGTATCAATATTAGCAACGCGTACACCTTCAACTTGATCTGTACCGATAATTTCAAGAGCTGCTTTTCGAAGGTGAAGTGGTGTTCCATTTATTTTCATACCTTTATTAGGGTAGAAGTTTAATCCAACTTGTTTCGCCCAATTATATTTCATCAATCGACTACCTATACGTAATAAAGGTGACGGGGCAAGGTGGGCAGCGTGTAAGAGTGAGTTTAATACTTCTTCTGGTTCACCAGCCTTTTGACTTAATTCATTTTTTTCAGGAAGTACGATATGTTCCACTTTAATTCCCGCTAATTGTAATTCATTTAAAATAGCGAATGACAAAATGTTAGCGCCAATAATTACTCCTTTTCGCCCAACTTGAACGCGATGTACATTTGTCATTACTTGGGCTGCACCAATCGACATGACTCCTGGAAGTGTCCAACCAGGAAGGGGGATGGAGTACTCAGCAGCGCCAGTAGCAAGTAAAACGAACGGCGCTTCTAACGTACCGATATTCGTATGTACGAACCAAGAACTTTCATCTTTATCTAAATTATAGACGGAAATGCCGCATCGAATATCAACTGAAAGTGATTTTGCTTCTTCGTGAAGGCGTTTTGATTCTTCTATTCCGTTCCACCATTCTCCAGTAGGTTCTTGATGTAATTGTCCGAGCAACCTTCCGCCAGGCTTCATAAATTCATCAATAACAAGTACATTTAGTCCAAAACGAGCACAAGAGATGGAGGCTGACAAACCTGCTGGTCCAGCTCCAATAATAATGACATCATTCATCGCTTTTTCACCATCTCTCTCACGATATTTGGATGCTGTTTGCCGCTATTAACTACCATATCTTTTTCAACAACAGTTAAGCATGCTCGTACGTTCGTTTGATTGTTTACTGTCACGCGGCATTCAGAACAATGCCCGATATTACAGTAAATACCTCGCGGCGTCCCGCTATCTTCATGCACTCTTAAAGTTCTTATTCCGTTTGCAAGTAAAGCGGCCGCAATCGTTTCATGTTCATATGCTTCATATTGTTGCCCGTTAAATTGGAAAGTGATGCGATTACTACTATTTAAACTCCCTAAAACAGGATGATGGGTAATTCTATTCATTTATTTTCACCTACCGCTCCAAAGGTAACTGCGCGCACTGGTGGTTGATATTTTAATGGAATTTCATTAGTAGTTACTTCAGGATTTGCACTTTCAATCATTCGATCTATCATCATTCTACATGTGCGGCCACCGCAAAATCCCATGCCAGCACGTGTTCTTAGTTTTAATTCTCTCGCCGAGCAATTATATTCAGCAATTGTCGATTGAAGTTGACCGTATGTAACTTCTTCACATCGACAAACAATTACATGATCTTTATTCGTCATATGTATTCCTCCTCTAGTTCGGTTTGCACAAATTATATAATGCAAAAACTATGCCAATATAGAGGAGGGAAACGGTTATTGTAAACCAAGTTTTTTTAAACGGTTATATAAAGTGGCTCTCGTAACACCGAGTTGTTTCGCGCACTCTAATTTATTCCCATTTAAAATGCGTAAAGCCCTCTCAATAACTTTCTTCTCATGTTCATCTATTTCTTCTTGTAAAGAAAGGATTGTATGATTGTTGCTGAGTAATAGGGAATGAGCCGTATGATTCTCTAACGTTTCAGTTGTATGAAATGGTAAATATTCTTGTTTTATAATACCGTCAGTCGCAAATACGACAAGTCTTTCAACAACGTTACGAAGTTCGCGAATATTACCTGGCCAATTGTAATGAAGTAACTCATGCATAATGCTGGAAGGTAAGTCACGAATTGGTCTGTTATAGTTGATTGAAAAATCGTTTAAAAAAGAATAGGTTAATTCAATAATATCCTCGCGTCTTTCGCGCAGCGGTGGAATATGCAAGCTAACTACATTTAGGCGATAGTATAAATCTTCTCGGAACGTGCCTTTTCTCATTTCCTCTTGTAAATCACGATTTGTAGCAGCGATAATGCGGAAATTAATATGAATCTCTTTTTCTCCACCAACTCGGTAATATTTTCGTTCTTGTAGTACACGTAAAAGCTTTACTTGCATATCGAGCGGCATTTCTCCTATTTCATCTAGGAATAATGTACCGCCTTGCGCGAGCTCTATTTTACCCTTTTTCCCTTTACTATTTGCACCAGAAAACGCCCCGCGCTCATACCCGAATAATTCACTTTCAAATAACGCTTCTGGAATGGCGCCGCAGTTAATTGAAATGAAAGGTGCTTTAGTTGCTTCACTTGCTTCATGGATTGCTTTCGCAAATACTTCTTTTCCAACACCACTTTCTCCGAGTATTAAAACTGTTGATTTCACCGAACACACCTTTCTAGCTAATTGTATCGTTCTTTGTATAACAGGGCTCTTTCCATTCATCGCAAGGAAAGGGTCTAATTCATCTTTATATTTTGCGACCTCTTGTTCTAATCGGTGCATTTCATGTGACATATTAAATAGTTTTTCATTTAAAGCAACTTGATTCGTAACATCAGTTTCTGAAACGACTGCTCCAATAATTTCATCGTTACAATACACTGGGTTTGAGTTAATTAATACAAATAAATCTGGACGAGGCTGATGGAACTGAGCAATTATGCTTTTTCCGTCATGTAATGATTGTAAAATTTCCAAATCTTTATAGTCAAAAAAGCGAGTGATAGGTTGTCCAATAATTTCAGTATGGTTGACTGAAAAAATCTTTTCGGCGCCATCTGTCCAAGTACGAACACATTCTTTATCATCGATAACTGTAACAGAAGAATCAGTTGTTTGTATTACGGTGTTATAGAAAGATTGTAGTTCATTGTAAGACTTAACAAGAAACGGAATGATTTGCTGAGCCGTTATACAGCATATAGGCTCTTTATTTTCGTTTATTACGATAACGGTCATTTCATGAGAAAACGCGTCAATTAAAGTGTTGAATGAATCATCTTCATCTATAACTGCACAGTTGTATTTTTCTGTAGTAGAAGGGCTGTAATAAAACTTTTCGTTAACTTGCTCAATATGTTGCAAATTGTTTGTGTGATCAATTAATAAAGTTTTTAGAAATTCTTGTATTGTGGGAAATGAGAATGCCATATTGTCCTCCTATTATGTATAAAAATTTTGACAGTGATAAAAAAATAATACACCTATTTATGATAAATTCAAAATATTTTTACAAATAAAAATATTATTTGTAAAAAGTGTATATATGTAGAGTTGGCACGTCAATTGCATAAAAGAAAGTGAGGGATTAAAAAGAAGGGAGGGGTGCTACGTGAGGCACTGTGACGTTTTAATAATAGGTGGTGGAATTATAGGATGTTCAATCGCTTATTACACTTCAAAATACGGAAGAGACGTAACAATCATTGAAAAAGGAGAATTTGTCAGTGGGACGTCTTCACGGTGTGACGGGAATATTTTGGCTATTGATAAAGACCCAGGGTTTGATAGTCAAATGTCGTTAGTAAGTCAAAAGTTAGTAACTGATTTAAGTGAAGAGTTAGAGCACTCATTTGAATATAGAGCACCAGGAAGTATTCTCGTATGTGAGTCGGACGAAGAAATGGAAGCAGCCCAGCAATGGGTGAATCGTCAAAAGGAAGCTGGTTTACCGTTTCGAATGCTTGATAGACAAGATATAAGAGAAGAATCGCCATTTTTTGCAGAAGAGTTATTAGGCGGGTTAGAATGCGCAACGGATTCGACTGTAAATCCATATCTCCTTGCTTTTTCACTTCTTACAGAATCGAAGAAATTTGGTACGAAAGCTTTTAATCATACGGAAGTAAAAGAAATGAAAAGAGATATAGACGGTTCCTTTATTGTAGAAACGACTAACGGGACGTTTACTGCGAAACAAGTGGTAAACGCAGCCGGTGTGTGGGCTCCGAAAATCGGAGAAATGTTGGATGTAAATATCCCAATTGAACCGAGAAAAGGGCATATTATTGTAGCTTCAAGGCAACAACACGTTGGTTGCCGTAAAGTAATGGAATTTGGCTATTTAATTTCTAAATTTGGCGGAAAACGAAAAGTGGATGCTTTAACTGAGAAATATGGGGTAGCTCTTGTGTTTGAGCCGACAGAAAGCCAAAATTTTTTAATTGGTAGTAGTAGAGAGTTTGTAGGTTTTCATACGAAGATAAACAACGAGGTTATTAAATGTATTGCAAACAGAGCAATTCGTTTTTATCCGAAAATGGCGGATATGATGGTGATTCGTTCATATGCTGGATTACGCCCGTGGACAGAAGATCATTTGCCAATCATTTCACGCGTGCAACATATCCCGAACTACTTTATCGCAGCGGGGCATGAAGGGGATGGCATTAGCCTTGCAGCGGTTACTGGAAAAGTAATTGAAGAGTTATTAAATGAAAAAGAAACAATCATTCCTATTGAACCACTTCGTTTGAGTCGTTTTACAGAAAGGGTGTTAAATGGATGAGGTCACAAAGAGTCTTTACGACGATTGATACACATACGGGCGGGAATCCGACGAGGACATTGATAAGCGGACTTCCAAAGTTAATTGGAGAGACGATGGCAGAGAAGATGTTACATATGAAAAAGGAGTATGACTGGATTCGCAAATTGTTAATGAATGAACCGCGTGGTCATGATGTAATGTCAGGAGCACTATTAACAGATCCGTGTCATCCTGAAGCAGATATTGGTGTTATATACATAGAGACAGGTGGATATTTACCGATGTGTGGTCACGATACAATTGGTGTATGTACAGCTTTAATTGAATCAGGTTTAATTCCTGTAGTTGAACCGATTACTTCGTTAAAGTTAGACACGCCAGCCGGCTTAGTTGAAGTGGATATCTTTGTTCAAGATGGAAAAGCGAAAGAAGTCTCTTTCTGTAACATACCAGCTTTTTTATTGAAACATATTACTGTACAAGTTGAAGGGATTGGAACTGTAGAAGCAGATATTGCGTATGGAGGAAATTTCTATGCCATTATTGATGCGAAGTCAGTAGGTTTAGAGTTAGTACCGGAACATGCATCTACAATCATCGATAAGGCAATTCATATTAGAAATATCATTAATGAGGAATTTGAAATCATTCATCCGCAGTATTCATTTATTAGAGGGTTAACCCATATTGAATTTTATACAGATCCTACTCATGAAAGTGCTCATGTGAAAAATACAGTTGTCGTTCCGCCAGGAGGAATTGATCGTTCTCCATGTGGTACAGGAACATCAGCGAAGTTAGCTGTATTATACGCAAATCAAAAAATTGAAGTGGATGAAGAGTTTATTCATGAGAGTATCGTTGGCTCTTTATTTAAAGGGTGCGTCATAAATACAACATCTGTAGAAAATATTGAAGCTGTCGTAACGAAAATTACAGGTTCAGCTTGGCTTATGGGGATGCATAGATTTTTTTATAATGAAAAGGACCCACTTAAAGAAGGCTTTTTGCTAATTCCGCCGATGGAACATGAAACGGAGGATGTAAAATGAACATTCAAAAAATGTATACAGCAGTAGACGTACATGTAAATGGTGAAGCATTTCGTGTAATGAAAGATGTACCATGCAAATACTACTACAGTTTAGAGCAATTAAACGAACAATTTTCAGGTGAATTAGCAGAAGAAATGAAGCTTGTATTAAATGAACCACGTGGTTTTATCGGATTAAATGGATGTATTGTCGTTCCTTCTATTCATATGGAAGTCGATGCAGCTGTATTATTTTTTAATCATGAAGGATCCATTCCGCTTCATTATGGGGGGATTGTCGCAGTCATAACGATGTTACTAGAAAGCGGGTATTTAAAAAAGAGAGAGACGAACCAATACAAAATTGAAACGCTATCTGGTATATTTTCAATCCATGCGTATGTAGAGAATGATGAAGTTGTATCTGTTTCGTTTGAAAGTAAACTATGTTATATGATTGAGAAAAATTTACAAGTTGGTAATATAAGTTACTCTCTCATTCAGGCAGATAAAGTATATGCAGTTGTAGAAAAGGATGCATATTCACCAGAAATCAGTATTGAAAATATCTCTAAATTAAAAAAATGGAGTGAAGTTACACTTCAAGCTATACAAAAACAGTCATTAATAAAAAGACTTATTTTAGTAGAATCTATGCAAACAGAAAAGAACCATATAAAGTCGATTACATTTCATGAAGATAACTTTATCGTACGTTCGCCTGGTTTTGTTTCTACTATTGTATCTTATGTTCATACATTATTTAAAAATGATTATATAGCGGATAAACCTTTTAAAAATGAAAGTATATTTAATAGCTTTATAACAGTGGAACAAGTGAAGAAAGAAGAACAAGGATACATTTTTCGCTTTGAAAGTAGAGGATTTATTACAGGGATGCAGACGTTTCTATTAGACTCTACAGATCCGTTTCCGACAGGATTTTTATTAAAATAGTAAAGGGAGAGATAAATATGAAAAAAATTAAAGGGGCATTTCCAGTATTGATCACACCGATGGATGAGTTTCAAGAAATTAATTGGAACGGTGTAAAACAAAACGTAAACTATTTTATCGATCAAAAGGTAGCTGGCATTATTATTAATGGAAGTACAGGTGAGTTTGTTAGTTTATCAAAAGAAGAACGATTTAAAATGGTAGAAACAGTATTAAAAGAAGTTGATGGCCGTATTCCAGTTATTGTAGGAACTGCAGCAGAAACGACGAAAGAAACGATTGAATATACGAAACATGCAGAAGCACACGGAGCGGATTGCGCATTAATTATTAACTCGTACTATTGTAAGCCGAAAGAAGAGGAAATTTATTTTCATTTTAAAGAAATCTCAAACGCTGTAAATATACCAATTATGTTATACAATAATCCGTTTACATCTGGTGTTGATATGAGTACAGAGCTCATGCTACGTATTGGAAAAGAATGTGAAAATGTTACACATATTAAAGAATCTAGCGGAGATATTCGTAAAGCAAGAGATTTAGTACGACAAGGCGAAGGTGCTTTTCAAGTCTTCTGTGGATCTGAAGATTTAGTTATGGAATCTTATTTAGTAGGTGCAACGGGATGGGTTTCAGTAGCAGGAAATATCGTGCCGGGACTTGTTACGAAAATGTATGAGCATTTCCAAAATGGTGAATTAGAAAAAGCTTGGGAAATAAACGATGCTATTTTACCTCTTTGCAAGTTTCTTGAAGGATCAGGAAAATATGTACAAATCGTTAAACGCTCAATGGAATTACACGGGCAAGCAGGGGGACCTTCTCGTTATCCGAGACTCGGATTAACTGAAGAAGAAGATCAAAAACTTCAAACGATTATTTCAAAAATTGCAGCTCATGCAGCTGTTTAAATAAGGAGGAGAGCATATATGTTAACGACAAACATTGAGCTGAGACCAAACGTGAAAGCGTTTTTAAATGAAGAAATTAAATTGTTTATTAATGGTGAATTTGTACCTTCCATTAGCGGGAAGACATTTGAGACATACAATCCAGCAACAGAAGATGTTTTAGCTGTCGTATGCGAAGCGCGAGAAGAGGATATTGATGTAGCGGTAAAAGCTGCAAGATCTGCATTTGAATCAGGACCTTGGGTAGAAATGACTACCGCTGAAAGAGCGCACCTTATTTATAAATTAGCAGACTTAATTGAAGAGCATGGAGAAGAATTAGCGCAGTTAGAAGCTTTAGATAATGGAAAACCATATCAAGTAGCACTGGATGATGATATTGCAGCGACTGTAGAAAATTATCGTTATTATGCGGGATGGGCTACGAAAATTATCGGGCAAACAATTCCGATTTCAAAAGATTACTTAAATTACACACGCCATGAACCTGTTGGCGTTGTAGGTCAAATTATTCCTTGGAATTTTCCACTCGTTATGTCTTCTTGGAAAATGGGAGCTGCACTAGCAACAGGTTGTACAATCGTATTAAAACCAGCAGAGCAAACGCCTTTATCGTTATTATATACAGCGAAGCTCTTTAAAGAAGCAGGTTTTCCAAACGGTGTTGTAAACTTTGTTCCAGGTTTTGGCCCTGAAGCAGGAGCTGCAATCGTAAACCATCATGATATTGATAAAGTAGCCTTCACAGGTTCAACAGTTACAGGGAAATATATTATGCGTCAATCTGCAGAAACAATTAAACATGTAACGTTAGAACTTGGTGGTAAATCACCAAATATCATTTTAGAAGACGCTGATTTAGAAGAAGCGATTAACGGCGCATTCCAAGGTATTATGTATAATCACGGCCAAAATTGTAGTGCTGGATCTCGCGTATTCGTTCACCGAAAACATTACGAAACAGTCGTAGCTGAATTAGTAAAAATGGCGAACAACGTAAAACTTGGAGCAGGTATGGAGAAGGAAACGGAAATGGGGCCACTCGTATCTAAAAAGCAACAAGAACGTGTGCTACATTACATTGAACAAGGAAAAGCAGAAGGTGCTACTGCTGCTGCTGGTGGTGAACGGGCATTTGAAAAAGGATATTTTGTACAGCCAACAGTTTTCACAAATGTTACTGATGATATGACAATTGTGAAGGAAGAAATTTTTGGACCCGTTGTCGTTGTACTTCCATTTGATTCAACAGAAGAGGTTATCGAAAGAGCAAATCGCTCTTCATACGGACTCGCTGCGGGCGTATGGACACAAAATATTAAAACAGGACATCAAGTTGCCAATAAATTAAAGGCAGGAACAGTATGGATTAATGATTATAACTTAGAAAATGCAGCTGCACCATTTGGTGGCTTTAAACAATCTGGAATCGGTCGTGAGTTAGGTTCATATGCGCTTGATAACTATACAGAAGTGAAAAGCGTTTGGGTAAATATAAAGTAATAGAGAATCTAACTGTTAATAAATAGAGGGATGAAATAATGAGAGATACGGACAACTGTAAGGTTTAATAATAGTTGTCCGTTTTCTTATATATAAAATAGTTTTCAAAAGAATGTTAAGGGGGATTTGGATGGAGCAATTAGTAGAGTGGTTAGTAGGGCAAGTATGGAGTATTGGGTTAGTTGTTTTTGCATTAGGGGCAGGTGTGTATTTTACAATTGCCACTCGTTTTCTGCAAATTCGTTATTTTAAAGAGATGATTAAACTATTATTTGAAGGGAAGAGCTCGGAGACGGGAATTTCATCCTTTCAAGCATTTTGTTTAGCCTTATCAGGTAGGGTTGGAATAGGTAATATCGCAGGGGTCGCGACAGCTATCGCTTTTGGTGGACCAGGAGCTGTGTTTTGGATGTGGGTAATGGCTCTTTTAGGAGCAGCGAGTGCATTTGTTGAATCAACATTATCTCAAGTGTATAAAAGTAAAGTTGGGAATGAATACCGAGGTGGTACACCATATTTCATTGAAAAAGGCCTGAAAATGAAATGGTTTGCAGTCATTGTAGCGGTTGTTGTAACACTTTCATATGGCGTTTTATTACCAGGTATTCAGTCTAGTAGTATCGCAGTTGGATTTGAAAACTCTAATGGCATTAGCAAATATATAACTGGAATATTATTAGTTATATTATTAGCATCAATCATTTTTGGTGGCGTAAAGAGAATTGCGGGCGTTTCGCAAATGCTTGTTCCATTTATGGCAATAGGTTATGTAATTGTTACATGTATCGTATTAATTGCGAATGTAACAGAAATTCCAAGTATGTTCGCTTTAATTTTCTCTAGTGCTTTTGGTGTAAATGAAATGTTTGGAGGAATCGTCGGTGCAGCGATCGCATGGGGCGTAAAGCGTGCTGTATTTTCAAATGTTGCTGGTGTTGGAGAAGCGACGTATAGCTCCGCTGCTGCTGAAGTATCCCATCCTGCAAAACAAGGGTTAGTTCAAGCGTTTTCTGTATATATCGATACAATTGTTGTATGTACAGCGACAGCTCTTATGATTTTAATAACAGGTATGTATAATGTTATACCTGAAGGGAAAAGCGCTATAGTAAAGAATATAGGGAATGTTGATGCAGGTCCAATCTATACACAACAAGCAGTTGAAACTGTTATGACAGGGTTTGGTCCATTATTTATTTCAATCGCAATATTTTTCTTCGCATTTACAACTTTACTCGCATACTACTATATCGCTGAAACAACACTTACTTATTTAGATCGTGAGCTTAAACATAGCTGGTTAAAACCAGTTTTAAAAATTGGATTTTTAATTATGGTTTACATCGGTAGCGTAGAATCAGCGTCGCTTTTATGGAATCTTGGAGATTTAGGAATCGGTAGCATGGCATGGTTAAACTTAATTGCGATTCTACTATTAAGTAAAATCGCATTAAAAGTGTTAAAAGATTATGAAGTACAGAAAAAGGAAGGGAAAGATCCAGTATTTGATCCTAAAAATGTGGGAATTGAAGGTTTAACGTTTTGGGAAGAAAGAAGTAAAGAAATTGAAAGGAAAAACTATAAAGAACAAACGGTAGAGGATGATAGTCTGAAATTTTAGTTATAATAAACTGAATATTCATTCTATTATATGAGGTATATTACCTTCTTTTCATCACATACTACAATAGGTACACATAATTTGAATGGGGGTAATAATAAGATGGAACACGAACAACATAGTTCAGTAAATGACGTTCTACATCATTATAAAGAAGGTATCGGTAGTTTTACAAACCAAAATCCTGAAATTGCAGAAACATATAATGCATTCACGCAAGCTTGTTTTCAAGAGGGCGCTTTAACAAAAAGGGAAAAACAACTTATCGCATTAGGAATTAGTCTAGCAACGCAAGATGAATATTGTACCATTTATCATACAAAAGGTTGTCTTGATCAAGGATGTTCAGATAAAGAGATTCTGGAAGCATGTGGTGTATCAGCAGCATTTGCTGGCGGAGCTGCAATGAGTCAAGCGGTAACATTAGTACAAGAGTGTTTAAGTGAACTGAAAAATCAGAAGCATTGAATGTAAAAGAACGTTTTAAACTTTATGTTTAAAACGTTCTTTTACGTGAGATTAAATTTGAGTATAAAAATTATCTGGTATGTGATGTATTAAAGTAAGAATTTTAAATTTAGTCGGAATGAGAAATAACAACTATTTATTTAGTATTAAGATTTTCTAAAAAGTTTCAATTGTTTCATATAATCAATAGCTTTTGTTTTGTTCTTTTGTTTACATACATATTCGAATTCATTCTTATCTCGATAATAACAATTCATTATTTCTTCTGTAAGAAATCCATCGGAAATAGCTTTTTTAATTGCGCAATGTGGTTCATTTGTATGAGTGCAGTTAGAGAATTTACAGCTCATAGATATCTCTTCGATATCTTCATAGCCAAGATTAAAGTTGTCCTCATGTTTTATTAAGTCAAAACCTGTTTTACTAATGGTTAATCCCTCCACTTGCCATACATTATATAAGTATGTTTTATCTAAATATATATTTCCTTTTAGTAACCTGTTATTCCTTCCTTAAAACTTGGTACAATGAAACAAAAGGGGGATTAGTAATGCAAAATTTAGTAATTGAAGAGATTAAGCAAATAAATGATGATATGGAAGAGCTTTCTAAACTTTTGAAAACGGTTGTAGATGATGGGGCGTCAATTGGTTTTTTACCTCCACTGGAACAAATAGAATCAACAAAGTATTGGGAAACTGTTTTAGCACCAGAAGTGATCTTGTATGTTGCTAAAATAAATAATGAAGTGGCAGGGAGTATTCAATTACATTTAGTTACAAAGCCTAATGGGATTCATAGAGCTGAAATTTGCAAGTTAATGACTCACCCGAACTTTAGACGTAACGGTATTGGACGTTCGCTTATGCAAAAAGCAGAGGAAAGAGCAAAGCAAGAAAATAGGTCTCTTATAGTGCTAGATACGAGAGAAGGAGACCCTTCTAATAGATTGTATAAATCATTAGACTATAAAGAAGTTGGAAAAATACCAGAATACGCAATATCTCCAAATGGTAATTTAGATGCAACGGTTATTTATTATAAAATGATTTAGTATTTTTATTTGAAAAGAGGGATATTTTTAAACGGAAAATCTGTTATTAGGTCTGAGTATTGATTTGTAAAAAGATTGATAACCCCCTGTATAATAGGGGGTTTCTTTTCATTCATTAACTTCATATTGAATGTTCAATTTGAGGGCCAATTTGTATAAGGTTTTAACAGTTGTATAAGAGGTATTACTTAAATAGGAATTTTGAAGTCTTTTGGTGAATATTAAATGTTAATCTAAAAGATGGAGGTTGCTGTGATGTTGAAACTGTTTCAATATAACTGGCAAGTTCGTGATGATTGGTTTACATGGTGCGAAGACATATCGGCCGAAGAACTGGTAAAGAAACGGGTCGGTGGATTCGGCAGTATACTACATACCCTATTTCATATAGTAGATGTGGAATATATGTGGATCTTAGGGTTGCGTGGTGAATCAGTGCCTGAGGAGCCATTGTTTGAAGAGTATGCCAGCTTACAAAAAGTGAAAAATCTTTCAGCTCAATACCACGGGAAAGTGAAGCCATTTGTGACCTCTTGGACAAATGAAATGGATTCTCGGAAACTTTCAAAAGCTGACTTCAATGAAGAGCCGATTAGCTCAAGAGACGCACCAATTAGGCGCCGAGTCATTGAATGTACACACGGAGAGTTAATACGTCATGTCATTGTCCACGAAATCCATCATATCGGCCAGTTATCTATATGGGCACGTGAAATCGGAAAGGAGCCAGTTTCCGCAAATCTGAGAGGGAGAGGGCTATTTGATAACTAGACTAACTTTGCCAATTTCGTAATTTATTTATAAACGAATAGTTTAATTGAGTATATTTAACACCGTCTATATTTCTCTAGCGGTGTTATTTGAATGTATCAATAAAATTTATATAATGTACTAAATGAATTTGAGAAAGTTTTTAGAGGGTTCTTTTCGTTATACTCCTTGACTTATAATGGATGTAGAGAAGATGACTAGCCGACTATAGTTATTTTCGCTTTATTATGGGAAAGGGGATGACGGGATGAGAACGAAAGGTTTACAGAAGGTGAAGAAAGTTATATTAAGTGGTGGTATATTACTTACGGGATTGTTAACTTTCGGTTTTTCAGAAAAAGCTTCAGCTCATGGATATGTTGAATCACCAGCGAGCCGTTCTTATTTATGTAAGCAAGGGGTAAATGTAAATTGCGGACCGATTCAATACGAGCCGCAAAGTGTAGAAGGAATAGGTGGATTCCCGCAATTAGGACCTTCTGATGGACAAATCGCAGGAGCAGGCCATTTTCCTGCTTTAGACGTTCAATCAGTTGATAGGTGGAAGAAAGTTACGTTAAACGGCGGGACGAATACATTCAAGTGGAAACTAACCGCACCTCATAGTACGAAAGAATGGAAATACTATATTACGAAAAAAGATTGGAATCCAAATAAGCCGTTAACAAGGTCTGATTTAGATTTAGTGCCATTCTATGTGAAAAATGATGGGGGAACAAGACCAGGAACTTCAGTAACTCATGAAGCGAATGTACCTACTGATAGAAATGGATATCACCTTATTTTAGCTGTTTGGGAAATTGCAGATACTGGGAATGCATTTTATCAAGTTATAGATGTTAACCTTGTAAATAACGGTTTAGCATCAAATTTTCCGCTAAATCATGTAGTGCAAGCTCCTAGCTTATTTTAAATAAAATATACATTTTGATCATCTAATTCATTTTAGATGATCTTTTTTTACGAAAAACGATGAAAAATATAGAAGAAAGTGCAATTATTTATAAAAAATTATGCTTTAAATATTGTCATATTTGCTTCTTTAAGATATCCTTTTCATGAAGAGGTGGAAAACATGGAAAAAGTACTAGTTTTCGGGCATAAAAACCCAGATACAGATGCAATTTGTTCTGCAATTGCTTATGCAGAATTGAAAAAAGAATTAGGAATGAATGCTGAGCCTGTACGTTTAGGCGAAATCAGCGGTGAAACTCAATTTGCGTTAGACCATTTTAAAGTAGAAGGACCGCGTTTTGTTGAGACAGTTGCAAGCGAAGTGGACAACGTTATTTTAGTTGATCATAACGAGCGTCAACAAAGTGCTAACGATATCGAGTCTGTTCGTGTGTTAGAAGTTATTGACCATCACCGTATTGCTAACTTTGAAACAAGCGATCCTATTTATTATCGTTGTGAGCCAGTTGGTTGTACAGCTACAATCTTAAACAAAATGTACAAAGAAAATGGCGTTACAATTCGTAAAGAAGTTGCAGGTTTAATGTTATCTGCAATCATTTCAGATTCTTTACTATTCAAATCTCCAACTTGCACAGAGCAAGACGTAGCAGCAGCTCGTGAATTAGCGGAAATCGCTGGTGTAGATGCTGATAACTACGGCTTAGAAATGTTAAAAGCTGGTGCTGACTTAAGCGGAAAAACAATGGAGCAATTAATCTCTCTTGACGCTAAAGAATTCCAAATGGGTAATGCGAAAGTTGAAATCGCACAAGTAAACGCTGTTGATACAAACGACGTTCTTGTACACCAAGCGGAACTTGAAAAAGTTATCTCTGCAGTAGTAGAAGAAAAAGGTTTAGACCTATTCTTATTCGTTGTAACTGATATCTTAACTAACGATTCTGTCGGTCTTGCGATCGGTAAAGCAGCAAACGTTGTTGAGAAAGCATACAACGTATCTCTAGAAAACAACACTGCTACTTTAAAAGGTGTTGTATCTCGTAAAAAACAAATCGTACCAGTATTAACAGAAGCATTCCAAGCTTAATTTTATTGAGTACAGATACACAGCAAGGACAAGTAGTCGGATTGGCTACTTGTCCTTTTCTATCTCTAAAAAACAGAAAATTAAAATTTTAAAACAGGAGGATTGTGTATGCTTAATGATTTGGAGAGTAAATTACAGTCACTTTTAGAGCGAAATATTACTTCTGTTTCAGAATTAGAGAGTTGGCTTTTGGATGAACTGCGTGTAACCGCTGAAATAGAAGAGGAGATAACAAGTAGTTTAATTGGCACGTATAGAGATACAAATGACAGAAATAAACGTAATTTACATATGTATAATCAAAATACAATTCAACCACTTTTAAAAAGATACAATGCGAAATTTGACCAGAAATTTAGAAAGTCTCCGTTTTCCGACTTATTAAATGAGCAGAAATACGGTTTTATGAAAAAAGCAAGATTGATAAAAAGTAAAATGTTTAATGACAAGAACATTGCTCTTTCCATTAAAGAGCAAAAGCTTATTACGAAATATAGAGAAATAATGTCTAACATATTTATTAATTGGGAAGGAGAGCAAAAGACGTATGCATACGTAAAAGCAAAACTAGAT
This sequence comes from Bacillus sp. 01N45, assembly GCF_056399205.1. NCBI lineage: Bacteria > Bacillati > Bacillota > Bacilli > Caryophanales > Bacillaceae > Bacillus > Bacillus sp. 01N45. The sequence goes on from NZ_JBFTQW010000002.1 coordinate 301,036, forward strand.
AACCCCAATAGAGCTATTCGCGAAAAAGCTTGGTACGCTTTATGTGAAGCAAGATGTATAGTGAAAATAGAAATAGATTGTATTATGAATGAACTCATACAATTGCGGAATGAGATCGCTTTAAATGCAGGATTTAATAATTATAGTGAGTATGCTTTTAAACAAAAAAATAGAGATTATAGTATTAAAGAGTGTTATAAGCTTCATGAATCTATAGAAAAGTATGTTGTACCAATATGGGAACAGTTGGGGATTCTTTCTAAAAACAATCTCGGTGTAAAAAAATATCGCCCTTGGGACCTTACTCCATGTAAATTACCAAAAGCTCCATTCCAAAATGCTATTGATTTATTGAATGGGGTGGAAGAAATATTTCGGAAGACAGATTTATATTTTTATGAGAAATTTATTCATATACGAAAAACGGGATTAATTGACGTAGAAGAACATGAAAATAAAGCACCGGGAGCTGCTTGTTTTACCTTTCCTCATAGTAAAGAGGTTTTTGTGTATTCTAATTTTAGTCCATCATTTTATGCAATTAACGCGCTAATACATGAAGTGGGGCATGCATTTCATTTTTATAAACAATTTAACAATGATAGTAGCATGCAAGAAAGATATCTTCGTGAAGAGGTAGCTGAGCTTTATTCCATAGGTCTTGAGTTGCTAGTAATGGATAAGCTCAATATCTTTTATAAGCAAGAGGATGAATATAAAGAAGTGCAGCGCGTACAATTATATCGTGCTTTGTCTTTATTAATGGCGTCAATTGCAGGAGATGTATTCCAGCACTGGCTCTATACAAATCCAAACCATACACCAGAAGAACGTGATAAGAAATACGCTGAAGTATGTAAAAGGTATCAATATTCATCAGTCAATATTGCAGGATTAGAAGATGAAATCGGTGCAAGCTGGTTAGAGTCATTTCATTATGTTCAGTTTCCTTTTTATCAAATTGAATACGCAATTGCGCAAATAGGAGCAATGCAATTGTTTCAAATTTATCGAGAGGATCCAAAAAAAGCGATTGCTTTCTTTAAAGAGGGAGCGAATGCAGATTGGAATTTACCTATACAAGAAATATATGAAAAAACAGGTGTTACGTTTGACTTTTCGGAAGAAAGGATAGAAAGTACTGCAAGTGTAATTTTTGATCTAATAAATGAATTAAAATAAGGATAGCATTTGCTATCCTTATAACTGTTTGTTCGTAGATTTTTTCTTGTTTATATAAAATGTAATAATTGCAGTAATGAGGAAAATAGGTATAGCATATGCTTGCCCAACAAACAATTTCCAGCCAACATGATTATAGCCTTCAGATGCTGGAGCAATCATAGCGATTACGCAAACGATAATATAGAGTACTAGCGCAGGGATTATATTTTTCATTTGTTCACCTCCTTTTCATAAAATCATCACATGTATATTTGTATAATACATTATGGTTTGAGAAAAGATATATGTTTTTCTAACATTTATGTAAATAAAAGGGTTGTTATTAAGTGGAATAGAATAGGTGTATGTAGAATGATATAGGGGTGTTACATATAATGAACAATATATTAAATCGAATAAAGAAAGATGTAAGTATAGAATTATTGAATACGCTTTGGCCTGGTTTTAATAGGGCTGCATTTGCATTATATAATGATGAGCATGTGTATGTATTTCATCATCCATTATTTTTGAAAGATGATGGTGAGTATGCCGTTTTAAAGCGAGATGACCAATTTAAGGCTGATACATGTATCTTATTAAAAGATTATCCAACTGCCATCGTGAATATGAATAGGCATAAAGATTATGAAAGTTTACTTGCGATTGTGGTGCATGAACTTTTTCATTGCTATCAATATTTGAATAAAGAAAGTAGATTTCCAAATGAATCTCTAGGATTTCTATATCCTATATTAGAAGAAAATATACAATTGCGAAATAATGAACGAATGTGTTTATATGATGCTGTGCATTGTAAGTCACAAGCTGAGAAATATAATTATATTAAGCAATTTATTGAACTAAGAGAGCAAAGAACTAGTTTTATGAAAGAAGAGTTTATAACATATGAGTGTATGGTTGAAAGTATAGAGGGGCCTGCTTGGTATGTAGAAATGAACGCTTACAATGCAATATGTGAAAAGGATGAAAGCGAAACATTACGAAAATATAGCGGATTTATTTTAGATGCATATGAAGCTAATTATAACATTAGGAAGAGCTGCTATAGCTCAGGAATGCTTTTATGTTTATTATTAGATGAAATCCTTCCTAACTGGAAAACGAGCTTCTTTAATAGTGATAAATCGTTATATGCCTTTTTAAAACAAAATATAAATGTGGATTTGAGTTTTAATAATGAAATTGCAATAAGTAAAGAAACGAAGCAAATCCTTCATTTTGTTCAAAACGAAAGAGACAAGGATTTTAAACAATTCTATAAAGAAAAAGGGTATCATCTGTATATTGTAGGTAATATGAAATTAAACATGTTTAATCCAATGAATGTAAATTTAAACGGAAATAAAGCATTACATAAAACCTTTTTAAGTGTGAGTATACATAATAAAACATATATGATAGATCAACCTGTTTTAGCATCTTTTGAAGAAGATTTTAAAAATATGACACAAGTTCATATTATAATGAATGAAAAGCCAATAGAAACAAATAATGGTTGGAACGTAGTGGGGATTGGAGATATAGAAGCTGAGTATGAAGAAGTAGGGAATTCTATATTTTTATATTTAAAAAGTTAGAAGTGAGGTAAGAAATAACGATGAAAAGGTTATGCATAATTCCATGCGGAAAAAAGAAAATTTGGGATAAGTATCCAGATTACGGACCGATGGAGGCAAAGGATGTATATATTAGCCCGTTCGGAAAAGCATGTCAGGCGTATGCAACTATGTTTTTCGAGAATTGGGTTATCTTATCGGCGAAGCATGGATTTTTAAGACCAAATGATATTGTATTAGAAAACTATGATCTTGCTTTCGATTCAAAGAGCGATGAAATTATTAGTATGGAGCAATTAAAACAACAGATGATTGAAAAAGACTTGCTTCAGTTTGATGAAATAGTTTTACTTGCAGGGAAGAAGCATAAGAAAGTAGTGACACAACTGTATCCAGAAGAAATTATTACGTATCCGTTAGAAGGATGTAAAGGAATTGGATATATGTTGCAGAGGTTGAAAGGGGCTGTTGGGGAAGGGAAGGAACTATAGTAGAAAAGTAATTGGTGTTTCAATGGTAAATAATAAAATCGACTCAAAAAAGAGTCGATTTTATTATTTACAACTTAATTTTATAGTTGAATGGTTCAAGAGTTATATCATAATTTTCACTCGAGCCTTCTAGTATTAATTGTAATTCACCTTGCTCAATTGGGAGTTTAGGGAATGTTAAAACAGCATCACTAGTTACGCCAGGCATCATACCTTGTGGGATTTTAGGGTATTTTGCTTCATAGTTGTCTTGGTATTCTAGTTGTTGACCATTTACGATTAATTTGGAGTTAAAATCGTAGAAATTAAACGCTGCAGTTGCGTCATTTTTAGCCGCGAAATATACTCGTGTTTCTTTATCAGCAATTTCAATTTTTTTAACAATCATTTTATAACCATTATGGTCTTGCTCTTGATTTACTTCAATAAGAGGGGGATTTTGGTATAACAATGAAAGTAGATAATAATCTTGTAGTGTTCAGGTTGTGTGATCACCGTCATAGCTTATGGAATATGAAGCGGAAAATGAGGTGAATGGATATGCCAAAGCAGAATAAGGCGTATAAATTTCGTCTGTATCCGACAGAAGAACAAGCACATCTCATACGAAAAACCTTCGGGTGTGTACGTTTTGTGTATAACAAAATGCTGGCTGAACGAATAGAAGTATATGAAAAATATAAAGAGAACAAGGAAGAACTGAAGAAACAAAAATTCCCTACTCCTGCGAAATACAAGGCGCAGTATGAATGGTTGAAAGAAGTCGATTCCTTAGCATTGGCCAACGCGCAATTAAACTTGCAAACTGCGTATAAGAATTTTTTTAGTGGTCAAAGTGATTTTCCTACATTCAAAAGTAAAAAGAGTAGAAACTCCTATACAACGAATCGAGTAAACGGAAATATTATGTTATTTCATGGTTATATCAAATTACCAAAGTTGAAAATGGTGAAACTGAAGCAACATAGAGAAATCCCGCCAAAACATATCATCAAATCGTGTACGATTTCGATGACACCTACTGGTAAATACTATGTGTCCATCTTGACTGAATATGAAAAAGAGATTGTACAAAAAGAAGTACAAACTGTAGTTGGATTAGACTTCGCAATGGCTGAATTGTATGTGAGTAGCGAAGATGAGAAAGCCAATTATCCTCGCTTTTATCGTCAGATGTTAGAGAAATTAGCGAAGGCACAACGAGTATTAGCAAGACGTGTGAAAGGTTCAGAGCGCTGGAATAAACAACGCATTCGTGTAGCGAAATTGCATGAAAAGGTCGCCAATCAACGTAAAAATTTTCTTCATCATAAGTCTAAAGAATTAGCTACGAGTTTTGACGTTGTAGCAATCGAAGACTTACATATGAAAGGAATGTCACGAGCACTTAGATTTGGTAAGAGTGTAGCGGACAACGGTTGGAGGATGTTCACGACATTTTTAGCATATAAGCTACAAGAACAAGGAAAACAGCTTGTAAAAATAGATAAATGGTTTCCTTCTACAAAGATGTGTAGTAATTGTGGAAATAAAAAAGAAATGCCATTATGTGAACGCACCTATGCGTGTTCGTGTGGACTCACAATCAGTCGTGACTATAACGCAGCGATCAATATCAAAAAAGAAGCCATCCGCTTATTAGTGTTGGCATAAATAGTGACAAAATAACCTTTGGAACAAGGGAGTTAGCTCGGCTGTTCTAGGACAAATTCGTTAGCTATCAAAAGTAGCGATGAACCGAGAAGCCCTACTTCAAGTAAGCTCGTAAGAGGTACTAAGTGGTGGGTAGTTCACTGTTCGGAAGATGTGGATGTAAATGCAGGAATTGTCACGAATGTCGTTGCAAAGAGAAACCAAACTGCGATTGTGATCAGTGTTGCTGTAAGGAAAAACCGAAGTGTGATTGTGAAAAATGTAATTGTAAAGAGAAACCGAAATGTCATTGTAAACATGAAGAGTATTAATAATAAAAAAGAGTACGTTACGTACTCTTTAACTTTCTAATGTTATATTCCGTCTTGAACAGATTTTTTTACGATTTCCCACGAGTCTTGTTTTTTGATTTTTAAAGCAACATTAGTTCCGGTAGACTCCTTATAAAAGATATATCCATCGTTTGAGTTTACATATGCCAATGGTTCACCTATGCAATCTCGTGAACAAGATGTATTGATAATCTCAATTAAAGATAGTTCGCTCGGATCGGTTTTACTTGCATCTATAATAGTATCAACGTCTGTTTTACGGTAACCTTGTAAGTTTACATGGAAACTTTGTTCAATTTCACCTGTAATACTAGTATTCATTACTTCAACTGAAAGTTTCTTTTCTTGAAGAAATCCGTTTTCATAAAGTAATTTTGTATATCCAAGCCATCCAATTAAAACTAGCATAATAAATATACTAGATATTTTAAGTGTTCGAAGCCGTTTACTAACAATCGTTTCTGAGTATTTCATTTAGTTTAATCCTCCAATGTTTTTAATTAAAAGTATGCCTAGATACATACTTTTAGAAGAAGGATAGAAGTTAATGAGTTCTGGATTCAAAAAAGAAAGCATCCGAAGTTAGATGCTTTCTTTTTTTAGTATTTTTTGCTATCTGTTCGTTACTTGTTTCATAAGTGGCCTAATTTCTTTAACGGGTGGTTTTTTATCATAGGCATCAACGTAAGAGAAATAGTAATTTAAGTTTCTGAGAAGACCTTTTCCTATTTTAGCGCTCAAGAACGGAAATACTTGTCCAGTATAATCATCGAGAGATTTACAGTAATATTTTTCATCTAGATAAATACTGTATTTACATGTTAGTTCTACTAGTGAGTTCCCTTCATCATCAATTACTTCTTTAGAATCAATAATGTCTATTAATGCGAATTTTTCATTCAGATAAACTTTCTTCTTTTTCTCGTGTTTATTTGTGAGGATAAATACGAGACCAATGGCGTTAATCAAAAGATTTCCTCCTATAAAAAACGGATATTAATAAAATATATCGATATACGTTAAATGTAAAGAGGAGAGGTGAAATTTCATTGATAGAAAGTTTTATAAGCCGATTTGTTTTTTCAAATCGGCTTATTATTATTGAAACACTTGTGGGAATTGTTTTACGATTGCATTTGTTAGCATATCAGCCATTTCTAATGCTTCTTTTTCAATTTTATCGTATAGTTTTACGCTTGCTTCAAAATCTTTATTTAGGAAGGCAAGCGCTTCTGCTTTCGTAAGTGCTAAATGTTCATAAAACATTTTTCTGAATTCTTCTTTTTCTATATATGGGTTGATGCTAGTAAGAAACGCCACAATTTCATCACCATTAGCGTACCATTTTTTCTGTATAGCGGCAGCTGCATTTTGATCACCTGCTTTTGCGGCTTTAACTAGATCCGCTGCAATGACTAAGTGATCTTTAATTAGTGCACTATATTTTTTTACAGCATCTTCACCATAGAATGGTTCAAGTGACAGTCCCATATGTGTTGCATTTTGAAGAAGTCGCCCAACTGTAACGTTTACGTCTGGTAAATTAAAGACAATACTAATAATAGCTAATCTCGTCCAAGCGACATGTTGTTCCCATAAAGAACGCATATAACCTTTTAAAAAGTTCTCGTTTTTACTAATTCGGTAATTACGTACAGATGTATCAAAGTGTACATAAGGGTTATGATAGGGGGAGTAATACGATTGCCAATAAGAATACATAAACGGTAACACTCCTTTGAACATGTATAACTCAAAGTATGATGGGAATTTATTTTTAGTTACGTGTCCTAAATTAATTTCAGAAATTGATATGGAAAAAGATGCAGAATTTTATTGTGGTATATACAAATAAAATGAATATAAAAATAAACAAGGCTCTGCAAGGGAAGTTGCAGAGCCTCAAAAGGGTATTGCCGAGATGTCGGACTCGACTAAGTAATGTTATCATAAAATTCTATTTAAAAAACCTGGTAAATGTGTCCAAATGAAAGTGGGTCTTTAATAAAGTCAATGGGATCAGCTTCCCGCAGCAGATCCCGTTAACTAGATAATGTTGATGAGCAAAAACTCATCTGGAGTACTTTTATAGTAATAAGTGAAATTCGTTTTGTGTATTGAGAAAAAAAGAATTACTTCAATAAATGTTAAGAACTTATATTTTACATCTCGTTACTATTATCATTTGTTGTGAGTGGAGTATGGTTATAAAATAGAGAAAAGATATACAAGTGTATCTAAAAGTGTACTGAAATGTATAATAATCAAAAAAGACCTGCTTTTATAAGCAGGTCAACTTAAGGGGTTTATCCAACAGAATATTTCATATGATAACAGCTGTATTATAGTAAGTCTATAAGATATATATTGAGAAAATTATTATGGATAATATATCACATACACATTAACGTTTAAAAAGTTGAGAAAAAAATGGAAAAGCTTTCTATAAGAAAATAATGGCTGGTATTTATAATACGATTCATATTTCCACGCATCATGATTCGAAAATTGGAGTTGGTTCGGTACTGTTTTCTGCTTGATGGAACTAATATTCTGCTGCTTCATATAGTAACCTCCTGAATTCATATGTATAAGATTAGTAGTATTCAAGGAAGGGTAATAAAATGTATATTTATTTTGTAATTCATTTTATATGTGCTTTATTTATGTTTTAAAATTTATAAACATAAATAGCCATTAAAACACCGTTGCTAAACAACCTTTAAAACGTAGAAAAGCATAAAAAATGAAAAAGCAAGCTGTTAGTCATGTATTCATCACTTTCATGACGCATAAGTGATGATATAATAGGAATAGATGAAAGATATAGAAAAGCAGGTGACTCTTTTTTGTTTACAAAAGCACAAGAACTTTTAGCGTCTTATTTCGGTTATTCGTCATTCCGAAGAGGACAAGATGAAACAATTAAAAATGTATTAGATGGGAAAGATACGGTTTGTATTATGCCTACGGGTGGTGGTAAGTCAATTTGTTATCAAATTCCCGCATTAGTATTCGAAGGAACGACATTAGTTATTTCACCTTTGATTTCACTTATGAAAGACCAAGTAGATACATTAGTACAAAACGGTATTTCAGCTACTTATATTAATAGTTCTATTTCAATTACAGAAGCGAATCAACGCATTCAATTAGCGAAACAAGGACATTATAAGTTACTTTATGTAGCGCCTGAGCGTCTTGATTCAATGGAGTTTGTTGACCAACTTATCGATATGAAAATCCCGATGATTGCAATTGATGAGGCGCACTGTATTTCGCAGTGGGGACATGATTTCCGTCCAAGTTATTTACATATACATCGCATATTAGATTATCTTCCAGAAAAGCCGCTTGTATTAGCTTTAACTGCGACGGCAACACCACAAGTTCGTGAAGATATTTGCAACACGCTTGGAATTAATCAAGAAAATACGATTATGACAACGTTTGAGCGCGAGAACTTATCATTTTCTGTTATTAAAGGACAAGATCGTAATGCATATTTAGCGGATTATATTCGTCAAAATCAAAAGGAATCTGGGATTATATATGCAGCTACTAGAAAAGTAGTTGATCAGTTGTATGAAGATTTAATGAAAGCGGGAGTTTCGGTATCAAAATACCATGCTGGTATGAGTGATACCGATCGAAATGAGCAGCAAGAACTCTTTTTACGTGATGAAGTGAGTGTAATGGTAGCGACATCTGCATTCGGGATGGGGATTGATAAATCGAATATTCGTTACGTTATCCATTATCAACTGCCAAAAAACATGGAAAGTTATTACCAAGAAGCAGGACGTGCTGGACGTGACGGATTAGATAGTGCGTGTATATTGCTATATTCTTCTCAGGATGTGCAAGTACAGCGCTTTTTAATTGATCAATCGACAGGTGAATCTCGATTTTCAAATGAACTTGAAAAACTGCAAAATATGACTGATTATTGTCATACAGAACAATGTTTACAATCATTTATTTTGCAATACTTTGGAGAAGAACCGAAAGAAGATTGTGGCCGCTGCGGAAATTGTACGGACGACCGGGAAAGTATCGATGTGACGAGAGAATCACAAATGGTTCTATCTTGCATGATTAGAACGAACCAACGATTTGGAAAACAAATGATTGCACAAGTTTTAACTGGTTCGAAAAATAAGAAAGTTATTGAATTCAATTTTCATACTTTACCAACATACGGGTTACTATCAAATCGTAGTGTAAAAGAAGTTAGTGAATTTATTGAGTTTCTAATTTCAGATGAGTTAATTGCAGTAGAACATGGTACGTATCCGACATTAAAAGTTACGGAAAAAGGGAAAGAAGTATTATTAGGTAAAGAGAATGTTTTACGTAAAGAACGAGTAGAGACAAGACAAATTGTTCAAGATCATCCTTTATTTGAAGTACTTCGCGAAGTACGTAAAGAAATTGCGCAAGGAGAAGGTGTACCTCCATTCGTTATTTTCTCTGATCAAACGTTGAAGGATATGTGTGCAAAAATGCCACAAAGTGACTCTGAACTTTTAACTGTGAAAGGGATCGGCGAACATAAACTTGTGAAGTATGGTTCTCACTTCTTACAAGCAGTTCAGCACTTTATTAAGGACAATCCAAACTATGCTGAAACAGTTAAAACAGAAGTGGTGACAGAGCGGAAAAAGTCAGGGAAAGCTTCAGCAAATTCTCATTTAGAAACGTATGAAATGTATAAACAAGGCATTGATCTAGATGAAATTGCGAAAGAACGTGGTTTATCAAGACAAACAATTGAAAATCATTTAATTCGCTCTTTTGAAGATGGAATGGAAATAGACTGGAACAGTTTTGTTCCTGCAGAATATGAATCACTGATTGAAACTGCCGTGCAAAATGCAGAAGGTGGTCTGAAATCAATTAAGGAACAACTTCCAAATGAAGTGAGTTACTTTATGATTCGTGCATATTTACAATTTAGAAAGTAGAGATATATAAAGGGGATAGGGGATATATGCATCACGTTTTCGTGTATGGCACATTAAGAAAAGAGCAAACGAATGCTCATTTTATGCAAGGTGCAATATGCATCGCAGACGGAGCATGGACGTATGGTAAATTATTTGATACAAACGAGGGGTATCCGGCAATGATTTGTTCAAATGAGGACAAAGTATACGGAGAAGTTTATGAAGTAAATGAGGTTGTTCTGCAAAAATTAGATGAACTTGAAGAATATACAGGTAATACAGAAAGTGATTTATATGACCGAATCACCGAAACGATTTATTTAGGAGATAGAATAATACGTGCATTTGTGTATGTCGCTCAAGATAAAGAGATGCTAAAGAAAGTTATCATTTCTGGTGATTGGGTAGAGTATCAACAAGAAAAATAATAGCAGCCATAGAGCAGATAGTGGGATTAATCATTATCTGCTTTTTATATTGTTACTTTAAATATTCTTATTATTTTGATAAAATTGTAAATATAGAGAATAATAACCTTTTTTCATGGGTGTCAGAAATTTAGTTTCTCACCTGTAGAAGAAAAATCTATTGCAGGAGGAGAATAATAATGAATGAATTAGATGTGAGAGAATTTTACGAAAAACAATTCGAACTATCCAATTACGATATTAATACAGAAAGCTGGTTAGAACAGGTTGCGAAAGAAGTTCAAGAACAAATTGGACATCCATTTCAGTCAATGTTAGAACTAGGAGCAGGAAATGGTGGATTTGCAAGGGCGATGTCTAAGTTACAAGTAAAAATGACTACTGTTGAGCTTGTACCAGAGTTAGTTATGTTTGCAAAAGAACATTCTACTAATGATATAGATATTCATTGCGCTGATTTTTATAAAATTAATTTTGAAGAAAAGTTTGATATTGTTAGTTATTTAGACGGATTTGGTGTAGGATCAGATGATGAGCAATTGATTCTATTAAAACGGATTAAAAACTGGATGAAGGATGATGGATGTGCACTTATTGATATTTATCAACCACTTTATTGGAAAAAGGTAAGTGGACAAGAAATGTCTTTAAGCTCAGCTATGCGAAAATACGAATATGATCGTATAAATGAAAGAATGTTAGATCATTGGTGGCATCCTAATAATCAAAATGATATAGTTACACAGTCTTTACGATGTTATACGGTAGATGAGATTAGTAATCTATGTGCTGAAGCTGGTTTAAGTATTGTAGGATTCTTCCCAGGCGGAGCATATGATTTTGAAAAAGAGAAATATAAAGAATTAACAACTTTAAATGAATGTTTGGCGTACCGAATTAAAATAAAGAAGAGTAGGGATTAATCTCTACTCTTCTTTATTTTAGAAAATTCTTACTAAAACTATTGACTTTATAAATGGATTTTTAATACAATTGTATTTCGACTGAAAAATTAGAACGGACAGGAGGGAATCATCAAATGAACAACATTTTTGAAGAAGAGTTACAAAGGATGAAAGATACATTACGTACGATGGATGATCAATTAGAACAGCTCGAAAACATTCCGGTTTATTATGGAGATGATTTTAAAGAACAAATTCTAGAAAGTATGAGAGAATCTAATAGGCAAAATTTACGTATCGGTGTACAAGAACCGTACTTTGGAAGATTAGATTTTCAAGAGGATGGCAAGGAAGATGTTATGCCGATCTACATCGGTAAAGTAGGTGTTTCACATAAAGACACAATGAAACCAATTGTAATAGATTGGCGGGCACCTGTTGCAAGTATGTTTTATTCATTTACCGGTGGAGATGAATTAGCATTTTATCAATCGCCAGACGGATTAGTAGAAGGTGATGTGTATTTAAAGCGAAACATCTCTATTCGAAAAAGAGAACTAGAACGTGTTGTTGATACATATGTAAAAGGAAATGAAGATGTCTCACATGCCGATGATTTTCTTCTATATCGATTAGGTGAGAATAAAGATAATAAACTAAAGGATATTGTTTCGACAATACAATCGGAGCAAAACGATATTATTCGTGCGGAAAGAAACTTACCATTATTAATTCAAGGGGTTGCAGGAAGCGGAAAAACAACGATCGCTTTACATCGCCTTGCTTTTTTAATTTATGAATATCGTGAACAATTAGAAGCTGAGAGAATGATTGTATTCGCTCCGAATAGTCTGTTTTTAGACTATATTTCGAGTGTGCTTCCTGAATTAGGTGTAGGGAATATTAGTCAAACAACATTTCCAGATTGGGCATTACGTACGTTAGATGATTCTGTGAAACTAAAGCAAACAGAAGAAAAGTTGAAAGAAGCCTTTTCTATTAATCGTGATGAAGTAAAGGTTATGCTCGGTAAATTGAAAGGCACGCTGGAATTTAAGTCCTTTATTGAAGAGAGAATGGTTCAATTTGAAAAAGAATTAATACCAACAAGTGATTTTGAGGCATGGGACAAAGCTATTATTCCAGTAGAAGACATAAAAAAATGGATGCAAGTTGAATATAAACATTATCCATTAAAGAAAAGAAGAGAAAGATTAGTCGGCCGAATGAAGCGCTGGATTGAAATTGAACTGAAAAAGTATGGAGAAACAAACGAGAAGAAATTATTAAAAAAAGAAGCGACAAAGAGATTGAACACATATATGAAGTTTTGGCCGAAAATGAGCCCACTTTCACTTTATAGTTCAATATTGAAAAGTAAAGAAATACTCGAAGTATTGCCTGAAGAACTTGTGAAAGAAACTGAAAAGAGTTGTCGTAAAAAAGAAGTGTATGTAGAAGATTTACCAGCTTTAATTTACTTACATCACCGCATAACAGGTATTGAAATCGGACAGAAATTCCATCACGTCGTTATTGATGAAGCGCAAGATTTCTCACCATTCCAAGTGTATGTATTAAAAGAAATTACACTAGGTAATTCTTTCACTATATTAGGTGATTTATCTCAAGCAATTTATGATTATCAAGGGATTGAAGATTGGGGTGCTTTTAAGGAAGTATTCCAAGAAACAGGTTATTATGAACTGACGAGAAGTTATCGTTCTACAAAAGAAATTATAGAATTTGCGAACGAAATAATTAAAAACGCAGAGATTCCAGTTGGGCTCGCAACACCAGTTTTTCGCAGTGGTGAAAATGTTAAGGTAATCCATGCAGAAGATCAATTTAATGAGATTATGAAGACGTTAAAATATCTACAAAACGAAGATGTGAAAACAATTGCGGTAATAGGAAGAACAGAAGATGAATGCCGCGATATATATGAGAAATTAACAAAAGCAGGATTGGCCGTAAACGTCATTGAAGCAGATCAAAGTAAATATGAAGGTGGTATTTCAGTAGTACCTGTATACTTGGCAAAAGGGCTAGAATTTGATGCGGTTCTATTAATCGATGTTGATGAAGAACATTATAAAAATATGAAACATGATGCGAAGTTACTATATGTCGGATGTACAAGGTCACTTCATGATTTATGGATTTTCCATAGCGGGGAAGCATCGCCTTTAATTAAAGGAATACAATAAATATGAAAAACAAGAGGCGTTTCTAGTAACAAAAAGAAGAACCTCTTGTTTTTCTATATAAAGACATGGAGAGAAAATAACAATGATCACAAAAGTAATAACAAAAAGAAATTGGGAAATCGCAAAGATAAATGGAGAAATTAATGAAACTTCACTAAAAGAAGAAGGATTTATTCATTGTTCATTTTTAAAACAAGCTTTAGAAGTTGCTGAAAAATATTTTAGTCATGAAGAAGATGTTTTATTACTTACAATTGATCCATCCTTAATAAAAGCAGAAATAAAATATGAACTTGCTTTTAACGGTCAAGAATATCCGCATGTATACGGAGTAATTCATATTGAATCAGTTGTAAATATTACCCCATTTATTAAAGAAAAAGGAGAGTTTATATTACAAGAGGTACAAAATTAAAATTGTTATAAGCATTTAAATTAGCCAGAAAAGCACAAAATATATAGTTTGTGCTTTTTTATTTTCTATTTTTTGTAAATACGTATTGTTTTTATCACATTAATACTGTACGATACATAGTATAAAACACATACTGTATGACATATAGTAATGAAAATGAGGTGAGTGAATGGATGCTTTATTAAATTCGTTAATTACTGAACTAAGAAGAGGTACATTAACATTAGCGGTTTTAAGCCAGTTAAGAACACCGCAGTATGGGTATTCACTTGTCCAATTATTGGAGCAATCAGGGATTACAATCGATCAAAGTACGTTATATCCACTACTTCGCCGATTAGAAAAGCAGGAGCTAGTGACGAGTAGTTGGGATAAAACGGAGAGTAGACCGCGTAAGTATTATATTTTAAGTGAATACGGATTAGAGATATTTTTGCAGTTGAAAAAGGAATGGATAAAGGATTCGAAAGAACTTTATAAATTATTAAAGGAGGAGGACAAGAATGAATTTGATTGATATTTACGTCGAGGAAGTAGCGAAGAGATTACCTGAAAAAAATCGTGAAGATATTATTCTTGAACTACGGTCAACAATCGAGGATATGTTACCGGATGATTATAATGAAGATGATGAAAAAAGAGTTCTTGAAAAATTGGGGAGTCCAGTTTCATTGGCAAATGGGTACTTAGATAGGCCGATGTATTTAATTGGACCACGTTATTTTGATGTATATACGACATTATTAAAAATGATCATACCGATTGCAGCTGTTATCGCACTCATTGCAATGGTTGCAGAAAATTTTGTAGGATATGATGGTGAGCAAGCGGTATTAAATGTTATTTTAAATCTGATAGGTAAAGGAATTGGGGAAATTATCGAAGTAGGCCTCCATGTATTTTTCTGGTTGACACTTGTATTTGCAATTTTAGAAAGAACAGATAAAGACAAAGGCACTCAACCGTTGACGACAAGTTTAAAAAAGTGGACGCCTGATGATTTGAAAAATACTTCGTATGTTCCAAAGAAAAAGTCGATCTCAAAGTTCGAAGTATTTGGCGGGTTAATGTGGACGGCAATATGGGCAACACTTTATTTTTATGCGAACCATCTTGTAGGTGTATATCATGGTACAGAAAGCGGATTGAAGTTTGTCGCGGCAACTTTTAATCAAGATGTGTTACTTCAGTATTGGCCAATCGTTGTAATTGTGATTGTGTTTGAAATAGGTATATCTCTTTATAAGTTAGTACAAGGACAATGGACGAAAAAGCTGGCAATTGGGAATGCTATTCTTCAAATAGTTGGAACAATAGTATTCATTGTAATTGTAGTAAATCCGCATTTATTTAATGAAGGATTTATTGCGTATGTGGCAAATGTGTTTACTACTTCTCCAGAGGAAGTTAAAAAGTGGTTAATTGGTGGAGGTATTATCATTTACATTTTGTCTGCTGCGCTAAATATATTTGATGGTTTCCGAAAAGCTCGTATTCGTATATAGGAGTGAAATTAGAGGAAAGGAAGAAAGTGATGATAAGGGAAGCAAGGAAACAAGATGTAACATACATTTTAGATATTTATAATGATGCTATATTGAATACAACAGCCGTCTATACGTATAAACCTGTAACCCTTGAAAATAGAATAGATTGGTATGAACAAAAAAAGGCTAACGGCTATCCGATTTTAGTATGTGAATTAGATAATAAAATAGTAGGATTTGCGACATTTGGCCCGTTTAGAGCTTGGCCTGCCTATAAATATTCAATTGAGCATTCTGTGTACGTTCATAAGGAATATAGAAAAAATGGGATAGGAACTTCATTAATGCAAGCATTGATCACAGTTGCAAAAGAAAGGGAATATATGACCTTAATTGCTGGAATTGATGCAGAAAATGAGAAAAGCATTGCCTTACATGAAAACTATGGATTTGTTCATGCGGGGACAATTAAGAAGGCTGGTTATAAGTTTAATAGGTGGTTAGATTTAACTTTTTATCAATTGAAGCTTAATGGTCCTAAAAAGCCTACGGAAGAGTAAATGTTTGCGTTATGCGAATTAAGTATTTTAGAAAGGTAGCATGGGGAAATTTCATGCTATCTTTTTTATTGTATGCATAAATATCATGTAACAAAAAAGGTTTTTAATATTCTATATCGAAATTTAAGAATGTGATAAAACAATATAAAAAGAGGTATGAAAATTGAAACGAAACTTAAAAACTTCAACAATCATCATATTAATTTTAACGATTATCGCTATTGAAGTTGGAATTGCGATTTATGATCATAATCTGTCATTAGATACGATTTACTTTGCAGCAATCCTCATTTGTATAGTATTGCTTTTTGGCACACGTATTTCTAAAGAGAAAGAAAGTACATCGAAACAGAGACGAAGAAAAACAGCACTTATATTTTGGCCATCTATTTTATTGTCTATAGTTATTTTTGCTGTTATAAGTTATATAAGAATAGGCTATGTCTCTGTACCAGGGATAATTGGCTTTTCATGCTTTATTACTTATGGTGGATTCGTGTTTATTACTATTTTAAAGAAAAAAAGTAAAAATTAAAGGTAGCTTACTAAGTTGAAAGGAAGAAATATATGAAACATATAGAAAGTGGTACTCGAACTGAAGGAGAATACATAAAAAATAAAGTAATTCAATATAACATGTCGATTTTAAAAGATGAAGCAAAACAGCCGATGGAGCAAGTAAGTTTCGTAGTAAAAGATGAGGATGGAAAAATATTTGGTGGGGTAACAGGAACGATGTATTTTTATCATCTTCATATAGATTTTTTATGGGTTGATGAAACAGTTCGTCATGATGGTTATGGCAGTCAACTGTTACATAAAATCGAAGACATCGCGAAGGAAAAAGGGTGTAGATTAATATTATTAGATTCATTTAGTTTTCAAGCGCCAGATTTTTATAAAAAGCACGGCTACCGAGAATATGGTGTTGTTGAAGATCATCCTAAAGGATATAGTCAACACTTTTTAGAGAAGCGGTTATAGTGATTGGATTCGTGCTCTAGAAGAAAAATTGATTTTAAAAGCATCACCAAACAAGGTGATGCTATTTTAATTTTAAAGCAACTACTCAACCGGATGTAATTATGGGGACAAATAGTACGATTCGTATAGCTATAATTTTCTTTTTTAATGGAAATGAGTTACTGTCTTTGTTGAAGACACTTGTAGTATATATGTACTAGCAAATACTATTGAATTTTTAGGAGAGGAAGAGCAATAAGACGAGCTCTGAATATAATACTAATAAAGGAGGTGTTAAGCAATGGGTTATATTGTAGATATTTCAAAATGGAACGGTAACATTAACTGGGATGTAGCAGCTCCACAACTAGATTTCGTAATCGCTAGGGTACAAGATGGATCAAATTATGTAGATCCTTTATATAAAAACTATGTCCAAGCAATGAAAACTAGAAATATTCCATTTGGTAACTATGGATTCTGTCGCTTTATTTCAATTGCTGATGCGAAGAAGGAAGCACAAGATTTTTGGAATCGCGGTGATAAGAGTGCTACAGTTTGGGCTGCTGACGTAGAAGTGAAAACAATGGATGATATGAGAGCTGGTACACAAGCTTTTATCGACGAGTTACGCCGATTAGGTGCTAAGAAAGTTGGCTTATATGTTGGGCATCATGTATATGAGCCTTTCGGAATGGCGAACGTAAAAAGTGATTTTGTATGGATTCCTCGATATGGCGGCAATAAACCAGCATATCCTTGTGATATTTGGCAATACACGGAGACAGGTAATGTACCAGGTATCGGCAAATGTGATTTAAATCAATTAATAGGTAATAAACCACTTTCCTGGTTTACTGAATCAGTACCGAAAAAAGAAAATATACAAGGACAAGTTTCTAAACAAAATATCATTCAATCTGGAGCCTTTTCACCTGATGAAACTCCAGATGTTATGGGAGCGTTAACTTCTTTAAAAATGAATGCTACCTTCATTTTACAATCGGATGGTTTAACGTATTTTGTTACTGAACCAACTAGTGATACGCAATTAAATGCTATGAAAGGCTGGCTCGATCGAAAAGGTTGGTGGTATGAAGTTAAATAATAAAAATTTACTAGTTACTATTTGAATAGCAAAAAAGAGCCCTCCAACAGGATGGCTCTTTTTTTGCTATTCAAATAGCTTATTCATTAAATCTTGGATTTCACGTCTTCTTTTATCTGTTTCGTCTTTATCAATTGTATACGTATGATCCTCGATTATAAGAATATCACCTTCTTTTGCAGTAGAAGGGAGTTTGGATTTAGGAACATCAATTGTTACGTTATTCAATTCAATAATTGCTAGTTCGCCTTCAAAACGGTCAATAATACCTCTTTTCATAATTATCTCTCCGTTCTTACAGAAATGTTAGAACCATCACTATTTATAATTACAGTTCCATTTAAATCAGTTCTATATACATTAACAGACATTGAATGTAACTTTGCTAAAGTTTCCTGTGTAGGATGGCCATAACGGTTACCTGCACCTGCACTAATTACAGCGATACTTGGTTTCACTGCATCTAAAAATGGCTGAGAAGAAGATGTCTTACTTCCATGATGACCAGGTTTTAATACGTCAGATTTTAGGTTAGAACCATGTGCTAGAACCATATCTTTTTCACTTTTAGATTCAGCATCACCAGTAAATAAGAAAGATTTGCTACCGTGTGTTACTTTTAATACCGCACTCCACTCATTTAGATCGTTATCGTATTCTTTCACGGGAGCTAAAAATTGTGAGTTTAAACCGTTGATTGGTAAAGTTACTCCAGAATTCGCTTCTTTAATTGTTAATCCTTTGTTAGCTACAGCAGTTAGGAAGTCTTTGAACGTTTGTGTCGTATGACTTACTTTAGGGGCGTAAATGTTTTTTACATTCATAGCATAAAGCACTTCATCTAATCCGCCTACATGATCAGCATCAGGATGAGTGGCAATCATATAATCAATAGTTTGGAATCCTAATCCTTTTAAATAATTCGCTACTACTTTACCTTTGCCATTGTTACCAGCGTCAATAAGGATCGTTTCTCCACTTGGAGATTTAATAAAAGTAGCATCACCTTGTCCGACATCAATATAATGTACCTCTAAGTTACCTTTAGGCTTAGGAAGAGCTGGACGGAAATTTGGTTCTAATACACGAGCCAAAAATGCAGCGAATTGCTCACGAGTTACTTTTACACCTGGACCAAATGTACCATCAGGCAATCCAGTAGTAATATTATTTTGTGCTAAAATTTTGACATAATTGTAACCCCAGTGATTAGATGGAACATCAGGGAAATTGACGTCTGCACCTGTAGGCTTCAAATTAAAAGTTTTAACTAAAACTACTGCCATTTCTGCACGAGTTAATGAGCGGTCAGGGAAATAGTTTGTTTCACGTTGTACAATGTTATTATGTGCTAACTTATGTACAGAATCATAGTAATAGATACCTTTGGCTACATCGGAAAAAATATGATTATAGCTAGATGGTTTTTCTAATTTTAAGGATAAATCTAGCATTAAGGCCATTTGTCCACGAGTTACATCATCACTCGGTTTAAAAGTTCCTTCTGGCGTACCTTTAATGATACCTTTATCCGATAAATAGTTAATTTCTTTAATTGCCCAATGATTAGATTGGACATCAGGGAAAGATTTAGCACTTGTAAAATTAGGGATGAATAATGATAAAATTATGACAAATGCTGTTAGTAATAAACTAAACTTTTTCAAAAAATCGCCTCACTTTGTGTATTTTTTACCTAATTAACTTTACCATTTCTTGCAAGAAATTCAAGTTTTAATAGTTAAAAATAATATGAGAAATGCTTTTGGTATTATATTCATTAGTTTTCTCTTATTCTGCATATTTGATATACGTAATATGAAATGATGAGAGTAACGATTGCAATTGTAAAATTGATATTATAAATTTATTTTATGAAGTTTTTTTGTAACAGGTTGGATTCTATAGTTTTATATTGAAAGAAGTAAAGTAAGACAAAATAAATATAATGAGTAATTTGATGGGAGAAAGAAAATGTACACGTATAAATTGCAACATGAACAACCAATCTGCGTAGGCAAAATAAAAAAACTTTATGACTCTGTCGGTTGGTGGCCAGAAAGAAAAGAAATCGATATTCAAAAAATGTTAAAGCATAGTATAGCAATTGGAGTATGGGAAGAAAATGAATTAATCGGATTTGCTAGAGTTGTTTCTGATGGTGTTTTTCGAGCGTACATAGAAGATGTTGTTGTGCATGAGATTGTAAGAAATAAAGGGATTGGGGAGAAGATGCTTACAATGTTACTTCAAGAAATATCTCATGTTCATATTGTTAGTCTATTTTGTGGAGAGAAATTAATAAAGTTTTATGGTGAACACCAATTTCAAGCGACGAAACAAATTGTAATGCATCGTAATCAAATAGTGAAAGAATAAGAGGTGCCAAGGAAAATGAATGCAACAAGAACATATTGTTTATCAAAAAGAAAAGCGACTGAAGATTCTCCTGATGGTTGGAATGCAACATGTATGAGGCTTAATAATAAAATATTTGCGATAATAAACCATGAAGAAGGAGAAAAAGCTGCGATTACATTAAAATGTGATCCAGAACTTGCATTAAGATTAAGAGAAGAGTATCCAGAAGCAATCATTCCCGGGTATCATATGAATAAAAAACACTGGAATACAGTGTATATACATAAAGATGTAGAGCAAGAGCAAATTAATAAGATGATTGATTGGTCATATGATTTAGTTCTACAATCATTTTCAAAGAAAAAGCAGCAAGAGTTATTAGATTAATATGTATAAGGGGTGGAAGTAATGAAAGACACGATCAAAGATACATATGATAAATTAGCGAGTACATATAAAGAAAATCTAGACTTGGCAAATCCATATAACAGTTATTATGAAAGACCAGCGATGATGGAGATGATTCCAAAGAGTTTAGAAGGGAAGAGTATATTAGATGCTGGATGTGCAGCTGGATGGTATACTACTCAATTTGTAGAAAGGGGAGCAAATGTTACTGCAATTGACGTAAGTTCTGAAATGGTAAAAGCTGCAAAGGAAAGTACGGGTAATAAAGCAACGTTTCTTTGTCATGATTTGCAAGAAGTATTACCATTTGAAGATAATACTTTTGATGTTATTGTAAGTTCGTTAACGCTTCATTACTTAGAAAATTGGGATAAAGTATTTCAGGAGTTTCATCGAGTATTGAAGCCAGGTGGCGAATTTATATACTCCATTCATCATCCTTTTATGGATTTTACAAAGTTTACTAGTGAAAATTATTTCGAAAAACAATTATTAGTAGATACTTGGGTTAAACCAAATATTACAATAGAAGTTAGCTTTTTTAGAAGATCACTCCAAGACATAATTAATGAAACAACAAATTATTTTGTGTTAGATAAAATGGTGGAACCGAGGCCGGTTGAAAAAATGAGAGAAGTAAATGAAACATCATATCATTATCTAAATACAAATCCACATTTTCTTATTATGAAAGCCATTAAAAAATAGGTAGTAAAATAATTATATTTTACTACCTATTTACAGTTTTTAATTACATATTAGGAGATTTTGAGATGAATAAGAAACGAAATAGATTATTATATGCGCTATTTACTATAGTTATAATTATTTTAGGTCTTAGCTCAAGAAAGTTAGCTTTTGCGTTACCTCATCTATTAAACGCGTACTTAGGCGATGCTTTATGGGCACTCATGATTTTTACAGGGTTCGGTTTTTTATTTCCTAAAATAGAAACGAAGAAATTGACTTTTATTAGTTTGTTATTTTGCTACGGGATTGAAGTAAGCCAATTGTATCATGCTGAATGGATAGATAGCATTCGTGCAACGACTTTAGGTGGCCTCGTATTAGGTTACGGATTTTTGTGGAGTGATTTAGTTGCTTATACAATTGGTGTTGGGATTGGAATGTTTTGTGAGTTTATGTTACAGAAGAAATAATAGATTTAAAAAGGGGTATGTATGAAAAAAATAATATTAATAGGTTCTGGTGGTTCAGGAAAATCTACATTAGCAAGGCAGTTAGGTAATAAATTAAATATTAAAGTACATCATCTTGATGCGTTATTTTGGAAACCGAATTGGGAAGGTGTACCGAAAGAGGAGCAAAGAAAGGTTCAAAATGAATTAGTTAAAGAAGATGAGTGGATTATTGATGGGAATTATGGCGGGACAATGGACATAAGAATTAACGCTGCTGATACAATTATCTTTCTTGATATTCATAGAACAATATGTGTTTATCGTGCTTTTAAAAGGGTTGTACAATATCGGAATAAAACAAGACCGGATATGGGTGCTGGATGTGAAGAAAGGTTTGATTTGCAATTTTTTAAATGGATATGGCAATATCCTAAAACGAAACGACCCTCAATTTTAAAAAGGCTAAATCAATTGAGTAAGGAAAAAGAGGTTATTATTTTAAAATCTTCAAATGAAGTAAGACTATTTTTAGAGAAATACGATACCATAGATAGTTAGACTATAAAAAGAAGTAACATGGGGGGATAGGATTGAATAGATTCATTAGCCCGGTTGATTCTAATATGGTGAAAATTCCAGCAGGAAAAGTAGAATTAAGAGATGATCGAATAAAAAAACAATGGCAAGTTCAAGTTAAACCGTTTCTTCTTGCAAAGTATGTTGTAACAGTGGAATTATATTATGCTATTATGAATCGTGCACTAAATGGTAATGAAAATAGTAACAAACCAGTTGTAAATATTTCATGGAATGATGCCATTATATTTTGTAATTTACTTTCAAAAAAAGCGGGATTAAAAGAATGTTATTCTATTAATGATGGTGGTCAAATTGTTAGTTGTAATTTAGATTCAAATGGGTACCGATTACCTTTTGAAGCAGAGTGGCAATATGCGTGTAAGGCAGGAACTACCGGATACATATATGGAGAACTGAAAGAGATTGCTTGGTACAATGAAAATTCTAGTGGACATATTCATGAGGTCGGAAAAAAAGAACCGAATGCATGGGGACTTTACGATATGTTAGGAAACGTTTGGGAATGGTGCTATGATTTATATGATGAACAAGTGTACGGATCATACCGAATTTTCCGCGGCGGTAGCTGGGCTGAAGCAGCTAGAGGTTGCGGTGCGACTTGTCGTCGCCGTAGCCATCCTACATTTCATATAGATGACCTTGGATTTAGGCTTGCTAGGTCCATTTAGAAGAATAAGACAAAATACCTGTAATACTAATGACAACATAGAAAAGATTTTAATGAAGGAGTGTTTTAAGTGGCACGTGTTTTATTCATTAATACTGGATCAGAAGGACATATAAATCCTACATTGCAAGTTGTAGAAGAATTAGTCTCACGCGGGGAAGAGGTAGTTTATTTTTCAATAGAATCTTTTAGAGAGCGTATTGAGAAGACGGGTGCTACTGTACGAACAATTGACGATCAAAAATTTATAAATGCTTTTCTTTCCGGTGGTCGAAATTATTTACCAGAGAGAATAAATGGTCTTTTACATACGGCAGATGTTATTATACCAAATGTTCTTGAACAAATTGAAGGGGAACAGTTTGATTACATCATTCATGATTCAATGTTTGGCTGTGGCCGTTTAATTGCTCAAATTCTAAATCTTCCAGCAATAAATTCTTGTACATCTTTTGCACAGAATGAAAAATCATTTGAACAAATGTTGGATTACTTGTCTAAAAGTATCCCAATGGAAGTTCAGGATAGGATACATAATGATTTTGAAAGATTAACTAAGGGGATTGCGGAAAAATATAATGTTGAAATAAACTCACCATATGAAGTTTTCTGTAATGCAGCGCCACTTACTATTTTGTATACAATAAAAGAGTTCCAACCTTTTGGAGATATGTTTAATGAAACATTTAAATTTGTAGGTCCATCCATCCCTGCACAAGTAAAAGATGAAGAGTTTGATTTTACTACAATTGAAGAAAAAAGCCCGATTTACATTTCACTAGGCACTGTTTTTAATGAATCGCTTGATTTTTATAAACTTTGTATGAAGGCGTTCGAGAATAGTGATCATACTATTGTTATGTCTATTGGTAATAAAACAAAAATAAGTGATTTAGGTAACATTCCTAAAAACTTCATTGTAAAAAACTATGTACCACAAACTAAACTACTTGCATATACAAAGTTGTTTATTACACATGGCGGAATGAACAGTACACATGAAGGATTAAATAACGGGGTTCCACTCATTGTAATTCCGCAAAGTGCAGATCAGCCAGTAATCGCAAAGCAAGTAGAGAATCTAGGAGCTGGGATTAAGTTATCTATAAATGAATTAACTGTGGAACAACTACGTGAAAGTGTAGAATTTGTATTAAATAATCCATCATATAAAGAAGCTGCATTGAATTTGAAGGAGTCTTTCCGAAAATCTGGTGGCTATAAGAAAGCTGCTGATGAGATTTTTACATTTATAGGTCAGTAATAAATGTAAGATTATACATGAGAAGAGTGTCTATATGAAATGGTATAGACACTCTTCTTTTATATGAAGCGGAGAATTCGTTGTTTTGAAAGGTTAAATATTCTGTTTTATAAATTCGGACCATAGTTTTACGTGTTACTAATGCTTTCATCATTTCTGCACAACTTCTGCACATACTTTGATGATTTTTATGTCATGATATATTCATCAAGTGAAATATTTCACAAGAAATGAAATATATTTTCACTGCGGTGTATGCATAATTAACACATACATCGATACAAAATTGTCTCTTGTTATTCTTTTACATCGAAGCCCACATTACACTACAAAGTATAACAAGAAGGGGACAGGAACATGAATAATCGATTATTAAAACAACTACAAAACATGAAAATGAACAAAAAAAGTCTAGGAGCTGTTGCATTAACAGCTGGAATTATTGGCACGACACTTATTCCTCAAAACGCATACGCGCACGGTTTTGTTGAAAAGCCTAGCAGCCGATCTGCTTTATGTAGTCCAACCTATGGTGCACTAAATGCAAACTGTGGAAGTGTTATGTATGAACCACAAAGTTTGGAAGCTCCAAAAGGGTTCCCGCAAGCTGGCCCAGTTGATGGCCAAATCGCTTCTGCGGGTGGTAAATTTGGTGGTGTTTTAGATCAACAAACAGCTGATCGTTGGTTTAAAAATACAATCACAGGCGGGGAAAATACTTTTACTTGGAAATATACAGCGCCTCACTTAACAAGTAAATGGCATTACTATATTACAAAAAAAGAATGGAACCCAAATAAAGCGCTCACAAGAGCAGATTTAGAACCAATTGGAACTGTACAACATGATGGTTCTGCAGCCTCAAATCATTTAACTCACAAAATCAATGTGCCTACTGATCGTAGTGGATATCATGTGATTTTAGCAGTATGGGATGTAGCTGATACAGCAAATGCATTTTATAATGTAATTGATGTTAATCTTATTAATGATGTGAAACCGGACATAGAAGCTCCAAGTAGTCCAAATGGAATTCAGACACAAAACGTAACAGCGAATAGTATAGAACTAACGTGGAACGCTTCTACGGATAATGTAGGGGTAAAAGGGTATCAAATCTTCCGTAACGGAGAGATGATTGATACAGTACCAGGAACTCATTTTATTGATAAAAAATTACAACCAAGTACAGAATACTCTTATACTGTAAAAGCAATTGACTCAGCTGGAAATGTATCGAAAGAAAGTGCAGCGCTTACAGTAAAAACAACAGTTGAGGCGCCTGATACAGAAGTACCAACACAACCAAAAGGATTACATAGTATGGGAACGACAGCGTCAAGTGTGGATCTAATGTGGAGTCCCTCTGACGATAATATTGGTGTAGACCATTACGATATTTATAGAGAAACAGAAGGATCATTGAAAAAAATTGCAACATCCAATACGACTTCTTATATGGATAAAAATTTACTTCCTAATACTACTTATAAATATGTAGTGAAAGCTGTTGATGTAGCTGGAAATGAATCTGTACAGAGTGATATATTCACAATTACTACAAAAACTGAAAGCGCTTCATATGAAGAGTGGAATGCAAAGAAAGCATATGAAAAGGGAGATAGAGTTCTACACGAGGGAAAAGTATATGAAGCTGTCCAGAGTTATCAAGGAAATGGGGATCCAAACTGGATTTATGCCTTATCATTATGGAAAACAGTGTAAGCTTTACCTAGATATGAACTAAGAGATGATGGGCTTTGATGCAAAAGAAAATCTTGAGAATTCACTTTTCTATTTATAAAAAAGGGTAGTATATAAATTCATATACTACCCTTTTTATTATGATAGTACTTTCGTCATAATAACGTGCGGAATACCATCTTCAATAAATACATCAGAAGAAGTTTGATAATCTAATTTTTTATAAAATCCTTCAGCTTGTGTTTGACCGTGTAGTTTTACTTTTGTAGCTTCTTTGTCACGAGCAATTTCTTCTAGCGCTTTGATTATTACTTTTCCTAATCCGTATTTACGATAGCCTTTTAAAATACAGATGCGTTCTAATTTTCCTGCACCGTCAACAAATCGTATACGACCTGTACCTACAGGAAGATCGTTATAATAAACTAAAATATGTTTGCATTTCTCACCAATTTTATCGAATGTATCGAATTCATCTTCAAGAGGGACATTTTGTTCTTTTACAAATACTTCTTTTCGAATATGAAAGGCAGTTTCTAAATCTGTAAGTTCTGTTATGATTTTGGAGTGCAAATTGTTCAGCCCTTTCTAGAGTGATGTTCTTTTGTTTTCATAGTATATCATACTTCAACATTATTTTATTTTTTGTGCTTGAACAATAAAAAAGATGGAAGTTAAATTTTTCATAAAATAAATGATTTTGAGTTTCTGACGTCAAAAAGAATATATTATGAACTAACGCCTGCAATCAATATGGAAAAGGAGAGGCTGTATAATGTCATTATTAATAACTACATTATTTCTTATTTTCCTTTCTAATTTCATTATTCATATTCTGTTAAAAAGCAAAATAAATAAAATTACCCTCAATTTTGTTAGTGGTGTAGTAATGTTACCTGGTATACCTATATTTTGGTTCATTATATATAGCCGTAAAACAACATCTAATGATTTTTACTTTCCGTTAATTGTTACAGTAATTTTTATTATAATGTTTGTAATTCATACAATTAGATTCGTTACTAATGACATGAAAAAAAGGATGAGGAAGCACCTCATCCTTTTTAACTACACGGAATAAAGCGGATTTATAATTCCTCTATTCCGTTTTCAGTTCCAATAATCGCCTTGCTAGTCATATTAACAAACAACCCTGTTTCAACTACACCTGTAATCATTTTTAATTGAGTGTGTAAATTGGCTGGATTAGATATGTTATGAGGGAATATACAATCGATAATCATGTTTTTGTTATCGGTAATAAACGTTTCGTTATTTTTTAAACGTAACGTTGTTTGACAACCTAAAGATTGAATTTTCCTTTCGGTTTGTTTCCATGAAAAAGGTATAATTTCAACAGGTACTGGGAAAGTACCTAAATGTGTTACAAGTTTCGATTCGTCAGCAATAATAATTAGTTCTTTGGAGGAAGTGGCAACAATTTTCTCGCGAAGTAATGCGCCACCACCACCTTTTATAAGTTGTAAATTAGCATCAATTTCATCCGCTCCATCAATTGTAAGATCAAGGCTTTGTACGTCGTTTAACGAAATTAGAGAGATATTTAGTTGTTTAGCTAATACTTCCGTTTCTTTTGACGTTGGTACAGCTTGAAATGCTAAGCCTTCTTTTACACGCTCACCTAATTTTTGTATCGTCCAATATACAGTAGAACCTGTGCCAAGTCCAACTTTCATCCCATATTTTACAAAGTTTGCAGCATATTCACCAGCGAGCTGTTTTAAATTCAGCATATTATTCTGCTGGACGTGGGCCTGCATCTAGACCTGAATTTTCCACTGTAAGTATAGGACGAACGACTATATCTTTATGTACGTGCATTTGGCATGATAAACGTAAGTGATCTTCAATTCCTTTTTCCGTAATTGCATTTTTTTCATTAGAACTTGCTTCACAAAACTCACCTGCTATAATTTCTACTCTACAAGTTGTGCAGCGTGCTTTCCCACCGCAGCGATGGAGAATGTGTACACCGTTATCTTCGATCGCTAATACTAACTTTGTGCCTTCTTTTACATCAAAAGTTCCCGCACCTTCAATTGTTAATTTTGGCAAATTTGTTCCTCCTCACGTAAAATTGTACATAACATATTTATGACCGCGAATTATTGAACATAAACATAATTTTTTTATATGCCCCGTAACTTTTTTATTTGTTTAATCGTTAATTAAGTAAGCGCTGAAAAGGAGTGGTTATTTTGTGCACAAAAGTAACTCATATTTTAAAGAATCATATCGATATGAATCATTCAAATATAAACTTTTTAATTGAGCAATATGGAGAATTGAAAAGGTACTGTACATTTTTAACGAAAAACAAATGGGACGGCGAAGATCTTGCTCAAGAAACAGTTTGTAAAGTTCTTCAAAAATATAGTAATAAAGATATTTGTATGACGCTTGTATATAAAATAGCTAGAAATCGCTGGATAGACCAGATGAAATCAAAATCAGTCCATGAAAAAATAAAGGAACAAATTATTTTTGATGCCCCACAAGAGAACATTGCAGATTTGCATGAAATGGTAGGGAAAGTATTATCGTCATTAAATGTACAACAATCCACAATTTTATTATTAAAAGATGTTTTTCAATATAGTATCGCTGATATTGCTAAAGTATGTTCCGTATCAGAAGGTGCGGTAAAAGCCTCTTTATTTCGGAGTAGAAATAGGCTGAAAACTGTAAGCGAAGAAGGGATAGAGATTGTCGAATTCACAGATGATATTGAAGTTGTAGTAACGTCTATTCGTGAGGAGAGACCAGAATTATTAACGAAACTCCTTCCGACAATAGATTTTACTAAGTTACCATCTATACAGCCAGTCTTATTGTTTTATGCGAAAAACCCTTCTTCCTACAGTTGTATGCTTTGCGTTGCATAACAATTATTGGAGGGATTTAAAATGAATGCAATTCCATATGTAGTAGAACAAACGAAATTAGGAGAACGTTCCTATGATATATATTCAAGGTTATTAAAAGATCGTATTATTATTATCGGTTCAGAAATAAATGATCAAGTAGCGAGTAGTGTCGTAGCTCAATTATTATTTTTAGAAGCGGAAGATGCAGAGAAAGATATATATTTATACATCAATAGCCCAGGTGGTTCAACAACAGCGGGTTTTGCCATATTAGATACGATGAATCTCATTAAACCAGATGTACAAACGCTATGCATGGGATTTGCAGCATCATTTGGTGCATTGTTATTATTATCAGGTGCAAAAGGAAAACGGTTTGCGCTCCCTAACAGTGAAATTATGATTCATCAGCCACTTGGTGGTGCGCAAGGCCAGGCAACAGAAATTGAAATAACAGCGAAAAGAATACTAAAGTTAAAGCGTGATATTAATAAAATGATTGCAGAAAAAACGGGGCAATCGATTGAAAGAGTAGCACATGATACAGAAAGAGATTATTTTATGACTGCTGAAGAAGCGAAAGAATATGGGATTGTAGATGATGTTGTTACGAAAAAATAAGATAAAACAGGCTAGAGGAATAGCATATCCTCTAGCCTGTTTTATTAATCTTTTACCCATTCATCAACTAGCGCTTGATTCTTTTCAATCCATTTGCGCGCCGCTTCTTCAGGGTCTTTCGTTTTATTTAACATGACCATTAATGTACCAAGTTGTTCATCGTTCATTTTCCATTTGTCAAAGTATTTCACGATATCTGGATAATCTTTTTCGAAACCTTTACGAACAGAGTAATAAATATCATCTTTTTCACCATATACTTTCTTAGGGTCTTTTAAATATTTTAAGTCAAATTCTGAAAAGCCCCAATGCGGATTCCAAAGCGTAACAGCGATTGGTTTCTTTTTCGTATATGCTTTCTTTAATTCACTCATCATCGCAGCTTCAGAAGATTGGACAAGTTTTAGTTTAATATCATATTCCTTCATCGCTTTATTTGTTAAATTCATAAGACTACTGCCGGGTTCGATACCGACAATTTTGTTATCTAGTTCATCTTTATGAGCATTTAAATCCTCAATACTGTTAATGTTTTTCATATAAGAAGGGACGACAAGGCCAAGTCCAGTACCTTCATACCATTTTGATTTTAAGACTATATCATCTTTATAACGAGCATTTAGCGGTTTATCTGTAACAGGTAGCCATACTTCTAAATTAGCATCAACATCACCGCGAGCAACGCCAGTCCAAATTGCAGCTTTTTCTAAGTACATGAGCTCAACTTTGTAACCTTTTTGTTCTAATAAAACTTTCCACATGTTTGCCGTTGCAATGTTTTCTTTCCAACTTGTTACACCAAGTTTAATTTTTCCTTTCGAATTTGCATTTGTTGCATTACATGAAGAGAATATCATAGTAATAAATAATGCAAGGCATATAAGCCATATTTTCTTTTTCATCGAAACCCTCCTAAGAAATGTTTGCCTTTTTAAATAAATGTATAAGTAAGCATTCTTATTATGAACGGAAACGCGAATTTTAAAGAAATCTTATGAATGTCATTTTTATGTAATATTTCTTTGTAAAATCGCAACACTATATGAATAGATGGGTAGAAAAGGAGTAGTGACATGGATAATACAAAGGTGCGTGTTGAAAACGTAACAAAAGTATTTGGGAAACACCCGCAAAGAGCGCTGTCTTTATTAAAAGAAGGAAAAAGCAAATCGGAAATTTTGAAAGAGACAGGAATGAACGTTGGTGTAAAAAAGGCAACCTTTGAAGTATATACTGGAGAGATTTTCGTTATTATGGGTTTGTCTGGTAGCGGGAAATCTACGTTAGTTCGGATGTTAAACCAATTAATTAAACCAACAGCGGGGCATATATACATAGATGGTGAAGATATCGCAACGATGGGAAAAGAAGAGTTGCGAAGAGTGAGAAGAACGAAGATGAGTATGGTGTTTCAAAAGTTCGCTTTATTTCCACATCGTACAGTGATACAAAATGTTGCGTACGGGTTAGAAATTCAAGGAGTTCCAGTAGAGGAACGAGAGAATAAAGCGTTAGAATCGCTACAGTTAGTAGGACTCGATCATCATAAAGATAATTATCCAAGTCAACTTAGTGGCGGTATGCAACAACGTGTTGGAATCGCAAGGGCATTAACAAATAATCCAGATGTATTGTTAATGGATGAGTCATTTAGTGCATTAGACCCACTGATTCGAAAAGAAATGCAAGATGAGCTGTTAGAATTACAAGATAAAATGGAGAAAACAATTATTTTTATTACACATGATTTAGATGAAGCTCTTCGAATTGGAGATCGTATCGCATTAATGAAAGATGGAGAGATTGTCCAAATTGGAACACCGGAAGAAATTATGATGAGTCCTGCCAATGAATTTGTAGAGAAATTCGTAGCGGATGTAAATTTAGGAAAAGTAATTACGGCGGAATCTATATTAAAACGACCGGAGACTTTATTAATTGATCGTGGACCGCGTGTAGCACTTCAAATTATGAGGAACGCTGGCGTTTCTACTGTGTATGTTGTTAACAAAAAGTATGAGTTTTTAGGGATATTAACGGCAGATGATGCGAGTAAAGCCGTTCAAAAACAGTGGCCAATTGCTGATTTATTACTTACCGATATCCCGCATGTGTATTTAGATACTTTACTTGAAGAAACGTATGCGAAAATGGCGGAGATGAAATATCCGTTACCAGTAATTGATGAGAAGAAAAGGCTTAGAGGAATTATTAAACGCGAAAGTGTCATTCAAGCTCTTGCAGGTAATATTGAGGAAGAGGTGAAAGACGATGAGTAGTATACCACGTATTCCATTAGGGGAATGGGTCGATTCATTTGTTGCAAGTTTATATGAGCACCTTGAAGGCTTATTCCGAGGATTCTCTTATATTATCGGTGGATTCGTTGATTTACTCACTAATTTTTTAACAATAATACCGGCCATATTGATGATTATTATCCTTTGTTTCCTCATTTGGTACACAACGAGAAAGGTATCTTTAATTATTTTTACACTGATTGGTTTATTATTTATTTTAAATATTAACTACTGGGCACAGACGATGCAAACATTAGCACTTGTACTTACGTCTGTTATTATTTCAATTATTGTAGGAATCCCAATCGGAATTTTAGCTTCTCAAAATGAACGATTCTCAAAATTTTTAAAACCGACATTAGACTTTATGCAAACAATGCCGGCTTTCGTATATCTTATTCCTGCAATTACATTTTTCGGAGTAGGTGTAGTGCCTGGGATTATCGCATCCGTAATCTTTGCAATGCCACCGACAATTCGTTTTACTGACTTAGGAATTAGACAAGTTCCAGAAGATTTAATTGAAGCAGCGAATGCATTTGGCTCTACCGCATCACAAAAATTATTTAAAGTACAATTACCACTCGCAACTGGAACAATCATGGCTGGTGTGAACCAAAGTATAATGCTTTCTTTATCGATGGTAGTAACAGCATCTCTTGTAGGAGCGCCAGGTCTTGGAGTTGATGTATACCGTTCTGTAACACAAGTTAATATTGGAATGGGATTCGAAGCCGGACTAGCTATTGTTGTCATTGCGATTATATTAGACCGCATTACACAAGGATTTCATCAAAAAAGAAGATGAAAGGAAAACACACTTTATTATACAAAGTGTGTTTTTTGTTCAAAAAATTACATACGAACGATAACAGAACCGCCAGCTGGTGTGCAAACTTGGTTTTGTTGTTGTTCCATGGATTTAATTAATTGATTATTTTCGTCGATTAATGAGATTAGTTTCGCTAATTGACTTTCAAGACTTGCAATACGCTGCATCATATATTGTGAATCTTGATGCAATGTATTCCTTACGGGATGGGGGGAATATACATATTGTTGATTTATATTTGGATTCCAACGAGGATGCATTTGAATCGTTCCTCCTTAAATGACTTACTGATATTTCTTATAGTAAATGCCTATATATATTTAATGGTTACTTGAAATTTTTCATTATAAAAGGAGTATGTACAGAAAATGGAAAATATTATATGTGAAGTTATAGTGCATTTTTTGGAAATATTCAAGTGAGATAGTGAATATATTAATACATTCAAGTAAATGTATGTTATTTAGGGAGAAATGATGGGAGGAGATGCAATTTTGGCTAAAAATAATAAAAGGAATGATGCCTTGGCAATAGGTGTCGGTATAGGGGTTGTAATCGGTGTATTTCAAAGCTTTTTTACTAATAATTTAGTAATCGGAATTGTGATTGGAATCGTAATTGGGATTGCGTTTTTGAAGAAATAATAAGGTGCAAATTTATTTCAAAAATTGCCGAATTGAAAGAATGAATTTTCGGAATATAAATCCTATTTTTCCTTTTTTTATGATATTATTAATAAAAAGGATGGTGATGGATATGTCAACAAATAATCAAGTAGAACGAAAATGCTTTATTTGCGAGAAACATAAAGGAAATATTACAGTTCCGGGTGGAGCTATTTATGAAGATGAACTCGTTTATGTTGGACATGTCCACTGGGATAGTGAAGAAACATACCTTGGTTATGTAATGATAGATATAAAAAGACATATACCTGGTCTTGCTGAACTAACAGATGAGGAAGCGAAAACGTTCGGACTTATAACAAGTAGAGTAAGTAAAGCGTTAAAAGAAAGCGAAGGTGCAGAGCATATTTACACTTTTGTTTCAGGAAATGGTGTACCACATATGCACATGCACATCATACCGCGTTATCCAAATACACCCAAAGAATTTTGGTCACCAACTGAAGTAGCGAAATGGACTGATGCGCCATATGGTGACGAAGAGAAAATCAAAAAAATATGTGAAAGAATACGAAAGTATATGGTAAATGAGTATGCATACAACAAATAATAGACAATATTCATGGGTTGGAAATACAGAAATGTGTTTAGGAGAAATTTCAGTTAAACAATATGGTGACGTTGTACTTGGAAAATACGGTGGGAATATAAGCGCCGGAGCAAAAAAGAACGAAGATGGTGCGTTAGTTTGGTCAAATGGTGATTGGGAATTTGCAGCTATTTTAGATGGACATAATAGTGCGGAAAGTGTTGATTTAGTAGTAAATACAATCCAAAAAGAATATGAAAATATAAAAGTAATGATGAATGAATCGATTGATACAGTATTTCGATCTGTTGAAAATCATCTACTTACAATCTTTCAATCCCTCTCATTTAAAGAAAAGTGCAAAAGAGTAAAAGGGGAAACAGCGTGCTTAATATGTGTAAGAAAAGAAAACTACATATGGTGGTTATCTATTGGTGATTGTTTAGTTTATGTATTTCATGAAGAGTTACATAAGTTAGGACAATATGCATTAAATCAACGTCATTTTTACGAATGGATTGGAAATATAAACACATTTAATTTACCAGTCCCTTGCTATTCAACAGGAATTCGTGAATTACGTGCTGGAAAGAATCGAATTGTAATAGTCACAGATGGGGTATTAGAATGCGGGGAACGTCATTATGAAACACCATTGAATCTGTATAATGATATGAACGGAAGTAATGTAGAACTAAAAGAAAATGTTCATAATGTTTTAGAACACGTTCATCAGCAATTAGGGAGAGATAGTGCGACTATTATTAGTTGGGACGTAGAGAACAAAATGAGTACTACGTATCCGAGTGATCAGCCGGAGAAAATCCAGACGATAAGATAAAGGAGGTGATCTCTCTAATGCATGTGAAAGTAATTGTATTAGTTTTATGGATCATATTCTTATTTGTTTTAGAAAATATAGTGAGAAAAAGGCTAAATATACCGAAACAAAAAGGATGGAATAATAAATATGTAAATAAGCTGCATAAATGGGGAAACAGGATTATTATTTTTTCGTATATAGTAGTTATAATTATATGTTCTTCTCTTTCGAACCCTCTATACATGGGCTTCCTACCCTTTCTGTTTTTAATTACGTTGTATAGTTTCGAATCATATATGGAATGGAAATATGATAGAGAATCAAGGGAGTTTTTGATGTCCTTAGGCGGAGTTGTATCACTATTGATAACGGGGATAATTCTATATTTCCTTATTTAATACGTATTGATTAAGACACTATGGCAATATCACAAAATGAGCAATTATAGGGAGAGAAGAAATGAAAAGTCCTCGATTACGTGCTGAAGTAATGATTTTAAATGAAGATCATTCTAACGTACTTGTACAATGTGATTTAAGAGAAACATTTTATCGTTTTCCAGGAGGTTACATTGAATTTGGTGAAACAGCAAAAGAAGCAATAGTAAGAGAATTAATAGAAGAATACAATTTGAAGATTGATGTTCAAGAATTGGCAGTAGTAAATGAACATATTTTCGAGTGGGACAACGAAAAAGGACATCATTGTACATTGATACATAGGGGAATTGTTAAAGACCGGGGAATAAATGAAATTAGACATAAAGAATATGAGGATATTATATTAATTTGGAAAAATATAAATGAATTAAAGGAGAGGTCCACATATCCTGAAGGAATTGTAAGTTATTTAGAAGAGAATAAACGTAATATAGTCCACTCTATTTCTAAAAATAAATAAAGTAATAAGAAGGGGGGATAACAATGGGTATTTCTACAATCTTGATTATTATTATTGGACTGGCTATAGGAGGTTACTTTTTAGAACAGTGTTTAAGAATAAAATTAAATATGGAGAAAAGAGGCTTCTTCGGATATAAGCATGTGAATAGTTTACATGTAAAAATAGAAATAGGACTTATTATTATTTATATAATAGGTAGTTGTTATTATATGTTTAAATTTGAAAACTCTAAAATGGCTTATGTCATGTTCATTTATTTAGGGATATCATCGACTTTAAGAGCATGGATGGAATGGAAGTATGATAGAGAATCAAAAGAATATATACTCTCGATAACGGGAATGGTTGCATTTATATTGATGCTCTCAATACTAGTTTATTTCGTTCCACCTGCTGCATAATAAGGTGATTATTGATGGTACAAATCAAGAGTTAACTAATAAATAAGAAACCATTGAGTAGTAAATGGTTTCTTATTTAAATTTATCATTTATTTTAGCTATAATAGATGTAACGAAATTTGTTTTATCCTCAGCATATTTATGTTTATCATTAGGATTAGCTTGTGAAAGTTGAATCTTTAACTGTTCATACTGTATACGAGAAGTCTTATTGTTTATTAAGTAATCTCTGAATTGTAATTGTTCTATTAAATATGTATTTCCTTGTTCATACATATGAATTTGATGAGTTCGTGGTTCTCCTTTATTAAAATAATATCGTTCAGGTAGTACATCTTTTCTGTATTTATAGTTTAGCAGTTCTAACTTTTTAATACATGTTAAACCGTCCGTATAATCTTCTAATTCGATTGCAATATCAATAATTGGCTTTGCACTTAAATGTGGAATAGAGGTACTACCAATATGGTGTACTGCTAAAATATGTTCGCCAATTTGTCCCTCAATGAATTGTTTCTCTTTCATAAATTCAATTTCCCATTGTTCAGTCCACGGAACTAAAAACACTTTTCCATACGGTAAACCTAACATTTAATTAGCACCTCTTTCAAAATGTTTATCAAAAAAGTTAACTACATTTTCTTAAAGGTTCTCAATACAAGGTATTCCCACAATCTCCAAGGAAGAATCCTCTTCGCAAAGATCATAAATTTTACACCTTTTCCAATTGGATATCGTAAATTCGTACGCTTAGATTCAGCAATTTCTACAATTTTATTAGAAACATCTATCGGATTACCAAATGTATCGCTGCCGCTATTAATATGTTTTTGTATTTTATCCATATATTCTTTGTAAGGAGAAGTAGTTTCAGATTGGTTTGTAGCTAGTTGTTTACCCACTTCCCATATGTTTGTGTTATAAGAACCTGGTTCCACTAATATAACATCTATTCCGAACGGTTTTACTTCTAAATGAAGTGATTCACTCCAGCCTTCTAACGCATATTTTGAAGAAACGTAAGGAGATAGACCAGGGAATCCAACTTGACCACTAATGCTGCTTATATTTATGATTTTTCCACTTTTTTGTTCTCTCATATAAGGTAATACAAGTTGAGTAATTGATATAGCTCCAAAAAGGTTCGTTTCAAATTGTTTACGGTATTCCTCTACTGGAATTTCTTCTACAAAGCCCCCATGTGCATATCCTGCATTATTAATGAGAAGATCTACTCTATTTATTTCTTTTATATATAATTGAAAGTTATGTATAGAGTTTTGATCGGTTACATCTAATTGTTGAACTGTTATGTTTTGTTGTAAGTTCAGTTTAGTAGCTTGAGATATTAAATCTTCTTGTTTATTAAGGTTTCGCATTGTAGCTATGACTAAATAGTCTTTTTTCGCAAGCTCAAGTGTTGTTAAAAGACCGAAACCACTTGAAGCCCCGGTTATAACTGCGATTTTTTTATCCATTTTCCGCCAGCTTTCTTTTTCTTTTATCATAACGAGTTATGATAAGAAAATCTATTATTCTTACATTCGTTTTGAGAGCAATACCCGTTAATTCTATATTCTATGAGATTTTTAAAAAAGGGAATTATAAAGACTCAGCGTATATAGAGAAGTGAGTATGAATATGTTAATGAAATGAGGGGAAAAAATGGCCCATGTGAAAGATGTTTTAGCAGATCAATTATTAGCGAATGCAAACGATCCTAGTTGGTATATTCCATTTTCAGATGCAGTGAAAGATCTACCTGAGAGAGAAGCTTTCTGGAAACCGAATGAAGAGAGTAATAGTATAGCTGAAATTGTACAACATTTACTGTATTGGAATTCAACGTGGCAAACTAGGTACAAAGAATCGAATGTGGATGCCGTGCCCGCTATTGGTGATAATAACAAAAGTTTTATGCTTTCAAATAATCAAACCTTCGATGAGTTAAGAGAAAAACTACTAGAGAAACTGTTACAATGGCAAAAGCTTATAAATGAAGAGAAGGTTGAAAGTGATGTAGTTGGATTTCCTGTTTCTGCAAAGTGGTGGGAAATATTAGCAAATGTAACAACTCATAACGCTTATCATATTGGTCAAATTATTTACATCCGGAAGTTACAGAAGAGTTTTGATAATGAATAAGATAATCATTCTAACATTAAGTGAACAAAAGTGGACAAAACGAGACATATGTCTCATTTTGTCCACTTTTTTATTTCTAAAGGAAAGAGAAAACCGATGAAATCAATGATTAGAATTTGGCACAGTACTTGCAATATAAAAGATGAACAAGAAAATAGGAGGGCTGGACATGTTAAAAACAACTGAAAGTAAAGGGAATGAAATTACGAAAGAACAAGCTCGTTGGATGTATGAAAAAATGTTAGAGATTCGTAAGTTTGAAGATAAGGTGCATGAATTATTCGCCCAAGGCGTTCTGCCAGGTTTCGTTCATTTATACGCAGGTGAAGAAGCGGTAGCAGTTGGTGTATGTGCCCACTTAACGGATCGTGACAGTATTACAAGTACGCATAGAGGACATGGACATTGTATCGCAAAAGGCTGTGATTTAAACGGGATGATGGCTGAACTTTTTGGGAAAGTGACAGGGTTATGTAAAGGTAAAGGCGGTTCCATGCATATTGCCGATTTAAATAAAGGAATGCTTGGTGCAAATGGGATTGTAGGCGGAGGTTTTCCACTTGCTTGCGGCTCAGCATTAACAGCTAAATATAAAGGAACGAAAGATGTGAGTGTTTGCTTCTTCGGTGACGGAGCAAATAATGAAGGGACATTTCACGAAGGGGTTAACTTAGCAGCGATTTGGAAGTTACCAGTTATTTTTATCGCCGAAAATAACGGTTACGGTGAAGCAACAACATTTGAATATGCGTCAAGTTGTGATTCCATTGCAGATCGAGCAAAAGCTTACAATATTCCAGGTGTTCAAGTGGATGGAAAAGATTTACTTGCAGTATATAAAGCCGCGGAAGAAGCAGTAGAACGTGCGCGTAATGGTGGTGGTCCAACAATAATTGAATGTATGACATATCGCAATTACGGTCATTTCGAAGGTGAAGCACAAACGTATAAAACTTCAGAAGAAAAAGAAGAACATTTAAATGAAAAAGATGCGATTGTGAATTTCCGTAAGCATTTAATTCATAAAGCGCTATTAACTGAATCTGAACTTGTCGATATGGAAAAGGCAGTAGATGAAGCAGTGCAAAGATCAATTGAATTTAGTGAAAATAGTCCATATCCAGAGGATGAAGAATTATTAAAAGATGTATACGTTTCTTACAAATAAGAGGAGGGTGAAAAATAATGACTAGAACAGTAAGTATGTCAACTGCAATTAATGAAGCGATGAAAATATCAATGCGTCGTGATGAAAATGTAATTTTAATCGGAGAAGATGTTGCAGGCGGTGCACAAGTTGATCACTTGCAAGACGATGAAGCATGGGGCGGTGTGCTTGGTGTTACGAAAGGCCTTGTACAAGAATTTGGTCGAAATCGTATTTTAGATACACCTATTTCAGAAGCGGGTTATATGGGAGCGGTAATGGCAGCTGCTGCAACAGGATTACGTCCGATTGCTGAATTAATGTTTAATGATTTTATCGGTAGTTGTCTTGATCAAGTATTAAACCAAGGCGCAAAGTTCCGCTACATGTTCGGTGGTAAAGCAAAAGTGCCAGTTACAGTACGTACGATGCATGGTGCTGGTTTTAGCGCAGCGGCACAGCATTCACAAAGTTTATATGCGTTATTTACGAGCATTCCAGGTATAAAAGTTGTCGTTCCTTCTACTCCGTATGACGCAAAAGGTTTATTATTAGCAGCAATTGAAGATGACGATCCAGTTATCTTCTTTGAAGATAAAACACTTTACAATATGAAAGGCGAAGTACCAGAAGAATACTATACAATTCCATTAGGGAAAGCAGATATTAAACGTGAAGGTTCTGATGTAACAATCGTCGCAATTGGAAAACAAGTTCATACAGCACTTGCAGCTGCTGAGCAATTATCGAAAAAGGGACTTGAAGTAGAAGTAATTGATCCACGTTCTTTATCACCATTGGATGAAAATACGATTTTAGCATCTGTTGAAAAAACGAATCGCCTAATTGTTATTGACGAAGCAAATCCAAGATGTAGTATCGCAACGGATATTGCAGCAATTGTAGCGGATAAAGGATTCGATTTGTTAGATGCACCTATTAAACGAATTACAGCACCACATACACCAGTTCCGTTCTCTCCACCACTTGAAAAGTTATACTTACCAACGCCGGAAAAAGTAATTGAAACCGTATCAGAAATGATCGGAGACCAATCTTTATTACATGTGTAATGAAACGATGAGAAGGGAGAGAGAAACATGGCTGTTGAAGTTGTAATGCCAAAGTTAGGTATGGCGATGAAAGAAGGTATTATTACGAGCTGGAATATTAAAGCAGGTGATAATGTAGAAAAAGGTGAACTAATTGCTAGCATTAACTCGGAAAAAATCGAAACTGAAATAGAAGCACCAGCGGATGGAACTGTCCTTGATATAGCTGTAAGTGAAGATGAGGGAGTGCCGCCGGGTACTGTAATTTGCTATATCGGTAAGCCGAACGAAAAAGTAGAAGTCTATGAAAATACAAATGTTGTAGAAGAAAAAACACCTAATGCAGAACCTAAAAATATACAACATCCAGAACCATATGCGAAAGAAGTAGCGAAGCAAAGAATCAAAATATCTCCGGTTGCGAAAAAGATTGCAAAAACTGAAAATCTTGATATTAGATCATTAATTGGTACAGGACCTGGAGGAAGAATAACAAAGGTAGATGTTTTAAAGGCACTTGAGGAAAGAGTTGCAATTCCAGAAGTACTTGAACAAGAAGAAAGTAAAGTCATTCCTGTGACTGGTATGAGGAAAGCAATCGCAAACCGTATGCATGCAAGCCTACAAAATAGTGCGCAATTAACATTAACGATGAAAGTAGATGTGACAGATTTAGTAGCTTTACATAAAGACATAGCGGAAGTTGTACAAAAACGATACGATAAACTAACCATTACGGATTTCGTTTCTCGCGCTGTTGTATTAGCACTTGCGGAGCATAAAGAAATGAACAGCGCTTATATAGATGATGCAATTCATCAATTTGAACATGTTCATTTAGGCATGGCAGTCGCGTTAGAAAAAGGATTAGTCGTTCCGTCTATTCGCTTTGCTAATAATTTATCTTTAGTAGAGTTATCTAAAGAAATTAAAATTGTGGCACAAAAAGCAAGAGAAGGTAATTTAAGTAGTGACGATATGCAAGGGACAACCTTTACAATTAGTAATTTAGGTAGCTTTGGGATTGAATATTTCACACCAGTATTAAATACACCTGAAACTGGTATTTTAGGTGTTGGTGCAATTGAACATGTTCCTGTATATAAAGGGAAAAAATTAAGAAAAGGAAGTATGTTACCTTTAAGTTTAACATTCGATCATCGTGTATTAGACGGCGCACCAGCAGCTGCATTTTTACGCACAATTAAACGTTATTTAGAAGAACCTGTAACAATTCTTTTATAAAGAGAAGGTGAGAGAATGAGTAAATTAGTCGTTATTGGAGGCGGACCTGCTGGCTATGTAGCGGCAATTACCGCGGCTCAAAATGGGAAAGATGTCACTCTTATTGATGAAGCTGATCTTGGCGGGACTTGTTTAAATGTTGGTTGCATGCCTACAAAATCATTGTTAGAAAGTGCGGAAGTGCATGACATTGTGAGAAAAGCGAATAATTACGGAGTTACGCTTAACAAAGGAAGTATATCAATTGATTGGAAGCAAATACAGGCGAGGAAATCACAGATCGTAACGCAGCTTGTCCAAGGAATTCAATATTTAATGAAGAAAAATAAAATAAAAGTTATACAAGGTAAAGCGAAATTTGAAACGGATCACCGTGTACGAGTTACACACGGTGATAAAGTAGATGTAGTAGATGGAGACCAGTTCATTATAGCAACAGGTTCAGAACCGACTGAATTACCTTTTGCTCCATTTGATGGGAAGTGGATTTTAAATAGTAGCCATGCAATGTCCCTAGAAAATATACCGAAATCATTATTAATCGTTGGCGGTGGTGTAATAGGTTGCGAGTTTGCAAGTATTTATAGTCGTCTTGGAACAAAAGTTACGATTGTTGAAATGGCACCGCAATTATTACATGGTGAAGATGAAGATATCGCACATATTTTAAGAGATAAACTAGAAAATGATGGCGTAGAAATATTTACAGGAGCTGCTTTAAAAGGATTAAATAATTATAAGAAGCAAGCTTCATTTGAATATGAAGGAAGTATCCAAGAAGCCAATCCGGAATATGTTCTCGTTTCTGTCGGCCGAAAACCACGTGTACAAAAATTAGATTTAGAAAAAGCAGGTGTTCAATTTTCAAATAAAGGAATTTCTGTGAATGAACATATGCAAACAAATGTATCACATATTTACGCAGCAGGTGATGTGATTGGTGGAATACAACTTGCTCACGTTGCTTTCCATGAAGGAACGACAGCAACGTTACATAT
The DNA here is from genome assembly GCF_056399205.1 of Bacillus sp. 01N45. Lineage (NCBI taxonomy): Bacteria > Bacillati > Bacillota > Bacilli > Caryophanales > Bacillaceae > Bacillus > Bacillus sp. 01N45. The sequence goes on from NZ_JBFTQW010000002.1 coordinate 343,997, forward strand.
GAGTGGAGAAGATGTGAAAGTTAACTATCATGCAGTACCTCGATGTATATACACATCCCCAGAAATCGCAAGTGTTGGTTTAAACGAAAAAGATGCAAGAGAACAATACGGTGATATTCTTATAGGAGAATTTCCTTTTACAGCGAACGGAAAGGCGCTTATTATTGGAGAACAAACGGGTAAAGTAAAAGTTATCGTGGAACCTAAATATCAAGAAATTGTTGGGATTTCTATTATCGGTCCTCGTGCAACCGAACTAATCGGACAAGGAACTGTAATGATTCATACAGAAGTTACCGCTGATATTATGAGAGATTATATTGCAGCGCATCCAACTTTATCTGAAGCGATTCATGAAGCGTTATTACAAGCTGTAGGGCATGCTGTACATGCTTAAATAGAAAATTAATAAACCACTATTCTCTAAATGAATAAGAGAATAGTGGTTTGAATTTTTACAGGGAAAATTGAATATCTTATTATTTTTTTACGTCAATCGCTGAAGTAATATCGTTCCAATCAGCAGCTAAATTAGCAGTTTTACCGTACCAATCAGCATGTTTGAATACAACACCTTTTCCATAGCCTTGTGTTGAAGTATGCTCCCAAAGTGTCGTTGAATAACTTGCTGAAGGCGATGCTGTACTTACAGAAGAAATTCTGTCATTCCAGCTAGAAGGTAAGTTTTTAAAACCGCTGCTCCAGTAAATATATTGGCCACCTTTATCTTTATGTTCATAAAAATCAGTACTACCAGCACCGCTACCTAAAGGATTAATTTTATTTTTAAGTACTTTTTTATCCTTTTCAATATAAGCATCTAATGTTTCGCGGCTAGTAAAACCGTAAGCTAACCAATCTCCATTTTCATTTTGCTCTGGTAATACCATAGTAATTTGGATATCTTTCTTGTCCTGATCACTTAATTTTGTAAGTGAATTAACATCCTGTTCATCCACTTTTAAATAATCAAAAGACTTAATTGTGTTAGCTTTTTCTTCAGCACTTGCTACTCCAAGTCCTCCAGTGAATGCAAATCCCGCTACTAGTGTACCTGCTACTAATTTCTTCAACATATAACCATCCCTTTTTGTTTAGATTTTGTACAGGTGAAACTTTGTACTAGTAAAATGTATTCTAATTATAAACTATTGTAAATATTCTGAAGTTTTAGAAAAAAAGGCGGAATATTTATAGTTTTGCATTTTTTCTTTAGAAAAAATAGTTATTGGAATGATATAATAAATAGATGTATTGCTTTTGTGGGATGTTAAAATGTTTTAGGGGTGGTGCGATTGAAGAATTTCACTGGAGATTGGTATAAAGAAATGCAAATTATAGAATTTGTAAGTTTTATAGAGTCTATAAAAGAATGGTCAGAAATGGATATACAAAGTTTAATAGAGGAAATAAAGGAAAACAGATTTATTAAAATTCCTTCCTGAATCCATACACCCATTTATTCATAACACCATAATTAATTCAGAATATCCTTCTAGTGAATTGAAAAAACTTATGAAAGAATGGATAGAGGATTGTGAGAAAAGAAGGGCTCATTTAGATCGATTCTACTTAGAGCAATTCCATTCGATTAAGAAAAAACTCCCAACAAATGTTATTCAGTTACATGATTACTCACTACATGACAGTGTAGTCAAATCAGTAGAGAGAATATCAAAAGATACGCTAATTATTATATTAGATTGCAGTGGTACTTGCAGTGAATTTGATAAACTGGAAGTAACTTTTACAGGCGTAACGAAATGTTCTATTCCGGAAGATTTTGAAGGTGCTTGGTGGTTATGTCATGAAATAGATCTTACTAATGAAGGGTTCGAATTGGGTGTATTATTTGATGGCCCATTTGAAGAAGTGACAATTTGTGCAAAAGACGTATTGCTTGAGATAGGTAACTAGTAAACTTTATAACTTTACAAACAAAAAAACAGTCTTATAAGACTGTTTTTTATTTAGATGCTAAATTATCAAGTTTCCAATATATATCTGTTAAAGGGCAGCTTTGCTATATATATATTATTTAATTATTTTGGTGAAGTTTTCAAGTTAAAAAGGATAGAAAGAGGGAGAATACTGTATAAAACGGAATAAATAAGAATTGAAAATATTGTAAAACGGAAGAGACATGCATATAATTAAAATAAGGATGAGATTTCAGAATCTTCAATAACGGCGGTGGGTATATGTTTACTGAAGAGCGTAGAGAGAAAATTTTGGAGTTACTTAAGAAAGATGGAAGGGTAATTGCTAAAGATCTTGCGGAAAGTTTCGATATGTCTATTGATTCGATAAGAAGAGATTTATCTATTATGGAGAAGGATGGCTTGTTAAAAAGAACGCACGGAGGTGCAATCGAACTGACGCGAGTGAGAAACTTAGCTGCCGAACCAACGAAACGTTATCGTGATATTTCAATAGAGGAAGATGCGATTGCGAAAGTTGCTGTATCCTACATACAAGAAGGTGATTCCGTTTTTATTGGCGGGGCTTCTATTCATTATGCCATGTTAAAATACTTACCTGAAATGTCATTTACAGTGATTACGAATGCTTTAGAAATTGCTAGTACCTTACGGGAATATAAGAACATTGATACATACTTAATTGGTGGAAAGGTGAAACCATCAGGGAATATGACAGATACACTTGCCTCTGAAATGATAAGTAGATTATCTATTGATCTTTATTTCTCTACAGGTGGTGGCATTTCATTGAACGGTATAAGTACTGCAACTCCGGAAGTTGCTTATTTTGGAAAAAGAGTAAGTAAAATTGCTAGAAGAAATATTTGTTTAGCTCCTCATAAGAAACTTGGAAGAGACTGCTTTATAAAAGGAGAGTCACTGATAGAAATTGACCTTATAATAACAGATGAAGAAGCTAGTAAAGAAACGATTCAACAATTTGAGAAACAGGGTAAAGAAATTATAATCGCATCAATAGACTGCATTTAAAAGGAGTTTGTAATGATTATAAAAGGACAAGAGTTTCATATAAATGGATTAACTTATACAATTCGTTCTGCATCTGAAACGGATGCTGAGCAGTTATCAGAAATTAGAGTTCAGATCGATGGCGAAACTGAAAATATGGATAGAGAAGCTGGAGAGGGATTTATAAATAAGATAGGGTTTCAAAAAATAATAAAAACAGATAGTGAAGAGATAAAGAATCTGTTTTTAGTTGCAGAAGTGCACAACCAAATCGTAGGATTTTCAAGATGTGAAGGATCAAATTTGAAGAGATTATCCCATAAGGTAGAATTTGGTGTTTGTATTTTAAGAGAGTTTTGGGGATATAGAATCGGTAAGAGTCTCTTGCAACAATCTATTCAGTGGGCTGATGAAAATGAAGTGAAAAAGATATCATTACAAGTGCTAGAGACAAATGAAAAAGCTATTCAACTTTATAAAAAATTAGGTTTTGAAGTAGAAGGTATTTTGAAAAATGACAAAAAGCTGTCGGATGGGAAGTATTATAATACGGTTGTAATGGGAAGATTCATAAAAGAGGTGTAGTGGGATGTTTTACAGAAGAAAGTACTATATAGTAAAAAATGAATTTGTAGAAATATTTAATGAGCATTTTACTAACACAAACTTACCTAACCAGTTAAAGCATGGTTCCAGGCTAATAGGACGCTGGATGAAAGATAATAATGATGGTACAACAGAAATATTCGCCATATGGGAATATGACAGTTATGAACAGTATAAAGACATTGAATCAAAAATTAGAAGTGACGAGATGCATGTTAAAAGAATACAGGATTGGTATGAAAAACATGGTGGAAGAGAATATGTTTTACAAAAGTACATATTAGAGTTAAAACATGAAGAGTTAATATGTACTGTAAAGTGATAGAGGAGTGAGGGATAGTGGGAATTAAAACAAAATTATATTTTAGTTTAGCATCCACTACTTTATTTGCAATAGCGTTGATAGTTTTCTTTATAAACGGCAATCCACAAAAGTGGTTTTGGTTATGTATTTTCTTTGCGTCTATTATACAAAATATAGTTTTACTAAAAAAGAATAAAGAAGCGCATTAGATATTTAAATTATTAACATATTTGTGTCGTCTTTCTAGTTTTATTGAAAACGTTTTTATTCGGTTTTATAATAAAAGTATGTTTTTACAGATCTCCAAAATAATGAATAGGGAGATGATACAATGTTAGCTTCACCGTTTTACTTACATACATGGAAAAAGTTTATTGATGAAGGAGTCCTTGATTCGAACCGTATGAACGAAAGAATTTCAGAGTCATGGCATCGATGTAAACAAGCAAATGTGAATCCTCATATGAATAAAGGTCAGAAAATTTTGTCTTCTAATATTTTTCAAGATCAAAAGAAAAAGAGTGAAATCTTCCTTGATATAGCAATACCTCAATTACAAAATATGAGGAAAACCATGGATGAACTGCAAATGATGGCATTATTAATTGATCCAGACGGTTACGTTCTATCGTTAAGCGGAAATCAACAAACGTTAAAACGAGCAAAACATATTAACTTCATTGAGGGTGTGAAATGGACGGAAGCAGCTGTTGGTACAAATGCGATAGGAACCGCGTTACAGATTGAAGAGGCTATTATGATAAGTGGTACAGAGCATTATTCTGTCGCATCTCATAGCTGGAGTTGTGCGGCCGCTCCGATTCATAACGATGATGGGAAATTAATTGGTGTTCTAGATTTCTCCTGTCCAATTGAATTTTCACATCCGTATATGCTAGGGATGGTAACTTCAATTGCACATGCGATTGAACGTGAATGTAGTATTCGAGTGCATCAAAATGAACTACATTTAATCCATCGTTTTTTAGATGTAATTGACAGTGATGAACAAGTTGTCATTTGTAATCATCGTGATGTTATCGTTTCCGCAAGCAAAAAGGTTCGAGAACGTGTTTCTAATTGGTCACGAATGAAACTTGAAGATTTAATGCAACATGGATTGAAGCCTAAATTAGAAGTACCAGTATATAGTAATGATAGAATGATCGGGAAATGTATTTATGTACAGGAAAATAAACAAGGAAATTTATTTTCAGCTTCCCCATTTATAAACGGAATTACTTTCCATGGAGTTATTGGGACAAGCGATGTATTTCAACATACGTTAGAAGAAATTAAGCTTGTATCTCCAACTGACGCTAGTGTATATGTTTGTGGTGAAACAGGTGTAGGGAAAGAATATGTAGCGAGAGCGATTCATGAAAATAGTCCAAGAAAAAATGGCCCTTTTATAGCTGTTAATTGTGGTTCGTTGCCGAAAGAATTAATGGAAAGTGAATTATTCGGTTATGCTGAAGGTGCGTTTACAGGTGCGCGGCGCCAAGGATATAAAGGGAAATTCGAACAAGCAGACGGTGGAACAATATTTTTAGATGAAATTGGTGAAGTGCCGCCGGAGATGCAAGTAGCATTATTGCGTGTTTTACAAGAACGAACAGTAACCCCGATTGGCAGTTCAAAAGAAGTACCAGTAAATATTCGTATTATTACTGCGACACATAAAGATTTACTGCGATTAGTAGAAGAAGGGAAATTCCGTCAAGATTTATATTATCGGTTACATGTTTATCCGCTGTATGTTCCATCGTTAATAGAAAGAAAAGAGGATATTCCGTACTTCATACAAGATTTTTGTGAACGAAAGAATTGGAATGTTGTATTTCCAAAGAGTATTTGTAATCAATTTTCACAACATACATGGCCCGGAAATATTCGGGAATTATTAAATGTATTAGAACGGATTTACATTTTGTCGCAAGGACGGGAAATATGCGAAAAACAAATCTCTTTTTTATTACAAACAATGATGGGAAATCAACATCAACTTGAATTGCAAGCAGAAAATAAAACGGAGCATACATTAAATTTTCGTGAAAAAATACAGCGTGATAGTATGATTGAAGCGCTAGAAAAGACGAATGGAAATGTTTCTTTAGCTGCAAAACTGTTAGATGTACCTCGAAGTACATTTTATAAACGAATGCAAAAATATAAGTTATAAAGTAGATTTTTGTAATCTACTTTTTCTTTATGGGCTCATGTTCTGTCGGAATGTGCGCTTACCGGGGAAATAATTGAATAGTTGAAAATTAATTTCCGAAAGGGGAACTTATGTGAAGTATATTGAAATTGGCATCGGAAATAGGTGGTTCGTTCGAACAGAAACTGAAAATAAAGATGGAACTGAATTTGAGGAAAGAGGAATTATAAAACCTATTTACTTTGAGTCTTTATATGTACGGATTTGGTTTCGGAAAACGTGTTTTATTTTTGATACGAAAGAAGGGTTTAAGAAAGTAAGAAAAAGTAGAGCTGAGTATAAGTTTATTGTTGGGATTGTAAGTAGGTTAACACAATAGAATCAAATAGGGGGTGTTTTTATAATTAGAATTACCACATTTATACTCGCTATTATTGTAATGGGCTATTCTATTTACAGGTGGAATGATGATTCGAAGCAAAGTATGCTTATTTTGCAATTATTGTTAAGTTTTATGCTTGCTGGAATGGGGATACAAAATGTTAAGAAGGATGAAAAAGAGAATAAGAATATGGGACTTTTATTTTTACTTACATCGCTAATTTGTATTATTGTATCGGTAATAAAATATTTAAAATAACCTGGTACTTAATTTGTTGAGTAACAGGTTATTTTTTTGAAGTTTGCTCATTAAAAATTTTAATAGCTGTTTGGTACATCTCTTTATCAATACAAAATCTTTCTGTTATCCAATAGGCAAGGCTATGTTCGCTTTTCTTACCTTGGAAATATCGTTTTAAAACATTATCATTAATAGAAGTTGGAATACCATCGATATAACCGAATATTTGAATCTTATTTAAAATAGGAGATGTACGCCAATTATTAGACTTAGTAATAAGTTCTTTCATACTTTCTAAATGTATTGGCTCTGTATGTAAGATTTTTGATGGACCTGGATCTCTAGTAATTTCAATACTATTATTTGAGACTTCATAAGTAAAAATTTCTCTTACATTACTTACTTGAAATGATTCATAAAATGCGTAAGCCTGAAATAAAGGCGCACAGTAACCAACATCGACATAATAAGGTTTGTCTAAGTTAACTCGTAAGCATAAATGTCCGGGGTCCATATACATATAATGAACATCAAAACCAAGATTTGATAATAGCCAATGGAATCCAATCGAGTGCGTCCAACAAGTACCGCCCAGACCTTTTGTTGTAATACGGTTTATGTATGTCTCAATGGAAGGAAAATAATGACCTGTTTCATTACCTTTTTCCCAGTAAATTATTTTAGTAAGAGTTTCCCACTTTACTTTTTCTTGATGAGCTTTAATAAGCTCATTCAAAAACTTTAAGCTAGTAGGCTGTTTTGTAGTATCTAAAAATGATAGAAATTCATTTACTAGTTTTTCTGACGACATTTTCTTCCCCTTTCTATATAGAAGTTAGTATTAAGAGTATTATACAATAAATATCAGAAAATAAAGTTATTAATGTAATGGGGGAGAATTATATGTCGATGTCGCTATATTATAATAAAATCCGGGAGCAATTAGGCCATAAACTAATTTTTGTGCCGAGTGTAGCTGCTGTTATAAAAAATGGGCAAGGAGATATTTTGTTTCAATATCCTGGCGGGGAATACTGGAGTTTGCCAGCTGGAGCAATTGAACTTGGGGAAACTCCAGAAGAAGCAGTAGTTCGGGAAGTTTGGGAAGAAACAGGATTGAAAGTGCAAGTAAAAAAACAAAAAGGAGTATTTGGAGGAGAAGAGTACCGCTATACATATCCGAATGGTGATGAAGTAGAATATATTGTTGTTGTGTTTGAGTGTGAAGTTACTAGTGGCAAGTTAAGATCAATAGATGGTGAATCTTTAAAACTACAATATTTCTCTTTATCTGAAAAGCCACCTTTAGCGTTACCATACCCAGATAAAATATTTTTATAAATGTAAAATAGCACACCTTATTTATTGAAGGTGTGCTATTTATATAACCCCGTCGTATACATTTCCGTCAATGTATGCACAATTTCTCCTAACTCTAATTTTTTATCATTTTTTACAATCGTCCAAAGAAACATCTCATTCATTGCGAACCAAGCACGTGCTACAATTTCTTTATTTAATTCAGGCTGTGCTAATCCACCTTCTTGAGAGTATGTAATATCCTGCGTAATACTGTTTATAAAGCGTTCCCGTATCTCGTCCCATTTTTGACGTATCTCTTTTGATAATCCAATTGCTTCCTGCACAACTTGTAATATAGCTCGTTCTTTTTCTGCTAGTTGTAGGAATGCTCTAACTTGATTTTGAATCATTTTATGTGCTTCTTCTTTCGTTTGAGGGGAAAAGGAGCACTCAGCAATATCATAAAATTGATTCATGACATCTTCCATTAAAACGATAAGGAGATCATCTTTGTTTTTAAAGTATACATATGCCGTTCCATAACCAGTTTCTGCATGTTTAATAATTTGTGTAATAGTCGTTTTTTGAAATCCGTTACGTATAAAAATAGTGTAACCAGCGTGTAATAGTTTCTTCTTTGTTTCTAAGGAGCGGTGTTTTCTTGATGAAAGAGTACTGTTTTTCAAAGAACCACCTCTTTATACTGAAATATCTGAAAATATAACTGTATTGTAAAAGGAATTCATATATAAAGTCAACTGACATAATATCATTGACGTTATATCAACTAAGGTGATATATTTCAATTAGTTAGAATAAAAAGAAAATTAAAAGAAGGTGACACCATGTATAAAGAACCATTTCAACCGAATTATGAATATGCGCTTGAATGTGATAAACATGATGAACTGAAAGATTTTCAAACTGAATTCTATAAAAAAGAAGGAACGATATATTTAGATGGAAACTCATTAGGGCTACTTTCAAAAAGAGCAGAGAAATCATTACTTACGTTGCTCGATTCATGGAAGGAGTATGGAATTGACGGCTGGACTGAAGGAGAGCATCCGTGGTTTTTCCTTTCGGAGAAATTAGGTGAATTGACTGCGCCTCTTATTGGAGCTTTACCGGAAGAAACAATTGTAACCGGTTCCACAACGACGAATATTCACCAAGTAATTGCGACGTTTTATGAGCCGAAAGGAATACGTACAAAAATTCTTGCTGATGAATTAACATTTCCGTCAGATATATATGCACTTCAAAGTCAAATTCGTTTAAAGGGTCTAGATCCAAATGAGCATTTAGTACGAGTGAAGAGCCGAGACGGTAGAACACTTTCTGAAGATGATATTATTCAAGCAATGACAGATGATATCGCGTTAATTTTATTGCCTTCTATACTATATAGAAGTGGACAAATTCTTGATATGAAACGTTTAACAGCGGAAGCTCATGAGCGTGGTATTCATATTGGATTTGATTTATGTCATTCAATCGGTTCTATTCCGCATCATTTCAAAGAATGGGATGTTGATTTCGCCATTTGGTGTAATTATAAATATTTAAATGCAGGACCTGGTGGAGTTGCGGGCCTTTATGTAAATAAAAAGCATTTTAATAGACTTCCAGGATTATCAGGTTGGTTTAGTTCTAGAAAAGATAAGCAGTTTGATATGGAACATACATTAACAGCTGCTAATCATGCAGGTGCTTATCAAATTGGTACACCGCACGTATTAAGTACTGCACCTTTAATTGGTTCTCTTGAAATATTTAAAGATGCTGGTATAGAACGTTTACGTGAAAAATCGCTACATATTACAAGATACATGCTGGATTTAATTGATTATGAATTAAAAGATTACGGATTTACAATTGGAAATCCATTAGAGGATGAAAAACGAGGCGGGCACATTTATTTAGAACATGCAGAAGCAGCACGCATATGTAAAGCGTTAAAAGCAAATGGAGTTATCCCTGATTTCCGTGCACCTAATGGAGTAAGACTTGCGCCGGTCGCTTTATATAACACATACGAAGAAGTGTGGAAATCTGTACAAATATTAAAGAAAATTATGAAAGATGAAGCGTATAAGCAGTTTGAAAATAAGCGAGAGGTTGTGGCATAAGTATGAAAGCTTCAGAGTGGATTGATATTTCACAACCGCTAAATAATGATATTGCTACTTGGCCAGGTGATACACCGTTCTCGTATGAAGTTTCATGGTCAAAAGAAGAAAGTGGCTCAGTAAATGTCGGAAAGCTAACGATGAGTATTCATACAGGTACTCATATTGACGCACCGTTTCATTTTGATAATGATGGAAAGAAAGTAATAGATTTAGATGTTCAAGTTTATGTCGGTCCAGCGCGGATCATTGATGTTTCTAATCTTGAAAGCATTGGGAAAAAGGAATTAGAAACCTTTCATTTAGAAGGTATAGAACGCTTGTTGTTACGCACATCTTCACATGGTAAAGCGAATGAATTCCCGGATATAATTCCGCATTTACGTGCTGATATCGCACCATTTCTTTCTGAAAAGGGAATTCGTTTAATTGGGGTAGATGTACCATCAGTAGATCCATTAGACGATAAAGAATTAGCAGCGCATCACCAATTGTTTAAACATGGTATACACATTTTAGAAAATGTCGTACTAGAACATGTAGCAGACGGCGATTATGAATTAATCGCATTACCACTTGCCTTAACAGATGCAGATGGAAGTCCAGTTCGAGCAGTTATTAGACCAATATAAGTAGAATTATATAAAAGGGGCGTTTGGCTAATATGAAAGAAAACGAAAAGGTAATTATGGAAAAAGGAATTCATACGGACTTTAAAGAGAATATGACGTACGGGGAGTATTTACAATTAGATAGTTTACTATCTTCTCAAAAGAGATTATCAGATCATCATGATGAAATGTTATTCATCGTGATTCACCAAGCAAGTGAACTTTGGATGAAGCTTATTTTACATGAGTTAAACGCAGCGATTGAATCTATTAAACAAGATAAATTACAACCAGCTTTTAAAATGTTAGCACGTGTATCAAAAATTCAGTCGCAAATTATTCAATCTTGGGATATTCTTGCGACATTAACACCATCAGAGTACATTGAGTTTCGTGACTCACTCGGTCAAGCTTCAGGTTTTCAATCGTATCAATATCGTATGATTGAGTATGCGCTTGGCTATAAAACGCCGCACGCATTAAAAATTTATGAAAAAGATCCAGAATTACACGCTCGACTTCATACAGCGCTACACGCACCAAGTTTGTATGATGTGGCAATTCAAGCACTTGTAAAAGAAGGATTCCCTATTCATAAAGATGTGTTAAATCGTGATATTACGCAGCCTTATGAAGAAGACGCAACAGTAGAAGCAGCATGGATAGAAGTGTATGCCGATGTGAAAAAATATTGGAACTTATATCAGCTTGCTGAAAAATTAATTGATATCGAAGATTGGCTACAACAATGGCGTTTCCGTCATATGAAAACGGTAGAACGTATTATTGGTCATAAAATGGGAACAGGCGGATCTTCTGGTGTATCGTATTTAAAACGAGTACTTGATCAATGTTTCTTCCCAGAGCTTTGGAATGTTCGTACGAAATTATAAAAAACAAACCTGTCAGTTTATTACTAGCAGGTTTGTTTTTTATTTGAACACATTTATGTTTTAATTAAAGCTACAAGATATAATAAATAAGGTAATGATTTAATTGGAGGTAAAGTTTTGGATTTCAAGCAACTAGAAAATAAATTTGAAAAGAAAAAAGTAAATACATTTCTCGTTTATCAAAAAGGTGAGCTAACCAATGAATATTATAAAACGATAGAATGTGCAAGTAATTTATATAAAATAAACTCGATTACAAAAAGCATTGTATCTATATTAATTGGTATTGCAATTGATAAAGGATATATAAATGATATACATACACCGATTATAGAGTGGATTGAAAATGTATCTAATGAAAAGCGGGATTTGACTCTTTATCATTTATTAACGATGACTACAGGTGAGGATTGGAAAGAGTTCGGAAATGGAGTAGTGTTCCCAAATGATTTTGTAGAATCGGAAAACTGGGTGCAGTATATATTAGAAAAACCAATAATGGAAGAACCAGCTACAAAAATGAATTATAACTCAGGGTCTTCTCACTTGCTTAGCTATATTGTTCAAGAAGTTACCGGAATGTCGACAGAGCAGTTTGCGAAAAGATATTTATTTGATCCATTAGAAATTACCGAATATGAGTGGCAACAAGATCCGCAAGGCATACATGTCGGCGGTTTCGGTATGAAAATGAAATCTAAAGATTTATTAAAGCTCGGAATATTATGTTTGCAGAATGGATATTGGCAAGGGAATGAAATTGTATCATCGAAATGGTTAGAAGAATCTAGTAAAGCTCTATTTGAAACGTATGAACATGTGGGGGCTTATGGATATCACTGGTGGGTTTTGAATAACGAAAGATTTCACATACCGTATTGTATGTATTTTGCTATGGGATATGGCGGACAATACATCGTTATCATTCCACAGTTAGAACTTGTTGCTGTAATAAGTAGTCATATGCCAAAACGTGGACTTGTTCCATTGAAATTGTTTATTGAGCATGTACAGGAGCATTATAAGTTTATATAAGAAGAGAGAATGTTTGAAAGGTGTAAATTTAGGAATGGATTATAGAAATGAAAGAACCCGCACTGTTTAAAATATAAACAGTACGGGTTCTTTCATTTTATCTACTCGTCTTCTGAAATGTCATCTTTATAAATTTATCTGTCTTCGTTTCAAATTCTACATCAACAAAAACACCATATTCTTTTCCATCTTCACGTAGCCACAATTTAAATTTTTCAACCGTTATTTGAACGGTTTTCGGTTTTCTACCTATATGAAGGTAATCAATAATCTCCGCTTTTGGGTATTGTTCTTTCGTCTTTTCTACAGCAAGTTTCCCCCATTTGGCATACGGAGGCTGCGCATGAACAATTGATGGGACAGTATATATATTTGAACATGTAGTTATGAACAAAATGACGAGTGCGATACGCTTTAACAATTTTTTCATGATGAACTCCTTTTATATTTTTTTATATTGTTTACATATTTTTTCAACGATATGAGTTTGGATTTTTTTGTCTTCTTTACATAAAAGCGAGGCTTTTACAAAACATAACCAAGAAATCATTTCCGTAATTAAGGAGGGAAAATCATGCGTCAAAAAGCTATTTTTAAAATAGCAATTTTACTTGCATTCATAGGACTATCTTTGATGGTAAGTAGTATACAACTAAAAAATGTTGAAGCTTTTTCTAATCAAGTCATTCAAAGAGGAGCATCTGGCGAAGATGTCATTGAACTGCAATCTCGTTTGAAATATAACGGATTTTATACGGGAAAAGTGGATGGTGTTTTCGGATGGGGTACATACTGGGCACTTCGAAATTTTCAAGAGAAATTCGGATTACCTGTTGATGGTTTAGCTGGAGCTAAAACGAAGCAAATGCTAGTAAAAGCAACGAAGTATGACAAGTCAACAGCTAATAAAGGAACGACAACGAATAAAGGAAATAGTGGTGGTACTGCACAAGAAAATAAACCATCTCAAAATAAAGGGACAAATGTTCCAAATGGTTATTCTCAAAATGACATTCAGCTTATGGCAAACGCAGTATATGGAGAATCTCGTGGTGAACCGTACTTAGGGCAAGTTGCAGTAGCTGCGGTTATTTTGAATCGAGTTACAAGTGCATCATTCCCAAATACCGTTTCGGGTGTAATCTTTGAGCCAAGAGCATTTACAGCGGTAGCAGACGGACAAATATATTTAACGCCAAATGAAACAGCGAAAAAAGCTGTATTAGATGCAGTTAATGGATGGGATCCAACAGGAAATGCATTGTACTATTTCAATCCAGATACCGCAACAAGTAAATGGATTTGGACTCGTCCACAAATTAAAAAGATCGGGAAACATATTTTCTGTAAATAGAGCGGAGGTGGAACTATGTTACGAGGTATTATAATCGTATTATTAACAGTCGGTGTAGTTGGAACAGGATATTGGGGCTACAAAGAACATCAAGAGAAGAATGCAGTATTAATTCGAGCAGAAAATAGCTATCAACGTGCGTTTCATGATTTAGCATATGAGGTTGATTTATTGCACGACAAAATTGGAACAACGCTCGCGATGAATTCACGTGCATCTTTATCACCTGCATTAGCAGACGTATGGAGAATAACATCTGTAGCTCGTTCGGATGTAGGACAACTGCCTTTAACATTAATGCCTTTTAATAAAACGGAAGAATTTTTAGCAAATATCGGTGATTTTAGTTACCGTGCAGCCATTCGTGATTTAGAAAAAGAGCCGTTAAATGATCAAGAATACAAAACGTTGGAAACTTTATATTCAAATGCAGGCAATATACAAGATGAACTAAGAAAAGTACAACATCTTGTTTTGAAAAATAATTTACGCTGGATGGATGTTGAGATGGCACTCGCATCAAATCATGATCCTGCAGACAATACAATTATTGATGGATTAAAAACAGTAGAGAAAAACGTAACATCGTATTCGTCTACAAACTTCGGACCGACCTTTACTAGTGCGCAAAAAAATAAAAAAGGCGGATTTGAAGCAGAAGGAAAAGCAATTTCTAAAGATGAAGCGGCGAAAATCGCAAAATCATTTTTGAATTTAAAAGGAAATGAAAAAGTAGATGTTGAGAAAAGCGGAAAAGGTGCGAAAGAATCTTTCTATAGTGTGAAAATTAAAGATCCAGCAACGAATAATGAGTTTTATATGGATATTACCGGAAAAGGCGGATATCCAATTTGGGTTATGAATAACCGAGAAATTAAAGAACAGAAAATTAGTTTAAACGATGCAGGAAGTAAAGGTTTGAAATTTTTAAAGGACCACAAGTTTAATAATATGGAGCTTTTTGATAGCTCACAATATGATAACGTTGGTGTATTTACGTATGTAGTAAATGAGAATGGCGTACGAATTTATCCAGAAGCAATTCAAATGAAAATTGCTTTAGATGATGGTTCTATCGTTGGTTTTTCTGCAAAAGAATATTTAGCATCACACCAAAAACGAACAGTTCCCTCAGCAAAGCTAACTGCAGCAGAAGCAAGAAAGAAAATCAATCCAGATGTTAAAGTTATGGAAGAACGTAAAGCCGTAGTTGTAAATGATTTGCATAATGAAGTACTTTGCTATGAATTTGTAGGTACTTTAGGGAAAGATACGTACCAAATTTTCATTAATGCAAATAGCGGAGCAGAGGAAAAAGTGAAGAAAATGCAAGCTGTTGAAAAAATTTATGATTAAACTTTAATAGTAAAGTGGTGAGAATAATGAAGATCTTAATATATATGTTGATGCTTTGCTTTTTTATAACAGGATGCAGTATTGGAAAAAAGGACAATCCAAACGAAAAACCAGAGCAAAAAAATGTTTCGACGAAAAATGTTAATTATACAAACAAACCAAATAAGCCAAATGAAAAAGCGGCGGACCATTTAGCATCTTTAGCCGCAAGTGTGCCAGGTGTGAATGATGCAACAGCGGTAGTTGTGGGGAAATATGCTATTGTAGGTATTGATGTAAAAGCGAAACTCGATCGAACTCGCGTGGAGTCCATTAAATACTCTGTAGCAGAAAGTTTAAAAAACGATCCGGATGGTGCTAATGCAGTCGTTGTAGCGGATGTTGATACGTATGAACGACTCAAACAAATTGGAAAGCAAATTAAAAAAGGAAAAACAGGTGAAGGTATACTTGATGAGTTAGCAGCAATTGTTGGCCGAGTAATGCCACAAGTTCCAAATGACATGATTGAAAATCGAGAAACGAATCCAATTAAAGATAATGATAAACAATTACCAAAAGATGAAGAACAAGAACTAAGAAAAGAACAGAATGACCAATCAAATAATCATTTGAATAAATAAAGTTAACCCCGTACTTAATTGTACGGGGATTTTTCAATATAATATTTAATATTCAGTTTATTTTTAAGGGAATATATGGTTTAATTATGGTGGGAGGGACAACTGTTATGATGAAAAAAAGCGCATTAATAGTATGTAGTTTATGCTTAGGTTTCAGTATGACAGCGTGTGAACAGAAGAAAGAAGTAAAAAAACAAACAGCGACTTCTTCTACTGTGTTGGAAAGTGAGAAGAAAGAGTCTATCAATATAAATCATTTCTCGAATATAAATGAAGGAATGACTTATATTGAAGTGAAAGATGTAATTGGTTTTGATGGTAATTTACTTATAGAAGAAGGTGTAGAAGATTCTACACAAATTAAACAAATTTTTTCATGGAAGGGAAGCGATCCAACTTCATTAGTTGAAATTACCTTTTTAGATGGAAAAGTGCATTCAAAAGCGCAGCAAGGTTTAAGTTAATAAGTTGAAAAATGGGAGAGTTTAGCATGAACATACATACAGGGGAAATTCGATTAGTTCCGTATAAGGAGAAGTATAAAGAAGTTATACAAACATTTACTTTACCAGGTGAACAAGTTCAATTCACATCAGATCCAGGTGAATTATTGGAGAAAGCAAAAAGTGATCGAACAAAAAATGTGATTGTTATTTTAGATTACAATGGGGTACCTGTTGGTCTTTTCGCACTGCAAACAGGGGATAGAGTACAGGAGTTCACAGACAATCAAGATGCTTTACTTTTAACTTCGTTTTCTATAAATCACAATAGACAAAGAAAAGGATATGCTAAAAAATCATTGGCATTATTACAAGAGTTTGTAAAACGTTATTTCCCGATAAAAAATGAGGTTGTACTTGCTGTGAATGAAAAAAATATTCCTGCACAAAATTTATATGAAAAAGTCGGCTTCCAAGATAAAGGCTTTAGAAGAATGGGACCAATTGGTCAACAAATTATAATGCATTTACCTATCATGAAATAACGAGAAGAAAAACTTACTCTTGCATAACAAAGTAGTAAGTTTTTTATTTAGTACGATATATAATGTAGAATATATATATAAATGAAATAGAAATGAAGGAAATACAAAATGAATCAAGTTAGAAAATGGAATATTGTTGGAGGAAGGGTGATAAAAACCGGAATAGCAGTTTTTCTTACAGTTCTAGTTTGTGAATTTTTCAATATACCCACTATTTTTGCTGTCATCACGGCTATTGTAACGATTGAGCCAACTGCAACGGATTCTATAAAAAAAGGGCTAATTCGTTTTCCAGCTTCAACAATTGGATCGGCGTATGCAATGACTTTCACATTTTCCCTAGGTCATCAGGCTCTTTCTTATGCGTTAGCAGCGATGTTTACAATCGTTACATGTCAAAAACTAAAGTTACATGCGGGAACGTTAGTCGCAACATTAACTGCTGTTGCAATGATCCCTATTACGGCAGATCATTATTTCACTGCATTTTTAATTCGATTAGCTACTACATCTACTGGTATTATAGTATCTACTTTAGTGAATTTTTTCATTTTGCCACCACACTACCTTAAAACCATTTCGGGATGTACAGAGGAGCTATTTGTTAAAACAGCAAATATTATGGAGGAATGGCTTAATGCATTAATTGAAGGGAAAGTTATAAAGAAAGAGACAACTCATAATCTATCTAGTTTAAATTTATCATTACATAAAGCGGTACAATTTGTTCAATATGAGCAAAAAGATTGGAAATATCATCGACATACAAAGAAGGAAATGAGAAGCTTTTTAGCCATGCAGAAGCAACTCCATATATTGCAGCAAATTATTTACCATATAGATAATTTAGCTCGAGCACCAATTGAAACATGGGACTGGTCACAAAATAAAAAAGAGATATTACAGCGAACGGTTCATTCTGTAATTTCTATATTAAGAAATAATTGTAATGAAATAGATGAAGAACATTTTAAACTGATTGATGAATTAGACAAAAAATTTTGGGATTATAAAAATGATTTAGGACATTGTAAACCAAATCAATATCATCATCACTTTTCAAGCGAATCTATCATTTTGTTTGAGGTATTATCTATACATGATATGTTAGAGGAATTAAAACAAATATCCGAGAAATATGAGAGTGAAAATCAACTCAATTGTTCGGCTCATTTAAATGGGGAGGATTGATATGACAATTTATATTACATTACTAAGAGGAATCAATGTAGGCGGGCATAAGGTAATCAAAATGGCGGATTTAAAACAAATGTTTGAATCAATAGAGTTAAAACAAGTAAAAACATATATTCAAAGCGGTAATATCGTGTTCGAATCTGAAAATGATGTTGATTTTTTAAATAAACGAATACAATCGGAAATTAAAAACGTTTTTGGTTTTGATGTTCCAGTCATGTTAAGAACACATGAGGAATTTATAAATATGATAAAAAGATGCCCCTATGAAGCCGATTCATTGCTAGAAGGTGAAAGTATACATGTTGCTTTCTTAGCAAACGAACTTTCTGAAAAAGAAAAAGATCAGCTGCTTATGCAAAAAAATGAGACTGAAGATTGCTATATTCATGAAAAAGTTGTGTATTTATTTTTCAAAAATAGCATTCGAAATTCTAAATTAATGAACCAGTTTCAGAAGTTACATACACCAGCTACAGTAAGAAATTGGCGGACTGTGAATAAATTAAAAGCGATAGTTGAGGGTATATAAATATAAAAAGGTGAGATTTTCTGTATATAGAAAATCTCACCTTTTTATTTATATTGTTTTGCGACTATAAGTTCGACGATAGGATAAATAAAGTATGAAGAACAAAGGGCGATAAAAAGAGGAAGATTCTTTATTTCATCGAGTAATAGGAATGCAAATCCTTCTGATAATAGTAAAACAAAAAACATAAGACATATAAGTACAAAATAAGCAATTTTAAAACTTTTATATTGTATTTGCTGTCCCATTTCATCTTGGCTTTCTTCCGATACTCCGTTTGGATCTCCCCACGTAATATGATTGATGAGGTAGCTAATTATTATTGCACTTGCGAAGATTGTTCCACCTAAAATCGCACCTTCAGAGATGTATTTATAGACTCCATGTATAAGTACTCCAAGTAACGATAAAACGATTGTTAGTAAAATGTAATTTTTGCGATTCATATTAGAAATGACACCTCCATAGTTGTAAAAACTCTTTACATCTATAGTGTAAAATTGGAAAAATTTTATGTCAAATACTTTTTACACAAATGGTGCAAGAACATGATATTTTGTTTTTATGATTAATAAAAAATTACATTACATTTGAATGTAAAAGAATGGGCTCGCATATATTTGGAAGGGATGTCAGATTAATTTAGGGGGTAGTTATGTCTATTCTATTAAAAGCTGGTGCTGATGCAGGAAATAACGGTTTGAAGTTAATGGTGAAAGGGCAAGACCCTATTTTTATTCCGAGTATATATTCTTTATATATAGGAGAGCCTACAGGATTGTTAGATGAGAGTGATGTTTCATTATCTGAATTAGAAAATCACATTGACGTGACCATTAGTTCTCCATCGCTAATGTTAAATAACGTGCGGTATATCGTTGGGGAAAAAGTCATTCAAGATCAATTAAAAGGCACTGAGGTTGAGAAGAAATCAAATAAGTCAACTGATGAGTTAATGGTTATTACAATTCTATCTGGTTTAGCAGTAAGTGCTATGCGTCAAAGTCCAACTTCTAGTCATATTAATATTCGTTATGATTTATCTGTTGCTCTTCCTATGCAGCTTATTACACAAGAAATAGCTGCGGAAAATGCGAAACGTTATATGGGCAATCATAAGGTTGTGTTCCATTATCCAAACGGACGTGATGTGACAATTAATATTTCAATCGAATATTGTAAATGCCTACCTGAGGGCGCTTCTGGTACGTGGGGCATTGTATATGATGAAGAAGGAAATGTAGTGAAACATAAAATAGAATGTGAACAAAATCAAGTTTCAGAAATTGATTTTGTTGATAAAACTTTATTGTCTTTTGATATTGGTGCAGGGACGACAGAAGAAGTAGTTTCACTAGGTGTGAACTTTAGACCACAACTAAGTAAGGGCTTATCATACGGTGTGAAAGAAACGTTACTACAAATTATTACAAGATGGAATCGGAAGTATCCAACAAAGACGATTGATAGTATTACAGAGTTTAACCAAATTTATTTAAATGAAAAGCACCCAAGAAATGCGTTACTAGTTGAAGAATCACAACCAGCATTATTAGGTTTAGCAGCGCGTGTCGCAACAGATATCATAAACAAAATTGATGACATGAAAGACGATCCATACGTATTTATTTATGGCGGGGGCGCAGTAATTATTAAAAACAGTTTAAAAATGATTTTAAAACAAAAAGGACGACTAACAAATGTAATCTTTGTAGATAATCCATTATTTACAAATGCACGTGGATTATTAGTCTACACTTGTTCGCCAAAATATAGAGAGCATAAGCAAAAAGAGTTAGGATTTACAAACTTAACGATAAGTTAGTTGGTGGAAGTATGCGATCTAGGCGATATAAACGTGGTGATCGAGTAAAAATCAATATTCATAAATCAGTATCACCTGAAATGATTGCATGGCTGAATAAACAATCAAACCCAACCAATTTCTTTTTCTTTGCAGCGCAGCAACTCTTTAAACAAGTAGGAGATATTGATGTGTCAAAAGCTATACCAAGTAGCCATGTTTTCTCATTATACGTGGAGCCATCATCTTTATTAAAGGTCGAAGTAAATCCCTTTAAAAACGTGCCACTAGAAGCTAATAAATCCACCGATAATATAAAAAAAAAATCATGGGAATCTGTTGATCAATTAGATTGTCCGTTTTTTTAAACATAGAAAAAATAAGTATTGCCCATCACTATACATACGGATACAGTGATGGGCTTTTTTACATGTAACGAATAGAAGGGGCACAAATTATGGTGTGCCCCTTCTATTCGTTATTTATCTATATTTTAGATGTATGTTCAATAACTGCATGAATGATGTCTTCCCAGTCATCAGGATGATTTTCATGTCCTGCGCCTTCAAGGGTTAGTAGGACTGAGTTAGGAATTTCATCAATAAGTGCGAGACCATGTTCAAAAGGGAGTGCAGTATCGTCTGTTCCGTGAATAACTAATGTAGGTGCTTGTATGGAGTGAAGCACACCTTCATAAGCATCATCACCTTGAAGTAAAGCGTGATTAAACATACTTAATAGATTGTTTGCGCGTTCTATTTCTTGTTTTACTTGATTATAGACTCTTTTTTCATCAAATGTTCGTTTGGACCCACATAATAGGCGAGATCCGGAAACTAAATATTTTGCTACAACATTTTTATTTGTCCAATCTAAATGCGTGCCATTTGCGTGATGTGTTAAAATTCTTTCGTCCATCGGAGGTAAATCGCGCGTGTTATCGTCAGAGCCTATCACACTTGTAGCCAGTAATGTTAACGTTAAAATTCTTTCGGGATGTTTTACAGCAGCAATTTGAGCGATCATTCCACCTAATGACATACCGAATAGATGTGCTTTATCAATATGATAAGCATCGAGGACCCCAATTGCATCTTCAGCCATATCTGTAACTGTATAATTGGAAGTTCCAGGCTCATATGTAACAGAGCATCCCACATCACGGTTATCAAAACGAATAACAAATTTCCCCGTGTTAGCTAACTGTTCACAAAACTCTTCATCCCAATAAACCATTGAACACGTAGCACCCATAATTAATAAAATAGCTGGGTTTTTAGGGTTCCCAAAGCTTTCTGTACATATATCAATCTCGTTTATTTTAAATATCTTTTCAGTCATAGAGTTCTCCCCATTTCTTTTGAATTTCATTAAAATACAATGTTGAGTGATTCTAAGGTGTATGTAAGTTTCGTTTTGGAATTAATAGTGTAATAACCCCTAAAAATAAGTATATAGCCATTCAAGGCAAAAAATTTTGAGAAATATTTGTATGTTATTAAAATAAATAGCAAGGAGGAATGGAAATGAAAGCAATTGTTATAGATCAATATGGTAATGTTGAAGAATTAAAAGAAAGAGAAGTTATAAAACCAATTGTTAAAGGTAACGAGGTATTGATACGTATTCTCGCGACATCTGTTAATCCTGTTGATTGGAAAATAAGAAAAGGAGACTTACAAGAACAGTTGCGATTTTCATTTCCAATTATTTTAGGATTGGATGTAGCTGGGGTTATTGAAGAAGTTGGGGAAGAGGTAGAGTGCTTCAAAGTAGGAGATAAAGTATTTACGAAACCTGAAAATATAGGGAAGGGCTCTTATGCTGAATTCATTACAGTAAAATCGGATTTAGTATCTTATATGCCTACTAATCTAAGTTTCGAAGAGGCAGCTTCTATTCCTCTTGCAGGACTTACAGCGTGGCAAAGTCTTGTAGATTACGCAAAAATAAAAGAACATGACCGAGTACTCATTCATGCTGGAGCTGGTGGAGTTGGAAGTTTGGCAATCCAAATCGCAAAATCATTTGGAGCTTTTGTTGCGACAACTGCAAGTAGTAAGAATGAAGAGTTTTTAAAGTCTTTAGGAGCAGATCTCGTTATTGATTATAAAAAAGATAAATTTGAAGAGTTACTATCAGATTTCGATATTGTATTAGATACAATAGGTGGCGAAGTACAAGAAAAAAGCTTTCAAATTATAAAATCTGATGGTGTGTTAGTTTCGATTGTTCATGAGCCAATTCAAAAAGTAAAAGGGATAAAATCAGGATTTTTATGGCTAAAACCAAACGGAAAGCAATTAGAAGCATTATCAAAATTAATTGTACACGGAAAAATAAAACCAATTATAAGTAAAGTTGTGCCGTTTAATGAAGAGGGGGTTAGAGAAGCTCATATTTTGAGTGAAGGTCAACATATTAGAGGTAAAATTGTAATGAAAGTCGGAGGATAATGAAAATAGTGGCTTGTAGAGAAAGTGAAGTTGAACTACAAAAAACGCAGAAAAAAATACTATCCAAAAAGTCACATTTTCATTTTGGATAGTATTTCTTATTGGATATGTAATGTTATTTCTATAATATACAGTTTCGTATTGTATCATGTAATTTCTCTAAACCAATCAACATATCTTTTTCATTTAACATCGAGTAGCTAATCCGTAATTGGTTATTACTTATATCTGTATTTAATAGACAAGCTGTTCCTGGTAAAAAAGAGACATCTACTTCATTTGCTTTTTGTAATAAGGTAAAGGGATCTATCGAATCAGGAAGTGTAATCCATAAATTAAAGCCACCATTTGGTATTTCAAATCGTAATTCTTTAAGTGGTGATAACATATCAATAGTTATATCACGTCTAATTTGTAAAGCCGTACGTAATTTTTCTAAATGATTTTTCATACGTTCTGCACGTAAAAAAGGAAGGAGTGCTTTTTGCGTTAATAAAGGACTACCGATATCCATTGAACCTTTTACAGCATATAACCATTCAAAAATAGGCCCATCGGCAATAAGAGATGCGATACGCAATCCTGGTGCTAACGTTTTACTAAATCCTTTTATATATATTACATGACCATTCGTATCAAAATTTTTGATAGGAGAGGAAATAGTAGCACCCTTAAAATATATTTCTCCGAAAGAATCATCTTCAATTATAAAAAAATCATATAGCTCTGCTAGTTCTATAAGTTCCATTCGCCGTTCATTACTCATTACTGTACCTGTCGGGTTCTGGAAAGTTGGATTCGTATACAATAATACGGGATTTTTACTTTGACAAATATCATCGATTAAGTCGGAGCGAACTCCATGATTATCAAGAGAAACTGGTATAATTTTAGCACCTTTATTGATGAAAATATCAAGCGCAGCACTGTAACAAGGACTTTCCACTAATACAATATCACCAGGTTTTAATAATGTTTGAGCAATTAAATCAATTCCTTGTTGTGCTCCGCTTGTAATTAATAATTTAGATGGATCGGTCACTAAATTCTGGTGTTCACTTAAGTAATTTGCTATTTCAACTCGCAGTTCATAATCACCCTGTACTGGCCCATAAGTTGCTAGGATCATCTGGTCTTTATGAAGTATTTTATGCATTTCGTCTGCTAAGAATGGATTTGGCAATAAACGAGGATACAAAATCGCTTGTGAAAAATCGTAATATTTTCGGTGCTGATTCATTGCATATTGAGATCGCATAACATTAATCGTTTTCGTTTGTTGCCATTTGTACGGAATTGGTTTGAAATCTTTCTTTACATGTTTATGTATATAAGCACCTTTTCCTTGCTCAATGCGTATATATTCTTTCTTTTCTAATTGCTTGTATGCTTTACGAACAGTTAATAGGCTAATCTGCAAATCTTCGGCCATAGAGCGTAAAGATGGAAGGAGGTCACCATGCGCAAGCATGCCACTTTGTACTCTTTCAACGATTTGCATATATATTTGTTGGTAATACGGTATGTTGGATTCTTTACGAAGGACAATCTTCATGGTTTCACCTTTTTCGTTTTTATTTTATTAAAGCGAAAAATATAAAGAGAATCAACTACAATTTTAAGTAACTGTTATATACATAGATACACTGTTATACACCATACCTTCTATACTCATGTTAAGAGTAAAAAGGAGGAAGAAAAATGGTCATTTTCAATTATATTTTAGTATGTATTATTTTCGGAACAACATTTTTAACGATAAAAATCGGAATTGAAGCAGGAGCGCCCCCATTATTTTCAGCAGGAATTCGTTTCTTTTTAGCAGGCGTCATTCTGATGATTATATTTAAGTTAAAGCGAAAGGAAATTATGCCACATGTATTTTCAAAACGTATTATATATGCTGGTTTTTGCTTAACGTTTATGACATTTGCTACATTGTACTGGGCGGAACAATATATTTCTTCAGGATTAGCTGCTGTACTTTCTGCTACGGGGCCGATGATGATTTTATTATTACAGGCAAAGAGAAATAAGGAAAAATTACAAAAAGAGCAACTTTTTGCTTTAATTATCGCACTAATAGGTGTTGTTTTTGTTTCTTTACCAGGAACGCACCAAGAAGTAAGTCTCATATGGAGTATCGCTTGTTTTGTTTTAATAATAGGAGAGTTATTTTACGGAATAGGCTCTATTCGCTCAAAAGAAATACTTTCGGATTTACAAAGTGTATCACCATTTCTCATTAATGGTATTCAAATGTTTTACGGAGGGGTATTATTACTAATCGCATCCGTCATAGTAGAACAACCGAATGTATCTGTATTAGCTTCATGGAGTGTACAGTGGCCTATTTTATATCTTATCTTTATCGGATCAATTGGTGGGCACGGATTATATTATTGGCTCTTATCAAAAACAAATCCTGTATTCCCGTCAACGTGGTTATATGTATCACCGTTAATTGCTATTATTGTAGGATATATCATATTAGGAGAACCTTTAAACCCTACAATGGGAATAGGTGCTTGTTTTATTTTGGTTGGTGTATTTTTAGCTAATCGATCCACACTCCGGAGCTATTTCAAACAAGGGAAATTATTTGAGAAGGAAATGTAGTTGTATAAAGAAGTAGCCCTGTATATAACAGGGCTGCTTGAATTTTATTCATGATACGGATTGACTTTATTTATTGGAAAGGCGTAATATTATTAAGCTATATGAAAGAGAACTATAAAAAGAGGGGAGTTATTATGAAAATGAATTGGACTGAAGTAAAGGAAAAAATTCGACCGCAAATTTCAAAACCATCATATGAAACTTGGTTTACTAATACTACTGTTTATTTAGAGGATGATATATTAACAATTTATTGTCCAAATGAATTTGCTCGTGACTGGTTAGAATCTCACTACAAAGAATTAGTATTTCATACATTAAGAGAAATGTTTAATACGACGTTTGAAATTCAGTTTGATCTATGTAATGACGAACCATCAAAGTTGAAAGATGTTCCAAAAGAAAGGCTAAATAGCTGGGATGAAGTAAAGAAAGCGTTAAGGCCAAAATTAGCAGAGAAAACATTTATAACCTGGGTTAGAAATACAAATGCTACTATAGAAGATAATACATTAATAATCTTTTGTGAGGATGCGTTTCATCGTGATTTGCTTGAAGGTGAGTATAAAAATATAATTTCAAGTACCGTACAGAAACTTACTAATGAAGAATATCAAATTTGGTTCGAAATAGAATCAAAAACCACTCCTATCACACATATTCATCATATGCAAAATAATCCACTCACTTCCGGACAAGAAGAACCCAATACAATTTGGAATGAAATAAAAGGTAAAATGCAATTAATAATTTCAAGACCTTCATATGAAACATGGGTTAAAGAAACGACAGCCAGAATAAATGAAAATTCATTAATCATTTATTTTGAAAACGAATTCCAACAAGGATGGGTTGAAAAGTCTTATAAAGATTTAATTGCGGAAATAGCTAAAGAGTTAACTGGAAATACATATGAACTTCAATTTGAATTAGAATCAAATAAAGATGCAACCAGTAGTGGTGAAAAATCAAAATCACCTACTGAAAATACTATTTTTGAATTATGGGAGCAGTTCAAATCTTCCAATGATGAGTTAAAATATAATAATGTAGAGGATAGCGAAAAACGCATCTAAGCATTAGATGAAAAAATTGTGAACTTAGAAAAAGTGATTGATACATTAGTGGGAAAATTAGAGGTAGTAGAATCAAAAACACAGTTGGAAAAATAACCAACTGTGTTTTTTACTTAATTTACTTTTTTTATAAACCCTTTATAATGACGTTTCACAAGCTGACTTTCTAACGTCTTCATTGTTTCAAGTGCTACACCGACGATGATAAGTAAGCTTGTACCACCAATTTGTGCAGAAGGTGGTAATGTAGCAATTTTTGTGAATACGAGCGGTAAAATTGAAATGGCACCTAAGAAAATTGCACCGATAAATGTTAAACGGTATAAAATTTTCGTTACATATTGTTCTGTTGATTTACCAGGACGAATACCAGGCACATAGCCATTTTGTTTTTTCAAATTCTCAGCCATTTGTTCAGGGTTTACTTGAATAAATGCGTAGAAGTATGTGAAAGCAACGATCAGACCGACATAAAGCGTCATTCCAAGTGGATGTGCGAAATCAAGATTTGCAACTAACCATTGCGATACGCTTGAATCAGGGAAGAGCTGCGCAATTGTACGCGGCGTCATTAAAAATGCGGAAGCAAAGATAACTGGAATTACACCAGCACTATTTACTTTAAGAGGTAAATGAGTGTTTTTTGCTCCTTGATATTGATTGTTTCCTGAAACAGCTTTTGCATATTGAATCGGTATTTTACGCACAGCTTGTTGAATGTAAATAACACCAACAACTATCGCTAAAATTACGAGACCAATTAAGACCATCTTTATGATGTGCATGAATAATTGATCGCCTGCATTTTGAAATTGTTGCAAATAAATTTGATTCGCAACATTTGGAATCGCCGCAACAAGTCCTGCGAAGATAATCATCGAAATACCGTTACCAACGCCATTAGCGGTAATTTGTTCACCTAACCAAAGTAAAAATGCAGTACCTGCAGTTAAAACTGTCGCAATAAATAAGTATGTAGTCCAGCTTTGATCTGTAATTAATTGTCCACCTGCTATATTATTAAAACCATAAGACATCCCAATGGCTTGTATGAATGCGAGAATGATTGTAAAGTATCGAGTGAATTGAGCTGATTTC
The DNA here is from genome assembly GCF_056399205.1 of Bacillus sp. 01N45. Classification (NCBI taxonomy): domain Bacteria; kingdom Bacillati; phylum Bacillota; class Bacilli; order Caryophanales; family Bacillaceae; genus Bacillus; species Bacillus sp. 01N45. The sequence continues at coordinate 371,717 of NZ_JBFTQW010000002.1, forward strand.
TTTCGGCCCATTTCTCCTTGCTTTGCCCATTCCGAAAATTTAGGTATAACGTCCATTTGTAGTAATTGTACTATGATGGAAGCTGTAATATATGGTGTAATACCTACAGCAAAGATTGAGAAGTGTTGCAGTGCTCCTCCGCCAAATACGTTTAGCATACCTAAAACGTTAGCTTGATCTTGTACTTTTAATACCTCTGCGTTAGTATGAGGAACTGGAATAAACGTGCCAATTCGAAAAACAATTAGCATCGCTAGTGTAAAAAGAATTTTGTTTCTTATCTCAGCTACTCTCATGAAATTTGAAATCGTACGAAACATTATGTCGCCTCCTATATTTTTATCAGTTCAAAACTGATGGTTATATCCCGATGAAGTAACCACAAACCTCCTTCCGCATTAAATTCATTTGACAAATGGAATTTTATACACTTTGTAGTTTTCTCGGATATAAAAATATAAGGTGTTTTTTAGCGACCAATAAGCTTTTCGTAATCATTCAATACACATAATATATCGAATAAATTAACAAATGTACATACATACGCATGAAAAATGAATGAATAGGGGCATTTTTTACATTTATTTAATGCTAGATTGATAATTAGGAACGTTTTATGTAGTTGTATTGAAAGGATTCGGTGGAAAGTATTATGGTGTAGCTGCAGCACATGATAACCTCAAGGAAATCTTCAAGGATGTTGAGAAAACTCATATATTTAGTCGTGAATTAGAGAAACAGTAGTGAAGGAAAATCTTTCTTCTATAGAGAATATTTCTAACGCAGGAATCTAAGTATATAGGTTCTAATGAAAGGAGAATTCACATGAATACATTTGTAAAGGACAAGTTTTATGAAACGAGAAATCAATTATTTGAGGAAATTACTTTGTTAAGTGATACTCAATTTAATAGAAAACCAGATAAGGATAAATGGAGTATAGCACAAGTTTGTCATCACTTAGTTTTATTAGATGAGAGAGTTATAACGGTTATTTTGTCAGGATTAAAAAAGATGGATAGTTTCCAAAATGAGCGTAAAGAAATTCATACTATTGTATTAGATAGATCAATAAAATTTATAGCACCAGAAATGATTGAACCAAGTATAGAACCATTTGAAGTGCTGCAAATGGTTGATTTGTTAACCGACTCTAGAAAAGCATTGATGCGTTTTCTGAGTACAATAGAAGATGAATCTAAATTGGCAAAAAAATCAGTGATGCATCCAGCTCTTGGAGAATTACTTCTTGATCAGTGGATAGAATTAATCTATTTGCATGAACAACGTCATATAGAACAAATCAAAGAGGTAAAATTGCTTTGTGAAGTTGAAAAGTAAAAATTATTATCTATTTATTGAGCGATTTAGGAAAGCATCAAGGGTTCGAGTGATAAAATATAAGTCCTGATAAGCAGAAGAAAATACGAAACTAGCAGATCTTACTCTTGAATAGGAAACGAATATTCGAAAAAAAACTGAATCCGAATTGTTGTATAAGTGGAACCCCGTCTTAAATGAAGAACGGGGTTATTATTTTTGGAAGTGATCTCAGCATTTTCATTTAGAAGGAAATAAATTAGCAATGAAATCCGAAAATGTAATCAGCATTACACACTATATCTTTAAGTTATAATGATTTCCGGAAATGAGTTATATGTCCATAATTTTGACAGTACATATACATCTACCGTTGGTTTAGCGCTCTTCACACGTTGGAGGAAGAAGTAAATGCTATTCTGCTAGGGGGTATATGCATTTTATTCTCTATATTTTCACAGCAGAACCACCTCCAAAATTTTCTTTTGCAGTTGAAGTTTTCCGAATAATAAGTTACATTTTTAAAGTTCAAGCAACTTTATGAAAGTACAAAAAGGGGAGAAATATTGTTATTATGCAAAAAATGAAATGGAAGAACTATTTATGTTATTTTGTTATTTTTATACTTCTTGGAACAGCAGTAACAGTCAAACCATCTATCTCAAAAGCTGAGGAATCTGATGTTAATATTACACTGTTAGGTACTGCCGATATTCATGGTAGATTTATGCCTTGGGATTATGCGCTTGATGGTGCAAATACGAGTGGAAGTTTAACGCAGCTTTATACGGTTATAAAGAAGGTGCGTCAAGAAAATCCCAATACCATATTAGTAGATGCTGGGGATACAATTCAAGGAAATTCAGTAGAGTTATTCAATGATCAGCCACAATCGCCAATGATGGTAGCGATGAATGCAATGGAATATGACGCCTGGGCATTTGGAAATCATGAATTTAACTTTGGATTAGATACATTGAAAAAAGTTAGTGAGCAATATAAGGGCAAGACACTAGCAGGAAATATTTATAAGGAAAATGGAGAGCGTTTTCTTCCTGCATATACAATTGTTGAAAAAGGTGGAATTAAAGTCGGGATTATTGGTATGAATACACCAATGATTAGTGATTTTGAAAAAGGGACAGATCATTTGGATGGTTTAGTTGTGAAAAATCCAGTAGAAGAGACAAAAAAGGCAATTAAAGAATTAGAAGGTAAAGTAGATGTAATGGTAGGCGTTATGCATATGGGACTAGAAAATGAGAATGGAATCCCTGGTACTGGTGTTCAAGATATTGCGAATGCTTGTCCGGAACTAAGTGCTATTTTTGCAGCTCATATGCATAAACTTGTTAAAAAAGAAGTTGTAAATGGCGTTATTATTACAGAACCAGATAAATATGGAACACATATCTCACGTATTGACCTTACTTTTACAAAGCAAGATGGAAAGCTGGTTTTAAAAGATAAAACTGCTACAGCTATACCTGTAAAAAATACTGATGGAACAACAATAGTATCTGATCCTACACTTGAAGACACACTGACACCTTTTCACGAGTATGCGAGAGGAGATGCAAATGTTGTTGTCGCTCAATTAAAGGGTAGAAACCTTGTTCCTGAAAATGAAATAAAGGGTATTCCAAGTGTGCAGATTCAAGAGACACCTTTATCAGATTTCTTTCATGAAGTCATGCTCTACTACAGCAAAGCAGATGTAGTCGCCCATCAAATTGATAACGATAATGCCCGTTTGGATGTAGGTCCTATTAAGAAGAAAGATATTGCGTATAACTATCAATATGCTTTGGGAGAAATTACAGTATATAAGGTAACTGGGAAAGACTTAAAAGACTATATGGAATGGGCGGCAGGGTACTTTAACTCATCTCGTGCCGGAGATGTAACAGTTAGCTTTGATAAAACCCGTCGTGCTTCTAAATACAGTACGAACGATTTCTTTGGAGGCGTAAAGTACGAAATTGACTTAACAAAACCCTATGGAAGTAGAATTACAAATTTACGCTCTATTCGTACAAATAAACCAATCAAAACGAAAGATGTTATGACGCTGGGAATGAATGCTTATAGAATGGAGGCTCTTCAGGCGAAAGGTGGAGCTTTAGAGGGGCGTAAGTTTGAACAAATATGGTCATCTAAACAAGAGAATGCATTTGGGGAAACTGGTGGCACCATTCGTAACCTTGCTATTACATATTTAAAAGAGGTAAAGAATGGTATATACACACCAAAAGTTATGCATAATTGGAAAATTACTGGGGTGAATACACATTCTTCAGAGCACAAGGCTGTAGTGGATCTTGTGAATAAAGGGATTTTAGAAATTCCAAAAACAGAAGATGGAAAATATACAAATATAGCATCTATAAATACTAAAGATTCAATTACAAAAGAAGAGATTGTAGCACTCTCACAAAAAGTTAATATTAATCCAAATCAGTTTAATCATGTAAAAAGAAAAGGTGAATTTTACAAAAAACTTAGTAGGATAATTAAATAAATATAAAATAGATAGCTCTCGTGCAAAGAACTATTAAACTTGGACATACCATTATCCTAAAAAAGTCTGTGATCGGTATGGAAATATAAAGAATCAACAATAAAAAGTCCCCTGGATCATTAAACAAATCCGGGGGATTTTTTATTTGAATAATTATGGTTTTATTTCTTACTATGCATATTTATAATATGCTTTAAAAGAACATACCTTGAGCTAATAACATGCAATAGATGTGTCCTTTACTATATTTAAATGGGAGACAAATTAAAGATATTTTTGACAAAATAAAAAAGCCTGAAACTCATATGAGACTTCAGCTATCTCATAACGTTACAATCCATCTTTGCAGCTATAGACATACATAACAACATTATATTAAAAAATCTAAATTGTAGATGCGCTGCTTCACTACAGTATTTATATACTATATACATCATAAAACAAAACACGCACTTTCTTTTTCTTGTTTATCAAGGTCATTAGTATTCATTTGATCCATCTTTATCCTAAATCAACTTCATGTCCGAAATATAAGTTTAAATAAGTAATATAAATTATAAGATGTCCTATAACAATTTTTATTTTAATAGCATTAAACCTACTCTTAAAATAGTAAAGAGTGGGTTTTTATGTTGTTATTTAGATGTAAGGGCACTTTGATTAGAATGAATATAGATAATTAACAACTAACCAATTGGATGAGCGCCTAAAAGAGCTCTTTTTTATTGAAATTAATATACATATATGTGTCGTTCTTTATTTATATCATCGACCACATATATGTAATTTTGCATAATGTTACATAAATTGTGTATTTTCCCTTTTTTTCGACAGAAACAGGAAGTATACTTTGTACAAGCTTTCTATTTCAAAAATTATACGAGGTGAACAAAATGAAAAACAAAAAGACATTAACTAAGGTAGCATTAACAACAGGTTTAGCTTTAACGGCTGTTGCACCATACGGAGTAGGTTATGCAGAGGAAACAGATCAACTTCAAGTTCAAATTCAGGAAGAATCGTTCCGTTCGGGTGAACTTACACAACCGTCACAAAAGGCACCAGAGAATGTAGTAAAAGATGCTCTTAAGGAGAAAACAGAACAAGCTCTTTCTCCAAAGCAAGTCAATGGAGAAACAGGAGTAGATTATAAAGTTCTTCAAAAACGTGGTTCATATGATGGGACTACACTTGTACGTATTCAGCAAACATACGAAGGAAAAGAAGTATACGGCCATCAATTAACTGCACACGTAGATAATAACGGTGTTATTAAAAGTATTTCAGGCGATAGTGCGCAAAATTTAAAACAAGAAGAATTGAAAAAAACTATTAATCTATCAAAAGATGAAGCAAAACAATATATTTATACGAAGTACGGGAACGATATCAATTTTATTTCTGAGCCCGAAGTTAAAGAAGTTATTTTTGTTGATGAAAATAATGGACAAGCTAGCAATGCATACCAAGTTACATTTGAAGCTGCAACACCAAAATATGTTTCCGGAACTTATTTAGTAAATGCACAAAATGGTGATATGTTAAAAAATATGGTACAAGAATCTAACTTAAAAGCAAGTGAAAAACTAGTTGGAGCATTAAAGAAAAGTAAAAAAAGCAATCTTACATCATTAACTGGAACAGGAAAAGATGATTTAGGTATATCACGTACATTTGGAATCTCTCAACAAAGTAATGGCAAATATGCTCTTGCTGATTATACAAGAGGGCAAGGAATCGAAACATATGATGTGAATTATAGAGACATTACTAAAGAAGAAAGCTATTATCCTGGTACATTAGCAACTAGTACTTCGACAACATTTAACGATCCAAAAGCAGTAAGTGCTCATTACTTAGCAACAAAAGTATTTGATTTTTATAAAGATAAATACAAGCGTAATAGCTTTGATAATAAGGGACAAAAGGTAGTTTCAGTTGTACACGCTTGGGATTCTGGAGATACGAATGATCCGAAAAATTGGCAGAATGCATTAAGTGCGAATAATGGAAGTATGCTTGTATACGGAGATCCTATCGTCAAGGCATACGACGTAGCTGGCCATGAATTTACACATGCAGTTACTTCTAGCGAATCTAATCTTGAATATTACGGTGAATCTGGTGCGATTAATGAGGCGCTATCTGATATTATGGGAACATCTATTGAGAAATACGTAAACAATGGAAGTTTTAACTGGACTATGGGAGAACAAACTGGATCTGTTTTCCGTGATATGGAAAACCCGGCTTCTGTTCCATCTTCACTTGGAGTACCTTATCCAGATGATTACAGTGAATTTAACGATTTTAATGGATGGGATCAAGGTGGCGTTCATTTTAATTCAAGTATTATTAATAAAGTTGCGTATCTCATTGCAAAAGGTGGAACTCATAACGGTGTAACTGTTAAAGGGATTGGTGAAGATAAAATGTTTGATATCTTCTATTATGCAAATACAGATGAGTTAAACATGACTTCTAATTTCAAAGAGTTGAGATCAGCATGTATTCGAGTGGCAACGAATAAATATGGAGCAAATACTGCTGAAGTTCAAGCAGTTCAAAAGGCATTTGATGCAGCAAAAATTAAGTAAGTTAGAAATATAGTTTTCATTCATATATTATTACGTTATGAAAAACAGCTACTGTCATTTTAAAGATAGTAGCTGTTTTTTATACAGCAATGTATGATTGAAAATACACTTACTAAGCAATAATTAGGTTGTCTATCTTTATGAAGTTACGACACATATATAAGGTTTAAAGTGTATAAAAACAGAAAATTAATAATATATTGACCTCTTAATAGAAAGTGCTATAAAATGAAAGCGATAACAAACGATTGCTTTAAAATGATTTCCTTGATCTTTTAGTATTTACAAATATATGAAGACATAAATAAACCTATTTTTTTAAACATTAATGCAAACGTTTTCGTATTAAAAGATCATTGAAATACATATGTGAAAATAGCCAATATGGGGGTGAAGTAAAAGAGAGTTCTAGATTAATTTAAGTAGTGTAATTTAGTACGAGCATAATAAATTGTACGTACTATTTAAAGAAAGGGTGTATGTGGTGCAAATGATAAAAAGATTAATTAACAAATCAGTTTTATTACTTACTATAATCGTTATGTTATCATCTGTTTTCTCTTTTCAAAGTGTAAAGGCAGTTTCAAATTCGAAAACAACTGAAGTTATCATTCATTACAAAGAACAGTCTGGAAATACAAAGGATTGGAACCTTTGGTTATGGGGAGAAAATGCGAATGGTAAATCATATGAATTTACTGGTGAAGATGAATTTGGAAAGTACGCTAAGATTAATATAGATGATGACTATAATCGTGTAGGATTTATTATTCGTACAAATGAGTGGGAAAAAGATGGTGGCGATCGTTGGATTGAAAATATAAAGGACGGTCGTGCTGAAGTGTGGATTCTTTCGGGTGATGATAAAGTATATACTTCTAAGCCTTCTTCGGATCTATCAATTCAAAAAGCAACTATTGATAGTTTTAATGAAATCACTGTAACGACTAATGTTCCGTTTAATAGTAAGGAACAGAAAATTGAAATTGAGGGCATTAAAATTAAGGAAATTAATCCTTTTGATAAAAATGGTGGAGATATTACAAATAAGGTGAAAATAATTACGGAACAGAAAATTGATTTAAAACAGACATACAAAGTTAAAATCGAAAACGTAGCTGATACGTATACCGAAATCGGTAAAGTCATTCGTAGTGCGGAGTTTGATCATTCATTTTATTATGGTGGTAACGATTTAGGTAATATATATACACCACAACATACAAAGTTCCGTGTATGGGCTCCTACTGCGAGTGAAGCGAAGTTAGTTACATATAAAAAATGGAACGATAAAATAGGTACTGAAATAAACATGCAACAAAGTGAAAAAGGCACTTGGAAAGCAGAACTTACAGGGAACCAAAAAGGTCTCTTTTATACGTATAAGGTGAAAATTGGTGATAGGTGGACAGAAGCAGTTGATCCGTATGTGCGTGCTGCTTCTGTAAATGGAGATAAAGGTGCAGTTGTTGATTTAGAAGAAACAACTCCTGAAAAATGGAAAACAAACAAAAAGCCAAAATTTAAAAATCCGGAAGATGCAATTATTTATGAATTGCATGTACGTGATCTTTCTATTCAGCCCGAAAGTGGTATAAAACATAAAGGAAAATATTTAGGTGTAACTGAAAAAGGAACAAGAGGGCCTAAAGATGTGAAAACAGGACTTGATCATATGAAAGATCTTGGTGTTACGCACGTACAGCTTTTACCGATATTTGATTATGCTTCAGTAAATGAAGAGAATTTAAACGAACCACAATATAACTGGGGATATGACCCGAAAAACTTCAACGTTCCAGAGGGATCCTATTCTACAAATCCATATGAGCCAACTGTTCGAATAACTGAATTAAAGCAAATGATTCAAACACTGCATGATAATAATCTTCGTGTTGTGATGGATGTAGTATATAACCATATGTATAACGCTGCTGAATCTAATTTTCATAAGTTAGTTCCAGGTTATTATTACCGTTACAATGAAGATGGAACATTTGCAAATGGAACTGGAGTAGGAAATGATACAGCTTCAGAACGAAAAATGATGAGAAAATTTATGGTGGATTCGGTCACATACTGGGCAAAAGAATACAATTTAGACGGATTCCGTTTTGATTTAATGGGGATTCATGATTATGAAACAATGAATGAAATACGTAAAGCTGTTAATCAAATTGACCCTTCTATTATACTGCATGGGGAAGGTTGGGATTTAAATACACCTCTTGCAGCTGAATTGAAAGCAAATCAAAAAAATGCAGTGAAAATGAAAGGGATTGCTCATTTTAACGATAATATACGTGATGGATTAAAAGGTAGTGTATTTGAGGAGAAGGAAAATGGATTTGTAAATGGAAAGGACAACATGGAAGACCGTATTAAAAAAGGGATTACGGCAGGCATTGACTACGATATAAATTCGTCTACTTATCAAGATCCAGAGCAGGTGCTCACTTATGTGGAAGCGCATGATAATCATACATTATGGGACAAACTTGAGTTAACTAATCCAGGTGACAGTGAAGAAGTGCGAAAACAAATGCACAAATTGTCTTCTTCAATTTTATTAACATCACAAGGCATTCCATTCTTACATGCAGGACAAGAGTTTATGCGCACGAAATATGGTGATCATAACAGTTACAAATCTCCTGATTCAATTAACCAGATGGACTGGTTGCGCCGTGCAGCATTTAATAATGAGGTAGAATATATGAAGGGCTTAATAGAATTACGCAAAAAGTACTCAGCTTTTCGAATGACATCTCCAGAACAAATAAAAAAACATATAGCTTTTATGGATACTCCCAAAAATGTTGTGGCTTATTCAATAAAGGGAAATGGGAATAAAAATGAATACTTTATGGTGACTCACAACGCAAATAAGGAAGCCGTTGACATAACACTTCCATCGAAAGGTCCGTGGAAAGTACTAGTAGACGGAAAACAGGCAGGTAGTAAAACACTTTATGTTGTCCATGATAATAAAATTAAAGTTCCTGCATTAAGTTCACTAGTTTTAAAAACGGAGAAACCAATTAAATAAAAGCAAATAATGTGGAAGTATATATAGAATTGAGTAATTTAAATACGGATTATAAATGCAAAAAGCGAAGTGACGGTTATTTTCACTTCGCTTTTAAAGTTCATGTAATATAATTTCACATACTGTAATTATATTACAAATTAATAAAAGAGATAGGCAAGGAAACATTGCTATTATGATAGGAGGAGGCGAAGATACCTTGATGTTTATCATTAAAATTATCTAAAATACATTCTTAATTTATATAATTTTTATTACATATTCGAACATATAACGGGCTAGATGTTCGAGTTGTATTAATTTCTACAAATCGTTTAAAGATAAAAAAGGCTTAAAAAGTATATGGCATAAAAAAGAGAAAAGACACCTTAAATGGTGTCTTTTCTCTTTTTTAAATACGATATGTTAGTAACTTACTTGTATGTAATGGTACGTTACATTGTTAAACTAACTTCAAAAGAAAAATTTTAAATTTTTTTCTTAATCTATATGTAATAAATATCACGAGAAAATTTTATCGATATAACAAATAAAACTTTCTCAATATTAATATGTTTAATAACTATACCCATCTGCTTTCCAATCCATTACAATAATTTCACATTGCAAATGCGTCAATGTTCTTAATATTCTAAATGGTTTATACCTTATAGGATTACTATGGGAAAGGATGTGAAATATCTAATAAAAAAACACTTTTTATGATGAAATAAAAAAAATTAATGAAGAAAAAGTTATTTCATTATTTTCAAATTTCGTTGAAGTGCATGTATTTATAATCACTATGAGACAAGGATCAGAATCTAAAAAATATTTTTTGTAGATTAGAAAATTGCATTTCAAAAATAAGTTAAAAGTTTATGGAGGGTTATATGAACGAGAAAATTTATTACTGGTCTCCTATTAAGCATTGGGAGAAGTTGCATAATGAAGTTTTGATAGGGGACATGAGATTTACAGGCATTCTATCTGAGTGGTTTCCTGAGTTTTATTTTATGGCTCAAAAAGGTGTAAAAATTAGTAAACTAGTAGAGCGCTTTTCTTTAGGAAATATAGAAGAGACACAAAAAACAATAGAGCTTATGATAAAAAATCGTGTGTTAGTAAGTAACATATTACACCCAAGAGAAGTATTTTCCACACAAGAAAAGATTTTTCCGAATCCATATAGCAACCAGATTCGCTTTTCTAAAGAAGAGTTAGATACATATATGCGTGAACAATTTAATCGAACGCACGTTGCTGCGCGATCAACCGAAATTCAACTTGAAACAACAAATGAGCTACCCACTATAATCAAGGAACGTAGGTCTTGTCGCCAATTTGATATGAAAAAACATATTAATTTTTTAGAATTTTCTCATTTCATATCAACTCTAAAACAGGTTAGGGAAGAAAAAATATACTATCATTACGCAAGTGCAGGCGGACTCTACCCTATTGATATCTTTGTTTATATAAAACCAAAACGTATAGAAGGTATAAAAGCTGGGTTTTATTATTATAACCCATCAAAAAATAGTCTTGTGATTGTAAATAACATTGATCAAGTAATCAAAAGTGATCATGAGTTAATTAACCAGGATTTATTTACTCAATCTGCTTTCTCAGTTTATTTGGTTTATAATGCGAACGCTTCCATCCCGAAATACGGTTCAGATGGATATTTATTTGCTTGTATTGAGTCAGGCATTATCACTGCTACCTTAAATATGGTTGCTGAGACATTAAATTTAGGCGTTTGTTCAGTTGGTCATATGAAATTTGAAGAGATTCAGCAATTTTTATGTTTGGATAACCATCAAGTATTTCTCCATGGGCTTGAAGTTGGCCTGAAAATTAACGAATAGAAGAAATGAATATTAGGGGGATAAAGATAAACATGCACATTAAAGATCGAAGTTCTATTCATGGAAATAAAGGGGTAGAAGCGTTTTGGAAGGAGCAATTATCTTCCGAGGTTCTTGATTTTTCTATATTTAATAGTGATTACCAACTAAATAAAGAAAATCCTTGTGAGCACGTTCAAATCATAATGAATGTAGAGTTGAGTAAAAGTATACAAAAAGAAAGTAAGTCTCAAGATTTATTATTATTTAGCTGGTTACAGGCCGCGTTAAGGATTTGTTTGGCACACTATACAGATCAAGAAAGAATTACTATTGGTATTCCTGTAATCGAAAAAAATCTTGAAAAAAGCGAGAATCTTAATAAATTGATTCCTTTAGGAAGTGAAATCCATCCGCATCATAGCTTTAAACAAGTAGTGAATCAGATTGAAGAAACGACTTTATTCGGGTATGACAATCAGGGGTATCCACTCTCTGAATTATTAGTGGAACATCCTTTAACTCCTTTTCAAATTGTTATTGGGATGGAAGGGTTACATAATAAAAATTCGATAGAAGAATATGCAGAGAATAATTTAGCGGTTTGGATACAAAGAAAATGGAATGAAATACATAATGAATTTGAATTTCAAATTTCTTTCAAATCTCATTCGTTTTCTTCTTTGCAACAGTTTGCAAATTCGTATCTTTATATTTTAAAGCAAGTATTAAAAAATCCGAATTTGGCAGTGAAAGATACGTGTATTATTGCAGAAGAAGAGAAAGAGTTGTTAGAAGGATGGAATAACAGTCAGACAAACATAGACTTGTCTCTAACATTTCAAGATTTGTTTGAAGAACAAGTGTTAAAAACCCCAGATCAAATCGCTGTTGTTTGTAATGATCAATATTTAACATATAAAGAATTGAATAAGAAAGCAAATCAATTGGCTTTTATTCTTCAAGGTAAAGGTGTATCCAAGGAAAGTATTATTGGGGTTATGGTAGACCGGTCATTAGAAATGATCATTGGCATGATGGGAATTTTTAAAGCAGGTGCAGCATATTTACCAATCGATCCTAACTATCCAAATGAGCGAATTGAATATATGTTACAAGATAGTCAAGCAAAATGTTTATTGAGCAAGCGAACGGAAGTAGAGTCACCGCAATTTGCTGGTGAAGTGCTGTATCTTGATGAGGAACATCTCTTCCAAGGTGAAGAAAGTAATTTAATTCGGGAAGGCGCTCCTAATGATTTAGCTTATGTCATTTACACATCAGGATCAACAGGAAATCCAAAAGGAGTAATGGTGGAACAGAAATCTCTTGTTCATTTTTTAAGTGCAATGAGAGAAAAAGTAAAAGATAATCAATCATTCTTGTTTCTTGCTAGTGTTTCTTTTGATATTTCCTTGTTAGAAATATGTCTTCCTTTAACACAAGGCTCGAAAGTAGTCATTGCTACAGAGGACCAGTTTGCAACAAAAGAATTGGCTCATTTGGTCAAAGTACATAAGGTAGATTTATGGGAATCAACGCCATCGCGAATGGAAGTGATTTTAAGTGATCCAGAAGGGGTAAATTTTCTGAAAGATTTAAAATCTATTTTGTTAGCAGGAGAAGCATTTTCCATTGATTTGGTTGAAAAAATTCGATGCATCAGTGAAGCGACAATTTTAAATATTTATGGTCCTACAGAAACAACCATTTGTGCAACAGTAAAGGATTTGAGCTCCGCCAAAGAAGTTACGATTGGAAGTCCCAATCCGAATTATCATTCCTATATATTGAATAAGTATGGTCAATTAAAACCATTTGGAATTCTGGGTGAACTCTGTATTGGTGGCGTGGCGGTAGCACGAGGGTATCTTGGGAAATCTAAACTGACAGATGAAAAATTTGTACCGAGTCCTTTTACTGCAGGAGAAATGATGTATCATACGGGTGATCTCGTTCGTTGGTTGCCTAATGGAGAACTTGAATATCTAGGTCGAATGGATCATCAAGTAAAAATTCGGGGATATCGGATTGAATTAAGAGAAATCGAAAGCCAGTTAAGGGAATATCCACAAATAAAGCAAGCTATCGTTGTTGATCAAGTATATGGAAATAGGAAATTATTAGCTGCGTACTATGTATCCGATAATAAGGTCTCTTTTGATGAAATCAGAAAATATTTAAGTGATAAATTACCTGAGTTTATGATTCCTGAAAAAATGATTCAGGTGGAAGAGATTCCGCTGAATCCAAATGGGAAAGTAGATAGGAAAAGATTATTAGATATAACACAAACGGATTATATATCAATTCCATACGTTGCACCGCGCAATGAAATTGAACAAACATTGGTGCATGCATGGGAAAAAGTTATGGAGATTGAGGGAATCGGTATTCATGATAATTTTTTTGCTTTAAAAGGAGAATCGATTAAAGCACTTCAGGTAATTAATTTATTAAGAAAAGACTGCTTAAAAATAAGTACAACAGATTTTTTTAAGCATCCTACGATTGCTCAACTTAGTTCTTGTGTAGAGGTAGAGCATAAAGGGGAAAACTTTGAAAATAGACCAACTCATGTTAAAGATTTGTCTAAGTCATTTCCATTAACAGAGGTTCAGACAGCGTACATGTTAGGGAGGAATTCACAGTTTGAATTAAGTGGTATTTCACCTCAAACATATTTTGAATATGAAACAAAATTGGATATTAATCGTCTTTCAAAAAGCTTTCAAAAGGTAATTCATCGTCATCCAATGTTGCGAGCTGTAATTTTACCAGAGGGAGAACAGCAAATATTACAAAGCGTTCCTGATTACGAGATTGAAATAGTTAGTCTCATAGATTTAGATGATAGGAATCAAAATGCTCGCTTACAAGAAGAACGTTCTCGAATGACTAACCATGTATTCCCTTTGGGGAAATGGCCTTTGTTTGAATTAAAAGCCTTTCTTTTAAAAGAAGACACGTATTTATTATGTTTTCGATACGATGCTTTATTAATGGACGGAGCAAGCATGAACATAGTTGGACAGGATTTGTTGCATTATTATTATAAACCAAATCAAAAATTAGAATCTCTATCTTTTGATTTTCAAGATTACATGTTTATCTATGATGAAATGGAACAAAGTGAAGAATATAAAACAGCAAAAGATTATTGGACAAGTAAGCTTCCTGACTTTCCATTTGCACCTTCTTTGCTGTTAAAAAAGGATCCGGCAGAGATTGCTACTCCTAAATTCCAATCACTTACTAAGATCCTGGACAATGAAAAGTGGACAAAGCTACGAAAGTTAGCACAAGAGAAAGAAGTAACTCCTTCCGCTCTGCTTTGTACAATATATGGTGATGTGTTGGCATATTGGAGTAATCAACGTAAATTTGCAATTAATTTGACTGTATTTAACCGTTATCCTGTTCATGAAGAAGTAGAACAGATTGTGGGAGATTTCACATCGCTTATTTTGTTGGATGTTGATGTAAAACCAGAGCAATCTTTCTTTACTAGAGTAAAAGAAACGCAATCTACTTTATTGGATGGCCTTGAACATCGTCATTACGATGGAGTTAACTTTATTCGAGATTTTACTCGATACCACCAAATGACGCCAAAAGCAGTTATGCCAATTGTTTTCACCTCGATGCTAGCAGGTGCGGGTGCGTTTGCTTGGGAACAGCTTGGTTCTCTTCGCCATATTCACGCTCGGACTCCACAAGTGTATTTGGATAATGTAGTAATTGAAAAAAATGGAGAGTTATTAATTAGCTGGAACTATGTTGAAGAGTTGTTTGATGTTGATGTAATAGAAGCAATGTTTTCCCAATTTGTTGACTTATTGGAACAATTAGTGAAACAAAGCGACATAACATCTTTGCAGATGAAAGAATCGGATCAAACTTTAATTGAGCAATATAATAAAACAACTGAAAAAATACCTTTAACTACTCTGTATCAATTATTTACAGACCAAGTAAAACGTACACCGGATGAAGTAGCAGTGGTATTTGAGCAAGAATGGTTAACATACTCGGAACTTCATAAACGCTCCAATCAAATTGCGCATTTCTTAAAAGAGCAAGACATTGGTCTAGGTGACAAAGTGGGTCTTTTAGCAAAAAGACAAGTTGACACAATTGCTAATATGATAGGTATTTTAAAAACAGGTGCCGCTTATGTTCCGATTGATCCCGATCATCCTTTAGATCGCCAAACATATATTTTAAAAAATAGCTCATGCAAACTTTTATTAGAACCTAGTCTTTATGAAGAAAAACATTTGTCATTATATACAACAGAAGATATGCCCGCTATTGCTGGTCCAGAAGATCTTGCCTATATCATATACACTTCAGGAAGTACAGGGAAACCAAAAGGAGTAATTATTACTCATCAAGCGGTTGCAAATACCATTCAAGACATTAATCAAAAATATCAGATAAATGAAGATGATCGTATTATTGGTATCTCTTCCATCTGTTTTGACCTATCTGTATACGATATTTTCGGAACGTTAAGCACAGGTGCAATGTTGGTAATGATTCGTGATCCAAGAAACATGCAAGAATTAATCCGTACCGTCGAGCGTAGAGGAATTACAATTTGGAATACAGTGCCTGCAATCATGGATTTGGCATTGGATCAAGTAGGTTCTCATTTTGAACAATCTTCTTTGCGTTTAGTTTTACATAGTGGAGACTGGATTCCACTTTCTTTGCCAGGAAAAATAAAACGGCATTTTCCAATTGCAGAAGTAGTTTCACTAGGAGGAGCAACAGAAGCATCGATTTGGTCAATTTATTATCCGGTCAAACAGGTGGAATCACATTGGAATAGTATTCCATATGGGATGCCTTTGGCGAATCAAACGTATTATGTGTTGAACTATGAAAAGAAAATGTGCCCTGTTGGTGTAATTGGGGATTTATATATCGGGGGAGTGGGCCTTGCTAAAGGATATTTAAATGACGAACAGAAAACGAATGACGCATTTGTGTCACATCCTGATTTTGGTCTTTTATACAAAACAGGAGATTGTGGAAAAATGCATCCTGAGGGATATATTGAATTTTTAGGCCGCCAAGATTATCAAGTGAAAATTCAAGGATATCGAGTAGAGTTAGAAGAAATTGCCCATTGTCTTCTAACTTACAAACAAATCGAACATGCTGTTGTAATTGATCAAACAGATGAGAATGGAATAAAATTTTTAGTTGCATATGTGGTAAATGAGCAAAATATTAGTACAACAGAACTACGAAAGCATTTGCGAGATCACTTGCCGGATTACATGATTCCTTCTTATTTTGTTTATTTGGAACAATTACCCTTGACTCCAAACGGGAAATTAGATAGAAAAGCGCTCCCTACTCCAGAGAAACAAAAAAATGAAGTATTTATTGCTCCAAAAACTGAAATGGAAAAAATATTAACTAGTGTTTGGCAAGAAGTACTCAAAGTAGATCGAGTTGGGGTAAATGATCATTTCTTTGCCTTAGGTGGAGATTCGATAAAAGCAATTCAAGTGTCCGTCAGACTATATAGACAAGGATTTGAGCTAGAGCCAAAAAATCTATTTTCATTTCCTATATTAGGGGACATGGTTCAATTTGTTAAAAAGCTAGACCATCTTTCAAGTTCACAAACAAATGATGTAAACAATATGAACGATAATAAAGCTACATTACTAAATGTTAAAGATAAACAACTTAATCAACATATACTTACCAAAATACAAGAAAAAATGCCGGATATAAATATAGAACGTATTTACCCATTAGTACCTTTCCAGAAAGTTATTTATGAACATGCTGCGACTGAACCGGATACAAATGCATATTTTGAACAAATAATTTGGTCACTTGAGGGGGAACTGGATATTGATCTCTTTATTCAGTGTTTCCAACAATTAATTAATCGTCATGATTCTTTAAGAACAATAATTGTGCAAGATGAACAAGCACAACCTTGGCAAGCTGTTCTACATGATGTTCAAATGATTTCAGAGATAAAAAAATTGGTTGATATGACGAAACAAGAACAGCAACAATTCCTAGACCAGTGGATGAATGAAAATTTAAGTCGAGGATTTAAAAATGATGAACTCATGAACCGTCTCTGTATATTCCAACTAGGTAATAAGGAGCATAAGGTGGTTTGGAGTTCCCATCATCTGTTATGTGATGGTTGGAGCGTCAGCATTTTAATAGACGAATTATTCCAACTCTATGAAACAAAAAATGCCGGAACTATGGCGGATTTACCTATTGTAAAACCTTTTGAAACATTCATAAATTGGACTGTAGCACAAGATCATGAGAGAGCACGTCATTTTTGGCGCGATTATTTATCAGGGTACAATCGGAAAATTAGTATTCCTAAAAAGAAAGTAATAACTCAAAGTGAAGGGTTAAACTTCACATTTATGGATTTAACATTAAATAAGGATTTGACTAGTCAGTTACAGGCATTTGTAACTAAAAACAATATAACTATGAATACGGCATTACTAGCTGTATGGGGAATATTGCTTGGCAAATACAATGGAACAAGAGAAATAGTATTACCTAATCTCGTATCAATCAGACCTCCCGAAGTAGAAGGAATTGAAAATATGTTTGGTCTGTTCACAAATGTTTTGCCTATCCGACTAGCATGGACAGAAACGCAAACTTTTGTAGATTTCCTGCAAAAAGTACAACTAGAAACATTGAAGTGTAATGAGTATGCATATTATTCATTTGTTGATATACAAAAGCAAAGTGAATTAAAAACCGAGTTGACTGACCATCTTTGGGTTTTTGAAAACTATCCAACTAACCAAGCTATCTTCTCTTCAAATGAAAACAGAAATTTTGCTATCACAGATTACGAAGTTGTTGATGAGCCGCATGTAAAGTATGGAATTATGTGCTTCCCTGAAGAGACACTTACAATAAAGTTTGGATATAATCAAACCGTATATGAAGCAGCGACAATACAAGAAATATTGAATCACATCCATCAGTTAATCAACATGATTCTTCAAAATCCAATACAGGCAATCGGTGAATACAAATTATAAAAAATAAAAAGGCGAGAAAGAACTCGCCTTTTTAAATAGAATAGGGGTAAACCAAATGACAAAAAACCTGCAGTTATCAGCTGAAGAGATGCGTCAGTTAGGATATCAAGCGGTTGACTTAATTGTTGATCATATGAATCATTTAAAAAGTAAACCAGTTTCGGAAACGATTGATAGTAATATTTTTAGAGACAAGCTAATTGAAACGATTCCGGAAAACGGATCCAATCCAAAAGAGTTACTTCATTTCCTTAATAACAATGTGTTTAATCAAATTACTCATGTGGATCATCCTCATTTTATGGCTTTTGTGCCCGGTCCTAATAATTATGTTGGTGTAGTAGCAGATTTTTTAGCAAGTGGATTTAATGTATTTCCTACAGCTTGGATAGTAGGTGCAGGTGCTGAACAAATTGAATTAACGACAATCAACTGGTTAAAATCAATGCTAGGATTCCCTGATTCAGCAGAAGGACTATTTGTCAGTGGCGGTTCCATGGCTAATTTGACTGCACTTACTGTAGCGAGACAGGTCAAGTTGAATAATGACATAGAAAATGCGGTTGTGTATTTCTCTAACCAAACTCATTTTTCTGTAGATCGAGCACTTAAAGTATTAGGGTTTAAACATCATCAAATTTGCCGAATTGAAACAGATGAAGAGCTAAGAATTTCAGTTAGTACTTTAAAAAAGCAAATAAAAGAAGATCGATTAAAAGGGAAAAAACCATTCTGTGTTATTGCCAATGCAGGGACAACAAATTGCGGAGCAGTGGACTCTCTCGATGAATTGGCTGATCTATGTGGTGATGAAGATGTATGGCTACACGCGGATGGGGCTTATGGGGCTGCAGCAATTCTCAGTGAAAAAGGAAGGGAGTTGTTAAGAGGAATTCATCGTGCTGATTCTTTGACGTTAGACCCGCATAAATGGCTTTTTCAGCCTTATGATGTTGGTTGTGTACTCATTCGAAATAGCCAATATTTAAGTAAAACGTTCCGTATGATCCCAGAGTATATTAAGGATACGGAAACTAATTTAGAAGAAAAAGTGAATTTTGGGGAGCGCGGAATTGAACTTTCTCGTAGATTTAGAGCATTAAAGGTATGGCTTTCTTTTAAAGCATTTGGAATCACAGCTTTTCGTGAGGCAATAGATCATGGTATTATGTTGGCTGAACAAGTTGAAGAGTTTTTAAGGAAAGAAAAAGATTGGGAAGTAGTAACACCTGCTCAATTAGGGATTGTTACTTTTCGTTACATTCCTTGTGGTCTAACGTCTACAGATACAATTCATGAAATAAACAAAAAACTGGTGGAAGAAATTAATCAAAGAGGATTTTCTATGCTAAGTACGACTAGATTGAAAGAAAAAGTAGTAATTCGACTTTGCTCTATCAATCCAAGGACAACAATAGAAGAAATGCTTCAAATCATGATGAGCATAAAAGCAGTGGCAGAGGAAATAAACACTTCGTCTAAACATCTTATATCTGTTTCTCAGACTTGATATATTAGGTAAGTTTTACGTAATAATAGCCGATTTAAAAAAATCGGCTATTATATTTAAATAAATACTCACCAATGCAAACTATTCATGAATGTTTCTCTTGTAAAGGGATTAAGCTTCAACTTTAGATACTCTTTTGAAACCAGTTTTTATTGCTTGTACTATTTCGTTCACAGCGTAAATAGATACCTCGGCATTTGGATTCAATCCTTCAAACCAGTGATAGGCATTTGGATATAAATGAAATTCGACATCAACACCAGCTTGCGCTAGATTGCTTACATAGGTTAATGTTTCACTGCGGAATGGATCCAATTGACCAACAAATGTGTAGGTATATGGTAAGCCACTATAATCCTCAGCTCGAGAAGGTGCTGCATAGGCAGGGATTTGATCCGTTTCATACATTTCTCCTAAATACATTTTCCAACCAGCTTCATTTGCCTTTTGATTCCAAACAAATCCCTCTTTAATTTCATTGGCCGAAGGTGTATTATTTCGGTCATCAATCATTGGATAGAGTGGCATTTGTAAACAAATCGAAGGGTATTTTCGATCTCGGGCTAATAATGATAATGCTGCTGTTAGTCCACCTCCAGCGCTTACTCCTGCAACCCCAATTCGATTCGAATCAATGTTTAATAACTCTGCATTATCAGCAATCCATTTTAAAGCTGCATAACAATCTTCAATTGGTGCTGGGTAAGGATGTTCAGGAGCTAAGCGATAGTCTACAGATACGACCACACAGCGAGCTTCTTTTGCAAACCTCATACAAGTATCATCGTTATCATCTATAGAACCTAAGATATAACCACCACCATGTATCCATAATAAGACAGGTAAAGATTTATGATTTGATTTTGGACGATAAATTCTTAATGGTAAAGGATTAGCATCTGGTCCAACAATGACTTCATCTGTTAACGAAAGGGAGTCATCAACAACGGTAGGTGGTCTCATTTGAGCTATTCCTTCTCTAATTGATTGCAAGTTTTCCGGGCGTAAATCGAGATCTGGAAACATCTCTAACCCTTGTAATAATTCTGGATTTACTCTATTTTTCATTTGAGCACCTCTATTTGTAATTATTTTCAAATAAATGAAGTGTATTCTAAGTAGTTTAATTGTGAAAGAACACCATAATTAAATTGTAAATTGGATATGTTATAACAGTCAACAGAATATTCAGAAATAATAACCTTTCTCAAGAAGGAGTTTCACGCAACCAATAATACAAGTAGTGGATTTAGGAACAAAGTGTTTTCATGTCGTTGTATTTATGTACACTTAGTTTTCTAACTAAACCAAGTGATGATCTTTTTTATTTTAATGACATATTACAAATGATACCTGTTCGAATTCATACTCGGTAAGAATTCATACATTTGTATTCCTTAAATGAAGGTTGATTAATTTTGGAATTGTATAAGAGTTATGTCTTACTTTATTAGTAGCCTCTTTAATAACTGTATGAAGTTCATCCGCTGAACCATCTTTATTTCCAGCTACATGTTTAATTGCATTCTCTCCGCAATATGCTTTCACAATTTCCTCATCAGTATTGATGATACAAAACTTTGCAATTGGACTTTAACTAACTACACATAAACTCCTTATATCTCTAGATAAACTACCGATTAGCTCCATATAGACTCTAGATAACATATATAGAATACAAGTTATCAAGGAGGTAAGAGAAAATGAATTTTATGAAACGCGCAATTCTCAGTATGAAAAAAAGGATAGGAACATCATTAATTTTGATGGCAGTATTTCTGATTGTTACAAATTTGGTTCTTTCAGGGTTCACAATCCAAAATGCATCAAAAAAAGCAGCGGATGCTGCAAGAAAAAAACTGGGCGCAGATGTTACTTTAAGTCTTGATTTTGACAAATTAGGTCAACAAGCTAGTGAAACTGGAGAAATGCCTAATCTGCCGAAGCTTAATACAAAAGAAGCAGATCAATTAGCGGATTCAAAATATGTAAATGACTATAATTACATAGGCAGCACTTTTGGAATTTCTGATGGACTTAAACTAGTAGGAGCTTCAGAAGGAGAAGAAGGAGGAAAAGGTAAAGCGGGAATGGCGGCTGTACGAGGCGGTTCAAGCTCTGGTACAGAAATAGATATGAATGCTACTTTTATGATTGAGGGGGTCCGCAAGACTGCATTACAAGAAAGCTTTAAAAACGGAAAAAGTAAAATCATTGATGGAAAACCAATTACAGAGCAAATGAAGGGTCAGAATGTAGCTTTAATGGAAAAACGATTAGCGGAATCAAACAATTTGAAAGTAGGGGACAAAGTTAAAGTGCAATCAGGGGATAAGAAGGAAACCCTTGAGGTTGAAATTATCGGTATTTACGAAACAAATGAGCAAGCAATGGGTCAACAGGCTCCTCCTATTATGGATCCAGCTAATAAACTATATATGCCGCATTCAACTATGAAAAAATTAGAAGTAGACCAAGGTATAAGTAGTGTTCAAGTCGTGTATTTCTTGAATGATCCACAATATATTGATGCATTTAAAAAAGAAGCAAAAAAATCTAATATTGATTTTAATTATTATAAATTAGATGCGCATGATTCATTGTACAAGCAAATGATTGGTCCTATCGAAAATATCTCTTCGACTTCTCAAATAATTATTTATATTGTTTCAATTGCAGGTGCGATTATATTAGGGTTAATCATTATGCTATCAATTAAAGGACGTCGTAAGGAAATGGGAATTCTGTTATCTATTGGAGAGAAAAAATGGAAACTGATGGCGCAGTTCGTAGTAGAAGTAGTATGTGTCGCTATTTTAGCATTTGGATTATCCATAACAACAGGAGCTAAGGTTTCTCAATATATCGGGGATAATTTACTTTCGAGTGAAATTGCTATTGCAAGCGAAGAAACAGATACCTCGCAAAATGGTACTGTAATGATGGCTGGACCTGGTGGTACTCTACAAAATCAAAAAGAAGATCCAATTGATAAAATTGATGTAAGTGTAACAGGAGAAGATGTAGGGAAAATGGGTGGAATTGGACTAGCTATTGCTATAATAGCAACGCTTCTTCCGGCATTATCTATTCTACGTTTAAACCCAAAACAAATTCTTTTAAAAGATGAATGAGGAGGCTCAATATGGAGACGATTTTACAATTTAAAAATTTGGATTATTATTATGAAAGTAATGGGAAAAATGTAGCGATACTAGACAATGTTAACTTTTCTTTTCAAAAAGGGCATTTCTACACGATTTTAGGGCCATCTGGATCTGGTAAAACTACAACTCTAAGCTTAGGTTGTGGACTGGATGTCCCTAAAAATGGTTATGTACTGTATAATGGCAAAGATATTCGAAAAATTGGTTTGGATCGATATCGTAATCAAAATGTATCTGTAATTTTCCAATCTTATAATTTGATTACTTATATGACTGCTCTTCAAAATGTCCTAACAGCGATGGAAATTACAGGTGTTAAAGTGAAAAATAAGACGGCAAGGGCATTAGAGTTATTAGAGAAAGTAGGACTCACTGAAGTAGAAGCGAAACGTAACGTCTTGCAACTAAGTGGTGGGCAACAACAACGTGTAGCAATTGCTCGAGCATTATCTTGTAATGTTGATTTACTTATTGCAGATGAGCCGACAGGAAACCTCGACGAAGAAACAGCGATGGATATTATAGAACTGTTTCAAGAACTTGCACATAAAGAGAATAAATGTATTATTGTTGTAACGCATTCACAGGAAGTTGCTAAAAAATCTGATCGTGCAGTGTATTTAAGTAAGAAGAAGTTGGTCGTAAACCAAATCTAATACAAATATCTTAGCTTTTTAATTCACATAATTTTCAAAAACTATCCATTTCAAAAGCTTATACTTGATATATAATAAAATCAAGCCATAATCAAAATGGTCTCCCTGTACTGAATGTTAAAATAGTTTGTTGTTTCCTTTTTAACAATACTTGAAAAAGAACTTGTAGGATATTCTACAAGTTCTTTTTATTATAATTGGTTACCTATATCATGGGATAAACACACATAAAAAACGGGACATTACCTAGATATATAATCTAAATGCTGTCCCGTTTAACTGTGTATTTGTATAGTTATTGCAGAATTAAACCTACAATCATAATTAAACTAAATACTATCATCCAACCAAACGCACAATAGCCAAAAATTCTAATCCATTTAGGTAATTGATTCATGTTAATTTTATTTGAGGGAACTCCGTGCATAGAAAACACCATTTTTTGATCTCTATCCCTATTATTTTGTTGTTCATACATAACATCATCACCTTTCTAGAATAGTTGTATGTATAATATATCAGTCTGGAGAAAACTAAGTACCGAATATTAGATGAAATAAAAGTGATTCGACAAATATAGTGGATGGTTCGCTTTTCCAATACTGTTTACTATATTTCAAAAAACGAAAATTTGATTACTCAAAAACTATATATACTAAAGTATTTGCTCATTTAAAATATAGTAAACCTTTATCAAGAGATACTTATTATTCGATATTGATTAATTCGGATAAATTCACTAATACTTCTTAGCGTTTAGACACGTATATGTCTTTCAAAATATAAGTACCGTAAAGTAGGAGTAATTATTTATTCGTTATTTTTAAAGCGTTTAACACTATTTTGGTTGCGTCTGCAATAAGTTTATCATCGTATTTCGCATCCTCTTTAGCATGATTAGAAAGTATCGCAAGAACAATTGGCTTTTTATTTGGTGGCCAAATAATTGCGATATCATTCCTTGTTCCATAAGCCCCAGAACCAGTCTTATCGGCTACTTCCCATTCTTCTGGAACTCCAGCACGAATTAAGTTGTCTCCCGTAGTATTTCTTTTCATCAAATCTATTAAAAAGTTCCGTTTCTCAATTGGAAGGATATCACTTAGCGCGTAAGTTTGAAGACTAGTAGCTAATGCCATTGGGGTACTAGTATCACGAGTGTCACCTGGCTGCACTTCATTTAATTCTGGTTCAAAACGTTTAGGATTTGTAACAGAATCTCCTATTTCTCTTAGTGATTTTTTGAATTCACTTGGCCCACCTAATTGTTTAAGAATAAGATTTTGTGCAGTATTATCACTATATCGAATGGAAGCATCTGCAAGCTCCTTCAGAGTCATACCTGTTCCTACATATTTTTCTGTAATTGGATTGTAGTTCACAAGATCTTTGCTGGTATACTTAATTTTTTGATCTAAATCTTCTATTGATTTCTTTTGTAACAGTGCTCCAACAGCAAGGGCTTTGTGGGTAGATGCGTATGCAAAGCGTTCATCTGAACGATAAGTAACAGTTTGATTCGTGTCTGTGTCCAATGCATAAATACCAAGTTTAGCATCATATTCTTTTTCAAGCTTTACAAAAGAATGCCTACTTGTATTTTCTTGTTTGGTTTGTTTCGATGGTTCGGATTGAATATTACTATTGGAACAGCCTATAAGCGTTACACATGAAAGTAATACTACAGGTAGCATCTTTTTATAATGTGCAATGTGAAAAAACTTCTTTGAAACTATCATACATTTTCAACCTCTTTCAAGAATATATGGATTTTGTATAAGTATTTTACATACCTATACAATTAACAAATGCACTGGATAGCACTCCTCTTGTACAAAATGAGAAGACTACCAAGAACACCTTTTTTATACGTAATAGACAATCTAAGTAACACATTTGTTCCATTTATGATTAAGGTTTTTAACATATCTATTAACTTTGTTTTTAAGCATCGCAAACTCCATTTTTTGAACTCCACTTAATAAAGTTGGATGGTAGAAATAAAGAGCTTAAAAAACGAAAAGTCCCCCTTATTGATTCCTAATAAGATTATACTTGCTACAAAAACAAACAAACTCGTCCTACTAAGAGGGGAGTTTGTTTGTTTTTTGTTTAGATAAAGGAATGTTCATGCAAAATTGCACACTATGTTCCATATTTTTTATAGAATACTTTATATTTAGCGTTTCAAGAATTTGTTTAACAATATATAGCCCCAAACCACTTCCGCCAGTATTTCGATTCCTTGATTTTTCAATTCGATAAAATGGTTTGAAAATTTGTTGTATATCTTCATCTTTAATATTGATACCTGTATTTATAATTTGCATTTTAATTTGATCTTGTTTAGAATCTTTACTTAACTTTATATAGACTTTTTCATTATGTGGTGAATACATAACTGCATTATGGATAATATTTTTACATGCTTTTTCAAAAAGTACACGATCTGTATAAACAGAAAGGTCAGAGTCAATTTCTTTTATTATTTGGATGCTTTTTTGAGAAGCGAAAAATTCGAGATCTTTTGTGATTGTACCTATTAACTTTGAAAGATTAACTTCTTCTATTTTTAGTTTAAATGTGTGTTGTTCTAACTTTGACATACTTAAAATTTCACGAACTAATTGTTCCATACTTTCAATAATTTGATGATTTTTCTTTAAATATTGATCACGATTTTGATAAGGGCCAATATTGTATATCATCCCTTCTAAGTATCCTTTCATTACAGTAAGAGGGGACTTTAATTCATGTGCTACAATCGCAAAAAACTCTCTGCGTTTTGTTTCTATTTCTCTTTCTTTTTCAATATCATTTTTTAATTGTTCATTTGCTTTTTTTAAATCAAACATAGCTTGTTGTAAGTTAATAGACATGTCATTCAAACTATTAGATAATTCTCCTAACTCATCTGTGGAGCGAACCTCAATTTTTTCGGAGAAATCTAAATTTGCCATCTTTTGTGCACCCTCATTAATATAAATAAGTGGCTTTGTAATAAACCTGGAATAGAAATAAGCACTCCCTATACCAATTACGATCACAATGATACTAATATAGGGGAGAAAGCGCGCTAATACTTGCGAAGCTTCATCAATCGGTTGAAATGTTGCGAACACTACAAGCGTTAAACTACCATCTTGGAATTGAATTGGTTCCGTAACATTATATGAATTGCTAATGGTACCTGCATTCTCAAATCGTGCTGCTTTAGTAACTACTGTTGTTTGTGTACCACTTTGAATAAAAGAAAATGAAGGCGAGTAAATAATTATTCCTTCTTTATTTTGAAGCGAAAGCATCGCGTTATTTTTTTTTGCGTATTCATCAAAAAGTGGTATTGCATCTTGAAACGTAAGATCTTTGGATTTATCAATTATTTCTTTTATCCCTGTTTGAAGTTGATCTGTTTTGTATTGCTCATAAAACGTAGGGAGAAAGAAATATAAAGTTAAATAAATCAACACTGCAAAGGATAACAAAATGAGAGATGTAGTCATAAAGAGTTTATAAGTAATTTGCTTCATCTTCATGATTTTTACAATTCTATTCATCAATTTTATAACCAATCCCCTTTATTGTTTTAATATAGGGGATAGCTAGTTTTTTACGTAGATTTTTAATATGTGTATCTATTATTCGTGTTTCTCCAAAATAATCGTATCCCCAAACTTTTTCTACGATATTTTCTCTTGTAAGTACTTTTCTTTCATTTTGAAATAGTAGTTGTAGAATTTCGAACTCTTTTGTCGTTAACAAAATTTCAACATCATTTACATATACTCTATATGCATCAACATCAATGCGCACTTCTTTAAATACCAAATAATTATTTACATTTTTATCATAACTTCTTCTAAGTACAGCTTGGACTCGTCTAATCAAAACATGAAACGAAAAGGGTTTTGTTATATAATCATCAATCCCAAGATCGAACCCTTTCATTTGATCTTCCTCTTCTTCTAACGCAGTTAGCATAATAATTGGTATGTTTGACTGACTTCGAATCATTTTAGCAACTTCAAATCCATTAAGATTGGGCATCATTACATCTAGAAGCACTAAATCAAAGGATTGCTTATTAAATTGTGTCATACCCTCTAGTCCATCTGAAGCAACTACCACTGTATACTGTTGTGTCATTAAAAATTGTTTAATTAATTCCTGAATTTCTTGATCGTCCTCAACCACGAGGATATGATAGTTTTTCATAATATCACCTCTGGTAGTCATTATAGCCGTACTATCTGTAGTTTATGTGGAGATACAGTAGGAAACTTCATAGGACGTTTAACGTAGTAACTCCATTTTCAAGATTGTGTATTCTCCACAAAAAAGTATTATTACCCATATTCCTTTTTTATGGAGAAATATTTGTGTGCTTGAAAAAACTTATTATATAAAAAGCTAAACGATTAATATTTACAAAAAACTAATGTATAATAATGTAAATTGCATGTAGTTTTTTAAACTGTTTGAAAATATACTTTCGATACTTTACTAGAAGGGGAAAGGGAGATGAACTTAAATATAAAAGAAGCCAGCGAAATTTTAGAGCGTACGCCACAAACTTTTTAGTTTTTTTGCTAATTTAGTAAAGGCCTAAGGTGCGAACAAGGGATTATTTAAATCATGTGAGAAAGGTTGTGAAATTATTTGATGGGTTATAAAGCGATGCTGTTTGATTTAGATGATACGTTAATTGATAGGGATAAGGCAGTAGATAACTTGTTTTTATTAGTTTTAGAAAAATGTTATGAGGATGTTAGTGATACAGTCAAAAACAATATGTTACAGAAATTCAAAGAATACGATAAAAGGGAATACGGCATTAGTGATAAAACGATAGTTTTAGAATCATTATTTGATGAATTCGCGCCGAAATATAGATTGCCACGCGATTATATCCAAGATTTTTGGAATTTAAATTTCCCTAAATGTTTTTCGATAGACCAAAATACTATTCATTTCTTAAATCATATAAAGAGTCACTTTAAAATTGGAATTATAACAAACGGCTCAACGCATAGACAAAAAGCTAAAATAATTAACACGAATTTAAACAATTACTTTGATACGATTATTATTTCTGAAGAAGTAGGATTGAGTAAACCTGATAAACGTATATTCGAACTAGCATTAAATAAGCTTAATGTGCAACCAGAAGATGTATTATTTATTGGAGATGACTTAGAAAAGGATATTGCTGGTCCTCAAAATGCAAATATAAAAGGTGTGTGGTTTAACCCTCAGAAAATCAAGAATACTACCCAAATACAACCATATGCCGAGATTAACACTTTGGATAGTTTGTTAAGTTATGTTAATCCACAATATTTTTATAACAAGTAAAAGCAATTTCATATATATATTCAAAAATATAAAAAGAGAAACTATCATTAATTTCATTGACCGTATTAGTAATAAAAAATAGATATTTACAATAAAAATAGTGGCGATTTTAATAGTTGCGGCTAATTTAATCTATGGTTAATACGAAGTTTTTTAAAATAATTTTACTCATACTGTGTAAATTATAAAGGGGTGGGACTATGGAAATAAAGAAATTAGTTATCGATGGAATAAATATTGCGGTCATAAAAAATGATAAAGTACTAATTTCCGATGTTCAAACGGCATTAGATCTTATGGCAACAGTTCAATATGAGGTAGATGCTAAACATATTATTATCGACAAATCATTAATAACTGAAAGTTTCTTTGACTTAAAAACACGCCTTGCTGGTGATATCCTTCAAAAGTTTATAAATTACAGAGTAAAGATTGCTATTATTGGAGATTTCTCAATGTATACGAGTAAAAGCTTAAAGGATTTTATTTATGAATGTAATAAAGGGAAAGACATTTTTTACTTAGCAACTGAACAACAAGCAATTGAAAAACTAAGTACATTGAAGTATTAATAATACCATAGTAAAATCTCCTTCTTTTTCACGTCGTTTATTATTTACAATATATAAGAACTGATGTTTGTGATAAACTAAGGGGTGAATAAAGGGGGGGGATTTTCTTGAACAAATTTAATGATGTAATCCGAAATTTAAACAATATAATTTACAAACCTAACGAATTCATAATCACGAATCTAAAAGAAGAACAGCAAAACGCTGAATATGCGGGATGTTTATTTAATTTAAATCATAAAAGCATTCGTTTTAGAATATCAAAAATTACCCCTAATAAAATTGGGCAATTTGTTTCTTTTTGGGAGAAAGATGACAATATGCATAATCAAGCATTTTCTTATGACGCTGCTCCTAATCTTTTAGTTATCACTTGTATAGATGAAAATAAATTAGGACAATTTATTTTCCCTAAAGAAATTCTTCTTAAAGAAAAAATATTAAAAACACAAAGTCAAAAAGGGAAGATGGCTATGAGAGTGTATCCTATTTGGGATACTCCTGTTAGCAACCAAGCTAAAAAGAGCCAAATGTGGCAACTTCAATATTTTGTTGATATAAGCGATCATAATAATTTACATATAGATAAACTATTACATTTGTATTTGTAGCTTCTTTTCTTAAGTAATCTTGTGAATTAGACTTTTTGTACCGGTACAGTTAAACGAAATGTACATTGTTTCAGTACCCCATCAAATTTACAATCAGCATATACTATTTTAACTTATAAATGTTAAGGGGTGCTGAATATGACAAGTCTACAATACAAACTGTTTACAAGATTGAATCTTACAAACCGTACTGAAGTGAAGTTTGAAGAATTAAATACAATTCTCTTTGCATTTGCACACACTATACCATTTGAGAATTTAGATGTTATAGCACGTAATGCGAATACAATTACTATGGAAAATTTACAGAATAAAATTTTAACTACATCCCGCGGCGGACTTTGTTATGAATTAAATACTCTTTTTTACTACTTTTTAAAAGATTGTGGTTATGATGTACAACTTGCACTTGGAACCGTATATAAAAATGAAATCAATGCATGGGCACTTGAAGATGGACATATAACGATTATTTTAAAGTATGCTAACGAACGATACTTAATTGATGTAGGTATTGCTTCCTTAGTACCTTTAATCCCTGTACCTTTTACTGAAGAGCCTGTTTCCTCTAAAAATGGTTCGTATCGAGTGAGAAAACGAGACACAAGTAAAGGAAATTACGTTCTAGAAAGAAAAGATACGAACGGAGAGTGGAAAGTTTGTCATGCCTTTTATAATCGTATCATTGATGAGACAGTAGTGAACGATGTTCAAAAAAGAGTAATAGAAGATGAGAAATCTATTTTTAATAAGGGACCAATTGCAGTGAAATTAACGGACTATGGCCATGTCTCTTTAACGAATACGAGTTTAACTGAAATGATTAATGGGGAAAAAATAAAATGTGAAATTACAGAAGATCAATATAGAGAGCTATTAAATACTTTATTTGCTATTGAGTTAAGATGAAACGAATAGCTAGCCGGTTCTTACGCAGAATCGGCTATTTTATTAACTTTAATTTAAAATAACTATTAAAGTTTGATTTTATTAATAGATATAATACACTAGAACAGTATGTACAATGAATTTTGAATGTAAAGGAAGATTTTTATGTCAATTATTGATAAATTGAAACTTAATAAGTATACAAATATGGTCGTAATGAATGAACCTAGTGATTATGACATTTTCACAGGAAAAGAAACTGCATTTTCAAAGGAACACGATGCCATTTTTATTTTTGTAGAAACACTTGATGAAATGGTGAAACAAACGAATTATATTATTAGTAATGAAGAATTACTAATTGAAAAAGGCTACATATTCTTCGCATATCCGAAAAAAGGTAATTCTCGTTACAGTACGTTTATTCACCGTGATGAGATGTTTCCAGCGTTAAACGTTGGCGAAGATGGGTATGTAGGACAGAGTGATATTAAATTTGCACGAATGGTAAGTATGGACGACGTCTTTACTGTTGTAGGTTTAAAGCGTGAAAAGAAAAAAGAGAAGAAAACGCCTGCTATGAGTCAATGTGTTGCCGATTATGCAGATCGTATTAAAGATGTTGAAGCATTATTAGTTAATCATCCAAATGAACTTAAATTTTATCAAAGTTTAACACCTGGATATCAAAAAGATTGGGCGCGTAATTTATTTTCTGTAAAACAAGAAAAAACACGTGACAAACGTCTTGAGAAAATGATTGAAATTCTTTCACAAGGCTATAAAACAATTGAATTATTCCGCAAGAAGAAAAAATAATGGTTAGGAAAATCACAATGATGCAACAATTAATTACGCTTAGCACATTGAAAAAAGGATTCCTTTCAGTATACTAAAGTAAGTTCTTATATTTAAATAATTAGCAAAAGAGAAAAGGTGTTTGAAATGAAATCGTATATTGTAGTTGGAGCTGGTATTTTAGGAGCGTCTACTGCTTATCATCTTGCTAAAGCAGGTGCGAATGTTACTATCGTTGATCGACAACAATTAGGGCAAGCAACTGATGCAGCAGCTGGTATTGTATGTCCTTGGCTTTCACAGCGTCGTAATAAAGCGTGGTATAAAATTGCTAAAGGCGGTGCACGTTACTATTCTTCTTTAATTCAGCAATTAGAAGCAGACGGTGAAACGGATACAGGATACAAACGTGTAGGTGCAATTAGTTTACATACTGATGAGAAAAAGTTAGATAAAATGGAAGAGCGCGCTTATAAACGACGTGAAGATGCACCAGAGATTGGTGAAATCACTCGCTTATCAGCTGAAGAAACGAAAAAATTATTCCCAGCATTATCTGAAGAATACAGTTCTGTTCATATTAGTGGCGCTGCACGAGTAAACGGAAGATCATTACGTAACGCATTAATAAGTGCTGCAAAAAAACATGGCGCAACTTTTATAAAAGGAGACGCAGGATTAGTCCGTGAAGGTAATCATATTATTGGAGTTAAAGTAAATGACGAAACAATGGTAGCAGAAAAGGTAATTGTAACTGCAGGGGCATGGGCAAATGAAATCTTGAATCCATTAGGAATCAATTTCTTAGTTACGTTCCAAAAAGGACAAATTGTTCATTTGCAAACGGAAAATACAGCAACCGAAAATATGCCAGTTGTTATGCCGCCAAACGATCAATACATTTTAACGTTTGACAATGGTCATGTCGTAATTGGTGCTACTCATGAAAACGAAACTGGCTTCGATCATCGTATAACAGCAGGTGGTTTACATGAAGTATTCCATAAAGCATTAACAGTTGCACCTGGTTTAGAAGATGGTACTATGCTTGAAACGAGAGTTGGGTTTAGACCATTTACACCAGGATTCTTACCTGTTATCGGACCACTTCCTAACTTCGACGGTATTCTTGTTGCAAACGGATTAGGTGCTTCAGGTTTAACTGCTGGACCATATTTAGGTTCAGAACTTGCTAAATTAGCACTCGGACAAACAATTGAATTAGATTTAAACGATTATGACGTTGCTGGTGCAATTGAATAACAAAAAAAGATTAGGATTCGCTCCTAATCTTTTTTATTTATAACTAATTCTTTAACTGCTTTGATAACCTTTTGTTTAATTCCCACAACGCTGTTTTGTTACTATCCCATTTCAACAGCATTACTGCTTCCTCAAAGCATAACCATTTATAATTGGAGTGTTCTTTAGATAATGAAATATTTTTTGTAGAAACTTTAACTCCAAAAGAAAATTCTTTTATTACATAAACATCTTCTCCCCAAAGAAATCCTCCGACTATATCCTCTACAGGTAGTGAAGATACAGATTCTAATTGTATATAGGGATATTCTTTTAAAATACCAGCCTCTTCAAATGATTCTCGTTTTGCTGATTCAATAGGAGTTTCACCATCTTCTCCACCACCAGCTATTCCTTGCCAATAACCATAATCACTTCGGTTAAAAATAGCGTATTGAATAGAATCTTCAATTATTATATAAGGAAATATTAATACTTGATATGGTGCTCTCATTGCATAACCTCTTTCTGAAAATAAGCTTTAAATAAACATGAATAATTGTTAATTATTATATGGAGTGGGGGTTCTTTTGAATAAAAACACCACTGATAAAATAAAGATTACAGCCTTCAAACTACCCCAATATGGATAAACAGTATGATCAGTTAAACTAGCATATTGAAAGATATTCTCTAAACCGAAAATCCCAATAACGACTGCTAAGAGAAAAGCAGCTTTTCCAATAGTACTATTACGATAGAGGGTAAATAAGTATATTGCACATATAAGTGGTACGATGATTTGTAGTAAGATTGCCATGAATTGTCCCCCTAATTTATATTTTATACTTATATTATATCAAAAATGTAATAAAAAGGAATGTAAGTTAATTGATGCTAAGTAGAAAACAGACTTGTACGAACAGGGATATCACACTTTTACGTCTATAGTTTTGATACTAATTTAACTACTCTCATCATATTCTTCTATTAAAAAGAATAACAAGGAGTGTAAAGTTAATTGACAAAAGTTAAGGTTCGTTTACGTCCCATCGTTCATAACATAAATTTACCGACTGTCATAAAAACAGCAATACTTCCAGGTGAATCAGTTGAAAGACTATTTATCGCAACCCAATTAGGAGAGGTTTTTTACATAGGAGACGGAGATATAAAGACATTTTTAAATATTCGTCACCGAATTATTAAATTAGGTACATTTGAAGAAGGTGTTGCTAGTAGCGGTTATGATGAACGCGGATTGCTAGGACTAGCGTTCCATCCACAATTTAATCATAACGGCTTGTTTTATATTCATTATTCTATGGCCGGCACGCAAGGACCAGGTTCGCTTTCAGAACAATTTAAACCGAATCCTTGTGACCCGAAAACTTTAAATTTAAAGTGGACAAATAGAGATACTCAATATGATCATATTGATACAGTTGAAGAATGGGTTTTACAATCAAATGGCCAACCTCAAAAGCGAAGAACATTACTTAATATAAAACGGCCATTTTTTAATCATAACGGCGTAAATAGCTTAAACTTTTCACCTGAGACTGGAAAACTTGTTTTTACTAATGGAGATGGTGGTTCTGGCTATGATCCGTTTAATTTAAGCCAGGATGATTTAGAAATAGCGGGTAAAATAATTGAAATCGATGTAAGTAAAAATACGTCCATAAATAATCCTCCAGTAGTTACACGTTTTAATGAACTTCCTCTATCTATTCAAGAAACTCTTACATTAATTGCAAAAGGCGTACGTAATATAACAGGTATTTCATTTCAAAGGTTGCATAATCAATATATCAAATATGCCGGTAACGTCGGACAAGATATTGTAGAGTCTATTTTTTCTTTTGTTCAATACAAATCAATACCAGTTACCGAAATCGTTCAAACCCATTTAATAAGAGATACTCCTGATCAATATGGATTTATTAATTTTGGGTGGAGAGGATGGGAAGGGGAATTACCTACTTCTTTTATAAGGCACTGTTCTGAGAATCCTACTTTGGATGAGAGGATAACGGCTTATTATAATGAAACTATAGAAACATCAGTGCAGCGTATACAGCCTCTAATTAGTTATTATCATAATGATTCCAGACCAGATAAATTTGACGGAACTTCACTTACTGGCGTTCAACCGTATATGGGAACTGCAATTCCTGGTCTGACTGGTAGTATTGTGTTTACTGATCTTGCTAAAAAAGAAAAATCGCAGTCTTCAGTAAAAGGTGCGTTAGCTTATTCTAGAGCTGGTACGCATGGTAAACATACTGACTTTCATGTTATTGAAACCCATTATGATTTCGGTGAGCAGGCAGCTTATTTTATGAGTTTAGGAACAAATTTGGATCAAACTAGATTATATTTAGGAGTTTACGGTTCTATGAAAGTAACTGATTTGAACAAAGGTACTATTTTTGAAATCGTTCCTTAATATGATAGACACTCTCGGAATTATTCATTATATAATCGTCCACTGTATAATTAGATATCTTTAGGGGGATTTTGATGAATCACTTTAGAAACTATTGGTATCAACCGATGATCGCGCATGATGCGAATTTTGTTCATAAAAGAAAGATGACGCCAGCAAAGAGGTTAGTGATTACAGCGTTACTCGGTTCACTTGCTGCTATTTTTCAATCTGCCGGGAACCTAATCCCTGGTATAGGCTTATTTATTAGTCCTTTTGCGACGCTGCCTATATTTTTCGCTATTTGTTATTCTACTCGCACGGGAATACTTTCTTACATTCTTACTATTCTCCTATTATTTATTATTGAGCCAAGCGAACTAATTGTCTTTCCTTTTACTACAGGTTTATTAGGTATAGCGTTAGGAGTATCCTTTATACAATTCAAGAGAAGGATTTTGATTGTTTCCTTTTCAGCAATATGTCTACTTCTAGGTATTATAATTGTACTTGATATCTTTCGATTTCCTGTATTAGGTCCTACTGTTCATACAACTTTGGATATAAAAATTATTCTATTAATATTTATTCTGAGCTTTCTATACTGCTGGATCTATGCAGGCATTTGTAGAATAATGTTGAATAGAGTATATAAAGTATGGTCTTAACAATTTCTCATATATTTTTAAAGATTGGAGATTCAAGTCGTGTATAACGTTAAAATTAGAAGACCTAATTCGGATGATGTAGATGAACTGAATATGTTTTTTCGTCTTGTTATTACTGATACATTTAAAAATGAAGGGTTATTACAATTATTAGATGACATAGAAAATGAAATTAACACGAAAAAACAATATTTGAAAAATGATTTGGAGAGTAATGGAGAAAGTCGTTACTTTTTATTAGCAATTGATACAAGTAACGATAAAATCATTGGAACAATTGAAATCGGCCCAGCAAGTACATTGATTAATAGTTGTACAGGTGGTGTGTTTAAAGATTTATATGAAATAGGAACTGTATTTGTACTACCTGAATATCAACGAAATGGCATAGGCAATTTATTACTACATGCAATGTATATTACGTTACTTAGCAGAGGAATAACAGAATACTGTTTAGATAGTGGATACAAAAAAGCACAAAGTATATGGACGAAGAAGTTTGGAGAACCTAGTTATGTACTGAAGGAGTATTGGGGAGAATCAAGCGATCATATGATTTGGAAGAAGAGTTTACATGATACACCTATAATATTTGAATTATAAAATGAAATATGCCTCTGAACGTAGCTTTTCTTACATATGTATGCTATTATTTATCTTTATAATAAAAGAGGACGTGAATGAACTTGATTAAAATTAATATTCCTGAAGCTGATGTTTCAATTACTGAACGTAAACAAGTTATTAAAGGAGACGAGCCAATAATTACTCCAATTAATGGATTTATCGATTTCCACTTGTTCCCTAGAGATAAAGGCGGCATTTTTATGTTTTACAATATTAATGACGAACTTCTTTTCGTAGGTAAAGCTCGTAAAATTAGACAACGTATTAAGAAGCATTTTGAAGACAATGTTTCACCAATTAAAAATCACCGTGATGAAGTATACCGCATCGATGCATGTATCGTAGAGGATCCAACAGAAAGAGAAATTTACGAAACTTACATTATTAATGAATATAAAGCAAAATATAACGTTGATAAAGTATTCTACAAATAAGTAATAAAAAAACAATCCTAGCGCATATACTGGGATTGTTTTTTTATTTAAATTTAGTCCTCATATTTTTCTCCTTTTTTTAAATGATTAGCAACAATAAAACAGCATACACCTATACATATAAGTACAATTCCAATCGATTTATGTTTTCCCTCAAAAAAAGGAATATCAGAAATAACATTTGTCATACATAACCCTATAAACACAAGGATAGGTCCTGCCCACAGTAATACATTGCCGAATTTCGTATGTTGCCACATAGTAACCCTCCTTACCTCTTTTTACATATATATCTATAAAATAAAAGTAAATTCATAGAGAAATATAGTTTTTTTCATATCGAAAATTTAACCTTCATATATTGGTACAAGCAAACGAGAAAGGGGACCATCATGAATTGGTTAGAAGCTTTTATATTAGGAATCATACAAGGTTTAACAGAGTTTTTACCGATAAGTAGTACGGGTCATCTTTATTTAGGAAGGCATTTGTTTCAATTAGATGAAGCAGGATTGTTTTTAGATACGATGCTGCACATTGGAACTTTGCTTGCAGTGTTTATTTATTACAAAAAAGAATTTATATATTTAATTAAAAATCCATTTTCCAAACTAATGCTACTACTTATTGTCGGGACGATACCCGCAGTTGTAATCGGATTGTTATTTAAAGACTTTTTTGAGGATATTTCAAAAACAGGCATTACGATTGGATGGGAGTTTTTAGTGACAGGTTTCTTTCTATATATGGCTGATAAACAAAAAAATGGTCGTAAAAAAATGGATGACATTACATATAAAGATGCATTTATTATCGGTTCATTTCAAGCTGCTGCTATTTTCCCAGCAATTTCTCGTTCTGGTATGACAATCGTTGCTGCATTATGGAGGAAGTTAGACCGCGAAACTGCTGCTTACTTTTCTTTTTTATTATCAACGCCAGCCATTGTCGGAGCTATCATTTTGCAATTAGCAGATGTTTATCAAGGGAAAGCAGAATCTATTTCTAGTACATCATTAATCGTCGGCACATTATCAGCAGCGTTTTTCGGTTATATAGCCGTTTCATGGATGATTCAATATTTAAAACGTCACTCCTTAAAAGTATTCGCGTATTACGTATGGGGATTAGGCATTTTAATTTTAACGTTACAATTTACTCATGTTTTTTAATGTAGTAACTATTCGTTTAGATCCTGTTTCATTCATACAAGGCAGGGTCTTCTTTCATTAAGGGGGAAAATATGTTTAATAAGGCTATCGTTATTGGCGGAAGTATCGCAGGAAAACTCGCAGCAAAAGCATTATCATCTACTTTTAAAGAAGTAATCATTATAGAAGCTGGTGAAAGATGGGATGGAAAGTCTTCGAGAAAAAGAGTTCCACAAAGTAATCATCCTCATGTGTTATTAAAAGGTGGAGTAAAAGCGATTGAGGAATTGTTTCCTACTATCACTAATGAATTAATTGAAACAGGTAGTATCGTAAATAACTTTACTCGTGATATAAAATGGCATCAATTTGGTTTATGGAAACAGCAATTCATAGGTAAAGTACATATGATTCAACAAAGTAGGTTTTTGCTTGAATGGCATATTCAAAAACGAATTAATGATATTTCAAATGTTACCACTAAATTTGGAACATTAGTTGATGGTTTATTAGTAGATGGAAAGCTTAACAAAGTAAGTGGAGTAAAAGCTAAATGCTTAGAGACGGGCACGCAAGAAGAAATTCAAGCAGATATTGTTGTTGATGCAAGCGGATTCGGTTCAAAAAGTATAGCGTGGTTACGTGAATACAATATTGAAGTGCAAGAAGAGAAAGTGCGCATTGATTTGTTTTACGCAACTAGAATGTTTAAACTCAATGAAAATGAGAAATTAGACTGTTGTAATATGCTAATGTCTCCAAGTTTCCCTGACAATCCGTATGGTGTTCTTATTCAAACGATTGAGGATAATCGCTATTTTGTTACTTTCAGCGGATATGCAAATGAGAAAGCACCACAAACAGATGATGAGTTTTATGATTTTGCTGAAAACCTATCAATTTCTAATGTGACAGATTTTCTAAATAAAGCTGAGGCAATTTCAAATATCAAAACGTACAAAATTCCTTATCAAGTACGTCGGCGATTTGATTTAGTTAATCATTTACCAGAAGGATTGTTAGTAGTTGGGGATGCACATTGTCGTTTTGATCCTGTTTTTGGGCAAGGTGTTTCAGTTGCAGCTATGGAAGCTCACCAATTGCAGTTACTTTTGCAAAAGAGACAAAAGCTTGATAAAACATTTACACAGCGATTTTATAAAAAGACCGCTAATATCATACAAACTCCTTGGGAAATGACTACAACGGAAATATCACGTCATCCTCAGCTAACAAGAAAATTATCGATGAAGCAAAAATTTCAGCTATGGTATACGAAACAAATATATGAACTATCTGCAACTGACTCTGATGTTTATATTCGATTAGTAAGAGTTATGAATTTAATTCGTAGTCCATTGCACCTATTTCATCCGAAAGTACTACTTGCTGTATTACTGAAGCGAAAGAAATAGCAGGAAAATAATCGATTAAAAAGAATATATAACAGTTAGTATATAT
The DNA here is from genome assembly GCF_056399205.1 of Bacillus sp. 01N45. Taxonomy (NCBI): domain Bacteria; kingdom Bacillati; phylum Bacillota; class Bacilli; order Caryophanales; family Bacillaceae; genus Bacillus; species Bacillus sp. 01N45. The sequence continues at coordinate 411,668 of NZ_JBFTQW010000002.1, forward strand.
AGAAGGAGTGAGCGAGATGAAAATATACATAGAACAATTAAAGAAACACGATGCTAAAGATTTATTTACGTTTGAACTTACGAATAAATCTTTTTTTGAAACAATGGTACCAAATCGTGGCTCACAATATTTTAATTTTGAATATTTCCGAAAGCTACTAGACGATTTATTAATAGAACAAGCGGATGGAGATTCTTATTTTTATTTAATTCGTAATGAAGAAAAAGAAATTGTAGGACGAATAAATTTAGTAGATATTGATACAGAAACTCGAAGCAGTTCATTTGGGTATCGAGTCGGAGAAAAGTTTACTAAAAAAGGGGTTGCAACAGCAGCTGTAAAATTAGTTTTAGACGTAGCGAAAAATAATAAAATTAATGAGATTCATGCTAAAACAACTACTAATAATCTCGCATCACAAAGTGTATTAGAAAAAAGCGGGTTTTCTTCCTATCATAACGAAGCAGATACAACATCTGTAGAATTAAATGGAGAACATGTGAATTTTGTACATTATATATGGAGAAATACTTCGCGCTTATATTAAGGGGGGCTTATACATGAATGATTTACGTTATCCAATTGGGCAATTTACATCCAAACGTCCTATAACTGAAGAAATGATTGATACATGGATTCAAGAAATTGAAGATTTACCTAATGAACTAGCAAAAGCAATTAAAGATTTAGATCAGAAGCAGTTAGACACACCATATCGAGTTGGTGGATGGACGGTTCGTCAAGTAGTTCATCACGTTGTTGATAGCCATATGAATAGCTACATACGCTTTAAATTAGCACTAACAGAAAAGAATCCTACTATTAAACCATATAAAGAAGAGAAGTGGGCAGAACTACCTGATTCTAAATTACCAGTAGACGTTTCACTAGTAATGTTAGAATCGTTACATAAAAGATGGGTTAACCTTTTATATTCTCTAGAACTAGAAGATCTAGAAAAGACATTTAATCATCCAGAAACTGGTGAAACAAAACTTGCTGCTGCAATTGGACTATATGCATGGCATGGACGTCATCATACAGCGCATATAACTTCATTAAGAAAGCGACTAAATTGGTAACATGGAGATTGGATTAGAGAAGGCAACAGAAAATGATGCAGCAGTTTTATTTCAAATGCAAATAGACTCATTTAGCCCTTTATTAAATAAATATAAAGACTATGAAACAAATCCAGCAAATGAAACTATTGAAAAAACTATTTTAAGGATAAATAATCCAAGCAACAACTTTTATAAGATGATAATAGATTCGAACCTTGTTGGAGCGATATGTATATCCCAAAAAGAACTACCTTATAAATTTTGGATCAGTCCAATGTTCATTCATCCAATCTATCAAGGGAAAGGAATCGCTCAAAAGGTACTTATTTTAATTGAAAAGATGTTTCCAAAAGCAAGGAGTTTTGAACTTGCTACGATTTTAGAAGAAGAAAGAAATTGTTTTCTATACGAAAAAACGGGGTATAAAAGAACAGAAGTAATAAAGAAATTAAATGATAAAACTACACTCATTTATTACAAAAAAGAAAGGTAAAGCATTTGAAATACGCTTTACCTTTTTCTGTTACTTAAGATTAAATATACAAAAACGATGCATATTCTTCCAAAATACTCGGGTTAGTAATTTTGGAACTGAATAAATATACATAAAAGCGTTATTTCGTCGTATATGTTACTAACGCTTTTTGAATGCTTAAAACACTATCGTCACCTTTAAATTCTTTCGTAATTGGTGTACTCAAACTAGATACCCAAATTTTAAGCTCAGCGTCTAAATCAAAATGCCCAGCTGTTTCAATGCTAAATTGTGTAATGCTTTTATAAGGAATAGAATGATACTCTGTTTTTTTACCTGATATCCCTTGTTTATCTACTAAAATAAGACGACGATTTGTAAATACGATTAAATCACGAATTAATTTATAAGCATGTTCAACTTTCTCATCGTCTAACATAATCTTCTCTAAATCACGTTCTACACTTTCTGTACTCGCATTTGATGCATTTCCTAAAATACCGCTAAATAAACCCATATGAAATTCCTCCTCGGTTAATTGTGGAATGTATTACTTATATTGTACCATGCTATTTACTAAGAAATTATGACATTACTTTAGTAGTTTCTGGTTATTATTGCAATTCGTTTATATAACCTCGTCTTAAAATCTTGTGTTAACATGTAAGTAAGAAAAAAGAAGCAGAGGGATATAGCATGAAAAATATAGGTTTAGTATTAGAGGGCGGAGGAATGAAAGGTCTATATACTGCAGGAGTACTCGAATATTTTATGGAAAAGAACTTATTCTTTCCGTATGTAGTTGGCGTATCCGCTGGTGCATGTATGGGCGCAACTTATTTATCACGTCAAAAAGGAAGGAATAAAAAAGTAAATACAGAGCTAGTGTCAGATCACCGATATATATCTTATCGAAATTTGATTCGAAAACGTGAATTATTTGGAATGGACTTTTTATTTGATGAAGTCCCTAATAAAGTTGTTCCATTTGATTTTCAAACTTTCTTAAATTCCAATGAACAATTTGTTATAGGAACGACTGATTGTGATTCAGGAAAAGCAGTTTATTACAATAAAATAGAACACGGAAATGATATTTTAAAAATCATTCGCGCATCAAGTTCTGTACCGTTTATAGCGCCTGCTGTAGAATATGATAATCTAAAATTGCTAGATGGAGGGATTATAGATCCTATACCGGTTCTAAAAGCACAAACTGATGGTTATCAAAAGAACGTCGTGATTATGACAAAGCCAGAAGGATATGAGAAGCAGCGGAATAAATTTTCTGGTCTGGCTAAAATTTTATATAGTAAATATCCGAAAATCGCAGAACATTTAGTAGAACATTATCGTTATTATAATGAAACCGTAACTTATATGAATGGCAACGAACAGAAAGATAATTTTTATGTAATTCAGCCTAGCTCACAACTTCCTATAAGCGGAATAGAAAGAAATAAAGAAAAGCTAGTTAATTTATATAATCTTGGCTATACAGATGCTCAATATCATTATGAAAAATTATTAAGTTGGATAGAGAAATAAAGGGGTGGAAAGTTGCTATTAGGTAAAATGGTTATTTTTAATGAATTGCAGAAAATGCATAGTCTGCTGCATAAACCGTTTCCGTATCGTGCTACAGGAAAATTGCAACGAGACTTAAAAAGTAAATTTACAGATGATGACTGTATAAACGCTGATTTTAATCATTATTGGATGCATACAGCAGGTACTTTAAGTTCTGTACTAAATGGAAACGAACAGAACATTACGTTTCAGCAAATAAAGTGGTTAAGGAAATCGTTTTTTGAATGGTTTCCGCAATATCGTTCTATAGAAACAGAAATTGTGAAGTATCCCGTTTTGTATAGAGATTTCATGAATTATGAGAAAGCGCGAAAACTATTACTATATTATCTTACTGAATAAAAATTAAAACGTACAAGTTATGCTGCTTGTGCGTATTTTGTTCATAAAAAAGACAATATTTATACCTTGCTTATATAGGAATTTTAATGTGCAGAAAGAAGTAATTATAGAATGAAGTAAGGGAGGAGAGGCGTTTAGCGATTGTTTTCCTTTAATGGATTGTCCAACTCGAATATCGTTAGTTATTTATGATAAAATATTTCGAGTGAAATCAAGTACTTATTATATCCAGTATTAAATAAGTTAAGCCAGGAGGAACAACAGTAAAATGGAAAACGTATCAAATATAGATAAATCGGAATCAAGAAAATCTTTACAATCGACTATTCGTAAACTTGAAAATGCATTATTACAGATGACTCAAAAAGGTGCAAATACTACATTAGTGAAAAAACGACTTAAAGCCGTTTGTGTAGGGTTAGCAGTACTAGAAAACGTTTGGAATCAAGAAAGTCACCAGTATAGTCAAGAAGAGTTAGCAGAAGCTCGTAATGTCCTTGTTGGTTTACTTCCATCAATTGAGAGAGCCTATGATAAGTCTAAAGTAGGTAGTCCGCAAAGAACTCTTTTAACAAGACGAATCAAAGCGTTGGAACTTTCTATTCAGGCAATTGATAAACTTTCTAATAAATAACTCATCTAAATACAATATCATCCTAATCCTAATTTTTATAAAAGCAATCTAGTGAAAAGAAATACAAAGGAGGAAGATGGGTGACTTCAATAATTAGTCCTAAATTAGAGGAGCTTAATAATCAATTAAAAAATGGAAACGAGAAAGCTTTTTATACTTTTTTGCATGAAATAAAGTCAAATCATACGCCACTAATAGAACAATGTCCTGTAAATAATCAGTATAAGCTTATAACGTATATATGGTTAGGGGACCAAAAAACTGAAAATGTTTATGTATTCGGTAGTTTTCCTGGTTGGGATCTGTCTGTAAATCAATTAAAACGATTGTTACAGACAGATATTTGGTATGAAACGTTTAGGACGGATAAGAGTTTTATTTCAACTTACTATTTTTCAGTAAACGATTTTTTCGAAAATGATTGGATAAAGCGTAGTGAACAGTACGAACTAGACCGATTTAATGGAAATACATTTGGAGAAGGTGCTAATAAAGCATCAGTGTTAAGTATAGGGATGGAAGTGCAGTATAGCAGTCGTTTCCCTTCAGATCATTATCCATCTGGAAAAATTGAAACATATTCTTTTCATAGTACGATTTTAAATAACACACGTAACATTCATATTTATACGCCTCATGACTATTCTCACACTTCACACCTTCAAGAACTTCTCATTGCATTTGATGGGAATTCATTCATTAATAACCTTTCAATCGCAAGAACACTCAATTATTTAATATACGAAAAAGAAATCCCATCTTGTATTGCTGTTGCAATAGATCCTGTTGATCGACTAGAAGAGCTAACTTATAACGATAAAATGAATGCATTTTTAACGGAGGAATTACTTTCGTGGATTCATGCTAAGTATCGTGTGCATCAAGAAGCGAAACATACAACAATTGCCGGTTTCAGTCTTGGTGGCTTAGCAGCTTTTTATGCAGCACTTCAAAATCCACATGTTTTCGGAAACGTGTTGTCAATGTCTGGATCCGTGCATTGGAAAAAGGATGGTTATGAAAATCAAATTCCTTGGATTGAAAATCAAATTTCATCTATAGATTCCGATACGAGTCAACCTCATTTTTACATAGCAGCAGGAGAACTTGAAAACAAACCTCTTTTAACGGCTAATAGACGCCTGTATAAAGCTTTAAAAGAAAAAGGGTACCAAATTACTTATGAAGAGTTTCAAGGCGGACATGACGGTGTTTGGTGGCGAGAAAAGTTGTTTGATGAATTGAAAGCATTAAAACTTACAAAAACAACACTCTAAATTAAAAAGGAGAGAGAGTCTATGAATCAAGAAGAACTAGATAAAAAACTAAAAAAGCAAGAGATATTAGTAAAAGATGAGAAAGTTTGGTCTTATACGTATGAGGATCATATTAGTTCTATCGTTAAAGAAGCAGAAAAGAAAGGGTCTTTTGATAATTTGCCAGGTAAAGGGAAACCTCTTAATCTTGATAAAGACCTTTCATACAATCCTGAAAAGCAACTTTATAGAACGTTAAAGAATAATCATGTTTTACCTAGGTGGATTGAGCTTTCAAAGGAAATTGATGATTTAAAAGAAAAGCTAAAAGAAAATACAAATACTACAGAAGCAGCGGATTTAATTCGAACTATTAATAAAAAGGTTTTAGAACATAATCTACTTTGTCCACCAAGTGCACAAAAAACGAGGGTGAAAACGGATTTTTAACAATTTTCAATGAAGCTATCTTTTGCTATATAATTAAGTAAGGCATTTTCAATTCATTATTAAAGGGAGGCAAATGTAATGAAGAATACGTATCAGCTTCAAATTCCGAAAGAACTAGAGCACTATCGTAGTATTTTAGAAGAAAGTGTGAAACCTTATATTAAAGTGTCTGGAACATTAGCAGAGACAACGCTTTTTGAAAGTAAATTTGGTGGTTATCCGTATTTACCTATAGATCAAGAGCATCCTAAAGATTCAAATGGACAACCTATGATGTTACTAGCGCAGCTAAACTTTGAAGAAATGCCGCATGTTGAATATATGCCTCAAAAGGGTATGCTACAGTTTTTCGTAAGTGCTGAAGATGAACTTTACGGAGCAGATTTTGATCATCCAACAATCCAAAAAGACTTTCGAATTATTTATCATTCTACAATTATAGAAGATTTAAATAAGGTAATTACTGATTTTAGTTATTTAAACACTTCAGAATTAGAGAACTTTATCATTCCTGAAGCAGCGAAATTAAAGCTTGAATTAGGTTATCAACCAGTAACATCAAGGGATTATCGATTTGAAAAGATGTTTAGTGAGGAAATTGATTGGGAAGAAATTGTTGATGAAGAAAATAATACTGAATTAGGCGAACTGTATGATGATTTATGTAAAGATCAAGGGCATAAAATTGGTGGTTATCCATTTTTCACACAGACAGATCCAAGGGAATGGGAAGAAAAATACCAGCAACATGACATGTTATTGTTGCAAATTGATACAGATGATTCATTAAATATTATGTGGGGAGATTCTGGTGTTGCTAATTTCTTTATAAAGAAAGACGATTTATTAAATCTAGATTTTTCCAATGTTATTTACAATTGGGATTGTTATTAAAAACATATAACTGAAATACTAGTAAGCTAAAAAATCTTCCTAAAGGTGAGGGAGATTTTTTTATGTTAAAAATAAACGTTATGTTAACTAGAATAAAGAACGGTAAGTACAATAAAAGTCAAGTGTAACTGACAGAAATAACAACAAATAATCTAAAGTTATAAAACGTGTGTAAATAGCAATATAAATTTATTAAGTAAAACATAAAATGAATTTAATAATTTATATTTTGTATAGAAATAATTTTTCTGTATAAAAATTTCTTGTCGATCAAAAATGTTTTTGATTCGATAATTCTTAATGGATTATTGATTTGAATTTGCTGTGATGGATTTATAACAAAAAGAATGATAAAAACTGTAGAAATTCGTTTAGATACGATTTTATGTAAATCTCACTAAAAATCTCCGCTCCGTCTCATTAAGTATAGTTTACTTGGTTTTTGATACCTGATATCGCTTTTTTCTACAACTGCCTATAATATATATTATGTTAACTAACTTAGAATAATAAACTTATTAAATGTTAGCGTTGGTGATTAGCCTCCCCTTGTTCTTTTTAATCATTCTGTGTGATGGATTGTTTAGTTGTTTGTTTTTTTGTTGTTTTATAAGTTGTTGATAAAAATGTCTCCAGATATAAATTATATTTAAGACAATAAAAAATGCAATTCGTTTTAAATGAACGCATTAAACGAATTGCATTGATATGATTACGAATAAGTTTTTAAAATTAGTTTGCTACAGCAATGTTTCTAATGCACTTTTAATGTTTTCGAATACTTGTCGTGTTTGTGTAGCTAAATCACCAACGCCAACTATTTGACCATCAGTATTGATTGCTACTTGTCCAGATATGTAAATTGTTCGTTTAGCGTTACTAACTTCGACAACATGCGAATATCCAAAAGTTGGTGGCATCGTTTCTGGATTGATAAATTTCTTTTGCAGGGTGTCCCTCTCCTTTTTTAGCAAATTAATTATAAAATCTATGTATTTGTTATGTTCTATAAATAAAACTAAGAATCCTTTAATGATTTCAAATTAAAAACCTTAGTATTGCTATCTTCATACCTATAATAAGGTTTTCTAGAGTTTTATATTTAGTTATCGCTAGTGGAACTTGTCAAACTAATCTTTTCATACTCTGTTTTAAATTGATTATCATTTTTTAACCAACGTTTAAAAGTCGATTCGCTTATTTCTAAATTTGAACAAGTTGTAGCATTACACTTATCTTTCATGTATGCTTTAAGGAAATTTTGTTTTCTTTGTTTAACGGCGGTTTGAGTTTGTTTTAGTTTTCGATCTTGTAATTGGTCTAATCTTAGACTTTCTTTCTGAAACACTTCATATTTTCTATGCAAATAAATATCTTTGTCTTTATAAATCCAATTTGAAAATAGTTGTATTGATTTTCTTCCAGATAAAATAAAGCGATAATGTTTGTTTTGATTTAGTAAATCGGCTCGTAAATTGTGATTTTGAAGAATTTGATGTAAAGAATTCATAAATCTATATGATCCTCCTACAAAGCTTACTATATAATTTTCATACTTGACGTAACCATCCCCATCAAAATATCCACGAACAAAATGATGTAAATATTCTTCAGGCACGAATGGGAATTTGATATTTAATGATTTACATGGCATGATTCCATGTATATTCATAAGGTCGTCTTTTATTGTTTTGCTATTAATGTTTAGCATCTATACGCCTGTTTTTTTATTTTGATATAGTGGCTGGTTGGTGTGTAGTTCTTGTTTTATATCTTCTAAAATGTAACTTTCTTTTTGAGATATACTGACACATTGATTTTCTTTCTGTATAACACCATCTGCTGCTATAAATCCTAAAATATAAGCCATGTTATTTGACCATGTTTTAAAATAATCTTCTGATATGTCATACTTCCTTTTCCAACTCCCTATAGCACGCCTTGGAACGTTATTGTCTGTTAAAACCATACGAATATATCTAGCAGACACATTGGCAAGCGTAGCTATTTCTGAGGTACTCTTCCCTTCTGCATATAGCTGAGTTATTTGAGATTTTGATAGTTTACATTTTGATTTCTTTTTTCTCTCTATTTGCACTTACATCCTCTCCTTCCTTTTAATAATTAGAGACGTATTTTCTTCTACAACATATAACAAAACGTATGTTCTTCGTTGTTTATAAGAAAGTATTTACCAAATTAAAACAATTTACATTTACTTTATATTTGTTTTATCTGCTGCCTGATTTATTTTTTATATATAAGAATAATGAATTTGACAAATTTATGAAATGTACTGAATTTAAGATGAAAGGTAAATTAATTTCGTTTAAACTACAAATAGCTACAATAACAACATACGTATATTGTTAAACGTAAAAAGGAGAACGAATGAAAAAGAAATATATGAATCAAATTCATACTGATGTAAATTTTAAACCGAAAGATATAATCGGTTTAATGACTGATTACTTTAAAATGAAATCAAAGCTGCGTCCTTTAAAGAATTTACCTATTGTTTTATCGGATAAAAATAATGAGTCTTTAGAGAGTGTGACATGGTTTGGGCACTCTGCTTCTCTTTTGAAAATAGAAGGTAAAACATTGTTATTAGACCCAATGTTTGGAGATGCCTCTTCCCCATTTCCTCTGTTTAATAGTAAACGTTATAGTGGTATTTTTTCTTTAGAACGTGAAGACCTTCGAGAAATTGATGCGATTATCATTTCACATAATCACTATGACCATTTGAATTACAAGAGTATTATGCAGTTAAAAGATCGTGCGAAGCATTTTTATGTTCCAACTGGAGTTGCGCAATATTTAATTAAATGGGGTGTTTCACCTAGCAAAATTAGTGAACATAATTGGTGGGACGAAATTACGTTTGATAATATAAAATTAGTTTGCGCACCTGCAAGGCATTTCTCAGGACGAAGTATGACAGATAGAGATTGTTCGTTATGGTGTTCATGGCTTATTCTTGGTCAAGAGACTAAAGTTTTCTTTAGTGGTGATAGCGGGTATGCTCCTCACTTTAAGGAGATTGGTGATAAATACGGTCCATTCGATCTTACGTTAATGGAATGCGGGCAATATGATCCAAGGTGGTCTGCTATTCATATGTTACCAGAAGAGACAGTGCAAGCTCATATTGACGTGAAAGGAGAATTACTTCTTCCGATTCATTGGGGTGCTTTTACATTATCATTACATGAATGGAGTGATCCTATTGAACGTGTGACAAAAGAAGCAAAGCGTTTAGGAGTTAATATTGCAACGCCACAAATTGGTGAATCTATCACGTTAAAATCTACAGACTATCCTTCATCAACTTGGTGGAGAGAAATTTAACTATAAATAAAAAAGAGCGATCTCTATTATAAGGAATTCGCTCTTTTTCTGTATTTAACCTTATTTCACTATATTTGCTTTACCGCTATCTAAAACTCTATTTGTTTGTACAGAGTTAATATTAATAACCGTATTCATACTTTTATCAGTTAGTTCAATAAGTTCGTTTTCGTGATTGATTTTCTGTAAATCCCACACCATTCCATTGAACTCGTTATGTTGTCCACTTACTCTTAATATATTTTTCGTTTTACTTGATGGCTGTAATTGTAGATTTGTAAATTGATTACCGCTAATTTCATTTGGTGTAGTTACATTACTATCCATATAAATCATATTTACACAATCTTCAAGTGAGAAGTTTATAAAACGGTTGGCATTTATCCAAGCATAACCAGATTGCGGTTTCTTTGCTACTAATTTCAGCCCAGTTTCCATTCCTACAACTTTTATATTTTCAAAGTTAATAAATGAAATTTCATTTTCTTTCCCACCAGAATACAAAGAAATTCCAGTACCTTTATTTGTTTCTGTCCAATTAATAATATTTATATCTTTTATTTGTGTTTTGTGCCAAGTGTTATAATACTTATTTTTGCCGTCTAAATATATAACTTCAGAATTAAATGTAGGATCGTTTACAGCTATATAGGCTCCTTCGATAGAAGCGTTTTTTTCTAATTCTAGAACTCTGAAATTACCTTCAACAACAAACTGTGTTCCATAACCGAATAATAATTTTACACCTTTTTTCACTACGATTGGTGACGTGATTTTATACTTCTTATCCTCAAGCAATACTGTTTTAATTGTACTTGATTCTGCTTTATTAATAGCAGATTGTATTTTATTTGAATCATTTTTACCTTTAAAGTCTTCTACATACACTTTATCATTTTTAGCTACGCTATCTTTTTTGTTGTATTGATAAAAAGCAAAAGTAATTAAAACTACAGCTATGAGTAAAATAATTATTTTCTTCATTACACTCATCCTCATATAAGTTTTCTCCTTAGCTACTCTTCGAATAATCTATGGCTTTTATATTTAGGTTATAATGATTGTGCTGCGTATTATAGATTACAATTCCTGCTTTTTATAATTGAACTATATTATCTATAGAACTATCCTGCTTAATCAATTCCGCATTCCTATAATCTATTAATTTATGATTAGATAAAACAAAATTGTGCTCTAATATTAATTCATTGTGGAATAAATCCGGTAAAAATTTAGGTATCATCTCTCCTACGCCGTAATTATAGTCACTTAGAATCCAAGAAATCTCTTTCCAATCTAAAATTCCTTCTGATACTTTTTTGGAGTGTGATATGTAAATTCATTATGTAGCTTTACTAAATAAACATACATACCACCAGAGTAAGATGAGTCCTCCCACTTAATAATGCCTTTAAACTGAATTTGTTCATGCGTAACTTCTATATTAGTCTCTTCTTTTATTTCACGAATCGCATTTTCTAAAGGTGTTTCTCCCTTTTCTACCTTTCCACCTACCCCGTTCCATAATCCTTTTACAGGGTCATATTCTCTATTTAACATAAGTATCTCTTCATTTCTCTTTATAAAACATAAAGTGTGCTTGTACATAATGTGATTCCTTCCTTTGTTATTAATAAGCTCTTACTGGAGATATAAGATGTACTGCTGCAGATGGTGTTCCTGCTTCAATTAATATTGGTCTCATAGAACCGCTGAAACTTAAAGTAACCGTTTCTTCTTTTATCGCCTTTAAAGCATCCATCATAAATCGTCCATCGAAAGATATATTTAATTGTTTTTCACCTTGAATCTCATCTATCTGTTGTGTCTCGGATATTTTTCCAATCTGAGAAGCGTTAGAAGAAATTTTAATTGTGGATTCGTCTATGATTTCTAAGTTAACATTGTTATTTGCCCATTCACTTGATAATAAGCTGGATCGATCTACACCTTGTAAAATTCTTTTTCTATCTACGTTAATGACTGTTTGAAATTCATTTGGAATTAAACTAGATATATTAGGATATTTTCCTTCAATTAATCTTGAATATAATGTAGTTGTACCGAATGTAAAAATAATGTGACTTTCTGAAAGATAGATGTATACGAATTCTGAATTACTATTCATTAATTTTAGCAGTTCACTAATAGTTGCACTTGGTACGATACAACTTGCTTTTACCTCTGTAGAAATTATCGTTTCGCGTATAGCAAGTCTATGTGAATCAGTTGCAGCACAAATTAATTTGTTGTGTTCTAATTCGATATGTACTCCCGTAAGAACGGGTCTAGATTCATTTTTAGCTACTGCAAAGACAGTTTGTTTAAATACTTCAATCAATTGTTCTGTTTCTGCTTGTATTTTTGCATGATCGTCTATAAGTGGTACTTTCGGAAACTCATATGCTGGAAGTCCATTTAAGTTTAATGTGATTTCTTCTGACTGTATCGTAATTATTTGCTCATTCGTACTTTTTATTGATACATCGCTTGGCATTTTTTTTATAATTTCAATGAAATATTTTGCAGGTACTACAATAGTTCCTGCTTTTACTATAGTTGTAATTTGGTCGCCTTCAGTGGAACTAGGGATGAATTTTTCGATGAAAATATTTGAATCACTTGCGATTAAAGTAATTCCCGATTGATCTACAGTTATTTTTATGCCAGATAATATAGGGATTATAGCTTTGGTAGATATAGCTTTACTTACTTCTGAAAGTGCTTGAGTGAAATGTTTATGATTAACGATAAACTCCATTTTTTCCCCGCCTTACATGAATTGATAATGTTATGAAGATTGATGAACGATTGTCCCGTTAAAAAAGTAAGGCACTGTTTCTTTCCTTTGTAATATATTAAGTAAGTGTTCTGGTATACGTAAATGCGGTGCTGCTTCATGTAATTCCATCCAAGTAATCTCTTCAATTTCTTTTGGCCTTGTTATATTTGCCTGCCCGTCAATTATTTCACCTAAAAAATTAAAGAAAATTGCATGGTGTCCTCTCTCTTCGAAAAAAGCTTCGCTAATGTAACAAATACCGTTTACAGTTATATGTAGCCCGGTTTCTTCTTTCACTTCCCGAGTTACTGCCTCTTCTAACGTTTCTCCCAATTTAACTGCGCCACCTGGTAGCGTGTAATAAGAACCGTTCTTTCCTTTATTTTTTACCATTAAGATCTTTTCATTTGTTTTATCGTATAAAAGTGCATATGTAACATTTACTTTTTTCATACGTACCTCCTCTGTTTTTACTAAAAGGAATTTTCTGTCTATTTATCATTCTATCATTAACTTGTTTTAATAGTAAGTTCACGAAGTATTAGAATAAAAATTGATTAAATTAATACTAAATGAAAATGCCAGAATAACTCCTAAATTAGTAAAAACCCCGCTCCTATTTTGAGACGAGGTTAAACTTATATAACAAACGGATTCCAAATTAACGTTTCTTTAGATCAATTTTAAAAGTATACATATGAAACCCGTATTTTTTGTTAATAGCCAAAGATTTTTTACTTCCCAATTTCACAAAGTAGTTTTATCTCTTTGATTTGTTCTATATGACGCTGTTCATGCAAATAGATCAGTTCTATCCACTGATCAAGATGTAATTCTCCAAGAGCTGGATGCATCACTGATTTAATCGTTAATATAGATTCATCTTCTATTGTACTTAGGAAACGCATTAATTCTTTTCTCGATTCGTTTAACATATCGATTATTTTCTGCACTTCAAATGGTTCTAAACTTGGTTCAATCATTCCTGGAGCTATAAATTTTAGCGATCTATCTTGTAATATAGAGCGGATTTCTCGACGCTCTTTTAGGGTACTATCAATCTTTTTTAAGCCAGATGAAATAACCTTTATGACCACTTTATCCAATAAAACTAAGTGATGACATACTTGTGCTATACTCCATTTATTCTTGTCTGGCTTACTATTGAATTGAGCATCATCCAATATCATAATTTCCTCGAATAGATGTTTTCTCGTTTCATCAAACCTATCATTTACAAATGAATTCATAACATTTCCCCCCTTCATCTGAATGCATATATTTAGATGCCTATTTTAGGTATATTCGCTATAAATAATTAGTTTCCCGTAACTAATATTCCACTTCGATCTTTTTTTGCTTTAGAAGTGCCTCTAAATATGAATTCACTCAAGATTCTCCTTTAAATGCATAATCCAAAAGGATAAATTTGTATTCAAAATACTAATGTTAATTCAATATACACTTTATAAACGTTTTTCTAAATAGTAATGATTATGTCCTTTCGGATGATCTTCACTTACTCCAATCACTTTATATCCATGCTTTTTATAAAACGCAGGTGCCTGAAAGCTAAAAGTATCTAAATTGATTAGCCTACACTCTTGTTCAATTGCAAATTCTTCAATAAGCTTTATTAATTGGCTTCCGTAGCCTTCGTGTCTATACTCTTCAGAAACCCAAAGGGAATCGACATGTACGTGGTGCCAAAATGTAATTGCAGTTATTCCGCCTACAATTTCTTCCTTTTCATTTCTCACTATAAAACTAATTTTTTCTGAAGGCTTTTTCTCTTCATCCGAAATATGTTTTTGGTTATATTCAATTACTTTTTCTCTTATGTAATCACTATCTTCTTGGACCCATTGTTTTACTATTTTCATTTTAAGTAGCACACTCCTTTTAAAGTATCTATTCAATTTAATAATCGTAATATCCTGTCTAACTTAATAGTCGTAGAGCACTGTTTCATTTCACTAAAATAAAGAAAAGCCGTACTACATTTTATCTGTAGTACGGCTTTTTATGGCGTCTGATTCTTTTTAATCTAAGTTTCAACATATTAGTACAATAATTCAATTGTATTACTGCGGATAAGAATGAACATTCCTAAACCAATTAGAACACTGGAACGATAATATGACAATTTCTCTCAAGTACTTTAGCTAAAATAGGAGCTCTTATCAATTTGTAGCTAATAAAACACCATATTGCTATCATGCAATAAAAGATTACTAATGTAACAATATTGGCATTAAGATTTTGACTAGCAAACATTGGTATATAAATCGAAATATTATCAGCTCCATTAGCTAATGTAATTGAAGCTACTTTAAATATTGAACTAGAAGCGTTAGCAATGACTTCGTTACTTTTATAAGAACGAAGTGACAATAGTCCTTTCACTCCAATATAAATTGGTACGAATCCTAATAATCCGATCCACGAAACAGGAATGAAAAAAGAGCTTAAAGAACCGATGATACTTAGAAAAATAATTAAACTAAACCCAAAATATTGTCCAATAACAATATAAAGTTCTTTCATTTTAGTTTTCCCTCGGACAGTACTACCTTCTTTCTTAATTACTCCTGTCCTTACTTGCGAAAATAAAACAAGAAGTATAAAAATGTCATCAATATTTGTTAAAGTGAATGCGATAAAAGAAGAAATTATAGTTGTAACCAATATAAGCCAACTACCTTTATAATAAAATAATGGTGTACAAATGAATTGCATATCTAATAACAAAGGTGGTTAATGTAGGTTTATAACATGATTTCAGTGCCTTTATAAAACAATATGAATATTTTACTAATCTGCTACTTAGTTGCTAAAGAAATAAATTACTTTATTACCTTTCAAATCATTTTCACTTATTTTGTAATATAAAAAGAGCCCTATACAAGGACTCTTTTTATAATTAAGCTACTTTCCGATATAAATGTCGTGTTTCTTTTTTGTTTTCTGCTTTTGGTGGACGAATAAATATCGAAATAATGAAGGAAATAACGCTTAAAACACCAATTATAATAAAGGTCGGTTGAAATCCACCCAGTAACGCTCCAATGAACGCTCCTGCAAGTGCACCAAACCCGAAACCTTGATATACAATCCCGTAATTTGTACTATGGTTTTTTAATCCGAAGAAATCTCCAACAATGGCTGGGAAGATTGTGATATTACCACCAAAGCAAAAGGCAACACTTGCTACACAAGCGAAATAAATACCGTAATTTAGAGGAATGAAACTTAAAGTAAAGACTGACAATCCAATTATTATAAACGTTGCAGAAACAATTTTCATTCGACCAATTTTATCTGATAACGTTCCAAGAACGATTCTACCTACCGTATTAAAAATTGCAATCATTGCAACGGC
The DNA here is from genome assembly GCF_056399205.1 of Bacillus sp. 01N45. NCBI lineage: Bacteria > Bacillati > Bacillota > Bacilli > Caryophanales > Bacillaceae > Bacillus > Bacillus sp. 01N45. The sequence continues at coordinate 427,891 of NZ_JBFTQW010000002.1, forward strand.
GTTAGCGGCGGTTGCTGCACTAAGTCCAACGAGCTGTACCCCAATATCTTTTACCATACCGATTAAATATAGACCGCCCATACACGATGTGAATAGCATAAAAAACAAAAGATATACTTGTTTCGTTCGCATCATTTCACGAGGCGTATAGTCATTGTTTAATGATTCAGTTACAGTGTTACTTACGATTGCTTCACGTAAGAAGAACGATCCGGTTAAAACTAAAAGCAAGACGATGATACCCCAATATAAAAATGCTTGTGATACACCAAGACTATCGATAAGACTTCCGTTTATATATCTAAAGATTAAGCTGCCCATTCCATATGCCGAAACAGATATGCCAGAAATAAGTCCTTTTCGATTTGGAAACCATTTAATTAAATTAGATAGTGATGTAATATAAGCAGTTCCATCTGCATAACCAACAACGACACCAGCTAATAAATATAGTAATGGTAAGGAAGAAACTTGTGAACTAAGTATTAAACCGAGTCCCAAAACAATCCCTGCAGTAGCGATGAGTTTACGAAGTCCTAATTTTTGCTGCAACTTTCCTGCAAATAAGGTTGAGAATGATAATGAAAAACTTGTTATGGAGAAAGTTATCGCTACGGAATTGAGGTTCCATCCAAACTTACTAACAAGGGGTTGATTAAATAAACTCCATGTATAAATTGTCCCAAGGCCAATTTGAACAATGATTGTACCTAGAACAATTAGTAACGGATTTATAGAAGTTTGTTTCATACTAACTGTCCCCTTCTTTTATCATGACATGAATTTTCACAGTTAGTATAACCATCATAAGAAGCAAGATACTGCATGAAAAATGGAAATTGAATTCATGTACACAAAAAGACACTCCATAATGAAGTGTCTTTCTGCAGGTTATATTAGATTTACTTAAAGAAAGCTTTGTTAAGATAAGACATTTTCAAATGCTTATGTATATAGAATACCAAAAGATTTCAATCATGTGATGGGACTTAAGATGTATTTTTCATTCATCATATAGTCGGATGAACGAAAAATTAATATTCAATTTCATCAAAATCCTTCGGCTGCGGTACCGTTTGCATATTAGCTGCATCTTTAGGATCGCTATAAATTGCATTTTGTTCTGTATTCATATCTTTTATATTTTGTTTTTTATTTTTATTCATTTTATCTTTCATTTTTTTCACTCCTTTTTCATTATAGGAGTAATTATGCCCTATTACCGTTACGAAATGTATCAGCGACTAAATTGCTAAATTCACGTAAATAATATAAATAATTATCACCGCCGTAGTTATACCTTTTATTATACATTTTCGCAACAACTACATTATATTCAGGTATTACTAAAAGAGTCGGTCCTGTAATTCCTAATATTTGATACGCTCCTTTCGGCACTCGTTCACCAAGTTCACTTAAAAGCGTAGGTTCATTTTGAACGAACCAAAATAACCCATTTTGTGGTAGTTCTTTGTTTGCAAATGTTGGACTTTGCAAACTCGTAGCAATTTTTATAACTTCTTTTGGAACAATTTGTTTACCGTTTATCATACCTTGATTTAAATGAAGATTGCCCCAATAAGCAAATTCTCTAGCTGAGACAAATAGATTTTTTTCAGTACCATCATTTACCGTACCGATTTCACTAATCGCGTCTTCACTTGGATTATTAACAACTTTAACTAAGTTTTCATCTTCCTGAATTCTCCAACCTGTTTCTTTGAAGTTAGCTAGATCAAATACACGCTCCTTTAACAATTCAGGAAAACTTTTGCTATATAGCTGATAAATAAGACGTGTTATCATTCTGACATTAACATCTCTATACGCCCATGCTTGTCCAGGTTCAAATTCACGAAAAATTGTCCCATCATGCGTTTCTCCTAAACCGTGCGAATGGGTTACTAAATGTCTTATTGTTGTTTTACCAAGTAATACAGGATCAAAGTCTTTAAGATACTGTATCGCTTCATCATCAATAGAGTTTATTTTCCCCTCGTAAAGCGCAAATGCTACCATTAAACCTAAATAACTTTTTCTCGCAGAAGCAACGTTGAATTGTGAAGATGCGGTTACTTTTTTACTTATAGATGTATTTGAATGATGGCCACTATAATGCTCTAGTACGATTTTGTTATCTTTTATTATACACAGTGCTGTAGCAGAACTATGATTTTCTTCTTTTATATTTTCTACCCAAGAAATTAACTTATCGTATGTATACAAATAAATCCCCCTTAACACGAATAAAAAATTACAACATGAAAGAAAAGTATAAAATAGTATTTACACCTTTCTTTCATGTACACCATTGTTAGTTTTCTATACTTAAATGATCCACCAGTTCCAGCAGTTAAAACAACCGAAACATCCAGCGCAGCCTACACAACGACCACCACATCCTCCACATCTTCCGCCGCCACATCCACCACAGCGACCACCACAACCTCCGCATCCGCCGCAACGACGTGCATCGTCTTGAATGTAATAGTATGGATATTGATTTTGTTGTAGTTGATCCCAATACACAACATTACCAGATTGATAATCATTAAGGTTTAATGATTGTAGTTCTTGTTGAAACTGATTCATTACGAAACCCTCCATTTATAAAAATAAATTCCGTCCCAATGTTAAAGTTTATATATTTTTGCAAACAAAGTAGAAATAAGGCTATAGACTAAATGCGTACATCAACAAAATATGAACTTACACTAGGTGATGTACCTTGTTTTTCAGCCTATTTTCTTAATCTCCTTTCAGGGACGTATTTACTATTAATAGAGGTGTTTAAAAATTGCTAATCCAACAGTTTAGTCGTTCATCGCTTAATTTCCTTTCTAGTAACTCTTTAACTGAAGGTACTGGCATAATTTTATACGTATGTAAAGCCTCTTGATTATAATCTATCCAGTGAAACGCTAAATGAGATTCTTTAGATTTTGGTATGAAATCAATATGTAACTCTTGCGAATCTACTTCAAAAATATGATTGATTTCATGATGAAGAACTTCATGGTCTTGCCATTGGTTTTCTATGACGCCTAAAAATTGTTTTATACTACAATTTACTCCGAGTTCTTCTCATAGTTCTCTTATTAATGCATTCTCAGCTGACTCGCCAACTTCAACATGACCACCTGGTAAAAAATAATGATGGCCAATATATTCAGCCAATAATAATCTATTATCCTTTAACATAACAGCTCGTACAATATGATGAAATTTATTTTTCAATTGCTATTCCTCCCAGTCATTTAATGGCATCTTTCATTTCACATCTTTACTTCGTAATACTTAAACGAACAAACGATATACTTGCTCACCATCATATTCATGTCCCAATGGTTGAAAACCGTAACGTTCATATAGTTTCTTTGCAAAGACATTATCTTTATGTACTGTTAATCTTATTTCTTTACACGCCTTACATGTATTTTTTATTAAAGAAACACTTTCTTGTAATGCCGCTTTTCCATAACCATTCCCTTGCTGCTTTTGATCGATAATAAATCCATTTATCCAATACATATCAGTTGTTTCTCTTACAACAGCATGCATAATAAAACCAACCATTAGATTGCCGTCGTATATCGCAAATGGTATGTACTCCACATTGTCTCCATCTGGTTTTATATATACTTTAGCAAGTGAAACTGCTACAGATGGAACAAATTTCGTCTGATTTTCTTTAACTTGTAGCTTTAAGGCATCTTCCCAATTCTCTCTCGTAACAACCTTTAACTGGACATTCAATATTTTAGGCTCCTTTATAAATAGGTTGTATTTTTATATTCAACAGAGTGACATATTCTCCTTTTTCCGACAACAACCTACAACATGATCTTATTAAATTTTTCTTTATTTAAGTGTAAAGCTGTATTGTTTCACGAAATATTAAAAAGGAACTAGCATAGTGCTAATTCCTTTTACTAAAAAGAAAACCTTGTTATTTATCGTATCCTTTTTGAGTTTCATCATTTATTAGGTTTTCTATTTTCTTATCATCAGGTATTGGTTTCCACCAATTACCTGTAATAAATAGCATGGTTAATAAATTATAACTATCACTAAAGTAGCTTTCTTTCTTATTCTTCATCCAATCCCATCCACTATTTACCCACTTTTGATTATCGCTTTTCGTTGTACTTGCAGCAATAAACGGTGAAACAAATACAGCAGTTGGATAACTACCAATATTGGATCCGTTTAATTGATAACCATCCACAATTTTAGAAGGATTTCCATTCGTTTTATTTTGAATCCATGAAGAGACTTTATCAGAAACGACTTTACTTCTTTTCTCGCCGTACATCGCATAGTCCATTACAATTCTCAATGGTACCCGACTAGCATTGTAATAATATGCATTTGTATATTCTGACTCATCTAAGAAGTCTTTAGGTGCGGGTTGTGGTGGAGTTTTTACAACGAAATCTGAAATAAGTCCTGTATTTTGAGAGTATTTATTACTAAATTGCGTATAAACATCGTACAAATTATTAATAACAGTAAGCCAAGTTTTATCACCTGTAAATTCATAAAATGCTCTAAGGTGTGACATCATCCAATCAGATGGTCTCGTATCAAGTGAATTTTTAGAATCCCAATCTCCCAAATTTAGTCGGTTATTATTTGTAACATTACTAGCTTTAATACCTTTTGTAATCATGTCTTGTGCTTCTTTCAAATAATTAACCGTTCCATTTGATCCCCACTGCTTATGAGCAAGAAGAAGAGAATACGCAATATCTAAATCCCCATCAGTAGCAGAATCAAAATGACCTTGTGCTTTTTTACTATCTGCGACAACCCATCCCATTAAATTAGGATTTTGAGAGCTTTTAAAAGTTCTTGCTGTTTTAAATAAACCATCATAGATTTTTTGAGCATTCGAATCATAACCAGCCATTAATACTGTAATTATCATCCCATACCCTTGACCTTCTGAAGTTCCAAGTGGCTTAAACCCATCAGCATCACCCGTAATCTCTCCTTTTACGTAATAACCACCAGGTAAAGAAGATAAATCATTTTTCAAATATTTCTTTTTCCAATTATCGTAGTAACTTCTTACAGAAGCATTTAAACTTTCCTGTGTAACATGATTTGGTTTTATAACACCTGCATAATTAACTTGCTGGGGAAATGGTTTCATTTCTTTTACAGCAGCTACTTGTTGATTAACTATGGGAATAGAAGTTTGTACTGAATTGTCCGTTCCATTTGCTGCGAAACTAGAATTAGAAAAACTAGCTAGTCCGATTCCTATAATAGAAATACATGTGAAAATTTTTCTTTTTCCATTCATTATGTTGTCATCCCCTTTTAAAATGCTTACTACATAAAATGTAACATACAATATTTAACTGAAATACAAAATATTATATTTATCAACAAAAGAAAGTATAATAAAGTGGTTATGGAATGAGTTTATATTGATTTATTATTTACTAGAGTTGTATATTTTTCTTTTTTTGATAGTGATATATGAGTAATTAAAACTCCAAGTATAGTAATTCCCCCGCCAATTATTGAAACAAAAGTCGGTACTTCACCTAACCATACCCAAGCAATAAAACATGCAGTTACTGGAGTTAAATATAGAGAACTTGTTGCCTCAGCAGCACCAGAATGGGATATGATATATGCCAATGCGATATATGGGAGTACTGTTGGAAATAAACCTAAATATATAACACTCATATTCACTTCAAGAGGAGCTGCTAGTATTTCTGTATACACTCCCGGCGAGAAAATAAGCATACATACAGTGCTAGATAAAATTGTATATATAGTAAATGGCAAGAAGCCATACTTTCTCAAGTAAGAAGTTTGGAAAACAAAAAATAAGCTTTCTGAAATCGCTGCTAATAAAATAAATAATCCTCCACTATTCAATTGAATAGCATCTCCTTGACTAAATGATATGAAAGCAATTCCTATAAAACTAATTACACCACCGATCCAACCATTTAATTTCATTTTTTCATTCAAAAAAACAGATGCAAAAATAGCCGTTACTATAGGTGTGACTGAAACGATTAAACTTGCAGATCCAGCATTTACTGTTTTTTCGCCGTAGTTTAATGCAATGTGATAAACAGTAAATCCTAAAGCACCAAATATAAAAATTGCTGGGATATCCTTTAAGTCCGGCAGTCGTAACTTGTATATAAAAGAAAACAACAGAAGAATAAATGAAGCAATTAATAAACGTAGTAAAGTAAGGTGCTCAGGTGTATAAGATTCGAGCCCCATACGAATTGCTGGAAAGGCAGTCCCCCATATTAAAATCGTAAAAGCATGAGCACAAATAATCCGAAAGTCCCATTTTTTATAATTCATGTTTTTTCTCCCCCTTCAAACCAACCACTTTATAATTACCAATTATTTCTTTTCATCATATTTAATAGTTGTTACAATGTCTTCAACCAGTTATTTATCGTAAAAACCAACCACTTGGCATTTATAAAGTGAACGAGGGAGTTTTTTTATGACAACTAATAAAAAACTGCCTAAGTATCGGCAGATAGTAAACTTTATGAAAGAAAAAATTGAAAATGGAGAATGGCCTATTGGAAGTAAGATTCCTAGTCAACGGCAGTTAGCCAAATTATTTCATGTAAATCGAAGTACTGTAATAACTGCGCTAGATGAACTTATGGCAGATGGATTGATTCAAGGGAAAATTGGAGCAGGAACAATTGTAACAAATAATACATGGTCATTATTAGCGACGAATCCCCCGCCTGATTGGAGTGACTATGTAAAAGCTGGTATTCACAAACCTAGCAAGTTAATGGTACGAGAAATCAATGAAGCAGAAGCAAATAAAGAACTTATCCATCTTAGTAAAGGTGAACTTGCGCCTCAAATTTTCCCGCTAGAAACTATGCAGTCCATTATGAAAAGCGTAAGTGACGAAATAGATTATTTTGGATACGAAGAACAAAAAGGTTTTTTGCCGTTACGTGAAGCAATTAGTACATACGTAAAATCATTCGGAATACATACTTCAGCCAGTTCTATATTAATCGTCTCTGGTGCATTACAAGCACTCCAATTAATATCAATTGGTCTTTTGCATAGAGAATCAACCGTTTTACTTGAACAACCTTCTTACTTATATTCACTTCATGTATTTCAATCAGCAAATATAAATCTATCTGGTATATGTATGGATAATCACGGTATTTTACCTAACGAATTATTAAAACGTATTAAATACAGTCAAAAGAAAAACATTTTATATTCTATCCCAAGTTTTCAAAACCCAACAGGGGCATTAATGTCTCAAGAACGAAGAAAAGAAATAATAAAAATATGTGAAAAGGAACAGTTACCTATAATTGAAGATGATATTTACCGAGAGTTATGGATTGATGAACCATCTCCACCTCCTTTAAAGTCGATAGATAAACATGGACATGTATTATATGTTGGTAGTCTTTCTAAAACACTTAGCCCAGGACTTAGAATTGGATGGATCATTGGACCCGAACCAGTTATTGATAGATTGTCAGATATAAAAATGCAAACAGACTATGGATCGAGCTCTTTATCTCAAAGAGTTGCTGCTGAATGGATAAATAAAGGTTTTTATGAAGAACATGTTGCAAACGTAAGAATTCAATTAAAAGAACGAAGACAATTCATGATACGAGCTTTAAATAAATACTGCGCAGATGTTGCATCGTGGGATATTCCTAGTGGTGGATTATTTATATGGCTAAAGATTGTACCTAACATTCCGATGAAGAAATTATTTTCAGAGGCGCTATCAAAAGGAATTCTTTTAAACCCAGGACGTATATATGAAGAAGAATCAGATCGGTACATTCGTTTATCATATGGATATGTTTCTCCAGAGCAAATAACTAGCGGAATTAAATTGTTGAGTGAATTAATCCGTAAGCTCATGGCATAACAAAAACTCCTCTTTTAACTATAGAGGAGTTTTTGTGTATCGTATTTACCACAATCTCATTTCCTGTCCCAATAAAATAAGTTCGTCATAAGGATCTCCGTCAATATTTAATACTTGAGCAAAAGCAGGTTCTGTTTTTAAACCGTTCTCTTTTAAGCGAAGAATTTCTTCCCTTATATGGGGATGCTGTATTAATAGCATGTGCTCTACTATCATATGTCTATATGCATTTTGGTTACGTACTGGCTTAGGCTGAGCAAATAATTCAAATTTAAAACCTTCAAATTCAAAATTTACCTTTATCGATTCTGTAGTTTTAATTTTTTTCTTTTTTATTTTGAATCCTTTATAAGAACCGTATAAAGATCTCATTTCCTGTTCAAAAACATCAAAGTTATGTACTTCCATTACTATATCTAAGTCAGATTGAAGAGTATCAATTCTAATAGGAATTGTCCCGCAAAGAACCGGACTATACAAAATTAAATCCTCCATAATGTTAAGTTTATTCAAAACATCATACACTTTTTGTTGCTTCTCATTCCCAGATTGTAAATATGTAATAGATGTAAACATGGAAGTCTCTCCTTCTTTTCACGTAATACGTGTCTCCGCTAAGTTCAAGAAAAATTTGTCTGTTTATATTTGTGCTAGGAGTACATTTATTTCAAAATATTAAGGTGAATAAACAATGCGTTTCAACTTTCCTCCTATACTGCAATACTATAAAAATAAAAAAGGAGGAATTATTATGAGCATTTTTCACATTCTTTTAACCATCCACATATTATTTGGAACAATATGCTTAATCACCGGTATTGTAGCGATGGTTGCTCAAAAGAAGAAAGGAAAACATACGGAATGGGGTGAAATATATCATGCATCCTATGTTGTCATCACCCTTACTGCAATTATATTATCCATTATAAGCTGGGATAAAATCGCATATTTATTTTATGTAGCAATTTTCTCTTATTCATTTGCGATATATGGATACCTCGCACGAAAAAAACGTTGGAAAAATTGGCTCCATCACCATATTAGAGGTATGTTAGGTTCTTATATTGGTGCCGTTACCGCACTTTTAGTAAACGTCGGTATTCATATTCCCATAATTAATTTATTACCGCCTATATGGTTTTGGTTTTTACCTACATTAATCGGTATTCCTCTCGTAGTCAGTGTATCAAAAAAATATAAAAAGCGTAGTTAAAATTCATTACAATTTCGTTACTTTCTAATGATAATTACAAAAAATCATACTCAATGTAATATTTTATTAACAAATTCAAATTCAAATTGCTTTAAGTTCGTCACTTGGAGCTAAATAAAAAGAATCCAATAAAAATATTGGATTCTTTTTCGGATTTCATTTCAATATCGGCTCTATGTATTCAATAATGTTACCATTTGGACCACAAACTATCTTTGTATACTTGTGGGTACTTGTTGTATTGATTCAGTGATAATTACACCATTATAATTGAAGATTGTAATAACGAATGTAAACGATCCGGGTAATTCGTAAACATCCCGTCAACTCCCCATAGAAGTAACTTTTTCATATCTTTTTCATTATCTACAGTAAATGGATGAACTTCTAATCCGTGTTTCTTTATTCTCTTTACATAAGCTGAATCAATATATTTATAGTTCATCCCAATACCGATACAGTATGTTTTGTACTTTTTTATCTCTAATTCAGTTAATTGAACTGCCTTTTTGTAAGGTAGTAATTGTACTAGAGGTATATGAACATCTAAACTATGAATTTTTTGCAAACTTACTTTACTAAATGATTGAATAATAACTTTATCACTTATTTCGTAGTACTGTATAATTTCTAATAACTTTTCTTCCATACCGGGATATTCATCTGGCGATTTTGTTTCAATGTAATAATTAGTACTATTCCTGAACGTTTCAATAATTTCCTCTAGTGTTGGAACTGTAGCATCCTCAAATTCTTTCTTTGCTAAAGCTGGATGCTTTTCATTGAAAAAAGAACCTACATTTAGTTGCTTTATTTCTTCTAATGTATGTTCCTTAACTAGCCCCTTACCATTTGTAGTGCGGTTTACTGTTTCATCATGCATAGCTACTAAATGTCCATCTTTTGTCATTTGAAGATCAATTTCTATATAATCTCCTTTTAATTGTTGTCCTAGTTTATAAGCTTGTATTGTATGTTCCAGCGCATACGCAGAAGCTCCTCTATGTGCAATGTTTTTTATATGATTTGATTGATTAATAGCTTTTGTGTACTTAAGTTCATTTACTTTATGAAAAGCAAAAGTGACTATTACTATAAAGGTGAAAATGATTGTAACGATATATATTTTTTTCATAATGATGTATTAACTCCTACATGAAAGCAATTTAGATTGAATAATTTATTCAATTAAACGTCTATTTTCAAATACAGTCATTTGTCCAACAGATTGAAAACCAGCCTTTTTATAAATATTAATCCCATCAGGTGAAGCTTGTAATACGCATTGAGAAACGTTTAATTCCTTTGCTTCTTGTAGCAAGTAATTAAACATAGTAGAGCCAAATCCTTGCCCTCTCATTTCTTCTTTCGTTGCTATATCATAAATACCAATACTATCTTTTGTACATACTAACGAACCAACAGATACGACTTCATTTTTAAAAATCCCTAAATATAGTTTCATATTCTCACTATTCCATAAATCGAAAGAAGCAGTTTCATTGTAGAATGCTTGTACATGTGTACCTTCCTCTGAAGTACCAAATAGATTAGCTAACGTTTCCCCAAAATTTTTAATTTGTCCTGACGAAGATGCTTTTTGTATCGTAAAACCTTCTGGCATGTTTATTGTTGGATGAATTGTTTTTAAGTCTGCTATCATCGCGATATTTTGTTCTGTTTCTTTTAAGCCAAGCCTTATTAATTCGCTTTTTATAGTCTGCTCATGCCTATCATCCCAAAACCAAACACTCATTGGAAATTTCTTTTGATTATAGTTGTTTACCACTTTATATAGTTTCTCAATACCTTCCGTTAAATTATTGTTTAGTATAGTAATGATATTAAATGTATCTGCCGGTAAACCACAGTCGACAGCAATGTAATCCTTCGTTTCTTTTACATTCATTCCATGTAACTGCCGCGCAATATATGAGGTTTTATATGTGAAGTTATCTATTAGTAACTGTTTATAATTCATTCATTTTGCTCCTTTCATAAAAATTCGTTTTCGAATTCTTCAGTATTAAATATAACACATAAGAAATGTATCTATTTCTATAAAAATATCTCTATACATTACTCTTTTTGCCCTAAAAGAATTAAAAATGATATAACGTTGTCGGAATGAAAAAAGTGGTATATAATAAATAGTAACATTACTAGTAATTATTTTAGGTATTCCTAGAATAAAGGAGCGATACATATGAAAATTACTATTTATTTCGGAAGTCATGAAGATCAAGATGTTCGTACTATGGACTGTCATTTAGATGTAGAAGATGCAGAAGAGATCGTTTCTGTATCATAATATAAATAGTTGGGATGAACCCTCTTCCCTACAGCGTTTAAGGCACCTTTTACAGGTGTCTTTTTGTTGTTTTTTTCGTCAAAAACCCTTTACTTTATAGCGTTTTAATAGTAAAATAAAAATATACGAACAAACGTTCTTTTTATTTTAATTGTACATGAAGGGATGATTTTTACAATGGCTCAAGCAAAGCGCAGAGGAAGAAAAAAGCAAACACCTATCATTTCAAATACAGGCTTTATCGGCTCTGTCTTTATTGATACATTGGAGTTACAAAAGAAATCCTATTATTTCGCTCGTAAAAAACTTCAAATTGTTCATCACGTACTTGATGGCCTCTCTGGGGCAACAAGTTCTTTATTTAAAGAACATAATATTTCAGCATACATGTCATGTGTGTATTTACATAAACAAAAGAAAATCGGCTTCGTTCTTTCAACGAAACCATTTGAACAAAGTGACGGCGTTGCTTATTTTGTAAATTATTTAATCGAAAAGAATTTTTACAGTAATGATGAAGAAGTAGAATATCAAGAAGTATTTAATACAGGTTTTATCGGTGTAGTATTCGCTGATTTATGTAGCATAGATCGCTTTAATTTCGAGTTTGAAATGGGTATGTTAACGAAATTAATGAAAGATATGATTATTCCGGTTAAAGAACTCTTTTTACGCCACAATGTACCGGCCTACATCTCCACTTCTCATTTAGAGGAACAAAACAAATTAGGTTTCGTTCTATCTGTAAAACCGTATGATGAACGTGCAGAAGCAGATTTATATTTTGAGGCGTATTTAAAAGAACGCGGGTTATTTAATGGTGATGAAGAAGATGATATTGATAAGATTGTTATTAGAAAAACAGCTGAATTACGATAGAAAAGCGCAGGATGATGATCCTGCGCTTTTTATAATTTATGAAACTGATTTACCAAATAAACGGTATTAGTTTTTTTGTTTTCTGTTTATACACTGTAAATTGTTCACCGTACTTATTCTGTAAGTAATCATCAGATTGCGGAATATAGTCAAAAACAAATACAAAGAATAGGCCTATAAGAATTAACAAACTATAAATTTCGTTTTATAGTATTTGCTTTTCTTAGCTTGAAAGAGGTAGCAGTATCCATTCTATAAATAATCTAAGAATCTACTAAGCACTATAATCTTTCGAATGAACCTCTAATATGAAACGATTTGATGAAACTTTAATTACTATGAAATATAAGAATCCCCCTACAATTGGAATGGTGTACGCTGGGATATAATTTAATAATAGACCGGATAGTGCCATTGCTATAGGGAGCATCATTTTACCTATACTTAATCCAATGCTGAGAACCCTTCCCCTGTATTCATCGGGAATCTCATTTTGCATGAAATAAATTAAAGGAATATCAATTAACGCTATAATAAATCCTAAAAAGATCATAACAACACAATACGTAATAACGAATACTAAATCATTCACTTCAAAACTTTTGAATAAAACTGGAATTCCTAAAATAATCATAAAAACTGACAACATAGAACTTAGTTTTTTCAAAAGATAAGAGTAAGAAAAACGATCAGTTATCTTTTTTACTACAATTGCACCAATTATCATCCCTACTGGAAAAGTCCCTTGAATGATACCAAATTGCTTAGAACCAAGATTGAGTACTGTGTTAATAATGTATGGCAATGGAACAGTTACAGCAAAGCCTAAGAAGAAATTAAACGAAATTAAAATATGAAACGTATTCTTTAAGCTTTCCTTTTCAAGTAAGTAAGAAAACCCCTCTTTTATATCTTTAATAAAATTAACTCCTCTTTTTGAATTTCCCTCATTTATGTTGTACTCGAACAGTCTAAAATGAATAAATAGTAATGCTATCCCTGAAAGAATAAAAGAAATACCGTTTATAATTATAAAGGTCTTAATATTAAATACTGAAAAAACGATGCCACCTAACATAGGGCCGAGAATTAAAGATACAGAATCGATAATTTTACTTATAGAATTAATACTCATAAGCTTCTCTTTAGAGACGATATTTGGTTTTGCAGCCTCTAATCCTATTCCAAAAAAGGTTGTAAACACTGTCATAAGAAAGGTTGTAGTATAAATGATGAATAAGTTTAATCCATAATAGCTGCTTAATATATAAACAGCTATTAATAAGTATCCACTTAGTAAATCCATACAAATAACTAGTTTCTTTTTATCAACCTTATCAGCAATTACACCAGCAAAGGGATTCAAAACAATCATTGGAATCGTTCCTAATATGAGCGTAATCGCGAAATTTAACGCAGATCCAGTTATTTGTAAAACATATAATCCTAATGCGAAACTATACATAGCGGTACCGAATATTGATACTGTTTTTGCGATTGAATATAAACAAATATTTCTTAGTTCCTGGTTTCTTTTTTTATTTTCTATATGTAATCGTAAACTTCCCATAACAATTCCCCCCACTTTTCTTTGTATTACATTAAGTGTAAGTTATTGGGTTAACCCAATATCAATACATTGTGTTTAAAAATTAATACAAAGAAATAAAAAAAGATGGGGTTAACCCCATGCCCATTAAACTAATCTCATCTACCGTCAATGATTTGAAGATAAATAGTTTAGAATTGCTTAAGCAAATAGTTGTAATTGATTAGATACAAAAATATACATATAAAAAACGCCACCCTTTTCTATAATTAATTCTACAGAAAGGATGTCGCTTTTTTACTTTATATAGCCGTTTAATACTTACGTTTGTTATTTATATAATCTTCATTAGTGAAAGTTAGCAATAGTTGAATCATTTAGACGCGCTTCCATCGAAAGGTAAAATTATTAGAGTTTCAGAAAGCCCATTTTATCTCTTTCATATAGGTACACATGTACAAATACGAAATTTTTTTATTGAAATGTAAAAAGTAATATGGTATCTTCTATTACATTGACTAATTACATATGAGAATCATGTATAACTCCAAGAATATGGCTTGGGGGTCTCTACCAGGAACCAATAACTCCTGACTACAAAACGCGTCTTTTAGCGTTTGTGGTCAGGAGTTTTTTTGTTTTAAGGTAAATAATGACGAGAAGGGAATACAAAAAATGAATTTCAAAGTATTTATATTAGCTTTAGCAACAATAGCAGTAGGGCTTGTAGAGCTTATTGTTGGAGGAATATTGCCAGACATCGCTAAAGATTTTAATGTTTCATTAAGTTCCGCTGGTCAATTAATTACAATCTTCGCCTTTACTTATGCAATAGCAGGTCCTGTATTATTAATTTTTACAAGTAAAGTGGAAAGAAAAAAATTGTATATTATTTCACTTTATATGTTTCTAATTGGTAATATACTTACTTATTTTAGTCCAAACTTTACTTTTATGATGATAGCAAGAATTTTAACTGCTATGAGTACAGCATTAGTTGTCGTACTTTCCCTTACAATTGCAGCAAAGATTGTAAATCCCTCTTACCGAGCAAAAGCATTAGGATTAATTTATATGGGTATTAGCTCTTCACTTGTTTTAGGAGTACCACTAGGCATATTAATTTCAAACACATTTGGCTGGAGAGTTATTTTTCTTTGTATAGCTATTTTATCATTGGGATCTATTATCTTAATTTCAGTATTTTTAGAGAAAATACCTGGTGAGGAAAACCGAACTCCTTTATCTATCCAATTAAAGGCCGTGTGTAGTCCAAAACTAGGTGCTGCTCATCTAGCTACCATGTTTATGTTAGCAGGACACTATACTTTATATGCTTATTTTACTCCTTTCTTAGAAGAAAAGTTTCACCTAAGCCCTTATTGGATAAGCATATTTTATTTAGTATTTGGTATAGCTGCAGTAAGTGGCGGAGCGTTCGGCGGTATATTATCAGATAAAATAGGGGCTCCAAAAAGTATTGTGATAGTTATTACTTTATTTGCTCTAATCTTATTTATATTACCGTTCACGACAGTTTCTATTGGTCTATTTATTCCTGTTATGATAGTTTGGGCTGCATTAAGTTGGGGACTTGCACCACCTCAACAAAGTTATTTAATCCAAACCGCCCCAGATACGTCAGATATACAACAAAGTTTTAATAATTCAGCTCTACAAATAGGAATCTCACTCGGTTCCGCAGTTGGAGGTATAGCTTTAAAACAAGTAGAGAATGTTGCCTACATGGCCTGGGTTGGTGGATCTCTAGTTCTATTGTCTTTAGTTTTGGCTATCTTTTCTCTTACTAGACATACACCGATAAGAGAGTGTCATGTGAGTGCTAAACATGTAGATTAACATCCTCTTTGTCTTTTAATCGCAAAGAGTATAAATATAAATCATCAAAAAAAGTCCAGTTATAAAACCGGACTTTTTTTGACGGGATTGCCCTTATCTTTTTCCGAAAAATGAATATGTATAAATTTCTTCTCCTTGAACAAAGAAATCCTCGTACTTTCCTCCTCGTGTCAAATAATTTGAAGTACTTTCATCAATGGATTGAAAGTGTAGATTTTGGATTTCTTTCGTTACTTTTGAAAGTGTAAAATTTTCTCGAAAGTTATTTGTAATTTGGCTATTTGAGCTGAAATTTTTAAATAAAATAAATAAACTTACTAAATAACAATCCGTTTTAAAAAGTGGATTTAATTCGTGAAGTAAAAAATCCTCATGCTCAAAACTATAATTGCTCGTACCAGAATGATCAATTACTACATCAACTGACTGATTCTGAATAGGGATATTCAAAAAATCAGCACAGATAAAGAGAATGTTTCTTTTCGGATTTCTTCTCGCTAATACATCTTTTAAAAATAAAAGTTTATTTAAATCTCGATCCACTGCAATGTATAGGCAATTTTCGGGCAGTTCTTCATAAATGTTTCTCAAAAAGAATCCAAGTCCCGATCCTAAATCCAGTATTAATTTGTTATTTAAATTTAAATGTACTAGTTTCTTTTTCGCCCATTCCCCTTCCCTATGCATATTTTCCAAATACGCATTATCAGTTTCATGAATATAATCCGAAATAGTATCTTCAAGTGACGTTTGCTCATTTACTTTAAACAATTTACCCGCAGTTATAATTCCTGAAGTAATAATATATTCTTCACCACAATTACAAATTAGCTTCCCCTCAGTAATTTGATTGTTAGTAATAATTCCATTTTGAAGAATTAGTTTTTCGCTACACTTAGAACATGTAAGTAAATGAAGTACGCTTAAATCTATCCCTATAATTGAATTTGAAGTTTCATTTGTTAATAATAAATCTTGTAACACTTCCTTTAATTTATCCCGCCTCTTCCCCAAAAGCTCTATTTCCTGTTCCATCTTGTCATATTTCAATTTAAATAAAGATTGGTAAAAAGTATCATTTTCGTAATTCATAGATTTCGCTAAATTTTTATAAAAAAATAGTTCTTTAATTTCATTCAAGCTAAATCCTAGATCTTTGTAATGTAATATAAGTTCTAAATCTATTTGACAATACTCATCAAAAAAATAATGCCCTCCCCTTTTTTCAGGAATAATGAGACCCAGGTCCATATAATGTCTAATTGTATCAATACTTATGTTATTTAATTCTCCAAATTTACCTATTTTCATAGCATCACTACCATTTATATATTTTTTTATATAGATTTCTATTTTTATATTTAAAAACCCTTTAAACTTTCGAAACAACATTATTTACGTTATGTATGGGATATTTGAATGCCACATATTTTATAGGTGTATAATCCTTTTATTTAATTAAATTTCCATCGCATAGAATATACAGGAATTTATAACTTAATATAGAACATAAAAAGGAGCAGTTTATATTCTAAATTAGGGGACATACATACGGAATGAGGGATTAGAAAATGAAAATTGCAATAGTCTGTTTTGATAACTTTACTGATATAGATGTTTTTCTACCATGGGATTTATTAAATCGTGTACGTTTAGTTGGCGGTATTTCTGATTGGGACGTTCAACTATTAGGAACGGGAAAAACTCATATATCCATGTCTGGCTTACGTATTCCCATGACAGGAAGCATATCTGATATTCCGTCTGCTGACGCTGTAATATTTGCAAGTGGTAAGGGTGTACAAAATTTATATACAAATCAAGAGTATCTTAATAGCATTCATGTAGATCCTCAAAGACAATTAATAGGATCTATGTGTTCTGGTTCATTACTACTAGGAGCTAAAAAATTACTAACAGGTAAGAAAGCCACTACATATCCGTCCGTAGTAGAACAGCTTAAAGAATTTGATGTAGACGTTATTGAACAAAGTTTCGTAAACGAAGGAAATATCTCGACTGCTGCAGGCTGTTTTGCTGCTCAAGATCTCTCAGCATGGATTATAAGAACCCTAATCAATGAAGAAATGGTCGATACTGTTCTAGAAACTGTTCAGCCAGTAGGCAAAGGTTTATATTTTTAATTTCAAATCAAGTTGAGGGATTGGTTGCTCCTCAAAACAATAAAATGAGCCTTTTTGTTTGATGGCGACGTGATATGCCTCCAATTTCAATTCAATTAAATAAAAAACCCGTGAATTATTCACGGGTTTTCCTCTTAATAACTAATTGCTATTGTACCTTCACCTGCATGAACCGCAAATGAAATTGGTAATGGATATAGTTTAAAGTCCATTTCAGGGAATGCTTTTCTAATATCTGAAATCCATTCCTCAGCTCCATCTTTATCGTTAGCATGGAACATATGAAGTACTTTTGGTAATTCTTTTTCGAGTTCATTTTTAATGTATTCTCGACATTTTTGGATTTTGCGAACTTTCTTTTCAAGTAAAAGCTCTCCACCTTTTACTTCTAATATTAAGTTGACACTTAATAAACTTCCAAGTAAAAATTGAACTCCCTTTACACGTCCACTTGCGTAAAGGCCTTTTAAACTTTTCGGGAATACGTGGAAAGGTCTTCTTTTTTCATCTACTAATGTTTTGTGTATATCTTGTAACGTCATACCATCATTGTATAACGATTTCGCTTTTCTAATTAGTTCATCCATTGGATAACTTGTTGTTTCACTATCCAATACCGTTAATGGGAAACCTGCCATGTCTGCAGCTAACTTCATGTTTTGATAAGTTCCACTTACTTTTCCGCTAATAGCAACTGCAAATCCCTCTTCATATTCTTCTTTGCATTTCGAAAATAACTCTACCATTTCCCCTATGTTAGGTTGTGATGTAGTGACAGTTTTACCTTCGTTTAACGCATTATAGACGCGCTCACGCACACCTTCTTCACAATCTTTGTACGACACACCATCAATAATAACTTCAATTGGGATAACAAAGTTATCTCCTTCTGTTGTAAAACTCGCAGTTGTACTATCAGTAATCCAAGCAACACGCTTCATGTTGTTCCTCCCTTAATTCAATTCCTCTTTTCTGACTTTTCTATATATTTATGTTACGAAAAGAGAATATCCCTGTAATAGTAACAGGACTTTATTGTTTTGGCTATAGTAGATGGATATTAAATGTGAATATTTTTTGTCATTTTCACGAAAAAAAGAAGAAAACCGAAGTATTTGCCCGATTTTCTTCTTTTTATACATTATTTAAAGGTTTCATTATCTAAAATTACAACATAATCATTTGTCAATCGACCAGCTTCTTTCGTATAACTAACAAGTCTTTGTACGTTATCACAGCAAAGTTTCGCTCCCCATACGAGTAACGGTACGCCGATGAAGTCGATGTGAAATCTTCTAGAAAACAGACCACCGAAAGTCATTGGTAAAGGCACTGTTGGTGATGTATTAGAAAAAATAATCTTTTCATGACTTTGATAATGTTTTTGCAAAATCTCTCCTAAATGTTTCATCGCAGGTACAACGACTTTTGATGCACCACATCCAATTGTATAAACCGGATTACCATTTTCGTCTATTCCATGAAAAATGATTTTGCCCATATCCTCTGTTTTCAATTTATTAAAGTAATCTACATTCAAAATTTCTTCTTTCGTTAACTTACGATCCGTTGGTAATTTATTTAAATGATAAGCTGCAGCAAGTGAAGTTGAATGTGTTCCGCCAAAATCTGTATAAATGAATATCATATTATCATCCCTTGTTGTAAAAGTTCAATGTTATTTAGTATTACCGTTCACGGCGCTGTTAAACAATGGATGAATACTTTCATGTTTTTTGTATTAATTCATTATATTTTTTCCAAATATAATATCGTTTACTAATTACAGTACCTAATGTGATACATAAAAAGGTATTTGTTACAACCATTAATGTATAGTGAGTACTGCTAGAAAACATACTTTGTTTAATCAAAACCTTCGTACCTAGAATGGCAAGTAGAATAATTGTACTTAACCAATTTCCTTTGCGTAATACATGACCTGTTTCACTATCTAATCGAAATGTTAAAACTTTTCCCCTAATCATTCCAAGGCCCAATCCAATCCCCAGCATTACAACGAATAGTAATACTTTCAATATAGTTAATTGTCCCATATGAATAATAGACTGGATTGTCGCAAAGCACAGCAAAGTCGGAATGAACCAAATACGATTAATATTCACTTTATATTCTTTACCTTGCATTAATATCATTATAAAAACAACAAGTAGAATAACAAATAGAATATCCATTTAGAGTCCTCCTATTTACTTGTTTACATTTGAAAATTATATTCGCTTCTTTTCATTCCATACTTTAAATAAACTAGCTAATAAAAATTATAAAATATAGAATGTGATTTCCCATCAGTTTTAAGCATTGTTTATGCAAAAAAGACGTACAAATAAATAGTACGTCTTTTTTGCATTTATTAATGCGTTCATAAACTCTTTTAACCTTATGAAAAAGAGTTTTCTAATTCTTTCATTATCTTTTCAGGACCCGCTCCTTTATTTGACGGAATAACTACTGTAATACCTAATCCTGGATATACGGCTGAGCGAAAACTGACTCCTGGATCATATCCCATTACATGATATTTGAATATCTTGTTTTCTCTTGTTTCAATCCATATTCCATAGCCGTAAGACTGATTATTATTTACTTGAATATGAGGAGTTAAAAGCATGTTTGTATATTCTCGGCTTATGATTTCATAGTTAAATAACGCTTCCCAGAACTTCAGCATGTCTGGCGCAGTAATAAAAGCACCACCATCAGAACCACCTTTTATTGGTATAGAGTAGGCGTTTGTTCTCCAATTTTGGTTAATTTCGTCTTTTATATATCCTAAAGCTGTGTGTCTTGGTAAACTATCTAAAGAAAAATAGCCAGAATCATTCATACCAATTGGATTGAATATGTTTTTTTCTATATATTCCGTAAATTCAAATCCTGTCTGTTCTTCGATTATTAATCCCAGTATGATAAAACCTGCATTGTTGTAATGAAACTTACTTCCAGGTGCAAACATCATATTTCTGTTTTGGAATAATGGTAAGAAGTCTTTTAAATTTTTTAATAGATACATAGGAGTTTGTTCCCAAAGATCTTCGAAATTATCCATAATACTTTCATCAAAATAATCTGGAATACCCGAACTATGCGTCAGAAGGTGATGTATTGTAATATCTTCATTGAAGTTTGGACAGTTTATGCGTAAACAATCTTTTAACTTTGTTTGAAAAGTAATTATCCCCTTCTCAACAAGTTGACAGATACCGATAGCAGTGAATATTTTACAACCGGAGGCAATTCCGAACCTTGTTTGTAGCGTATTATTTATACATTCATTGCGATTTGCGTAACCAAACGCCTCTTCATAGACTAAGCCTTTTTCTTCTTTTACTAAAATTACCCCAGAGAAATCTATATGCTGATGCATTTCTTTTACAATACTGTCTATTTGATCTTTTGTTTTCATTACAAAAACCACCTTCGTTTATCAATATTGTTCACCCTTCTTATATTTCCATATATAGGAGGGTAAACCCTCCTATTGAATACCGTAAATCAAAACCAAGATTACTATTTTGAATTGATTGACTCAGAGGAATGCACTTTAGAATGTGAGGGCAATAAAGTAAATACACACAATATGATAGTTATAAGCAGCATTACCAATGAGCCTACAATAACCACAAGTTGTATAGAAATAAATTGAGTTGCAACTCCGAACAAAATCGTAATTAAAATGGTGATGCCCGCAATCACAAGCCCATATATACTCCCAATCCGTCCCATGATATGGACAGGGACATTATTTTGATAAAAGGTATAAAATCCTGTGTTTGCATACGCCATAGAGAAAGATAAAATAAAGAATCCAATAGCAGCTATTAAAAATTCATTTGAAAAAGCATAAATTAAATAACCGATTGCTATGAATAATGATCCTATTCCAATTAAAAATGAAGGCGCTATTTTTTTGGATAAAATTGTATTTGTTATAGCTCCTAAAATAAACCCGGCTCCAGCAATACTAACTAAAAAGCCATATTCACTATCTGTTAACAATAAAACTTCTTTCGCAAATGACAATTCAAGTGAATCAGTTGCGGCAACTAAAACCATCATCCCTTGAAATAAGAAATACACAAAAACGATATATAAAGATTTTTTACTGAAATTTAAAACGATGTTCCAATCTTTTTTTAGTACAGCTAAAGATAACTTATCATTTGACGTAGTAATATCGGATTTTTTATCAAGATTAGGTAACAGCAATGTAATTACTCCTGATAAGAGAAATGCTATAGCATTTATATATATAGCAAACTCCGGTGTACTTGCTATTAACAATACTCCCGCTATCGCTGGACCAATTAATGATGCACCAGATCCTATTAAACTACGTAATGAGTTGAAACGGTGTCTTTTCTCTACTGGTATTAATTTCGTCATATATGTCATAGCAGTTGGCTCATAAATTGCACTGGCCATACTGATAAAGAATACGAATACATAAACAATCCAAAGTGATGGAAGTAGAGGTAAAATAGCGATAAATACCGCACGATATATATCGAGGTGAATCATTAACTTCCGTTTATTTAAACGATCAATCATACTTCCTGACCATGCGTTTGTAAATAAGGCGGCTAATGGTTTAATTACATATAAAGTAGCAACAGCTAAGGCTGAGCCTCCCATATTATAGACAAGTACATTCAGTGCTATTAAGTAAATCCATGCCCCTAAATTCGCAATACCAACTCCAGACAGTAGTAATAAAGGATATTTCCAATCTTTAAGTAAGTTTTTCATTTTAGGCCCCCGCTTTCCAAATTGTTTTGAAACAATAAAAAAATCCCACCCCCAAGACTTTTAGTCTTAGGGACGAGATTTATCATCGCGGTGCCACCCTAGTTTGTTAATATGTCGCCATATTAACCTTATCAGGTACTGCATTGTAAATCATGCTTATACCATAGCTCTATAACGGGAGCTCCCGTCACACCACCCCCTAATAAAAGGTTCCGATGTGCTGCTCAGAGGCTTGGTTCAATAAAGAATTTTTACTCCTTTTCAGCTAAATGGAGCTCTCTGTGAAAAATTCATTTTATTTACTCTTCTCTTCACTGCATTTGATTTTTTCCATATTATCACAGAAATATTTAACTGTAAATAAAAAATAATCAGATATTTAATAACGTGTTTCTGTTAATTCTTTTATTTATTATTTTTTCTAAAAATTACGGTGCGTGAAATTACTTAAATCTATAAAATAAAGAGCCTATTGTATATAGACCCTTCACTTTGTCCGAATTAATTTGTATTCGCCTCTACTAACGGTTGTAAAGGTGGTTCTAAGTTTAGTTCTAATGCATCGCCTTCTTGTATATCTTGTCCCTTTTCAATGCTTTGACTCGTTACATAGCCCGTACCTGTAGTCTTTAATTCTAATTTTAATAGTTTAGAGAAATACATAACATCACGCATGGACCAACCTTGTAAATTTGGCATTATTGCGTTCTTCCCTAATAAAAATATACGATCCCCTTCACTCATTACTTCACCAGATTGCGGATATTGTTTTATTATTTTTCCTTCGCCTAAAATTATCGGTTGGAGCTTCTCTTTTTTCACACTATTCTCTACTGTATCCATTGATTGATTGACATAGTTTTGTACTTTTAATTGGGATCGTTTCGTTGCATCTGCCATTTGTTTTTCTGTATATGGTTTCACTTTTAAATATTCAAGGCTATTTTTCATAACTGGTTTAAATATTTCAGCGAGCGGCTGAGCTCCATACTCATCTCCCTTTAACTTTGGCTGCTTAATAGCTAAGTATACAATTAACTCTGGGTCATCAATCGGAGCCATTCCTAAAAATGAAAAAATATAGTTTTCTTTTCCTTCCATATATCGTCCATTTTCAGGATTCGGAATTTGCGCTGTTCCTGTCTTACCTCCTATTGGATAACCATCCACTTTATACATTGTACCAGTACCTTTTGAAGACGTAATAACACGCTCCATTAAGTCTCTTACCTTGTCCGCTGTCTCTTTTTTTATTGGATTCCCAATTTCTTTCGGTTGATTTTCCATAATAACTTGTTTATTTATTGGATTTACAACTTTGTCAACGATATATGGTTGCATCATTTTTCCGTCATTTGCTATAGCAGTAGCTGCTTGGATTAATTGAATGGGAGTTACTGTAGAACCTTGTCCGAAAGAAGTTGTGACTTGTTGAATTTGTGTATTTAATAATAATGTGTTTTTACTTTCGCCAGGTAAATCTATTCCGGTTTTTTGGTTGAATCCAAATTTATTCATATATTGCTTAAATTTATCCGGTTTCAATAACTGATCTTCTAAAATAGAAAAAGCTACGTTGGATGATCTTTCGAAGCCTTCATCAAATGTAATAGATCCCCATCCAAACCCACCGTTATGATCTTTTATATCAGATGAACCAACTGAATATTTTCCAGATTGGAAATATTCTTTCCCGTTATATACCCCTTCATTTATTGCAGCAGCTAACGTAAATATTTTCATTGTTGAACCTGGTTCGTATGCATTTGCGATTGGATCATTTAAAAAATATTCGATATCGCCTTTATTAGGATTAAAACTAGGTTTACTAGACATTGCTAAAATTTCCCCTGTCTTTGGATCCGCTATGATTCCTACTAACATAGAAGAATCATAGTGCTCTTGCGCTTTATTCATCGCTTCTTCTAAAAAACTATTAATTTGTTTATCGAGCGTAAGGTATACGTTATTCCCATTTTTAGCTGGTTCTATTTTCCCTATATCATTTGTAAGCGGGATCCCTCTTGGTGCTCCCACATATTCTATATTCCCGTTTGTAGAGCGCAAATATTTATTCAGGCTCTTTTCAAGTCCAAATTTTCCTTCTGTATTTCCTTTATCGTCAGATCTCGCAAAACCAAGTATATAGGATGCAAAATCTTCATTTGGATATACTCTTGCTTTTTCTGACATAAAAGATACCCCTGGAATTTTTAATTTTCCAATTCTTTCTTTTACTTCTCTAGATAAATTCCGGCCAACTTTTCCAATTTCAACTTGCGTGCGTCCATCATGAAAATTTTTTAATACGTCCTCTTTATCAATTTCAAGCGCATCAGCTAATCGCTCTGCAGTTTCATCTTTATTTTTCACTTTATTTGTTCCTTTTAAATTCACAACAACACGATATGTTGTGGAATCTTGGACTAACACTTTTCCAGCTTGATCATATATTGTGCCACGATTCGCTTCCAAAACACCATTTTTATTATGTTGTTCAATTGCTAGATCTTTTACATCTACATTATGTACGACACCTACTGCCTGAATATAGAAAAACCGCAAAAGCATAATAAGAAACAAAACAATAAAAGCAACCATAAAATACCGCGCACCTTTATTCGTTTCAAGTTTATGCATATTTATCTCCTTTCTTTCACAATTAATTGCTACGATGGTGTGCTTTAAATTATGTAGTTTTTTGCTTTCAATACTATATGTTTCGAACTTTACCTTTTAATTCCTTTAAATCGTTCTGAAAGTAGTTATTGTTTCTGTATTTATTTTATTTTTCTATTTATAGTACGGTGCGTGAAATTTATGAATATTCCGTAACGTGATGATTAATTTATAATAAACTACAAATTTAATAGGTGCTAACCTACTTGTTCTTTCGCCACTCTTTTAATGCAAATACCCTTTTCTTATGCACAATAAAAAAGTTCGCCTCTGGATTTCCAAAGGCGAACTTTTAAACAAACTTACAAATAGTTATTTATAAAAATTAAGCTATATGATTATATTTCGCTAGAAAAGGAATTCGTTTCGCTACCAATGCGTACATTTTAAATACAAATCTCGCTATTGGTTCACACATACGTGTACTTTGCATTACTAAGCCGCTCGTAATAAATGTTAAGAAAGCAGCACCAAGTATATCTAGAGGATAATGAACACCTACGTACATACGTGATACACCGACTAATACTGCCCAAATAAGAGCGACATATTTAAGTTTTTCTCCTCTAAGTAAAAATACAAATGCAATGGAAAATACAAGTACTGAATGATCACTAACAAATGATGAGTCTGCTGCATGTGGTACTAATTGATGTACATCATGTGATACAAATGGACGTGGATGGTAATATACCGCATGTATCACAACATTTACTAGTAAAGCGATAATGACTGAAAGTGTCGTATATAACACTGTATATTGTTTTTTAATGGCATTGACTTTCTTTCCATTATTAAACCATAAGATAAACATAAACAAAATTGCTACATATACAGCACTATTTGTAATAGCAATCATTAGCGTATCTAATAGTTTGGATGATCCAGCAAAATTATTAAACCATTGAAATACTGTGTAATTCATAATACTCTCTCCTTAAATAAAAGCGTTCTTGATTTACACAGTATACAACATCAATATGAAAATGGGCTTAAACTTTTCTCATCTAATTCTCATTTTACTAGTACTCATTTGACAATAGTAAGACTAATTATAACGGCTAATTATGTATAAAGCTGAAAAACCTTTCAAATAATACGAATCATATGCTTTTTATGTGTAGAATACATAACATAGCTATTTAAATATACTAGTTGCGAAATCATATTTTTATTACATACGAAGTGCGATATTACCAAATTGTTCTCCTTGTTCCATACGACTTAACGCTTGAATAGCTTCTTCTAACGAATATACTTTATCAATAATTGGTTTAATTTTATGGTTCTCTATAAACTTAACCATTTCATGAAATTCCTCACGGCTACCCATAGATGTTCCCATTATATCGATTTGATTATAAAATAATGCTCGTAATGGTAATTCAATTTTATCTCCTGAGCTTGCACCAAAATTAACAATTCTCCCATTTGGTTTTAATACATCAAAGTATTTTAAGAATGTTGCTGGACCTATACTATCAATTATTAAATCTACTTTCTCTCCGCTTAAACTCTCTTCCCAATTTCCAGAACTATTAAAAGAAAAGTCTGCGTCATATGTTTCGGCAAACCGTCTTTTACTCTCTACCCTTGAAGTAACACTTACTTTTGCACCAATTGCTTTTGCAAATAACATGGCAAATGTCGCTACACCGCCGCCTATGCCTGGAATTAAAACATGTTCTCCACACTTTAATCTACCCTTTGTAAAAAGCGCTCTATATGCAGTTAGTGCCGATAAAGATAGAACCCCAGACTCTTCCCAAGTAAGATATGACGGTTTTTCCACTACATTTTCAGCTGGCACAATAACATATTCAGCAAACGTTCCATCCTTCGGTCCACCTAACACCTCTGGTAACTCAGGTATTTCTGCAATATTATCCCATCCAATACTAGGATTAATAATAACCTCGGTTTTCAATAAAGCACCTGAAACCCCTTCTCCAATTTCCGTAACAATACCTGCACCATCTGACCCTAGAACTAATGGTAATTGCATTTCTTTTCTGTTATTCATTATAAATAAATCACGATGATTTAAGCCGGCTGATTTTAATTTCACTTTCACTTCTCCAGCATTAGGTGTTATCTCTGGTAATACTTTATATTCTACCCCTTCAAATCCAGCTTTATATTGATGTACGATAGCTTTCATTTTTATTCCCCCTTTATATTTCTAATGTACTAGAAAGTTCGAAATAAACAAAATAATTTGACCGTAAAAAAGAAGGAATGCACAAAACATCCCTTCTTTTTGAATTATTAAAGTGAAACGGTAGGCAGTGTAATCGTAACGATTGTTCCTTCGTCTTCTTTACTCTCTATTTGAATCGTTCCGTTGTATTTCTCTACAAGTCGTTTTGCAATAGACAAACCTAGACCGTTTCCACCCTGTTTTCGACTTCTTGCTTTGTCCACACGATAAAAGCGGTTAAGAACAAAAGGTAAATCAGCTTCGGGTATTCCCGCTCCACGATCTATGATACAAATTTTAACTTTCCCTGATTGTACACTAGATTCAATACAAATATATTTATTAACTTCTTTTGTATATTTCACTGCGTTATCCATTACGATAATAATAATTTGTTCTAAGTAAGATGAAGGTATTGAGACATATGCCACATCTCCACCCAGTTTCATATCAAATTGAAATTCAGTTTGAAGTACGGCAAAATTTTGTGAGACTTGTTTTAATATGCTATTTACATGGACTGGATCAGCTGCGATTGGATGCATCTGTTCTGATTCAGCTCTTGATAGTTCTAGCAATTCTAAAACTAACTTATTTAAACGATCAACTTCCTTTAAACTGGATTGAAGCGATTTATTTAAAACTGCTGGATCATCTTTCCCCCACCGATTTAACATAGACAAATGTCCTTGAATAATTGTTAGTGGTGTTCTCAGTTCATGGGATGCGTCTTCTACAAACTGCTTCTGTTGTGTAAAAGAAGTTTCTACCTCATCCATCATTTCGTTAAAAAGAAACGATAATTTTGCAAGTTCATCATTATTTTCACGTACTGGAACCCGTTCATTTAGTCCATTTTTCTTTATACGTTTCATCGTATCCGTTATATTTTGAACGCTTGATAATAGTTTTTTCGTGATTAGTAGCCCACCTAAAAAACTAAAGATTAATCCACATATTCCGGCAATAACCATTACCACTAGAATAATTTTTAATAAATGATCGAAAGCCTCTAAGTTTTTCGTAAGTTCAATGGTACCAGTGAACTCTTTTGTTTGAATTGGTATACGCTTAACTAATATGCGATCTTCTACATGTCTTTTTATAAATAATTCCTCATGTGTAACTTGTTTTGGTTTTATCCACGATTCATTAAACTCTCGAGAAACAGAAACAATTGTTTTCCCGTTCATACCGATAATACGAATCATTTGATGTTTATCAATCATATTGTTTAAGAAATCTTTACTGTTTTCAAACGTTTTACTCGAAAGGCTATCATTTTTATCTTGGAAATAGGCCGCTATTTCTGTCACTTGTCTATTTATTTGTTTCTGTTCATAGTCTATAGTCCACTTATTAATTACAATAAACTGCAGAGCACTATATAAAATGAATAAAATAAATACTAGAGTAGTGGACCAAAGTGTTAATTTCCACTTTATAGGTAGATTTCGAATTCGATGCACACTATTTTTGATCATTTCATTATATATCCAGCACCGCGGACCGTTTGGATATATTCCTCCTTATCTACACTATGTAACTTGTTACGTAAATAACGAACGTATACATCAACGATATTTGTCTCAACCATCGCGTCATATCCCCATACTTGATCCAATAAAACATCACGGGTAAGTACTCTATTAATATTTTTCATAAACATCAGTAATAGTTCAAATTCTTTATTTGTTAGTTCGATTTCTTCATTTCCTTTCGTAATCGTTCGCGATTCAATCTGGAGCTGTAAATCTTTGAATGTAAGAGATGAAACATGTTTATTTTCTATATGTTCTTCTCGTCTAAATATAACTCTCATTCGCGCTAACAGCTCTTCAATTGCAAATGGTTTCGGAAGATAATCATCGGCTCCGCTATCTAATCCTGTCACGCGGTCCATAATACTATCGCGTGCAGTCAACATAATAATAGGTGTATTTTTAGTTGCCCTTAATCTACGACACACTTCTAGTCCATTTAACCCAGGCAGCATTAAATCAAGTAAAATAAGATCATAATTTGTTTCAAGTGCGGCTTCTAATCCCTTCCTTCCATCAAACTGAATGTCTACCTTATATCCTTCATACTTTAATTCTAATTCTAAAAAATCAGCTAAACTTTCCTCATCCTCAATAATTAATATGTGTTGCAACAGTAATTCCTCCTATACAGTTAAATGAATGAGTAATCCTATCCCAAATATAATTGCAATGATTTGATGTGCTTTTCTATACAATATCAAGTTTGTTTTTTTATTATGTTTCTGTAAGAAAAATCCAACGATTCCTAGTATGATTAAAATGAAAAGAGAGAATATACCACTATAAAATATAAGCAGATGCCGACTTCCTTTTAATAAAAAATAAATGCCATGAGTAATTGATACAGCTAATACAGTATATCCAATTAATACGTGAAACTTTTTAATAAAAAGATATACATCCTTTATCAATTTAAACCCAATTATATTTTTCTTTTTTAAAAATAACCATATATGACGTAAAATCCATAACGATGCAGCTAAAATTGCCCCGTATTCACCGAAAGAACCTAATTTCTTATTTAACCATTTCATATTTAATGCGTTGCCGTATATTACATTAATAAATAACAATGCTATACTACAAAAAATAATAGTAATGCCTATAATTTTAACATACAAATGAAAATATTTATTTCTTAGTAGCTTCTCCAATTCATTCAAGCTCCTTCCTTATAAACCTTCTGTAACAAGCAGAATATCAAATTAAAAAGAAAGGAACATGAGAGAAAGATTAAAATAAAATGAGAATTTGAAGATCACTTAATTTTATTTAGCGATCTTTTTAGCTTCCTGTATTATTTTTTGAATAAACGGTGCCTTTTCCTTTGTATATGAAACACGATCAAAAGGATATGTAGTTGCAAGTTCCTCTTTTAATTCTCTATATTCTTTCTGTGCCCATTTATGTTCTATAAGAAAATCACGAAATAAAATGTTATTCTTCCACTCCTCACTATTATAAATATAAACATGCAAATGATGGGTACCAGCTCTCCATTTTCCCTTTCTAAAAAAACGTCGATTGGGTGTTTCTTTTGGAACATACTCATATCCAATTTTTAATAACGCTTCAATCCACTTTTCCGTAATTTTCAAATCAGTTACACCAATCATCATATCAATTAGAGGTTTCGCTCCTAATCCTTGTACAGATGTGCTCCCTATGTGTTCAATAGCAATACAATCTCCTCCGAATAAAGAAATAAATTTCTCTTTTTCTATTACATACTCTTTATGCCATTCTTTTTCATATGGCTTAATAACGATTTGTTGTTCCATTTTATCCACCCTCTTATAATCTTTTATTATTATATTTATAAAATTTCATGTGATTAACATAGGATTTTCACAAAATATGTCGAATACTGAAATATACAACTTTATTATAATAAATGCGAGGTATAATATGAAAGATATTCCAGTTGAAATTCAATTGAATCAAGTTACATTCCAGTTAAAAGAACATCATAATTTTGATTGGCTATTGAAATTAGGAAACGTATTTGCGGTTTTTGACCAGCAAGATTCAGGCAATCTATCTTTTGGTGTAGAAAAAGATGGGCGTAAGAAATTTATTAAATATGCAGGGGCACAAACACTTGCATATGAAGGAACTGTGAAAGACGCTATTGAAAGGTTAAAAAAATCGGTTTTCCTATATGAGGAATTAAAGCATGACTCGCTTATAAAACTAATTGAACACTTTCCAGTTCACTCTGGATATGTATTAATTTTCGATTGGTTTGATGGTGAATGTCTCCATTCGCATTGGAGTTTTCCGCCTCCTGAAAAATATACTAATCCAAGCTCTCCATTTTATAAATTTAAACATTTATCAGTTATGGAACGAATTCAATCATTACATTCCATCTTTTCTTTCCATACATATGTCGAAAAGAAAAACTATGTAGCATTAGATTTTTATGACGGTAGTATTTTATATAATTTTCATACAAATGAGACGAAGATTTGTGATATTGATTTATATTCTAAAAAACCATATGTGAATAAAATGGGAAGATTATGGGGCTCCTCGCGTTTTATGTCTCCTGAAGAATTTGAGCTAAATGCTATGATTGATGCAAGAACAAATGTATTTAATATGGGGGCGATGGCTTTCGAAATTTTAGGAGATGGAAAAGATCGTTCCTTTACAAAATGGGAAGCAAGTAGGAATTTATATGAAATAGCGTATCGTGCTGTAAATGAAAGCCGAGCTGAACGATATGAATCAGTTAAAGTATTTTATGAAGAGTGGATAAACGTGGCAAATGCTGAAAAGATATAACCTATATTATTAAAAACATAAAGTTTCTACTATAATCATGTATAATACATATAAAATGGAAATTCAAAATAACGAGGAAAATATTATGAACTTTGTTTATATTAATCAAAACGTATTAAATAATCTTCTTTACATTTTAAGTAGTATATTTATTTTTTATTTTATATATGATAGCGGACGCTATTTAAAGAAATATAAAAAATTACTTATTATCCTTTGTACGAGTATCCCTCTTATTTTATGTATGCGCTATCCAATCTATATGGATGAAAATTGTATTCATGATTTAAGACAAATACCAGTTATAATAGGCACACTTTATGGTGGCTTCCCTGTTGGTATCATTTTGTTTGCTATTTTATTAATTACAAGATTTTCATTTTATGGATTTAGTATGTTAACAATACTAGTTTATGGAACAATGTTTATCGTTACAGCATTCGCATCCGCAAAATTTAATAAGTATAATAGAAAAATTAAAGTAGCTTATGGAATGTTTTTAACATTTTTTCTAGCAATATTTACAACTGTAATTGTATTAACTTTATCAGATTTTGAAGTGAATAATTTGTACATTATTTATTTCATAATATTACCAACCATTTTGATGTTGTTTGGCATTTATTTTAATGAAGTTTTAAAAGATGCAGTATGTATGCGATCGAAGATGATTAAAATGGAAAAAATGGAGATTGTTAGCCAACTTGCTGCTAGTATATCGCACGAAGTAAGAAACCCCTTAACTGTCGTAAAAGGATTTACTCAACTTTTAAAAACACCTAATTTAACTCCAGAATCAAGAGATGAGTATATTGAACATATACTTGAAGAGTTACATCGTGCACAAGGAATTATTGATGATTATTTAACGTTTGCCAAACCTGCTTCAGAAAAATCAGATCATATTTCAGTAGAACAAGAGTTGAACCGAGTTATTAATATGATCTTACCATTATGCAATATGAATACAATACATATTACAAAAGATTTTTCCACAGCAACAATTGTAGGCAATAAACAGCACTTTCAACAATGTTTTTTAAACTTAATAAAAAATGGGATTGAAGCAATGCCTAATGGTGGTACTTTACATATCTCCTCATCTATTAGTAATAATAAAGTTATTATTCGAATTGAGGATAGCGGAATTGGTATGTCACAAGAGCAAGTAAATCGATTTGGTGAACCATATTTTAGTACAAAAACAAAAGGTACAGGTTTAGGTACAATGGTTGCTGTTAAAATCATTGAAACGATGCAAGGTAGTTTGAAAATCCGAAGCGTTATTAATAAAGGTACAACTTTGACAATTACATTGCCGAAATGTAATATGAACTCATCTGAAAACAAATAAAAAAGGAGCATAATTGCTCCTTTTTTATTTGTTTCGATACATAAGTATCTTCTATGTTTTTTAAGTTTACATTTGTGGAGACTAATTAGAAATTAGTACCCTCCGCCCCAGCAGCTGCATCCAACGATAATTAATAAAATAAATAACACAACTAATAACGCGAAACCTCCACCAAAACCACAAGAACCACCGTAACTCATATTTTCTCCTCCTTTTGGTTTGAAAACTAATAGGTAGTTGATCATTTTAACTGGTTCGTATTATACATTATGTAAATATCCCTTTTTTGAGCATGTCCACATAAAAATAAGTAAAAGCACTCATTTGAGAGTGCTTTAAAATGGATACCAAAAGTTTTGAAATACATGTAACTTTAAATACACTGCAACAATTAAAATAAAAATACCTACAAATAAAGCAATGAAATCCCCGCTTTTCGCTTTATTTGTATAAAACCAAGTTCGTGTATTCTTCTTTCCAAATCCTCTTAAATCCATTGCATTTGAAACTGTATCGATTCTATCTAGTGAATGAATAATTAAAGGCCAAAAAATTAAGACACGGTTTTTCATACGAATCCATAAACTTGCTTCTCCTTTTTCAAAAGCTACTCCTCTTGCCTCTTGTGCATGTTTAATAACTTTATATTCGGACTGAATATCAGGTATATAACGTAATGCAATATTTATTGCATATGTAATCTTATAATGAATTCGAAATTTACTTAAGCTACTCACAAATTTGCTTGGATCAGTCGTATATATATAAATAAGTGTAAATGGTAATAACGTAAAATATTTTAATGAAAGTGTAGCTGCATAAAATAATGTTTCATATGTAATTGTTGCATATCCGATATGTAAAAACGAAGTATATGATTCGGTTAATTCAGATCCATGAGTTGGTGTAATAAATAAAATCATGACAGAATTTAATAAACTAAATGTAAATATAACAGTAAAAACAATGCAAATTTTACGAAATGGAATTTTAGCAATAAATAGTCCGATACATCCAATCATAAATACAAATAGCAATACGCGAAAATCAAAAAATAAAAAAGTAAGCGTCATGCAAAAAATAAATAACAACAATTTCACTGCTCCATCCATACGATGAAAATATGTATTATACACCTTCCTCCCTCCTCATAACATCAAAATAAAGTTCTATAAATCTTTCAGGTTTTGCAATACCACTTAATTTAACGAGTTTGAATAAAGAACTCTCCCCTAAGTGCGCTCTATGTAAAGTTTCTGAATTCCCTAATACAGTAGATGCAGTATTATTCGCAATAATTTCTCCTTCATGTAGAACTATCGCTCTGTCTGCATATTCTAATGTGAGATTCATATCGTGTGTAATAAAAATAAAAGATATTCCCTTTGCAGCTAGTTTTCTTATAAACGTCATAAACTGTTTATAATGATAATGATCTTGTCCCGCTGTCGGTTCATCTAAAATAATAAGTTTCGGATTGGTTGTTAGTACAGATGCAATCGTTACTCTCTTTTTTTGTCCGTAACTTAATGCCTGGATTGGCCAATTTCGAAATGGATACAAGCCACAAATTTTTAACGTTTCCTCCGCTCTATGCTTAATTTCTTCCTTTGAAACCTTTTTTAATTTTAATGAAAATGAAACTTCTTCTATAACAGTAGGTTGTGTAATCATATGATTTGGATTTTGCATTACATAAGATATGACTTCACCACGTTTACGAATAGACCAAGAATTGATATTTACTTCATCAAATACAATCCTATCATTTTTTGTTTTGTTTATGCCTATAAGACTATGAGCTAATGTAGATTTACCGGCTCCATTATGACCCAAAAGTGCAACAATTTCCCCTTCTTTAATGGAGAAATTTACATTGTCTAATACTTTTTGTTTATTAGAATAGGAGAACGACAAATTTTCTACTTTCAATATTTCTTTGTTTTTAGGAGTATTTTTACAAAAAACTTGCTTCTCCATCCACTCATTTATTGCGCTACGAACACTTTCTCTTTGAAGATTTTCAAGTGGGTATATTACCTCATTATTACTATCAAACTGTAATCTCTTTAATCCTTCAATGTACATAGGTTCCCTTAAGCCAATAGATGGTAATATATTTGAGGCCAAAATCTCTTCTGGTGTTCCTATCTCAACGATTTCCCCTTCATCCATTAAAATAATTTTATCTAAATCCAGATTGAACATTTCTTCTATTCGATGTTCAATAAGTACAATTGTTTTATTATATTGTTTATGTATATCTTTAATAAGTTCTATCGTATGTAAGCTACTTACTGGATCTAAATTCGCTAACGGTTCATCAAACAATAAAATATTAGCATTTGTCGTTAACAGACCGGCTAAAGAAACAGTTTGTTTTTGCCCTCCTGATAATTCATGCGGACTTTGTTTATGAAAAGTATGCATCTTTACCTTTTTTAATGATTCTGAAACAATCTTTTTCATATCATCTTGATTTACACATTCATTTTCTAAATAAAAAGCTACATCTTCTTCTACTGTAAGACCAATAAATTGTGCATCTTGATCTTGCAAAATTGTTCCTACCTGTTTACTCTGTTCAAAAATACTCCCTTTCCTCGGATCTTTTCCCGCAATAGAAATAGTTCCAGTACTACTCCCTTCATAAGAAAATGGGATTAGCCCATTAATACAATGAGCTAATGTTGATTTTCCTGAACCACTACGTCCAGCAATTAGTACTTTTTCTCCAGGGTATATATGAAATGTAATGTCTTTTACAGTAGGTTGCGCAGCATGTTCATATTGAAAGCTGAATTGTTCAAAAGAAATGATTGGTTGCATGTTAACATCCCTACTTTTCAATTTTTAAATGTGTATGTTTCTTATTAGATTTAGCTAAACCTATTGTAATTGGCAATCCAAGAACTAAAAATACAATAACATCAGCAATTGTTGCTCCTAATACTTGTATAACAATTTTGTCAAATGGTTCTCCCATCACAATAACATCGAATGCCCCAGCAAATATAATAGCAATGACAATACCAATTAACCCAGTAATGGCTAAATAAGAAATATCCCGCTTATTATACGTCCCGTTTTTCACACTAAAGCTAACTCTTTTTTGAATGAGTCCCATTGCAAAGCCGATAATGCCTGAACTAATAACCCACCCCCACCAAATACCCCATCCAGCGATTGTATCTGTTACGGTATGACCGATAAGTCCTATTAAAAGTCCTGCCACTGGACCAAATAACGCTCCAAAAACGGTTAAAATAGCTAATGCAGGTTTAATAAATGTATTGGGTGCAATAGAAAATCCCCAAAGTCCTAATATCCCGTATAATGCTGCTCCAATTCCGATTGCTACTACTAACTTTGTTGATAATTTGTTCATTACAATTCCCCTCCCGTATTAGTCAACTTTTATTACTCTATATTTATTTTGAAAATGAATTATGCATCGACACTCCCTTTCTATACAACAAAAAATGACCCCTTACATAAGAGGTCATTTTCTTCACGTTCAAGAATCCTCTTATCTTCCAAAAAACACATCGTGTCCTCTGCGGAATTAGCACCTTCCTATAAATTTATATAGGGGTTGCTGAGGTTTCATAGGGCCGTTCCCTCCACCTCTCTGGATAAGTATTAATTTGTAATTCGTATTATGGCACTAATAAGTATAAATTTCAACACTTTTCTAATTATTTTTATTTTTCGTTTAACGGCACATTTAAATCATTGTATTCTTATCGGAATTATGAAATAATGAATTCAAAATAGTTACGGGAGGAATGTACGATGAAAGTAATCGGTTTAATTGGTGGACTAAGTTGGGAATCTACATCGTTATACTATAAACATATTAATACACTTACACTCTCTCAATACGATCAAAATGCGAAGCTTGTTTTATATAGCATGGACTTTGGTGAAGTAACTACTTTATTACAAAATCATCAATACGAAGAAGTGAAAAACGAATTAGTCACAGTTGCAAAAAAGGTTGAAAAGTCCGGGGCTGAATGTTTATTAATGTGTTCCAATACGGTCCATTTATTTGCTGAAGAAGTAGAACAGGCAATATCTATTCCACTTCTTCACATTGGTGATGTAAGTGCTAAAAAAATGGTAGAGCAGAATATAAAACGGATCGGACTATTAGGTACGAAACAAACGATGGAACAAGACTTCTATAAATCACGTCTAGCGAACTATAACATTGAGACAATTATTCCAAATAAAGAGGAAAGAAATTTTATTCATCATGTTATTTTAAATGAATTAAGTAAAGGAATTATTTCAGAAACATCAAAAGAAAAGCTATTACAAATTACAAACTCATTAATTCAAAATGGCGCAGAAGGTATATTGCTAGGCTGCACTGAAATACCATTGCTCATTTCCCAAAACGACCTTACTGTACCTGTTTTTGATACCGCTTTTTTACATGCAAATACTGCTGTGCAGTTTGCAGTATAATAATATAAAAGCATAAAGGTAGTGCCTCTATGTTTTTATCTTGGCTAAACTATTTATTTAAAAGAGATGTAATCACTGCAATTGCTTCTTTAGTACCACCACATTCTAAAAAACTATCATTCAGTTTTCGTATACCATGTTTATACTTTTCATTTGAAAGAACGTCTGTTACCGCTTCATTTAAAGTTTGCACATTAACATTCTCTTTCAATAACCGATGTGCTGCTTCAAGTTCAGTTAATCTTTGCGCTATCATTGGCTGGTCTTTATCGTGTGGAATTATAACAAATGGGACATTAAAATAAATGGCATCGTGTACGCTATTCATACCACCATGTGTAATGAAAACATCTGCTTCACTTAATATTTCTGATTGGGGTACGTATGAAGCAATTATAAAATTGTCTGGCGCTTTCTTAATTTTTGAACAATCATTTCTATCACCAATTGCCATTACAACTATTCCATCAAAATCCGAGAAAGTATCAATGCAAGTATTAAAGAATGGTTCGAGTCCTTCAAGCAGTGTCCCCATTGAAATATAAATAACTTTCTTATCTTTAAGTAATTCAAATGGAAACTGTACATTTGTTTTACGCTTTGAAATACTCGGTCCAATAAAAATGTTATTTCTTCCAAATAAATCGCTATTAGGTTGAAAATAGCGACTTGTGTACACAAGAGTAATATCTCCCTTGTTATGCATAAATTGAAGATTATTTTTAGGTGTTACTCCAAATTCATGTTCCATTTGATATAGTAACTGTTCAGAAATTTTATCAGGTTGGAATGGTATTTCTGCATTTGGATGAAAAGGTAATGTTTCCAAAAAATTTGGAGGAATTAAAAATATAGGAGAAGAAACTATGCCTGGAATTTGTAAATACTCCTTTACTAACTCTCCAGCGCCAAATATATCATAAATTACGAAATCAAAATGTATGTTTTCACATAATTGTTTCATAATTTCTAATATATATAAAGAAGTTTGAACATGTACACGAAAGAAAGAATTCAGCCCATCTGGAGTTTCAGAATCAATAGAAATCTCCTTTAATAAATCTGGATGTGTATATACAGTAGCTCCCAAATCTTCAATTCTGCCTTTAAATTGTTCTGTCGTAATATAATGTACGTGATCACCTCGTTCAGTATAGGCTTTGACTAAACTTAATGTAGGATTTACATGTCCCTCTGCTGGAAAATTAACCACTAAAATATTTAGCACTTATTTCTCACTCCTTACATTTCAATTCGCTTATTAAGCATACTGTAATTATTACCGTCAATCTTCACCTAATAGTCCTAATATGCTTGCTACTTTAGGTTGATAAATAATTGTTAGTGATTAAATTAAAAAAGGCATCTACATAAGTAGATGCCAAACCGTGATAAGGAGTGTTCTGTGAGGTTAGAATAAGCTTTTCAGCTTGTCCTATGCTATCAATATATGATTTATTTTATAAAATGTGAATAATTGATAGAATGATTTTACCTCCCTATCACCCATTTTGAACCTATTTCTAAATAAGTCGACTCTAGTTTCTGTACTATTTCATATGTTTTAACCTTCTTGAGAGCTATCTATTTTTATAGTTTCTCCAGTCAATCTCTTATTTTTCAGTTCAAAATAAGCATCTAAAACTTCTTTTCCAATATCAGAGTTAATACCAGATTTATCATTAATAACCCACGGCACAACTACAGAGAATGCTACTTCAGGATTATCATACGGCGCATATCCTGCTAACGTTAAATTATAACATTCTCTTCGCTCACCTTTTTCATTTCTTCCAATATCACGTTCTCCACCGTATACTGTCTGCGCTGTCCCTGTTTTACCTGCTGGCTTATAAGATGCTTTTTGGAACGCCCTTACTCCTGTTCCATCACCTTCTTGGAATACCTTTCTAAATCCTTCTTTTACTTGATTTATATATTCCTCTTTCATATCTATCTTATTTAAAACGATTGGTTCTACTGCATGTACCACTTTACCAATTTCATCTTTTTGCGACGTTTGCTCTCTTACCTCTTGAACAATTTGTGGCTTCATTCGATATCCACCGTTTGCGATTGTTGAAATATACTGTACAAGTTGAAGTGGCGTATAGGTGTCATACTGGCCAATTGAGTAGTCTAGTAAGAAACCAGGTTGATTATCTTTTTTACCAATTTGTCCAGCTGTTTCATTTGGTAAATCAATACCCGTTGGAACACCTAATCCAAATTGCCTGAAATAATACCTCATTTTATCAAAGTACTCCTGTTTAATATTTAATGAACTATTTTTCACATAATCTACACCTGCAATTTTTAATGCTGTATGAAACATATAAACGTTTGAAGAGACTTGTAACGCTCTTAAATCATCAATATTTCCAAACTCTTTCCAAGACTTTTTTTCCTTTGTTCCTTTAAACTTCATAGGTGCATCATAAAAATAAGTACCTGGTGTTATAGCTTTCGTTTCAAATCCAGTTAAAACTGTCGCACCTTTCACTGTTGATCCAAGCTCATAAGAACTAGTCATTGTGCCTAATGCATAGTCTTCAACTTCTGTTTTTCCGTCTTTTTCTACAAGTCTTTTCCCGGCCATGGATAATACTTGTCCGTTTTTCGGATTCATCATCACAACGAAAGCACGGTCCAACATGGATTCTGACCCTTTATATGTCTTTAATATTTTTTCAATACTTTCTTCTACTTTCTTCTGTAATTCCATATCTATTGTTAAAGTTAAATTCTTACCGCTCTTTCCCTCAGAAACGATTTCCGTTCTAATTGTATTACCTTGTTTATCTGCAACGCTTCTTACTTCTTTTTTTGTACCATGAAGTACATCTTCGTATTGCTGCTCAATATAACTTTTTCCAACCCTATCATTTCGGCTATAATCACGTACCAAGTAGTAATCTAATCGTTCACTTGGTAATCCTTCATCGGAATTAGAAACATTTCCAAGAACAGATCGGAATAATCCATCATTTACATACACTCTCTCCCAATCAACCGATACGTCTACACCTGGGAGATTCGCTAAACCTTCACTAATTATAGTAAATTCCTTTTCACTAACATCTTTTTTAATAATTTGAGGAGCCATTTGATAACCAGAAGTCATCTTACTTTTAATAGCTAACACTTTTATATCTTTCTCTGTTAATTCCTGAAGATTTTTATCTGTAACCCGTTTTCTTTTTAACTCTTCTATTTTTTTATCTAGCTTCTTGCCGCTAATATCCTTTTCTCTAAATGTATCTATTTCTTTTTTCGATACTAGATTTTCAGCCAGTTTCGGATTTAATTGCATCCAAAAATCTTTCTTATCTGTCTCAGTTAACTTAGCTATATCTTCTTGCGGCATTTCAATTATGTCTGCAAGTTGTCTTGCAGTTTTTAATATATCTTCTGATTTTACACCTTTCATCTTTGTATATGTAATTGTACGTAAAGATTTATTATCAACTACTGGATTGCCTTCTCTATCAAATATTTTTCCGCGTGGGACAGATAGGCTCACAGTTGCATTTTCTCTCTTTTCTACTTCATTTTTATAAGTCTCTCCATCGAAAATTTGCACTTTACCTAACTGTATAATCATTGCAGAAAATAATAAAAATACACAAAGAAATAAAATATTTAACCGCGTCGGTATTGCTCTACCACTTTTTTTCTCATGCTTTTTCACCTTGTCATAATCTCCTCCTTACCGAATTCCTACTAATAATTGAATCTATATATTAAAAGTAATGCACATTTTCTATACAGTACTTTGCACAAATATTAATATACTGATAAAAACTTAATAGAAATTAAAACAAAGGTTAAGAAAAGGTAAAGTTTACTAAATTAAATATAAAAATCCCCAATAACCAAAAGTTAAGCTTTTGGTTATTGGGGATTTAGTAATTTAAGAGTTAATAATTGGACGTATTGATTCGAATCTATCATCATAATTTGATAGAGATTTTTCGCTCTGAGCTTTCGGCAAGTAAATCGTTACTGTTGTCCCGACTCCAACTTCACTCATAATACTTATATTTCCTTGATGACTTTCAATGATTTTATAACTTAACATTAATCCGATACCGGTACCTTTTTCTTTCGTACTATAAAAAGGCTCACCTAATCTCTTAATTCTATCTTCAGGTATCCCTATTCCTTCATCAATTACATGAATAATGACACCTTGATCGTTTATCTCTTTAATATGAATTGTAATTTTCCCGCCATCTGGCATAGCTTCGATTGAATTTTGCAAAATATTAATAAACACTTGTTTCAATTGATTTTCTGAGCATTCAATGCTTATGTCTT
Source organism: Bacillus sp. 01N45 (assembly GCF_056399205.1). NCBI lineage: Bacteria > Bacillati > Bacillota > Bacilli > Caryophanales > Bacillaceae > Bacillus > Bacillus sp. 01N45. Next base: position 469,910 of record NZ_JBFTQW010000002.1, read on the forward strand.
TGTTGTCTGCATATAGTTCCACTTGAATATTCGTCATAATTGCTTTTGTATTCATTAACGATATGACATTATTATAAATTTGATAAATATTTCTTTGTTCTGTATTTATCTCATCTGTTTTAGCAATTGATAAAAACTCTTGAAGAATCGCTTCTATTCTTTCAATTTCAGAAAGCATTAAATCAAAATATTTTTCTTGATCTTCTTTATTAATTTGAAATAACTGTATAAACCCTTTAATGACAGTTAATGGGTTCCTCACTTCATGAGCCACACCAGCTGCTAATTGACCAATTGCTGCAAGTGTATCTGATTTATTTAGCAATTCTTCTGTCTTTTTCCGTTCTGTAATATCGCGTACAATGATCATAATTTTATCATGTAATAATGGTAAGCATCTAGCTTCAAAGAAATCGACACTCCCATTAATTGTAAGTGGATATTCAACAATTACATTCGTCCCTTTTTCCTTCACTTGATGAATTGCTTCCTGAAACTGCTGTGCTACTGGAGATGGTAATACTTCGAAAAACTTTTTTCCCATAAAAGCTTGTGCCGGTACGTAAAATTTCGAAGGGGATCCTGCTTTATAATCTATAATTGTGCCATCATCTTCTGTTAAGAAACATAAATCTGGTAAAGCCTTAAAAATTAATTCCAATTCAGACGTTTGTTGTTTTAACTGGTCTTCTATCGCTTTTAAATGTGTAATATCTACTCCGACAGCCCAGTAGCTATATCCTGTTACAGGAAACTGTTCTGATATATTGGACCACATGATTGTTTTGATTTCACCATTTTTACATGTTAAGTGCATTTCCCAATCCCTGAAATTTTTTCCACACGTTAAAAATTTCGTTTGTATTTGGTGACGATAATTATGATCTGGGTACAATAATTGTAGGGCATTTGGATTCCCTATTATTTCTTCAGCTGTATAACCTGTTACAATTTCACACTCCCGATTCCACAATACAAAATCTCCATTATAATCAAGCGCATCAACCATAACAGGCATGTTTTGTAAAATCGTATGCAGTTCCTCCTCTTTTCGAGAAAGCAACGTTGTATTTTTACTTTGAAATACCTTTGTTGCTCCATCTATAATTAGATTTGAAAGCATTTCAAAGTATTTTTGACAATTGAAAATGTCACTTTTGTTTGACCATACTACAAAAGATCCTAAATGTTGATTGTATAAAAAAATGGGGATTTCAATTTTGGGAAGTTTACATATTTTCATTTCATTTATTCCAAAAGAAAATATACATTCTTTTTCAGCATCAAGAAGTTGATGTGATATGTTGGTTAATTTATAAAACTGTTCTGCCATGGTTTCTATTGTACTCACATCAATAAGTTCCATTAGCCGCGCATTCATTCCTTTTTCACCTCAATATGTAAAATTAATACAAATTCAAAATTTATACTTCTCCATTATACGTAGAATGTGCCTTTAGGTATATAGCTGCAGAATAATTATTCGAATAAATTTTATTTTTCAATTAAAATAGAGAAGAATTTGCGTATAAAATGAATCCTTAATCAGTACGTATTTTGTTCATCACATATTAATTCTGAATGTACGACCAATCTAAAACGGATACTCATGCAGAAACCGGATTTTAATATCAGAGTCATACACATCGATTTTAGTAGTATAAAAATACAAAAAATATAAAGTTCATAAAATTTTCACAATTAATATGAAAAATATAAACATTTATTCCAATATATTCTATATAATAAAAAGTAATAAGGCTTCTATGAATCTCATAGAATACCTTACCCCTAATAAAAAGAAAAAAAGAATCCATTTGGATTCTTTTTTTCTTTTTATATTACATTACATATTTATATAAAGCATGTGCAACACCGTGTTCTTCATTTGATAAAGTTTCGTATTTACACATTGCTTTTATTTCTTCGACTGCGTTCCCCATTGCAATTGATATGTTTGCTTTTTCCATCATGGATACATCGTTTAGCCCATCACCTATCGCTACAGTATTTTCAACTGGAATATTTAGATGTTCTGCTAAAGTATATAATCCATTTCCTTTTTGAGCATCTCGATGATTAATTTCTAAATTATGCCAATATGAAGATGTAATTGCTAAATCAGTATTATGCAGAAACGCTGCTTTTAACTTTTTTAATTTTTCTATGTCATAAGAAAATGGTAAAAGCTTATGCACATGTATATCAGTTTCTATAATCGGTTTACAACTTTCTGCACTATGAAACGCTGTATGCTCAAGGTATAAAGCTGCGATCGTTTCTAATTCTTTCAAGTCGAAATTTTCTTTTGAACTCTTCACATACTCAATTTCATTACGTACACTCTCTACTCCATAATCCGGTACATACACACCTTTATCAGTATAAAGCTGATAATATAAGCCATTCTCTTCAAGATATTCTACAATTTCAAGTGCTTGCATATTTTGAATTGGATATCTCTTCATCATTTTTTTATCTTTATATATAAGCGCACCATTTTCCGCAATAATTGGACACTCTAAATTAACTTCTAACAACAATCTTTCAATGTCGACGATAGAACGTCCTGTACAAATTGCTACAACATGACCCGCTTCCTGACATTTTTGAATTGCTTCTGCATTCTCTTTACTAATCATTTTATTCCCTGAAAGAAGAGTTCCATCTAAATCAATTGCGATTAATTTCATTATTTCTTCACCACTTTCTATAAATACACGAGTTCATTATAAACAAAAGGTATCGTTTTCATACTGATCTCGTGAAGTACTCCTTATTTATAATTTATGAAAAGCGTTTCAGGTCAAGAAATAATTAATAATAAAATCAAAAACTTTTCTTTTTAAAGAAAAGTTTTTGATTTTATACTATGAACTATAACTAATATATTTCGTCTCACACATGTAAACACTCTTTTCTTCAGTTGGGACATATACTTTAAACTTTTCTAAACGTTTTCCGTAAATATGAATAGTGACAACGCTTTCATTTTTAGCTATTTCAAGAATATGACAATCAGCTGGTGGAATGACTTTATCTGTTTCTCCTTCTCCCAAATAAAGATTTCCTGTATGTGTTAAATAAACAAGTGAATTTTCAAACTGCTTCGTTTGTATAAAGTTTTGCACCATTATCCTCCCTGTAAAAACGCCTTCTACTCCCCATGTACCATCATGATCATGTAAAGGTGTAGATTGTCCATCTTTCCATACAAGAGCTAATACTTCAAAACGATTAAAAGGATCTTCATATAACAAATGTCGTGCGTATTGAGCCGAATTCGCCTTCTGTTTTTCTAACGGAAGCCATGTTTTCTTTTCTAAAAGTTCTTCTAGTAATTTTTCAATCGCACAAACAATTTGATCTTCTAATAAATTACTATCCATTAAATCCGTTACAGCTTTAATAAATGTTTGAAACGTTTTACTTCCATTACACGTTAACATAAGCGTCCTCCTCCATTCTTTTTCACACACCTCCATACTAAATAACTAACTAAAATTTTACAATTGAGAAATAAAGTGAAACTTTAATCAGTGGGGGTTTTGTTCATCTCCCACTGATTATTAGTTGAACCAATCGGACGTTTACTGTCCGTTAACGCGGGATAAAAAAACAAGGTACAGTAAATTTGTACCTTGCTGATCGATTTACCTATTATTCAAAAGAATAGGTAAGTAATTTAACGTTTGTTCATTTTCCAATAGACATTTTTCTAAATTGAACAATGGAGATAACTCTATTTTTTCAAAAGCATTTATGAAAGTTCTTAATGCAATCTCAGCTTCTAAACGTGCAAGTGGTGCTCCTAAGCAAAAGTGTGCACCTTTACCAAATGTTAAATGCTTTTCATTTCCTATTCGGTGTATATTAAATTTAGAGGCTTGCGAAAACTTTTTCTCATCTAAATTTGCTGCACTTACCCACGCAACAATCATTTGATCCTTTTTCATAAAAGGCCCAAATATATTTGTATCCTCTGTAATCCTCCTAGCTAATGTAACGGGAAAGCGATAGCGCAATACTTCCTCAATTGCCTTTGAAATTAATTTAGGTTCTTCTCTTAATTCTTTATATGTCCCAGGTGAATCCACTAAAAAGCAATAAAAGCTATTAATAATTAAATTAGTAGTTGTTTCATTGCCTGCCGCTAATAAACCTAAAGAAAAAGTAACAATTTCTTCATCTGTTAATCTTTCGCCTTCATATTCAGCTCGTATTAAATCCGAAATAATATCATCGGTTAAATGGTACCTCTTTCCCTGAACAATCGGTAGAAGATATGCTTTAAATTCATTTAGTGCTATACCCTTTTCCGCATCCAGATCACTAAACTTTTCTTTACTATACGGCATAAATAAAATATCAGACCATGCTTTAATTTTTTTACGGTCCGTTGTTGGCACTCCTAATAAATCGGATATGACGGTAACAGGTAAAGGTGCAGCAAACTCTTCAACAATATTAACCTCACTATATTTTTCGATATGTTCTATAAGTTCATTTGCGATTGCCTGTATTCGGGGTTTCCATTGTTCTAAACTTCTTGGAGTAAATGCTTTAGAAACGATAGAACGTACATTGCGATGTTCTGGTGGATCCGTAGAGTTTATATTTATCCTAGTTTCTAAAGGAGGGATTGCGAATTGTCTTCGCTCCCTTCTACTTGAAAATAAGCGATAATCCGATAAAACTCGATTTACATCATCGTATAAAAAAACATTCCATACATCTTGCTCTTCATCGTAATGTACAGGGTGATTATCCCTCATAAATTGATACCACTCATACGGATTCCACAATTCTTCTTTTGTTTTCAGCTTTGAAATTTCATGAACTAAAATCACATTTTCCGGCGAAGCCATAGTTCTTTCCTCCCTTTTCTTTTACAATAAAAGTGATAGGTCGGTAGTTCAAAGTTGTATAATCTAACATATGTTATTTTAACATATACTAAAGGAGATTTTTTATTGGAGAACTTGAGAAATATATAAGGGGGATTTTTATGTACGTTGACATTTTACTATTAGCAGAATTAACAACTGGACCAAAACATGGATATGAAATAAAGAAAAATGTTCAAAACCGGTTAGGTGAGAATTTCGAATTAAATCATAACACACTTTATCCCGCTCTTCGGCGCTTCGAAAATATGGGTGCTATAACGAAAAAAATACATAAACAAGTCGGAAAGCCAAACCGAAATATGTACGATATAACTGAAACAGGTGAAGAAATTTTTTCAGAGATGTTAAGAGAGTTTCCTGAAAAAATTGCGACAAATAACGCTGAGTTCCTTGTACGTATCGCTCTATTTGAAAAACTTGATTACGAAGGTAGAAAAGAAATTTTAACAATACGCCAAGACGTACTACATAAACAGCTTACTGCTATTCAATCTTTAGATGTTAGCTCATCTTTTATTACAGAAGTTATTGAATTTAGTAAATCACGTATAGAACACGAATTACTCTGGATTACATCACTTATGAAGAAAATATAAAAATTAACAAGAAAAGTTAAAAATAATGAATGAAAATGAGATTTATTATCAATACTATAATTAATAAAAGGGCAACCACGATTTGGCTACCCTTCAAAAAATTTATACTTCTGGATCGAAAGTTTTGCAATCTGTTTCTTCCGTAGTTGATGCATGTTTCCCTTTATGACTTACTACATAAATTGCATCTGCACTACATTTATTGCCGTTAGCCCAAAATTTACAGTTGTTTACTTCACATAAAACGTCTTGTGCCATAGTATCACACCTCCTTGTTCTATTATCATTAACAAAATTCGGAGGTATGATACTCTTTGTCATGCATTTTTTATTACCTTTTTAGCTTTCTTAATGGTTCAATATTTCCTTGTACAATAGCATCTATATTTTCTGTTATTTTTTCAATGTCAAAATGCCACCATTGAATTTGCAATAACTCTTCTACTATTGTATTTGTAAATCGTTCCTTTATTTTATTTGCAGGGTTTCCGCCAACAATTGTATATGGTGCGACGTCTCTAGTCACAACAGATTTAGCTGCAATGATTGCACCATCTCCTATTTTTATTCCAGGCATAATCGTTGCATCCATACCAATCCATACATCATTTCCTATAACTGTATCCCCTTTGTAAGGTAAATCAGACAAATTAGGTGTATACTTCTCCCACCCATTTCCAAATATATTAAATGGATATGCCGAAAATCCATCCATCCGATGATTCGCTCCGTTCATAATAAAGGTAACTCCATTTGCAATACAACAAAACTTTCCAATAGTAAGATGATCTCCAAGAAATTCATAATGATGTAATACTCGATCTTCAAATGTTTCTCCATCTTTCGCATCATAATAAGAATAGTCACCAACAAGTATATTAGCTTTCGTTATTGTATTTTTTATAAAATGGACATTTTGATTTCCTTCAATAGGATATTTAACATTTGGATTAGGATTCATGTTGTACAGCACTTCCCTTACCATTTATTTCACTTTCTACCGCTATTACTGGCTTTAAATTGTATATAGGTAAAATAAATAATAATCCAATTATAAATAGTAAAGCTGTTCCCTCATACATCGTACTTAATGAGAACACCTCTTTTAATGAACCGGCTACACTCATTGTTACTACCATTGAACCGGTAAATAGTGGACTTAAAATGCCATTTACACGACCGATAAAATCAGTATCGCTATTTTGAATAATGAGCGTATTAATACCTATTTGGATACATGGAAGAGCTAACCCACTAAAAAGTTGTGCTGTAAGTGTCACCCATAAATTCGTTGAATAACCTATAATACCAATGCCGATCGCCTGACCGAGCATCCCTACAATTAACATCTTTTGCGGAGCTACGTTTTTCGCAAATACCATCGCTAAAGCTCCGCCAACAATCATACCCGCGCCATTTACTGTTAGTAACCATTGCAAACTCTCTTTTGATAACCCTAACTGCTCAGTCACAATAAATATACCTAATGGCTGAATCAATCCTATACCTAGTCCTGCTGCCATAAAACAAAGCCCAAGCAAAGTTAATGCTTTTTTCTTTTTCACATATTTAATACCATCCAGCATCTCCTGTAGTAGCGTGATTTCTTTCTTCTCATTATCATTCTCAAGATCTTTCGGAAGAAATAACAACACAGCAGCTGCCAGTAAAAAAGCGATACCTGTTATGATAATTGAAATATAAATTCCAAAACTATGAAAGATAAATGTTCCAAGAATCGGTCCTAACACCATAAAAATCGCAAATATTGTTTGATATATAGACATCGCTAATTGAATTTGTTCCGTTGATAAATGCTGTTTAAACAATTTCATCCCTGATGGTTGAGAAAACTGCGAAAGGATTGCAGAAATAAGCGTGACAAAAAACACGATTTTCCACGTTCCAAACATTAGTGTAATTAATACAGCGAATACTGAAATAGAACTTAACGTCTCACACCATATCATTGTCCTCTTCGGCTTCCACCTATCAGCAAAAGTTCCACCAATGAATGAGAAAATAAAAATGGGCGCAAATTCAGCAACTGAAATCATTGAAATAGCAAAAGCATCACCTTTCGTCATTTCCATTACATACAGTAATACGGCAAAGTTTCGAACCCATATTCCAATTTGTAAAAATAATGCTGAAGCTAAAATTCCCTGTACAAATCTATTTTTCAATACTTGTGATACCCCATTATTTTGTTTCGTTACTATATTTGTCGACATAAAAAGGCCTCCTATTTCGTGTTCTGAACAGGAGGCAGCACAAATCATATAAAAAGACTATATATTCGCAGAGCGAAATACATCCCTTTTCTATAAATGTACAGACTAACCCTATTCAGAAGAATATTTCGTTTTTTAACGAAGATCTCTTACAAATAGAATTAGTTGATCATTGGGATGTGTTCACCCTTCCGTTTCGAATTTAAATAACACATACATACTCTATGTAAAGCATTTTCGATGTATGCATGTCTTAAAATAAATATTCTAGAATGTTAATGGTAATTCCTCTAAAGAACGCATTAAATAATTACCTTGCCATTTAATATCTTCACGATTTCCTTTTAATTGCAAAGCAGGCATTCGATTAAACAAAGTAGTAATAGCAATCTTTGCTTCCAACCTAGCAAGCGGAGCGCCTAAGCAGAAATGGCTACCATGCCCAAATGCAATGTGACGATTATTCTCCCGAGTAATATCGAATACATCTGGGTTTTCAAATATTGTTTCATCGCGGTTTGCCGAAGCTAATGCAATGACAACCATATCCCCTTTTTGGATTGTTTGTTCGTGAATTTGAAAAGGCTCAGCTGCCCATCTTGCAGTTGTAACCTCAACTGGAGAATAATAACGCAATCCTTCTTCAATTGCAGAATCAATTAATTTTGGATTACCTTTTAATAACTGTAATTGATTTGGATTTTCAAGAAGTGCTAATACCGTATTCGTAATTAAATTCACTGTTGTCTCATGCCCTGCTACGATTAATAGCATTATCATTGAATATAGCTCTGGAGCACTAAGTTTATGCCCTTCATTTTCTGCAAGTATTAGCGCACTAACCAAATCTTCTTTTGGATCTTTTCGTTTTATATCAACTATATATTGAAGATATGTAATAAACTCAGATAGTTGTTTTTCGGTTTCCTTTATTTCTTCAGGTGTTTCTGGCGATGCAATGACAGCATGAGACCAAATTCTAAATTTCGCTTGATCTTCTTTTGGAATACCAAGCATCTCACTAATCACAATGATTGGTAAGGGGAATGAATAATCATCCACTAGATTTAATGTACCTTTTCGCTCTATCTCTCTTATTAAATCATCCGCTATTCTCTGAATTCTTCCGTCTAATTGTGTAATCATCTTCGGTGTAAAAGCTTTTTGAACTAAAGATCGTAAACGACTGTGATTAGGTGGATCTGAATTTAACATGTGCGTTGTTAAATGATCACTATTGTCAACGGAAAGATACATGTTCGTTGTATCTTGAGGAAACACATTTGCCGCATCTTTTTTTAAGCGATTATCTTTTAGAAGTGGCAATGCATCTTCATATCTTGTAATGAGCCATTCTTTACCGATTTCAACTTCATTTACAAATAATATAGGTTGCATTTTTCGCGATTCTTTATAAATTTCATATGCATCTTCTTTAAACTGCGCTGAAGCCAAATTAATGCCATCTTCTATTCTTTGCCCAACTTTATTTTTCATTGACATTGTATTCCCTCACTCTCATTTGTTTTTAAAAACCAACCAACATATGCATTATACTCTAATAAAAACGTGAAAATTGTAAATTTTTAATCAAAATCTTACTTCATATATTGAAAAATAAAAAAGTGAGAGAGTAAGATCTTTCTACTCTCTCACTTTTCTTTATGCGAAGCACATGAAATTACTAATTTGTTGATAGCGATAACTTACTTTACGACGACGACCACCTTGCCAAGTGTAACCTGATACTCCGTTTCTTCTCACTTCAGTCGGAAAGAACCATAAGTCTCTCCCGAAAGGTCCTGGACGATGTAAACGTAAAAATCCCCATCTTCCTAGACAGTTACACATCCATGATTTCATATTTCCTGGTTGTGCTGGCGAAGCAAATGTGGATGGTAACGATGGAGCTTGAGATGGTGGTGGTGACGTTGGAGCATCTTCCGCATCATCTGGTCTATAATCTTCTTGTTCCATATCTCTCACTTCATTTACAGATTCATACCCGTAGTTTTGTGGATTATAATACACCCCTTGATCATATGGATAATTTTGCTGGTTATACATATTAACAAATCACCTACTTTTCATTCAGTACCTTTAACATTCATATGTGATTTGCCTCCTATAGGAAGCTTATGTATAGCCTAAATTCAACAAAAAAATAAAGCTCGTATTTTAAAAATACGAGCTTCTTCATAATCGGAATAGATGTATTATTTTCTTAATTTCACACTATAAAAACGCATTTCATCTAACGAACCTTCAAATTCAAATACTTCTTGTTTAATTAATTCCTTTAAGCGATATTCTAAAAACGTATCGCCAACTAACTGCTCTACATGACCAAGTGCTTCACCAATTACCCTAGGGGCTTTTAGGAATTCTCGATCAGCACCAATACTTTTCGCACATTCAATAATAAATTGATCAAAATAATCTTCTTGTACAGAACGCACTTCATTGTCTGTCCAAACTCTTAAAAATTCCGTACTTTTCGATAGACTATCCCACTCATGTTCAAACTGCATACGTTTCTCTACAGTTAAATATGGCAATTCTACAAAACTTTTTTGAATTAGAGCTAAACTTTCAGGTGCTAACTCTCCAGTTCCACGAATAGCATACTCTTTTTTTAATATTTCTTTACTTGCTTCAGACGTATTAATAACGCGAATGTTTTTCTTATCTTTTAATTGCGCCATTACAAAACATAGACCTACATGTTCATGTGCGTTATTAGCTTTCCAAATTGTAATAGGTGTTTCAATAGGAATAGTGTGTAGTTCTTCCATAGTTTCTAAAAACCTTGGTAAATACTCTTCTTCAAAATAATTATCATAAGCAGTTAAATTGTTTACTAACCATTTCTGTCTTGCAAGTTGTCCCTCATTCATATGTAGCTTGTTTATCGGCCCAATTGAAAAGAATTCAGAAAAAGCGACAACCCTCTCTTCCAATTGTTCTTCTTGACTAAACATATATTTTAAACATCCAGCTGTTGAATCATCAAACGCAATATGTACGTGTGAGCTTTCTTTTACATTTCTTATATATGATGTATTACTCGTTAGTTGCTTAGGAATATCCATCAAATTTTTAATTGCATCTTCACTATAGTTTTCTTCTAATAAATTCAACTGAATAAGAATACTTTGAAGTAAATGTTTTGCTTCATCTTCGTACATATCCTCTACAACATTTTTGATTTTATCTATCATACAAATCCCTCTATTCATTTCATAAATAACGTATATTATAGTGTATCATTTTAGTATCATTCTTTTAAAGTTTTTTTAAAGTAAAAGCATTTATTATTCAGATTGCTACAGCTATCCACATTTTCAAAAAAATCTCTCCTACAATTCTTAATTACTAAATATTCTTTTGTAAATCCCTTTATTTAAATGTATACTTATATAGAAAATAAAAAATATAGGAGCTATATGTATGGAGAAAGCGATTACTACTTATAAACATTATTTGAAAAATTGGAGATTTATATTTATTTGTATATTACCTACTATCGCCTTATTATATGTTTTCGATGTCATCTTTGAATTACTATTTCATCAAGATTTCTATTTATCTAACTTAATTTTTGCTATTATTTTATTTTTAATATTTATGAGCATCAAAGATATGTTTAAAATTGAAAGTTAAAGAGCCGGATAAAAAAAGAGCACCCTGCAATCGGATGCTCTCATGTGATAGAGGTTTTTTCTGAGTATTAAGTAGGACACGAAGGTCTTGTCCTACAATATAATATATGCTTGTACTTATTTTATTGTGCATCTATTAAACATCAAATGTATACGTATTGCTAAAAATTCTGCTCATTTATTAATTGTATAATTATTATATTTACACATAAAAAACATCCCTATGGATGTTTTTTATGTACCGATTTTTAAGCTTCCATAAACTTAGCCGGTACACCAATTTTTTCAACTACAGAAGATATATTAGTAGGATTAATCATTACATTTTCAATACTAACTAATTTATTTTCTAATAGTCCATTCTCTGTAGTAATAAGTTCTTCAAACCGATCTAAAGTCATCGAGAATTTGTGTTCACTTCCGCCATTCATACAGACTTTAACATACTTCATAGTGTCACCGCCTTTCATAATAATCTATATTTCGATAAGAAGACGCTTACATCCTTTTTATTTACTACTAGATTTCTCACTTTTACTCCTTGCCAATTCACGTTTATTTATTTTAGAAAAAGCAGTTACTATTTTATGTTCACGTTATAATTGCTAGTAAGAATGCTAAAGATAAAAATGCACAAAGTGGTATATATAAAACAGTATCCATTTTAGCAAAATACGTATCTTTTTTTCGCTTAAAGATGCCAAAATAATGAAACTCACCAATTACTCTTATAAAAAAAACAATCATACAAATCCAGGAGCCCAATTGAACGATAATATTAGGAACTTCGAAATGAACAACATTTGTTTGTTGTAATAAAATTATTGCCGCCATACTTAATAATAAAGCAATGAACAATGTCATTCCTACACCTGGTATAAACGCCTTTTCTCCAGATTTTGTTGGAATGACACTATTTGTCGCCCACTTACCTCCGAAAGCCCAGTAAACATGTAAAAAGCTAACTAAAAATAATATACAGACAGAAATATATGTAATAATAAGCATTTTGTCCTCCCATTATTTTATTTAAGTCCTTAACTTTAGGGTATGCTATAAATTCCTCATTAGCAATCTATATAATTACATAAAAAACCCTTCAATGATAAATCATTAAAGGGTTACTCAAATATCTTATGCATTATACCTATTTCTACGACGTTCCATCCTCGTTTGTCCTTGAGCAATACCTTCTTTATATGGATCTATTTGCTCTGTCATTTCATATGTTCCAGCTTGAGCTGGTTCTTCGTAATTATGCTCACGTATTTTTTCTGGCGTATTTCGTTTTGATACTTTTCCACCAAACTTAAATAATTTGATCTTTAATTTCGGTAATCTAGGAAGTGGAATCTTAAATGATAATTTTTTGCGCTTCTTTTTTTGTTGAAATAGATTTATATTTTCTTTATTATCATCCTGCTCTTTACGATGTAATAACATCGCAAGTAATCCACCTAATATAAGTCCTCCAACTAACAGTAGAAGATATAAGTAATGACTTGTCATTAAACTCGACATACGTTCAAGTATGACTAACGACTGTACTTCTTTAATATCCCAAAGTAAAGCGGCCCATAATGAGAATAAACCGAAAGTAAGTCCATATGTACGAAAACGGAATAAACATGGAATTAAAGCGATACAAGCGGCGATTTTCGCATTCCCTATTATTGAACTTGTTGAAATATCTTGATGCCAAATGACTAACAGCAGTGCTATAAATGGCGCATACGCTATCCAACTACATATACGTGAATATATTTTTTTCGCAAAATAGCTACCGAAACTAGTAAAAAATAAAAGGCCTCCGATATATAAAGATTGTTCTAGTGGGATTTGCTTCATAATTCCTGCAACTGGAAAGAGGCCGCTTAATAGCATTAATAACACATCTAATTTCTTCACAATTCCTCATTCCTTTCAAATTTCTTTTGAATCAATTCATATTGCTTTTCCATATGATGTAGATTTTGTATTTCTAAAAAATATCTTAAACCTGTATGTAAATAAAGTAAATACATAAAAGAAAAGATACATGACAAAGGATATCCTTATTTACATGAAAAAATGACAAATCCTGATCAATATAACGAGCAGGATTTGTCTACTATTATTTAAAGCAAAATAATTGAATCTTTCTTTTCTATTTTCATTATATCTACATCCAATTCATCATCAAACTCTTTAAACTCTCTTGCATCTATATCAGTCATATAGCTCTTTATTACTTTCGCCATATGCATAGAATACGGCATATGTATATTTTTTTCCTGAAGCATACTTGAATTACAGCACATATAGTGTACCATTTTAGCGATATAATTCCTTTCTACAGGTTTTACACCTAGCGTTAATATTTCAAGTATGTATCGCTGCAATGTTTCACTACCATTTAGCGTATATTCGCCAGTGCTATAATACATCCCTTTTTGATCTACATATAAACTTGTACCTTTAGGAGCATCATCACGTTCTATCACACCGTATTTTGGTGTATCAAAAGATGTATTTATTCTTATAATGTTTAAATTAGGGACCTTTAGCGCATCAGGAACAATCTCCGGTAAAATATCTATATCAATTTTTTTATTTTGTAACTCTTTTATCCAATATTTTCTTAAATTCGCATCAATAATAAAATATACTTGCTCATTTTCCTCTTTTGCATGTTGTAAAATTTCTGTTAATGTTTCAGAAACAAATTGTTTAAATTGAATTCCCATATCATTTCTTTTTGAAGGTTGTGGTAAAAAGGTGTTGTGTTTATTTACATTTAATAACAAATGATCAATCGTTTGCCAATCTGTATTCCCGTATAGTTTATATGAAATTTCTTTTCCTTTTATTTGTGAAAAAATAGGTAAGAAATCAAATTTCGAGATTCGCTCAATTGATAAATTAACATATGTACAAGGTAAATTTATTTTATTCCAACTACGTTTCAAAAATCCTTTTTGTTCTAATAAACTAAGGATACAATTAATAATTGTTGTACGAGATACACTTTGGCCAATAAATAAATTAATAAATGCTGAAATACGGTTAGTTCGTGCAAACCCTTCTCTAACGATTTGCTTTGGATCAATTTTTTCACGCCCATCACAATTTTCCATTGCGATTAACGCCAATGTCGCATCATTGCGCTCACCTGCAGTAGCATAAACCGCTTTCATAACATCCTCTACTAAATTTGTTTTGTATTTCTGGCAATATTGCATTTTATATGGATTTTGTAATACTTTTTCAATATTATATCTTACTATTTTTAACAATACTGGAGAATCTGCATTTAATACATATAACGACTCACCGATTTGAGCTAACAAAATTTCACTTTCAAATAACGCTTGTTCAACTTCCAACGATATTTTTTCAGACCATATTTCTAACGTTATAGTCTCTAATCCTTTTGGTGCAATTAAAGGGAATAATTCATTTTCATTATTTGTTGCTAGTTTCTTACATTCTGGTAGTAATGTGAAATCAGTGAATTTTTGCTGAAACCCTTTAAATAAATACTCTCTTTCCTTTACTTTTATACCAGGTTTTATTTTAGTACCTTGAACTTTATATATTCTCTCATTGTATGGAAGTAACACCCTAAGATTTTCTCCTAGCATATAATCTTTCGGATATTGAAGGATATGCTCTAATTCAACTTCTCCTCCTATATGAAAATCATCTTTTAAATTTCTAAATATCTTTATCCACTTTATACCGTTTGTAGCTTGCTGTACTTTTAGTTTTACAAACCGAACTTTTTTATTATTCGATGCAAATTCTGGAGTAGAAATTAAAATCATGCCTCGTTTTCTTCTCAAAAGCAAAGGAATATCTGGATGGTTATATTCTTGATAAAACCTCCGAATTCCTATTGAAACATTTAATAACGGAATATTTTCGCCTCCGCGCGTGATACATTCAAACCGATATACATAGGCGAAATAATCTTGAGTTTTTTCATCTTTAATAGGCTCTGACATTGCCTCACAAATATTTTGTGATCTAAGAGGAGAAAAATATATATCTTCTTCGTTGATATTCTCTAATCGTACAGGTTGTTCACAAAAAATATGTGAAATTAAAGCGGGCACCCACTTAGAATATATTTCATTATCATGTAGTACTGTTAAATTAGAAATTAAATCGTAATGCCATTCATATTTTGGCAATTCTATTAATTTATTAGGTTTCCAATCATGAATCACCTCATACCAACTTTGGAAAATATAATCAAGTTGTTCTTTTCTAATAGGTTCTTTGGATACAATCCATGGTGTATTTTCATTTAATACATATGGATTATGCTGAATAAACAATATATCAGAAAACATATCATATAATCTTTCATTCAATCGTTTCAACTTACTCGTTAATAAAAACGTCTTATAATGTATCTCTACAATATCGAGCCAATCAATAGGAAAATATATAAATGATACACTTTCGTTTAAAAGAGGTTCTACTATATTTTCAAATGTTAACAACTTTAATTTTTCCATAGAATGATTACTTCCTTTCTTCATTTTTCTTGATTACAAAAAAACTAAAGTATTATCACATAATCTAATTATTTAAAAGAATAACAAATACTACTTATCCGATTAACGTATTAATGAAATGACTCTTATAAAAGTTAAAAGAAATTATCATACATAGCCCTCCTTATATATACTAAATACATTACATTAGGATTATACAATATAAATTGCGTATTGCATTTAAGATTTACAATAATTTTACAAAAGAGTATGAAAAGAGGTATTGACCATACATATGTATAGCAATACCTCTTTTCTTTACCCTATTACATCTTTTACTTCTGTATCCACTGGCCATTTTTCTAAGGCATAAGCTATCTCCCAAAATGAATATTCATATTGACTACTAATAAGAAAATGCTGTTTCATTCGCTTGCGGTCAGACTCTGTCACTTTTTCAGCGATAATATCTAACCATGTAATTTGCTCTTCAACTAATGTACGGAATCAATCAGATCCGTAAATAGAAAGCCAATCATTTTAAATTGGCTCTTCTGGCTGACACTTTTTTAAACATTTATCAAATTAGTAAGTATACATTAGAAAATCCATCCATAGAATGGCTTTATTTTTCACTTCACAGCTAGAGCTACTGAAAATTATAAAGCTCATCTTGAGAGACAGGAAAAATTATTAACTAGTAATGGCTATCGTAAAGCTAGACGAAACGCTGGAATCCCAAACTCTACTTCATACCACAAACCTACACAAATCTTTGATGGAACTAGTGAACATAGGTGGGCTCTAATATTAAGAATGAAAAAGTATATATAATTGAGTATAGAGAAGATAAAATGGGAAGGGGTTCCCATTTCCATACTGCAGATGATGAAAAAGGAAGACCACTGGAAAAAAGGAAAACATTAAGAAACTAAAGGTGTGAAAAATTTTGAGTAATATGAATAAAAGCCGAATCGAAATTCTAAAAATGAAAGCAAAAAGAAAAGCTAGTAGAAAAGAACTGATAGACGA
The DNA here is from genome assembly GCF_056399205.1 of Bacillus sp. 01N45. NCBI lineage: Bacteria > Bacillati > Bacillota > Bacilli > Caryophanales > Bacillaceae > Bacillus > Bacillus sp. 01N45. Next base: position 486,828 of record NZ_JBFTQW010000002.1, read on the forward strand.
ACTTACTAATATTGTTACGATTTCTATGGACTCATTTATGGATGCAGAATCTAATGATTTATTTTGTAAAGAATTATTTAATACGCTAGAACAAAATTCAAACATAAAAAATTTTGGTAGCACTGATTATGAAGAAAACAGAAGACTATCAATAGCGCTGTTAAAAGAAACAGCTAAAACTATTCAATTTCCAGTTAATCAAGGGAGACTCTTTTTCTCTAAGGGTGGTAAATTTGAAGCAGTTAAGCTAAACATTGCTGAAGTATTTGATAATTTAGAAGAATTATCAACCATATCAAGATTTCTAACTGGGTATGCTGATTTTATATTAGTTGGTGATGATTTAGAATACGGCGTATGTATCGAAAGAACGGAATATCATTATGAATTCAGTATGTGGGGAATCACAAAAATCTAAATTATAAAACAATCCACATTCAGACGATGTAAATCCAATCCTATTGGATGAAAACAATTGGCTTGTATCTAAAAATCATCATTTAGAAGGAATTGGTATACCTGCTGCTACTTTAATTCAAATGAAATAGAATAGCGTTGAAGATAGATAAAAAGTTTCAAATTTAATTAACCTAGTGTTATAATGCGAGAGATTGATAATCATATTTATCTATTAAAGAAGGATTCTCAAATTTCAGCCCCTTGACGCGCACCGTTAGGGACTGAACTCCTTTGTTTCGATAAGAATGATGTAATGTATTTAACTTTTACAATAAAACTAAAAAAGAACACCTTATGTCAGTGCCCTTCTTGCAAATAACAACCTTTATGTAATTGAACATACAGATAAAACTAATCCCCCTAATGTAATTGCACCTAGTAATCCAAATACAAATCCAGTTATGCAAATACAATCAGCAAGACAAATGGAAGACTGCGATAATGGAACAAATGACCTACTTGTACTTGATCCATATTGTTTTATTTTCTCATAATTCATATTTAACATTAATTGTAGACATGTTACACCATCATCATGCGAACGATCTAGCTCAACTGCATGAAGTATACTTTCTTCATCACGAAACTTCACATCAGGAACTATTTTCTTTTTCTTTTTGTTCTTTATATAACGTATATCCGTTTCAATCTGCCAATCGTCCGGACAAAATAAATGCAACCATGCTGCATTCCATAATAGTGCATGAGCTAGTTTTCCTCTCGACACAACTTTCCCATCATCACCGAACATGGCATGCCCTTCTTTGTTCAAATAATATACGTATTCCTTCCTTTGTATTGTTTTACTTACGTATGGTTTTAAATCTCACATAATACGGTTTGCATTTCGAATACCGCCCATATCATGCACACTCATCAAATGTCTCCTTGTTGCAAACTGAAGCTTTCTAATCGTCGCAAGTATTGCAAATCTGACGGTTGATTTTCATGTGACTCTGGATATTCATGTTTTTCCACCTCATATTCTTTTAGATGTTCCCACATGACCTTGTCATCGATATACGGCACTTGCAATACGGTGAAGTTTTCCTTCATATATATAGCTCTTCCTGGAATAGATGGTAGTTGTTCTAATCCGGGCTGATCAATAACAAATTCTGATGCAGTACGAGTCGGTAAACGGAAACCAAGTTTCGCATTCGCCATTTGTTTTACTACCCTTGGCAATGTATCTCCTGTCGGATATTGCGTACAGAAGACAATACGAAACCCTAGTGCTCCTCCAACACGCGCAATGTGACTAAGCATGTATTGACACTCTTCCAGCATTTTATTATGAGCCCTCGGTAATCCTTTTGCAGGCGCGAGTACCGCCCCTTCATCTACTACAATGAAATACCGGTCTTTTTCTATCGTATGAACAATATTCTTGATGCCACGTTCTTTCATGTACTTCCCACGCTCATGCATTTTCTCCATTACTTTTAGCAGCATACCATGTGCTTACTCTGATGTTTCTGCGATTTTTTCAACTTGTTTTAGCTTTTTATATTCGCTAAATTCGAGTCCTTCTTCTTTTAAATCAATTAAATAAAAATGAGCATGATTTGGATTCGCTAACGATAAGGAAGCAAACATGTTTTTAAGAAAGACAATTTTCCCCATGCGAATTAATCCACCTATAGCCATATGCGGCCTCTCATCAAAATCGTGATAAACAATTGTTTCTAAACTCTGGCCAACTGGAATACGCCATTTTCCTTTCGTTACTAAATCCATTGACCATGACCAGTTCTTCGGTATTTCTCTGTGGAATACACGAATATTCAATTTATAATTATCGTACTGGATCCGTACTGGTTTATTTAGTCCCTCGCTTACCACATCCTCTACCTTCTGAATAATTTTACTGGGCATGCCAAGCGGTAAAGTGTAAACATAAGTAGTACTACGATCATCATCAATTTGTTTTTGGAACTTTGGATATTGCAATTTTTCTTCATTATTTCTTTTAATCGCAATACCAGCTACTTCAAAAAACACCTGTATTTTTCGCTTATCATCATTTTTACTTTTGAACTTTTCACCGAATAATGCCACTGTTATACCTGCAGCTGGAACGAGTAATAATTCAATCATTTTCTCCACTCCCCATATACCCTTTATTAGGGTATATATCCCTTATTTTCGGAATACTCCCGTACACGCTTTATGCCAACGACCAGTAAATGTCCTGAAATTCCACGTTGGTATTCCCCTATAGAAACGCGAAAAGAACATAACGTAGAAGATACAAGAACGAGCCTGTGAGCGTTGTGTACATGGTCATTCGTGGAAGCCAACGTGGAACACTCTGCCCCATTTTTTCTGCAACCTTCATCGTAATCACTGACAAGCCTGTTGCAGTCCATACTACTACCGCTTCACCAACGATTGTCATTTGAATCCCTCTTTTCGAATGAGTTGTAATCCCTTCGCTATCATAACCGGTTGATACTCATTAATGACGTCTCCCCAATCAAGCACTTCATCCTTATCTTCATATAAATCATCCATAATATCGTTCGATAAACGGTAATAGCCTTTATATTCACGATTGTTAAAAACCTCATGTCTTTCCATGTGATCCACAATTGCGTTTGTTTCTTTCTTGCCATTAGAACCCCAATACATATTTCTCAACTCTTTCGATGGATATAGGTAAGGCGTTTCGTTTAAATGTGAGAATTGCCAACGCATATGCGTCCTCTCCCTTCTTGATGTCCTTGATTCCACTTGGTATTCCTCATGGTCTTGATAAAGGTATATGACCTAGAAAGGAGGATTTTGCCTGTCCTTCGAGAAAAAATTCGTAGGACAACTAAAAAAGGGTGATGATATGGAAAGTCGTTTGAAAGAAATTTTGGATGCACGTGGAATTAAATACAGTTTTATTGCTAAAAAAGTTGGGATTGCAACATCCACAATGACTAATTTAATAAAAGGTGGACTTCCAACCTTACCTGTCGCCTATCGCATTGCACGTGTATTGGAAATGAAATTAGAAGAAATTTGGATTGAAGATGAAGAAATAGAATAATCATCATTTGGACATACTCATACTGAGGTGAATTGCATGATTTGGGCAATAGCATTGCTTGTAATTGTTTTTCTAATTGGTGCAATAACAAAAAGTCCGCACGTAACACCTGAAGAAATTAGAACCGAGCGAATCAAAAGAAGTGCAACTCGTAGCAATTTAGAAGTAATGGATCCGAGGGAATTTGAATATTTTGTAGCTGATGTCTTTCGTTCTCTTGGTTATAAAGTTCAAGTAACTTCTGGCTCTAACGATGGCGGCAAAGACATCATTCTTTATTAAGAGAATAAAATGAAATTCGTCGAGGTAAAACGCTATACGAAAAACTCCATTGGAAGACCCTTTATTCAGAAGCTTCATAGCGCAATTGTGGATGCTGATGCTGTTGGAGGATATTTCGTAACACTAAGTCATTTCAATAAGAACGCAAGACAATATGCAGCAAATAAGAACATTGAATTAATTGATGGCAACTCACTTATCGACATGCTAAATTCATAAAAATATAAAGTCCCATACTTTTGAACGGTGGTTTTTCGTTACTAACTCACGCTTTAAACAGAACTTATGTATACTTACCGTACACAACGTATGTCGGAATAGTTCGCAGGAATTTGTGAAATACTAAACGATTTAAATAAAAATCCGAAGCCAACAGTTACAGAAGATATACAAAAACAACTTAAATGAAAACTTATACATTCAATGCAAACTCAAGAAGAAGTATTAATTTCATATTACCACGATAGCTGTATATCAATATGGATACATAACTACTATCCATATTGATATACAAATTTATCGTAGCTTGAGAGGAGTTTCCGCATCACCAATCGCTTGAATCATTTCAATCTTTATGGTAATTCTGTTTGGTGATTCTATAATGTTATCAGCTGAATTACTTTCTACTTTTAAGTTGGGTCCAATAATAGTAACTAGCTCTTCGCTAATATGCAGTATAAAGCCTTTGATATGAATACCTTCTAAAAATAATACAATGTATAAATTAATTAATTGATAATCATATAGTAATTTTTTAATTTCAATTTTTATTTTTTCAATATTATTAGATGTATCTATTTGGTAATAAGATTCTTTTTGATTGAATAATAATTGTGAATTATCTTGCGATAGTATAAATTTTTTGGAGGTTAGTGAAGTATTAAAAGTATCACTTAATTTTAATAAAACCCGAGAAGATTTTTGGTTTTTTGATGATTTTGCAGAAATACCAGTGTTTTTTTTGGATCTGATTGTTTGTGTTGAGGTATCAGGTGTTTCTTGAGGTCTAATTGTTTGTGTTGAGATATCAGGTGTTTCTTGAAATCTGATTGTTTGTGTTGAGGTATCAAGTGTTTCTTGAGGTCTGATTGTTTGTGTTGAGGTATCAGGTGTTTCTTGAGATCTGATTGTTTGTGTTAAGGTATCAAGTGTTTCTTGAGGTCTGATTGTTTGTGTTGAAGTATCAGGTGTTTCTTGAGATCTGATTGTTTGTGTTGAGGTATCAGGTGTTTCTTGAGATCTGATTGTTTGTGTTGAGGTATCAAGTGTTTCTTGAGATTTGATTGTTTGTGTTGAGGTATCAGGTGTTTCTTGAGGTCTAGTTGTTTGTGTTGAGGTATCAAGTGTTTCTTGAGATCTGATTGTTTGTGTTGAGGTATCAGGTGTTTCTTGAGGTCTAATCGTTTGTGTTGAGATATCAGGTGTTTCTTGAGGTCCTGATGAATATGCAAAAGATTTTGATGGAATAAAAAACGGAATAGGTTTTATATCGAATAATCTGAATTTAGATTTGGTATTGTCTTGATTTGAACAGAACTTACACACATAATCCCCTCCTATAAAGGTTTGTATTATATTGTAAACATGACTTGTATAAAAGTGATAGTACAATTACCTAAAATATAGATATAACTTATATTTTTCAAACTTTTTTTATAAATTACGATAAGAGTCCTATCAAGAGGCTTGTATGTAATTAATTTCAAATTCCATACTTGATACATTTTTTGTTTATTTGAATTTTATATAACATTAAAAAATGCACTAGGAATACAATACCTAGTGCATTTTTTCACCTTGCTAATTACTCTCCTCGATCATCACTAACTGATAAAATATCACTAATTTTGACACTAATTTGGTTAGGATTTTCAAGTGCATTTCCATTATCATTACTTTCAACTTCTACGCCCTCTCCATTACCACGACGAAGTGTAACAAAGGTTTCTCCGATTCGAGTAATAAGACCTTCTACGTGAAATGAAGGCAAAAATAATACAACCCTCGCTCCTACTAATTGAAATGCGCGTAACAAAGTACGGATTTCATCTTCACGATGTTCTGCCATTTATATCATCCTTTCCTTTAAAATTTATAAAGTAGTGAAGAAGTCTTTTGGAATCCAACCTACATACTATAAAAAAACTAGTAAAGTAAATCTCATCTTTTTAGTACTGCCTCACTACTTTATAAGATAGATTATGTTTATTCTTGCAATTTGCTTAGACTTGCTCACTAATAATATAAATTCAAACGTCTCCCTATATTTTCAGAAAATTCAAATAATATATTCAGGGGCATTATCTGTGAAAACCTCGATACTTAACATACCAAAGATTACGATAACTTTTTATTTATTAAATTAGATAATAGAATTGAAAACAATAACGTTCTTCCTTATAAAAGTGAATTTCTCTTTTCTTGACAGTAACTAACTCTGAGTTTGCTATAATATAAAATATTTGATCTTTGCTATTATGTACTTTATATTGTGTCCAGCCATTTATTTTTGCATCAATTGTGAATTCCAATCTTTCATCATAGAAACAGTGTATTATACAGGTGCCTTTGATTTAAATACAGAATTTAGATTCAACAAATTAGTAAATATAAATTAAAAGGAGGTTCGTGCTTTTTAGTACATGCTATAATTACGACCGTTCACATAAGTGCTACCGGAAGAAGCGTAAAAAATGCGACTGTGATTGTCAATGCGAACCTCGCTATCAAACGTATACATCCGGCCCTTTATTTCGTAATGCAGATACGGACTTCATTCAAGTTTCTGCATTTAATCAAACTTACATAGTATGCCTTTCCTAGTAGTTATGGATAGTAATCGAAATTTATTTGTAATCTATCTAAATATCCAATTATCACTAAATATTGATTTAATTTGCAAATATAAATATAATATTAATTGCTATATTTATATTTATTAATGAAATAAGTAATTAATTTGTAAAAAATTAATTAAAAGGAGCTCACTAATGAAATTCAAACAAATTATTATAGCAGGCGCTGTTCTTGCTACATCAACGTTTACCTCTTTAACAAATGCACAAGCTGAGACTGGATTTCGCGATGTTCCTTCAGATCATTGGTCTTATAATGCAATTATGGATTTAAAAGAGAAACAGATCTTTGCTGGTTATGGAAATGGTATATTTGGTTTTGGTGATCCCATCACACGAGGTCAAGTTGCTAGATTGTTATATACTTATATGCAACCAGTGACTGATCCTACTGACCCTCCTTTCAAAAATCCATTCAATGATGTAAAAGGTACTATGTTTGAAAAAGAAATTTTAGCGATTGCTAAAGCTGGAATTATGAATGGATATGGTAATGGTAAATTTGGCCCAGATGATACTTTAACTCGTGAACAGTTGGCTGCTGTATTAAAAAAGGCTTTCAGATTAAGAACATCATCTATAACTACATTTGAAGATGTTGAAAAAAATTATTGGGCTACTGACGCAATCAGTGCACTTCAAGAAAATAAAATTGTAGTTGGAACAGGAAATAATATGTTTGAACCTAAAAAAATTGTAACTCGTGAACAATATGCACAGTTTCTATATAATGCAATTAATTTTGTAGAAGCAAAACCTGAATTACCACCGTTTGATCTCCCTAGCTCTATGATTACAAGTGAATTTCATTACGACAGTAGTAGCTGGACAAACAGTTCACCGTTGCTAATAAATTCTGTATCTAAAGAAGCTCAAAATCTAATAACTAAAATAAACAATAATTATAATGAAGATTTCAAATACGAAAGCGTATATATCAGCGGCGGCCAGATGGGCGATGGTGAAAGGGTAGAATTACTTTCCTCTAATCCTAATTTAGGAAAGATTTATGATTATGGACAAGGGCAACTCTATTTAGTAGGTGAGAATGAAAATGATTTCATGATTACATTTATAATTGATAAAGCTACTGTAGAGTTAGCAAAAAATTGGATTACCTTAATAAATTCAGATTTAAATCTAGATAAAGAAATTAACGATATTGTTGCATTACCTTTCAAAAATTCAGGGGAGCGAGATTATCACGCATACTTAGATAAGGGTAACTACAAAATGGAGTTAGGCACAATGCTTGCATCAAATGGTTATGAAAGAATATACATAAATGTTAAAAGAAAATAATTAATAGATAAAAAAACAAGGTTTTCATTGGAAACCTTGTTTTTTTAATTCACTTTAGATATTCATAGTATCACTTATGCACATCTATCCATCCGATAAAGTAACAAGTAGCTAAACAGAAATATTTAATACATTATTGAACGGGTAGTTTACTCCAACTTATCCATTTCTACTTGGTGCCCATATTCCTCAGCTAATCCCACTTAATACGAAATAAATAAAAAAGCCGCCCAACAGGACTGTTTTTTTAATAAAACTATTCTTTTGTAAGGGAATATTTAACATATATAGGCTTCATTTACAATTAAGCGGATTCTATTTCACGCGAATATTATTATATTAATCTAAAGTTTCTGTATTTACATTTTTTTCTTTTTGTCTCATAATTTTAATTGGGAAAGGGAGGAAAAAAATGGTTCAAATCAAGGTAACACCTGAAATGCTAGAAGAAGTCGCAAATCGTGCAAGTAATACCAGAATCGCATTAGAATCTATACATAATAATTTATGTAATGAAATTGATCATTTGTGTTTTCAATGGATTGGTGCCTCTAATCAACAATTCATTCAAATGTTCAATGATGCGAGACCAAAAGCTTTTACATCTATCAATTCACTTATACAAGTGGAAGAAGATTTGAAACGAATTGCCGAAAAATTCCGCAATACAGATAATCAAGATGTTACAATGGAAAAAGGTGCAATGTGTGGACCACTATCATCAGAAAAAGAGGGTTTTGATGGTAAAAAACTAGCTAGGGATATAGCGGGTGAAATAAGTGGTGAGTATGATGTTCGTCGTGTTTGGGATGGTATTGATCCATCTACTGGCGAAAAACTTTCGGGGTGGGAACGTGCTGGAGCAGGTGTCATGGCTGTAGCCGGACTTACACCCTTTGGAAAGATAGCTAAAGTAGGAAAAGGAGTTAAAATGACTGCTAAGGCTACTGAGGCTGTAAATACAGCTAAAAAAGTACCTGTTGGGAAAGCCAGCGGGACTAAGTCAATTATTTCATCCGAAATGGAAGAGAAAATTCTTTTGGGACAGAGAAAAAATCCTAATAAAAATGAAATTATTGGAGGACATTCATCAAATATTAAAAATAGTCATCCTAATTATGCTACAGAGACGATTAAGGTCAATCCAAATGGTACGAAAGATATCAAATATACGACTCAATTCCCTGACGGGAAATTGGCTAAAATAAAAAATAGTACAATATTTCCAGATAGTTGGAGTGATACAAAGATTTTAGATAGTATAACTGATATAGGTAACTCTTCCCCGTTAGGTATTAGAGGGAGAGATGGAGCAACTTTTCATAGGGAAATTATTGACGGCGTAGAAATTGATGTAATAAAAATAGGTGACAATGTGGTTAGTGGATATCCAACAGGTCAAATTAATGCACCATTACCAGGTGGATTTACCAAATAGAGGAGGAACATAAATGTATGAAAAAGTAGATGCAGTATTATCTGAAAATAGCTCAGATAACTACTTCTATGATGATGAATTTATGTATGTACAAGAGTTGATAAGTGAATTTACTGAAAATGATTGGGATAAATTGCTTCAAAATCTAAAGGACAGAGATGATAAATATAAAATTAGATTAGTATATTGTATAGATGAAGATACTGGGATGAATGGATTCAATTTATTACTAGATTTACTCAATGCGAATGATGAATTAGCTGAATATGTAATAGACTCTTTGCGTTCTTTTAACAATGAAGAATATAAAAAAATAATCGCTTCCAACAAGCAAATAATGGATAAAGCAGAGAGTCTACTGAAAAAATCGAGTCTGCCAGTTAAAAGAATTTTAGAAGCATTTTTACAACAAAATACACAGTCTTAGTATTTATATCTTTAGAAACAGAATTGTTTAAACTAAATAAAAACGAACTCTATTATTCGATTGGCGTCAAATAATAGAGGATTGACTAGTAAGTGTATCACCTGAGATTCCCAGAAGCGTATGGCGTGAAGCTGAAGCGTCTGAAATAGAGCCTTCACATGAATTGGTTTACTTCTTATGTAATAATGCTTTAGAAGTATTTAATTCTCGTTCTATAGAAAGTGCGAAGTGTGAATGTGGTGAATGAATGGATGTATATAAAATGGTTGATACAATGCCGTTTGATAAGTTTGAAGAGTTAGTTGAGGACAGTATTGTTGTTATTGAATTATATTTATGTCCTTCTTGTAAAAAGTGGAAGCTTAATTTTGTTGGTAGAAAAATTCTATATGGGTGAAATCATGTTAAAAAAGCTGAATTAGGAAATTACCTAGTTCAGTTTTTTATTTTAAAGAAAAGTATTATCTATATCTTTCAGCAAACTGTTCTGAATACAAATCAACTAATTTTGTTCTTCCAGAGTCTGAATACATCTTTATATCATATTTCACATACACATAGTCTTCATTTTTGTATTTTATATTTACAATCTCTTCCCTTTCCTACATAATTTCAAAACAAGAATACTTTGAATCTCGATTTGAAAGAATTTTTAAAACAGATTATGTAACAGTACATCGTAAGACAGTTGATTCAAGACGCCCATGGGATTCACCTGAAACTGAGCCAATGATACCTTTTGATGAGCATTTAACAGTTCCTCTTGATAAATTAAAAGTAAAGTATGAGAGGATTGATTATTAATGAATATTCTAGAAAAATTAAATGAAGCCTTCACATTAGAAGCTCAGGAATCACCAGCGAGTAAAGAGGCCATTCAAGAATTACAAAAGTTCTCATCAATAGATGTACCATTAGATTATTTAGAAGTAATCCAACATTGTACAAATGCAGAGATTAATGTACAAAATGAACTTTACATACGTATTTGGAGCCCTACTGATTGCATAGAGATGAATGAAGCACATGATATTCAAAAATATATACCAAATTCACTGGCAATCGGTGATGATGAAGGCGGAAAAGCATTACTATATGTAGATGGAAAAGAAGGATTCGGATTATATACAGTGGATTTTGGAGATTTAGATATTGAAGAGACAATTAAAATAGCTCCTTTTTGATTTTTGAATACTTATTAAATGAAATTTTTGTTAAATTTATAAAATACATTCGCTTGTCCATATCGCATCGCTTTATTATTGCATTTACTATTAGTAATACGAATTTTTTAGAGGTGAATTATATTGGACGAGTTTTTATCTTCTGCTGCAATAAATCCTGATTTACTCGGACCTACTTTACCAGCTATTCCACCATTCACACTGCCTACCGGACCTACTGGGCCTACCGGACCTACTGGGCCTACTGGACCTACCGGGCCTACTGGGCCTACTGGGCCTACCGGGCCTACTGGGCCTACTGGACCTACCGATGGGCCTACTGGAACCACTGGGCCTACTGGAACCACTGGGCCTACCGGGGACACTGGGCCTACTGGAAGTACTGGGCCTACTGGGATCACTGGGCCTACTGGAAGTACTGGGCCTACTGGGATCACTGGGCCTACTGGAAGTACTGGGCCTACTGGGATCACTGGGATCACTGGGCCTACTGGAAGTACTGGGCCTACTGGGCCTACTGGGCCTACTGGGCCTACTGGGATCACTGGGCCTACTGGGCCTACTGGGCCTACTGGGATCACTGGGCCTACTGGAAGTACTGGGATCACTGGGCCTACTGGAAGTACTGGGCCTACTGGACCTGGATGTATAGAACCCCTACCAACTTTCACTCAAATCGTCTATGTAAACAAAGCTGGTAATGACGCTACTGCTGATGGTTCTGAATGCGCACCATTTTTAACAGTGACTGCAGCAATGGCATCAATAACAGATGCTATTGCCCCATTTCCGGACCCTTTAAATATAACTAAACGTTATGCTATCTCTATTGGACCTGGTAACTATATTGAACCATTAATTCATTTAAAAGCTAACGTTCAATTAGTAGGAACTAGTACTTTATTAACTAGATTACAAATTCCTTTCGATATAAATGATCCGTCTTGGTTTGATTTGAACTTTTCCCAGGATCCTAGATCTGGGTTTGTTAATCTGACATTACTAAGTGCGCCTCTTGATTTTAACTTTCAAGCGGCACAAAGTATTTCAGGTAAATTATTCTTTGTTAGCGTTAATATAACCCCTACTCCTATATTCACAGCTTTATCGACTACTGTGAATCAAGTGAATATCCGTGATTCAATGTTATCCGCTGGTTATACTCAAAATGGAATTAACATGGCAATGTTTGCTTCGTTCGTTTCTAGTGGCAATATTACTATTAATTCGCAAGCAACCACAGATACCCAAGTCAACTTAGTTGGTGGAGGAATAAATGGTAATGTCATTATTAATGTGCTACCTGGTCACATTCCAATTGACCCCTTAAATTTAACCAGTTTTGCTATTACAGAAAACATCCTCAATCCCAGCCCTAATTCAGGGAATTTATTTGTCAACGGCGATAATAACGTTATTACAAGAGTCAGAGCGACAGTTGATTCATTACCTATTCGTTCCCGAATAAATCTTATAGGAACAAGTACATCTTTAATTAGAGTTGATGATGCTTTCGATTTAGCCTATACACCTATTAATCCAGCAAACTGGGCTCCTCTTCCTCCTACTACAGTACAGGAAGCTTTAGATAGAATTGCTGCATTGCTGGCAGTAACTATCGGTACGCCATAAACATCTTAGAATGAACTTAAATCCTAGTTTAACAAGAGCTAAATTGCTATGATATGTGAAAGAAAAGTCTCTTCAAATCTGATTGGAGAGGCTTTTTTGTTACTAAGCAAATCCGATATCCGACATGGCTTTTACATCAACTAATTCAGGCATTCGCTCCACCCCCTTTGATTTCTCTCAAATTAGTAGGTCCTGTCCATTTCCCTTCACTTTTCCACTTCTTCTTGAGCTTTCCAACATAGGTAAAGCTACGATTATACATAATACTGATTTCCTTATCTGGAATTTCCTTTTGATTTATACGATACGGTTTCCCTCCGTTCGATCTACTCTAATGAACTTTTACTTCATTTTCTTTTTGCATTCTTCTAGAAAATCGATGACTTCTTGAGTCTACACTCTCGTAGAAAGTAATTCCATCACATCGCCTTCTGTGTTATAAACACGAATCTTTCTTTTCTTGAACTCCATTCCTAACATTCCGTCATCACCTAAAAGCTTTACGTTATCTTCCATTTTCCTAACTTCACTTTCTATTAAAAGGATTATTTTATAAACATATTAACTAGCAAAATAATTAGTATTATTAAGCTATTACTCCAATCGTTCTATTTAATTTATACATATATTAATAGTAAACCGAGGAAAGGAGGTTTTTTATATGGCTGAGCATACAAAATGTGTTTGCGAACAATTAGAAAGATTACAGTTAGGTACAGAAGTAGATGTTTTCCTTACAGGAACAACACTAGAGGATCTTATTTTTACTAACTTTAATCCAGATAATTTTTGTGTAACATTTGTGGATAACACAACAGAACCTGGCTCTATTATTATTTTGGACTGTCGTGATATTCAAGCACTTAGAATTGAAGCTGAGTAGAGTAAAGATGGGGCTTTGAAAAAAGCCCTACCTCACAATTCCATAAGCATATTTCAATATAAACTACAAAAAAGAGGAGTCAAAAAAATGTCAGTTTTCATAAACTATGCTATTATCCCCAAAGTATTCAATCCTAATCTAACATCTCTTCCAAATAACCGACCTTCTTTTATCTCAACCCCCAAAGAGAGTTCTAAAGATATTTGCTATCTTTTAGAAACATTTTACTTAGGAAAAAAAATAAAACAACTTTTAGTTAACGGCACAGTATTAAAAGCTTCTATGTTTGTAGGATTCCATAATAAATCATGCCTTGCTACATTTATAGGTGAAAATGGAGATATCACTGTAGTTAACTGCGAGCGTATTGATGCGATTCTACTCTAATTGTAAATTTACATTTGGATAAATAATCATTATTTTCAAGATACACGTGTAGTTCTTACACATGAAGCCAGTAACTGTCACTATAAGAGACTTGTCCGAAAAGCAATAATATACAGTTCTTTCCTTTGACTTGTCCGAATAAAACTCAATATTCCGTAAATACTATAGATACATGGTTATCCTTTCTCTGTTTTCCTTGGGCGAGCAGTTAGCTTTTGCTAGCTGCTCTTTTGTATGGAGTTGAAAAGAAATTTTAGGTCTTATTTCTTTTCTACGTCATATATTTTTAACCTAAACATCCAGCTCAAAGTGTTACCTCCTATCTTAAAGAGCACTGATGCATGGTGCTCTTTTTTATTTTGTTTTCTTTCATTTCTGAATAACTTTTTTAACCACGTTCATACTATTTTTGTAACTTAAAGTTACAAACTATTTCTGTAAGCGCAGCGTTTCTTTTGTACAACGAGCAGTTAGTTTTGTTAACTAGCTGCTTTGTTGTGTAATAGAAAGATTTTTTTTTAAAATTACACCTATCTAAAAAATATACATATAATATCTTGGGTATTCTTTTTCATTATTAGTTTTGGTCAGAGAGCACTTCTAAAAGTGCTCTTTTAATGTATTGCAATGTATCACGTTTTACATACAATAGACATACAATACAATGAGCACGCAAGACATAGTTTCTATATAATCGTGTACATTTTTTGTACGCGATTATTTTATTAAATAAGGCTTCTATTTAACTTTTATTCATTTTTATGTTTGCTTTGAATACATTACTATTAAGCCAAAGAATACACAGGTTTCTCTAGACCAGTTTCCTTGTATTCCTTGAACTCCTTGTACACAGAACCTGTTATAGCTAACAGGTTCTTTAATTTTTGTCATTATACAATAACTATTTTGTTTTATTCCTTGCACTTTTAAATGAGACAAGCATATGTTGTAGTATAGTGTTTCATCACTTATATACACTTCCTTTTTTCAAGAGTACATATTTGATATGTACTCTTTTTTCGTTCTCCTTTACAAATAATTTTTTTACATTACACATACTATCTGTAAGTCAACTTCCCATGACTACACTCTTTCAAAACGGAGCTTGTTCCTCCGTACTGTTTTGGATCACGGCAGGTAACTTAGTCAATTACCTGCCATTTTCTATTCAAATAACGCTTTTGTTTAATTTATTACTTGTTCTTTTTATGCAGTATTCTATTACAATCCATTTTCATGTTATAATTATCAACAGTACATATTTTAATAGGCACAATAAATCTCATAAATATAGGAGAACCTTAATGATCCTAACTCAAGAAAAGAACATAAAATTAATTATGCATTTTCTTACATTATTATCTTTTTTTATTCTTATTTTCTTTAGTGTCACAATTTTTTATATACCATTGGTTTTTTATTTTATATTCAAATCAGAAAACATTCGAAAAAATATCCTTGAAGCTGTTTTTTACCAACTATTCATTTGGATAATTACAGTCATTTGGAATCTTTTCATAACAAGAATCTTAATACTATCTTTGTCTAATTTAGACTTGGCTTCAAATAACGCATTGATTATTTTCGGGGTAGCTCCTTTATATCTAATACTGTTTCTTTTATTGATTTTCGGACCTATAAAAGGAATTTTATATGTACTACAAGAAAAAGACTTTCATTATCCTATTATTTCTAAATGGATTAACAAATAAAAATACATGTAGAAGAATTCAGTGTTTTACTGAATTCTTTTTTTATGGACCTTTCAAAGTCTTTTGCATATTCCTCCGTTTCTTCTTTTTAATAAAATTCAAATTTGGTCTTTATCAAAATTTTTAATATCATGTAAAACCTGCGTAAAGATTGCTACAATTCAACCTACCTACCCGATAATCGTCATATAATGAACTTGAAAATACCCAGTTTGCACAATACGTCCTTTCCATACGACTTATGCTTGATTGCTAGGAGAAATCCTAGCCTTTTTTGATTTCTCTCATATCAGTTGGACCTTTCCATTTCCCTTCACTTTCCCACTTCTTCTTGAGCTTTCCAACATAAGTAAAGTTACGTTCATACATAATGCTGATTTCCGTATCCGGAATTCCCTGCTTATTCAAATCCCTTACGATTTCAGGTGTTAATCCAACTGGAATTCTCTTTCTAGGTCCACCATTCTTTTTAGGCTGTGTATCAAAATATCTACCCAACTGGCGTAACTCATCACCAGTCGGGCATGCTTTACACTCATTAATACTGAAGCATTCGTTTGATGTGCGATTGTAATAACAACGTCTGCATTTCTGTTCGATAATGTCACCAATTTGGTATGTGAGCTCTTTTCGTTCTTCTTTTGTCAGTTTCATATCGCTCACCTATAAAACTACTTTGAGCGCCATACCAAGCGCTTGTGTTTTACCTTGTAGCTCAATACGATGCTTTCTTTCCATCTCTGCCGTTTCATTTGCAGCACCAACTTGGATATGCATTTTTCGAAGGTCATGCTCTAATTCATGATTCTTTTCCGTAATTGCATTAAATTCATTAAGTACTGTGTTGTAATCCTCATCACGAGATTGTAGCTGATCTTGCATGAGCTTTAGTGCATCTTCTGCTTCCAAGCGTAATTTTGTTTCCGCGATATGTTCTTTTGCAAGTATGTCATTTGCTTTTTTGAGGTCCTCATACAGTTTCGATACTTCACGTAATTCTTTTTGAAGTGTATTTTTTTCATCTATTAATTCAGTTAATTGTACTTTCCATCCTGAATCCAATTCCGTCACCTTCTTTAAATAATCCTCTTCTATAACTTTAAAATCTAACGGTTCATAAATCGTTTTCTCAACGTTTTGAGGTTGTAGTGATGGTTTTGTGTTCTGAGGATTCTTTGATGCGCCCACACACTTATCAGGCGCTGTATTTGCTTCACGTCTTTTTGCAACGTGATAATATAAATTGCCTTCTGTTACTCCGAACTCTGCTCCGATTTTCCCCCAAGTCCATTTTTTTTCATCAGAAGCACGTAATTTTTCAGCAGTTGCACAAATTTGATCCCAGTTTTTTTGTTCAGCCATATGTTCCGTTCTCCCCTCGAGTAGGCTTTCACCTAATGTTTTTAGTTTTTCACCGATTTCACAGTTCTCTGAACACCACCGTGCTAGCGCATAATTGTTTCCAACTGATTTCGGAACAGTTTTACAGCCTTTGCAATGTTCATCCTGTATATTTAAAATCCTGATTCGGATTTGACGTTTCTCCGTTTTGCTCAATCCATCACCCCATATGAGATTGAAAGGTAGGTAGCACAACGAACTTGTCATACTACCAACCTACTTTTATTAGTCTTCTAATTTTTCATCAAAAGGTTTATCCTCATCTGCAGCTTTACTTTATTCAGAAGATTGCGATTCTTTTTCTTGCACCTGTTCTTCTTCCGTTACAACCGTTTCTTCTGTCTCTGTTTCTTCCTTCGGTTTCTCTTCTGCCTTTGGTTGTTCTGCTACATCTGGCTGATTTTCTTTCCATTCGTGCCATTTAATTGCCATCGGTGCTATACGAGCGCGGTAATCATCGATCATTTCAATTAGCTTCACGTTAGAAATTTTCAGCTCATTCGCTAACTTCAGATAAGACTCTCCCTCAAGTTTTCGTTTCACGATGTAAGCAAAATCATGTGGTAAATCATCTAAACCTGGAGCAAGGCCACTAATGATAAACGCATCTACAATTTCACGATCTGCTTGCTCTTTCTCTTCACGAGTTGGAATTTTCTCTTCTGGAATATCGAAATCAGCTTCTAATTGTTCAAACGATGCCTTTACTTCTTTCACAACACCTTTATCATCAACTTCATACTGTGTTAGTGGTTCGTTCGTTTTCGCATTTACAGTAACATTGAAATTAACCTGCATGGATTCCAGTGAGATAAATACCTTCGTATCAATCATTTCTGAAAGTACATCCAACTTACCGCGTAATGATGAATCCGTTACTTCCAACACAATTTCTTTTTTCCCATCAGGCTTAAGATTTACTTTCTTTAACGTTGGCTTGAATTCGATATATGACATATAATCCGCTCCCTTTATTTTGCTTGTTTTAGTTTTTTCTCTTCACGTTTTAACTTGTTGTACTCATCTAGCGTGATGAAGCCACCGTATTTCTTCACATGTTTTAGCAAGATGAGTTGTAAATGTGGGTACTTGTATTCGAACATCTTCTTTTTCACCGCGAATGTTTCGGTAACCATACCCTTTATGTCTACGACTTCCACATCACCATTCGGCAAATAGACCATGAAGTCTGCACTATATGTAATTGCTTGATATTTTTTGCCGTTCTTTATAAATACTGGCTGCAAAGTGAATCTTGGCTGTAATTCAAAGCTGGTAATTTCACCTGCAGCTTGCCGTATTTTTAATCCGGAGTAATAATCGGCTTCAGCTTTACTATCAAATACATGACTGTCTAGTTTAACTTTTTTATTGTTATATTTACTCATAACTTTTCTCTTTCGCTTCACTAATTAACTGAGTGATTTTATATACAGTATTTTGTGCACATTCCATGTTTCTTCACCCCTTGAATATTTTTCAAAAATCAATACATACTATTTTCAAGCCGCTTACTCCACGGCTGGTACTTCCTTCTTTTACAGTAAGAGGCAGATTGGTTCATCACTTTTCTAATTCTTACTGTATGTTTTTAAAAATATCGAAAATAATACCAACAAGCTGTTTGAACTAGCAGCTTCACTCTTCTCGCAATGGGAATGCAATTTATCACAATTAGCTAACTCATTCGACTAACTGGCAGACAACCGAAAATGTTGTCTGCTTTTTGTATGGAATTTTTCATTTTACATATACTACTTTTGAGCCTGTTGCCAATGCAAGCCATTTGGTGTTTTGAATTCCGACTAAGCTTTTTGTTGCATAGATTATTACATCTTTGACAACACTGTTTTAAAGCGCGTTTTCTGGTTATTCGTAGTTCTAATCCAGAATAATTTTTCTCCTATAAAGGACGGCAGGTACGACTGCTCGTCCTTTTTTACTTATACCGCATACTCTCCTTTTTGGTAGTTTTGCACCACTTTCCCCTCATCATCGTAGTAAGCAATTTCCCAAAAAGGATGACAGTTGTGCTTCTCAATTTCTCCATCGAACAAAACGAACAAATGAGTTTTCCAGTTTCCGACGATCGTACCCCACATGCCAGCTATATTTACTCGCATACCCATGTAAGCGAAATGCAGGTTGCGATAATTCTGCATTTTCTTGAAAGCTTTCTCTGCGCTGTACATGCGCTTGATATCAAAAACGCCTTCATTCTCGCACTTTACAAACTTCATAAATTCAACCATTGGCATTGTTAGAAATCTTGTTCTGAACTTCTGCCAGTACAGGAATCTTGCTTTTCCTTCCGTTTCCGCTACTACAAATTCTTCATTTGGCCAATGTTCGAAAATAGTTGTGAGTTTGAATTTGTAAAGGATCACCATTCTTCCACCTCTCCCTTAATTCGCAATCAACTTACGGAACAATTCTTCGTTTCTTGTGTCTAGTGCATGATCGATAAGTTGTGCTTTGGCGAGTTTTTCTAAATCATTAACTACCTGTGCTAGTTCCAATCTTTCAGTAAAAGGTATATCTGTTTCATCAGATACTTCACCTTCTAATACCTCAATGAATAACGGATATCTGGATTTATCAGCGAAGTTTAATTCAATAAAAATTGTTTCTTTTTGATTAAAACGGATCTGATCAAAAGCTTTGTCTGGATCATCAGAAACTAAATTGTTTTTATAAAATTTAAATGGTACTGTTTTTGTGCATTGCGTAGACATAAACAATGAAATTGGTTTATCGAATTTAACTCGTTCTACAAAATGAACCCTTTTTAATGCCCCTTCATTTTTCAGTAAATATTCCAAAATCCAAAGGCACTCTCTCCATTTCATTTTGTAATGCTCTTTGAACCATTCAATAAACTCACGCTTTTTCTCAACCGACACGATGCTCATGCAGTAACCCCCTTTTCCATCCTTCAAATTTTTCTATCCAAGCATTCCAATTTTCTTTTTGCGTTGCTGCTTATTTGTCCCATTATTGATCCACTCCTTTTTTCTCCGTTTGTTTTTGTTTCCCATCTAAAATTTCAACCGTATTAGTTAAAGCTGATGGTAAAGGGATTCCGATACGACCTGCATTTTCTAAAAGTGAAAGTAATTCATTCCCAATGAAGAAGAAAATCGTCGCTTCACGAATTGCACTGTTTGTTCCCATAACTGCATCAGCTTGTGTGGCTGCTGCGACCAAAAGAAAAAGCACCACCTTTTTGGCGATGCCTTTAAAACCAACTTTACTTTTTAGCTCTCCATTAATTCCTGCTGCGAATACACCGGTAATATAGTCAATTGCTGCCATAATAACAAGAACTTTCAACGTTGTATCCCGTCCTCCCAAAAAGTATCCGCAGAAGCCACCGAATAAAACTATAAATGCTTTCAGTAATACATCCATACGATCCATCTTTTCACTCCTTATTTATAATAAAAAAAGAGAGACGCTTGTCCCTCTCTTAATAAGTACTTTTATTTTTATATTTTAAATCATCCCTTTTAATATTAAACCCAAAACTGACATAGTGATTGCGCTAATAATAATTCGCAAAATCCAAGTTGTATTCATGCTAATCTTTTCTAATTGCTTATTAATTGTTGCTATGTCTTTCTCATTAATTGTTGTGCGGGTTTCTAAATTACGAATATCTCGCATGATTTCTTTTTGTTCTGCTTTTAAACTATCAATTTTCACATAAACATCTTCCAATACGTTCACATCCTTTTATCATCTTAATAAAGCAATCTTTACATGATATGAGACAACCTTATTCATGGTGAATTTATCGCAGGAAATCCCATACAAAATCCGTATTTTGTGCAAAATAAAAACAGCTTACGGCTGCTCTGATTTCTCATTTATTAATTTTCGAACTAACTCTTCTAACGTTGCTATCTTGTTGTTTATTAATGTAATCTCTTATAAATAAATTATGAATCGCCTTTAAATAAGGCGATTTTTTATTTTTTAAAATCAATAACAATCACATAAAAACGTTACTATTAATCGGAAACAATAAATTTCTTAACTTGATGGTAATGGATCATTATGTTCCTTTGACGAATTACGCTTCTTTTTATGCCGTTTCTTCACTTACTCATATCTTCTATTTTATGTAACTAAGCCAAATACTTTATCACGGTCTGGACTACGCTGTCTCGCCATCTACATTTCACCTGTCACCTCACGTTCAAGTTTTTATATTTTCATGAGTTCACTACTTATGCTGATTGCTAAATAAATTTTATTTAAAAATATTTCTCGTTTATTTGTTACGAACTTCCTTTTGGTTTGTATATAGCAATGTAAGATAAAAAAGAGCTAAGGGAGTCGGGACATGAACCTTAAAATCAAAACACCAAACGGATTTAAATCAGATTTTTACATTTCACCAGAATTTATTAGCACTATCGGATTATCCATCTTATATCTCCACCTAGCAGGAATCATTTGATTCTTACTTTTCTTTTTCGTTCGTTTGTTTTGTTAAACGCTAAATCCAATTGAGACTGCGCCTTTCAAATTATTAAGTATTAAAAATCTTAATAAAAAAGAGTGCTATAAAGATATGCACTCTTTTAAAAGGCTTTACCAATCTCGACGATCATCACGATCACGGTCATGATTACGTCTGCGACGACACTCATCACAATCGCAGTCACGTCTACAATGACAGTCGTTAAAATCGTTTCTTCTGCGTCTACGACCGCATCCGCAAAATACTAAATCATCCCAAAATCTATTGCAATCTCGAGAATGTCCAAAATTATTGTTGCATCCCATAGATATGATTCCCTCCTCTAAAAATAGAATTCATCATATTCTATGAATAAAAGTTGAAAACAGCTTGTTTACTAGCCTATGTTTTTTGTTTTACACTAATAATATTCCAATTTGCAAGTCTGCCTCGCCCCTTATCTTTCCTTAACAACAAACAAGACACCAACCAGATCATGGCAGCGTCTACGATAATTGATATTGGTCTTATCATTCGGCATCATTCCTATTTCTTAAATAAAACAGAATCAACGATTGTTAAAACTACCCAAGCTATTCCGAGAAACACTGCAATTATTGGCGTCAACCAGAAGTAGTGATACCATTTTGTGTAACTACTCATCTTCCACCATTCATGGAGTGGATTAAGCCCTATCATTTATAACAACCCTCCCCCATTTTGTTCAATAAAAAGAGAGCACCTGCGCCAGTAGATGCTCTTAATGTGATAAAGAGTTTCTTATGAGTATTGAAATAAGGTAGATACAAGCGAGTGAGCCTGTCCTACACTCTTCAATATATGTAAAGGGGCAAACGAAAAAGAGCAATCCCCTATATATAATTAAAGCACCTGTATATCAAACGTTTATATCACCAATCAACCCAGCAAATATACCAGGCTCAATAAGAAACACAAAAGCCACGACACTCACACATCGTGGCTGACTATATAAATTCAATTGGTCTTTTCGTCCTTCTTGCGGATTCTTACCGCCCTTGCCCGTTCTCCGGTAACGTTTTGATAAAGGGGCTACGCTATCCCCACACTATTCTTCTTTCAAAGAACTGTATAGATATAGAGTAATATTGATTCTGTTTTGAGAAATCCCCGGAAACGTTCCCTTTTTATCGAAAAAAAGCCCTGCATTTATGCAGGTCAAATATAAATTAGTGACTTTACTTAGATAAGATTACTGATGGATTTCATATCACTTATTCTGTTGGAGACGGAAATCTTGCAGCTTCAAAATGCGTACTATTTTCTACAGTAGAGATAACTCCAGCTACGCTACTTTGTGCAAAAACCTCGACTACATCCCCAGCATTCAATTGAATTATTGATGAAACGGCAACAACATTAGCAAAGTTTATTGGACCAAAAAAATCATTATCTATTGCAATTGCTGGATTTCCATTAACTCGAATTTCTACCCGCGCTCTATAGTTTACGTTTAGATTATTGGGAATGAACGCAATTGTTCCAATAACAGAATAAACACCCCTTGTCTTTGGTATAAAAATGGATGTTGCAGGGTTATATTCATTTGCTAAATCAAATTGTTCATTTTGGAATAAGACTTTTACAAAAGTATTTGCTGGCACAATCTGATTAACTGTGCTCACAGCTCTAAAAGCAGACGCTCTTACAAGATTGTATTGGTTATCATCAGAACAACAATTCACTTTTACATTAACCCAAGGCTTTTCATCATGTTTTTTATCACATTTGTCATAACTCTTACTACTTTTATGACAATCATGATATTTCTTTTTGTTATCCTTACAATGATCATAGTAGGAATAAGACATACTAGTTTCCCCCTTTTAAATTTATTACTACATACTATGTAAGATAGATTTAAAAGGTTTGGACGAGCTATTATTATTTTTAATAGAATGAAAAAACCCTACCAATTGGCAGGGCAGGGAAATAATATAACATGTAAAGCAGAACAACCTCATCTTAACCAATCTATACAACATTACAAAATACTAGAATCCCATTTCCGATACCTCAAAACTAAGTTTATATAATCCCCACAGCTGTAGCTATCAACTGAATATCACTTTTTTCTTTATGATAAAACGGATCACGCTTTATCATAAATTCGTTGTACACAAACGAATCTTTAACCTTTCGATTCCCTAAGTCCTTCATTTCAATTATCCTACGTTCCTCTTCATCAAGAGATGTTACAACGTCCGTTCAATTTGTTTAACACGTATCTCATGATTCTTTTCGTCACCTTTCATTTTAGGAAAAAGAACGATGCCCCCCGCTCGAGCCTGTTCTTCTTGATTTTTCATCCGGACGCACAATGCTTTGTAGTTTTTCAGCTCCTTCACCACAAGTCTATGCATCTCCTTTTCATCGATGTCTTTAAAAAATGACAATTGATTCATACGATACGGTTCCCCTCCGTTCGATCTACTCACTTATAAACGAATTATTTTGTTTAAATTTATACAGCATCTATTAAACACATAATAATTATAATTTTTTACTAGTATACAAGCCGTATCTTTTAAAAGAAGCACAACATAGAATAAAATACAGGACAAGACTTTCAAAAAACTTGTCTGAGTTTATTCTCAAAAAAGAGGTGAACATAAATGCCTATCGTTAAGCCCTTTATAGCTGGAAGACGATTTGTAAGTACAGCAGCAACAGGGACTGTCGCTGGAGCAGATTTAACTTTTGCTAACACAGACTTCACTGATGACACTGGTGCTGTAACAACATTCCCTGCTTCTTATGCTTTTTTAACACTTTATATTAATGGCGTTATTCAAACAGGGGATACTATTACTGGTGTGACTACTACAGCTGCTACTATTGTAGGAGGAGCTGTCCTAGATGGAGGAACTCCTATCGCAATCGAATTTACAATAACGTAAATTTAGTTATCTTTTTAGAGGTTTCATTAAAAGAAACCTCTAATTTTAAAAAATGAAGTTAATTTTAGTAGCAACTACATAATGCGGTGCATATACTATTATAGGATGATTGGTATTTATACTCACTCTTGAAAAGAGCACTTATATGGTGCTCTTTTTTAGTTTTAAACTAATACAAAATGAAATTTTTACCACATAGCTAATTGTTAAATATTTTACGCTTATACATTATAATGGAATAGTTATTGTATATTGGCATTAAGAGAAGCGTCTTGATTAAGCGCTTCTCTTTTTTATAAAATAGCGTTTTTGTTCAAAATGATGACCTTATCTATTCGGACACATTTACAAAAAAACTCATGATATGGTTAATTAGTCGATTACCTCATTACTTGACGATTACCCTTAGAAACCCCGCAAACAATCGGGGTTTCTTTTATTAAAATAACTATTTTGTTGCATTTCCCAAGGGTTGAATTCCGAATCCTCTTTCTTTATTAAACTCCTTCATCTTTATAAAATTCTTGTAAACTCCCATATGAGATTATAGTCATTTTCTCCCTCGCCATTGGTAAAGCTGCACTAACGCTAATAGAAATACTTATAGGTAATGCAATTTGCATTTGTTTCACCTTTTGGCTACATTTCACACAGAACTTGTCATTTGTTCCATCTTCCATGTCAATCCACTTATGTTTGCATTTCATTCTGTCCCTCTCGCCTTTAGATAATTTTCTGCGAATCGTAATTTCTGACCAATATACGAATCATTTTCTTCTCCACCACTTGCCAACCAATCTCTTACATGATTATGAATATCTTGAAGAACTACTAAAGGTAATTGTGAAGAAAGCTTATTTATTTGCTCTAAATATGTCATTTCTTTCTCTCTCCTGAATAAAACTCAAAATTCCGTCAATACTTTAGACACATGGTTATCTTTCTCCGATTTTCTTATAAAAGCAGTTAGCTTTTGCTAGCTGCTCTTTTATTTGTGACCAAGTGAAATCTTTACTAAAAATAATGAACTTTCAAAGCTACTGAATTGTAAATATAAATACACTACTATATATCTATAAAGGGGCGTTTTTATATAAATCCATATCAAAGAATATCTTTTATAATGATTATTTTAGTACCACTCCTTTTCTTAACTGTCACCCTAGTAACTGGTCGATAGGGGTTCTTCTTTTGGAGCCCACTGCCTAGTTTTATAAGTGGGATAATAGCTTTCAACTCTATAAAAAAACACGACAGTAGAAAAAAACTTTACAAAGTGTGCCTTTACAAGGCGCTCTTTTTTACATGTACTTACCAAATAGTATTTTTATTGAATTTTCATTGACTTTACGTTGACCTTTTGTTGACTTTTTCTTCACATTTAAAAGAAACGAACATACGATATTGTATGTAGTCTCTCCGCTCATAGGGATCTACCTTTCTTATCGAAGAGCATGCTTATATGTGTGCTCTTTTTACTTACAATGAAATAACAATTTTATTTAATATCCATTTCCTCTTGCATAAGAACTACAGTTTTAAACATTACTTGCTCAAAATCTTTTTCATCCATGTATGGCTTTACAATCTCTAGAATCGCAATAACCCATTCAAATTTGTTCACATTCTCACTTATATAACTACATATAAATATTAAGTTTCTCATTTAATTAACCTAGTGTTATAATGCAAGAGATTGATAATCATATTTATCTATTAAAGAAGGGTTCTCAAATTTCAGCACCTTGACGCATACCGTTAGGGGCTGAACTACTTTGTTGCGATAAGAATGATGTAATATTTATCATTTACAATAAAACTAAAAAAGAACACCTTAAGTCGGTGCCCTTCTTGCAAATATCAACCTTTATGTAATTGAACATACAGATAAAACTAATCCCCCAAATGTAATTGCACCTAGTAATCCTAATACAAATCCAGTTATGCAAATACAATCAGCAAGACAAATGGAAGACTGCGATAATGGAACAAATGACCTACTTGTACTCGATCCATATTGTTTTATTTTCTCATAATTCATATCTAACATTAATTGTAGACATGCTATACCTTCCTCAATAGAATGAAGAGATTCTTTTTCTAATCGATCCAATAATTTACTATTAAAAGTAATTGGAAGAGGATACCGTTTATCTAATTTCATATGTTGATAAATTAATTGTAAACGAGATAATATATTATTTTTCTTTTTTTCACATGTTACTGTGTGTTTCATTTTATTAAATTCATTTAATAACAGTGTCAATTCATCTCTGTTTCCGTATAAATCCCTTGCTATTTTTCTCTTTAGTTTGTACGAATGGATAATAGATTTAAGTTCAATCATTTTAATACACTTCCTAATAGATTTTTACTTACCTCAATATTTTAAAAATAAACAGTACTTTTAAATCTTATTTAAAATACACTCAAGTATCTTCATTTACTATCGATTAACATTACATTAATCTTACATAGTTGTAATAATTGCTTTCGCTACCCACTAACTAGAAGCAACAGATTCCTTATTTGATGGTAAAAATATAAAAAAGCAATGATTAGGTTTTAAGTCTAGTCATTGCTTTATATATCTTATCTTGATTTACAACTAAAAATCTAAATATCATTCTTTCACTTGAATGCTACATGTGTTTTTATTAAATTCTTTAATAAAAATTATATAATACTTCACTATTGGATTCCTTTTTTCTCTTATCAATATTCATATGTTACAATAGTACCAGTTGTATCAGTAGTACCATTAAAACCACTAAAACAATTAGAACAACTACCACAGCCGCCACAGCCGCCACAACCTCCACAACCTCCACAACCAAAACAACCGAAGCAACCAATACAACGAAATCCACCACAACGAAATCCACCACAGCGACCTGCACAACCTCCACAACGACCACAACCGCCACAGCGACGAGCAGCATCTTCAATATAGTAATATGGATATTGGTTTTGTTGGTCCCAATACACAATATTTCCAGATTGGTAATCATTAAGGCTTAACGCTTGTAGTTCTTGTTGAAACTTATTCATTTTCATTACCTCCGTTTATAAACTTCAACTTTTCCAATGCTTTCTTATATTTCTGTTCGTTAAATCTAAGTAGAAATAGCGCTATAAACTAAGTTCAATACGTACCCCTACAAAATATGACCTATCACTAGATAATGCACCTTGTTCATATACCTATTTTTAGGTTATTTTTTCCATAGGCTCATTTTTATAAATTGAAAAAAGACGCACTTAGATTGATGCGTCTTTTTGCGATACTTCTTTTGTGAAATCATATACATAAGTATTATCCATACCTATGTATAGCAATACCCCTACTCATTATCCAATGACATCTTCTACTTCTGTATTCACTGGCCACTTTTCTAAAGTATAAGCCATTTCCCAAAACGAATATTCATATTGACTACTAATAATAAAATGCTGTTTCATTCGCTTCCGGTCAGACTTTGTCACTTTTTCAGCGATAGTATCTAACCGTGTAATTTGCTCTTCAACTAATGTACGGAACCAATCAGATCCATAAGCAGAAATCCATTCGTTATAAATTGGCTCTTCTGGCTGACATTCTTTTAAACGCTCCCCAATTTCATAATACAACCAATAGCAAGGTAAAATTGCTGCAATGATATCGCCTAAATGTCCTTCATACGCAGCACGATACATATGTGAAGTATAAGCGTATGCAGTTGGAGCAGGGATAAAATTATCTTTCTCTTCTTGTGTTATCCCTAGTTTCTTCGCAAAGTTCTCATGTAAAGATAATTCCGCCTCGTATGTATTTTGAGCATGGTGTGCCATACGAGCTGTCGTTTCTAATTCCAGTGCTTTTGCAGCTCCTAAAGTTTGTACTCTAGCGAAGTGACTCAAATAATATGAATCTTGAAGTACGTAATAGCGAAAACTAGCTAAATCTAACGTTCCTTCACCAAGTTGTTTTACAAAAGGGTGATGAAAACTAGCTTCCCAAATTGAATCTACTTCTTGACGTAATGATTGTGAAAAT
Organism: Bacillus sp. 01N45; assembly: GCF_056399205.1. Classification (NCBI taxonomy): domain Bacteria; kingdom Bacillati; phylum Bacillota; class Bacilli; order Caryophanales; family Bacillaceae; genus Bacillus; species Bacillus sp. 01N45. The sequence goes on from NZ_JBFTQW010000002.1 coordinate 515,273, forward strand.
GTCATTTAAATCCCTCCAATAAAGTATAAAATTTAAGTATTTACCCACAGTTATTAAATCTGTAAAATAAAAAAACTTTCTTTACAAACGTAAAGAAAGTGAAATTGACAGTATTTATTCATAAAATAGTAATGTCTTCCCACTTCCCTACGCTAGTATTAACCAGATCAGGTACTAAGAGTCTCAAATTCTCATTTGATCTCAGCCTATAATAGGCCCCCCTAGTGGATAAATATTTAATTTTCGTATTGTATTCATCATAACATACTTCATGTTACTGTCAAAAGTATTCATGATAGCGCTTCTTAAAATCCTTCTTCTTTTCTTGCTTTTAATGAAGTTTCAATAATCATATCTAATAGTTTACTATAATGAATACCAGCTGCATCTGCACTTTTCGGTAGTAAACTTGCTTGTGTCATCCCTGGTAATGTATTAACCTCCATTACATATGGAATTCCGTCCTTTACCATCATATCCACCCTTGCATAAACGCTGCATTTCAATGCTTTATAACAAGCCAGTGACGCTTTGTTTACACGTTCCTTCAATTCTCCTGGAAGTTCGATAACTTCTTCAATTGTACTAACATCATCATATTTTGCATTGTAATCAAAGAACTCAGCTGCATGTCGGATTGAAATAATAGGTAACTGTTTTCCATCAAAAATTGAACATGTAATCTCATCACCTTTTATATACTTCTCTATTACTACTTCAGAATCCCATTCAAACACAGTTTCCAGCATTGAAATTAATTCATCTTTATCATATACAATCTTTACCCCAACACTTGATCCACCAGAGTTTGGTTTTACCACTAACGGAAATCCTAACTTCTCTAATTCATCAAGATTTAGATCCGCCATTTTTGTAAGTTCAATCCAATCGGGTGTTTCTATACCTTCATAGCGTAAAATCTTTTTCGAAATATTTTTGTCCATACATATACCGCTAGATAACATATTGCTCCCGCTATATGGAATACCTAAACTTTCAAGCGTGCCTTGAACCGTCCCATCTTCTCCATATTTTCCGTGTAATGCAAGCAGCGCAAAATCAATGTCTTTCGCTTTTTCGATTAAATCCATTTTTTCATTTAACGTAATTGGTACGATTTCATATTTATTTTTATCTAAATTTGCAATCATTTCATTTCCAGTCATAATTGATACTTGTTTTTCAGAGGATACTCCCCCCATAATAACGCCAATTCTCATTTCCTCAACTCCAAATTTCAGTTTTTATTGTATCACCGATTATTTTGATTCCACGAACTATTTCTTCTTCTTTCAGACGTGAAAATCCTAATCGAAAAGTAGTCGCTCCTCCTCCATCAGAATAAAAAACATCTCCTGGAGAAAATGTAACCCCTTGCTCATAACACTTTTGTAAAAGTGTGCGGGCATGAATTTTTTCTTCTAACTCTATAAATAAATGAAGTCCACCATCACCGGTCATTCTTTGAAACGGAATGTACTCGTTACACGCCCCAACAGCTAATTCATATTTCTTCTTATAAACTGATCTTGCCTTTTTTAAATATTTTTCAAAATATCCTTCATGTAAATATTGAAATAGAACAGCTTGATCTAACGTAGATGTGTGAATCGTTCTTGCTCTTTTTACACTTTCTAAATGATGAATCAGTTCTTTATCGGCGATGATCCAGCCTACACGTAAACCAGGGAAAAGTACCTTTGAAAAGCTACTAATATAAATTACATTATTACCAGCGCCAGCAAAAGTTAATAATGGTGCTAAGTGTGAACCTGAATAACGTAGCTCTTCATTAAATCCATCTTCTATAATAGGAACCTTATATTTGGAGAATAATCTCATCAGTTCCGTTCTTTTCTCCGAACTCGTAACAATACCGGTTGGATTATGATAGGAAGGAATTAAATATGCGAAATCAAACTCTTTTTCACGCAAACTTTTTTCTACTTCGTTCGTATCGATGCCATCTTCATTCATATTAATTCCGTGAACTTCAAGTCCATGTAAACGGAAAAGCTTCAATGCAGCATGGTGAGTTGGATTCTCACAAATAACCCGCCCTGATTTCTTCGATAACGAGGATAGCACGATGTCTAATCCTTCTGTAAATCCATTTGTAATTAAAATATCTTTGTTCGAAATATCTACACCTTTCATTTCCATATAATGAAGTAGATAATTCATTAAAGGTCTATAACCTTTTGCGTATCCGTAGTTTAATACGACATCCCCTTCAATGGACATACGAGTAAGAAAAGCTCTTTTGAAATTTTCCACATCAAATAGCTTTTCGTCCGGAGCAATGCTATTAAAAACAATCATTCCTTTTTCCCAGCGAACACCATGTTTCATTAAATCTAATTCATCCGCTAATAAGGTAACTGTATTAAGTTTATGTTTCCAATCTATTTCAACAGACGAAGTGTTCGATATATCAACCTTCGCTACAAAATTCCCTTTCCCTTTAACTGCATAAATGAGTCCTTCTTGCTCTAAATCCGCATAAGCAGCGAGTACAGTATTTCTGCTCACACTTAGTAATTCACTTAGTTCCCTAGTTGAAGGGATTTTTTGATCCCCGAGCAAATGACCTTTCATAATCATCTTTTTCAAATAATCTTTCAATTGAATATAAACGGGACGATCTTTCACAACTTTAAAATCTTTAAACAATTCCTTACCCCCTGCAATCATTTTTGCATATTTATTTCATTCTCAAAAGGTCCACTACATATGTATTTTTTATAAAGGGCGGTACGGTCTTATAAAGTGGAACTTTAATCAATGGGGCTGATTATCACCCACTGATTATTATCCCTTAGTAACAGGCATTTTACTGCCTATTACTAAGGGATAAATCTTTGCGGTATAAGTTAATTACATCTTTTAAAGCTGCTGCTGCGGCTCCACGTGGATTGGAAGCACCACCAATTGTAGTAACTTGCCCCATCGTATCTGTAAAGAACGTAATTCCTTTTTCTGTTCCATTTACTTTTGCTAGTGGATGATCTTTATCTATTTCGTACGGTTCCACATGAAGAGCCACTTTACCATCCTTATCCTTATATGCTGAAGCTATTAATTTAATATATTTATTTTGTTCTTTAGCATTTCGAATTTGTTGTTTTGTAACATGTTCAATACCCTTTATATGTATATCAGTAAGCGTATTTTCTGTTCCCATTAAACTGTTTGTCAAAAGTAACAATTTACACGCACTATCAGAACCACTTACATCTAATATTGGGTTCGTTTCAGCAATTCCTTTACTTTGCGCTTCTTTCAGTGCTTCTTCAAACGTAATATCTTCCTCATTCATTTTCGAAAGGATATAATTTGTAGTCCCGTTTAATATTCCTTCTATTTTTTCAATATGGCAACCAGCTAAACTAAATTGACCAATATCAAGTGTCGGTAATGCCGCCGCAGTTGCACCACTATATCGAATTCGTACATTTGCGATTTTTGCTGCTTCATTTATTTCTCTCCAGTTTGTAACGAGTGCGCCTTTTGAAATTGCTACAATATCCATATGGTTCTCAATCGCTTGTTTTATATATTGTTTTCCTGGATTTCCATCTTTAAGGTTTGTAACTGTTGATTCTACTAATACAGTTCCACTTATGCTAGTTGTTGCTCGTTCCTCTGGATGATGTTCAATGTATTCTTCAATTGCAGCGCTACCGCCACCATACATTAATAAGTGATGAATAGATAATCCATCCTCATTATGTATTGCAACATTTCTACCTAATACAGCGCTTACCACTAAATCTATTCCATATGATTCATTTATATATAAATATTTTTCATTTAATAATTTTATAAACTCTCTTCCTACTGTCCCATATCCAGATAATACAACTTGAACTTTCATAATATCCCCCCATATTTTTCTACCATATCCCTCTTTCAATATAATATAAAGCGCCCTCGAATTCCATCGAGAGCGCTTTATTATTACCTATTTCGGTAATCTTGATAATTTTTCTGCAATTGTTCTATAAAACTCTTGAATGCTAGAAAAACCTAACGTATCTGAAACACTAAGTCCTACCATATCGAGATGGTCCCAATTTGCTTTTGTTTCAATATGATTCCATTTCCCAATCTGTAAATGCTCATTACTATTTACAATAGCATTAGATGAGGGCGCGACCATAGAATTTGTATTTACTACACCGTCATTTTGCCACCAAGAAGTATCAATTAATGGTCGATTTTCTTCATATCTTGCATAGGAACCTAAGAAAAACGCATTACCCATTAACACCTTATTCATCGTTATATGAGGTAGATGTAAACCTGTTATAGGTGCCGCTTGTGATGCATGACCACTATATGATAAGTAATACACATCTGATTGCGTTTTTACCCAATTATTAAGCTCCTTTGCACCATCTGTACTTAAATCCCATTGACTTATATCTTTTGTATCTTCCCAAAGTGAACTATTTACAATACGATCAGTATATTGGAAAAAAGACTCTCCAGTATTCTTTTTTATACCCCATTGATCCAATTTAAAATCATATAACGATAAATTATTATTCCCTCCAAAACTTGCAGCTGTAATGAGTAAATCTTTAACGAACGGTAGTAGAAGACTACCATCCGCAAGTGTCGTGCCATTGTGAGGAGTTGCTAATGTTGTCACACTATGAACATATGATTTCTTGCCCTCAAATAGTGGTGATATATTCGTGTTCGGATGATTTTTCACATGATTTTTTTCTTCAAAACTACCTTCTTTTAATAGCTGTACTAATGTTCTAATTGTTTGTCCGCCCATGCTATGCCCAACTAAATGAACTTTATTTGTTTCACTCCAATTCGGTGCAAAACCACTATAAGTTCTACCAAAACGATTATGTCCATGTTTCTCAGCATGTGCGGCACCGTAGTCTACTGTACCTCCATTAATTTGCGCATATAATTCACATGCACGATCCCAGTTACTAGAAACTGGTCCAACAGCAGCAGTATGTACTGTATAGCCACTTCTTTTTAAATCTTCTTGTATATCATGAACACCACCCCAATATTTAACCCCTAACATTTCCTCTCTACCCCACCCAGCAAATCCATTCACTAATATGATAGGATAATCATTTTGTTGTTTCTCTTCAGCGTAAGTTATTTTTGCTGCGAATAAAAACACAGTCCCTATTGCGAATAAACATATTTTTAAAAATAATTTCCCCATGCTTCCTCCCCCTAATAAAACGTTTACATTTCCCTATTAAAAATGAGTTCTTAACTTAAACATAATGTAAAGTATTTTATATACATTGTATATAGAGAAAACATACACAAATGTTGATAAATATTAATTCAAGTGAGGAATTACTTTTTACAATATAACTTGTAAATCTAATTATTTAAATTTATAATTAAATATAGGTTCCTTATATTAAATAGCTTTAATAATTATAAGAAAACTAATTTTATTACTTAAGGAGGAGGAAAAGGCATGCAAATCGGATTAAATATTCATACGTTATCTCAACCTACTAAAATAACTCCATCTAATCTTGAGCATAATACTATCTCTTCTACTAAACTTGAAGATAAAAAATCAAATGATCCCATCAAATTTGATATTCGTTCATCTGAAAAAGAAATGAAACAACCTGAGCATAAATTTAACGAATTAGATTTATGGAAGATGTTAAAAGATAAAGGTGTTCCTTTATGGATCATACTTGAAATGCTACAAAGGTCTCGTAAGGAAAAAGAATCTCAAAATAATTCAGTTCAAAATTCAAATGCGATTGAAGAACCGAGCGAGACGCGATTAAATGAAGTAATGTAAACTATGTTATCTAAATGGTCTAAAATTAAAAAGAGTTCAGGGCTGATAAAATTCCTATCAACCTTGAACTCTTTTTTATGATTTTTCTCCAATCGTGACAAATTGAACTGATACTTCTTCCTCAAAATCTTTAATTAACTTTCTTACTTTTACATATTCATTAGTCAATGTATTATCTGTCGACATTTTAGGTTTTTCGTCACCTAAAGATTCTTTCAGATGAAGAAGTTGCATTTTTGTTTCATTTGCCTGTATTTCTTTATATACACTATTGCTCGCCACAATTACATACCATAGTGTTCCATAATTTCGATTATTACCAAGCCAAGCATCACTATCATATGTAACTGGTATCACTTTTCCTTCTATTTCAATACTTTTTATATTCTTTTCTTCTTCATTTATAAATAATAGTGAACTTTCTTTTGGAAAACTCGGTAACGTATCTAAAGGTTTAGAATGAGATGAATGATCTCTTTTACGAAAAATTTTTGCTTTAATCATCGCTTTTGCAGTAGATTCATTTAATATCAAAACCCTTTTTTGGTCAAATCTACCTGTTTTCACCGAAAAAACTTCATGTTCTTTCGTATTTTCCTTATAACGATTCATAATTGTTGAAGTATGATTCTCATCTCCAATGATTAATACGCCGTTAGCTGGAAATCTGTTTTCATTTTTAGAGCATGCACTTAAACTTATTAAAATTAATATACTTAATATGAAAATAGAGAGTGGTTTTTTCATCACAGTTCCTTTCATAACTCAAATTGTTTTTTTACATGCTTTTCTACAATCTTACTTGCTGATATTCTCTACTGTTCCATAGTTTTATAAAGCTTTTGTAAGTAACGCCAACGAGTTATAAAGAAATATAAAACTTGTATACATATAAATGAAATTAAAATTATGATAGAGCTATTCATAATAGAAAAATCGACTAATTGTTGTAATGCCATATAAGCGACCACAGTATGAATCACTGCAACTATAATCGGTAAGAAGAACATTAATACTAATTGTCTTGTTACAACTTTTTTCAACTCTCGTTTACTTAATCCCATTTTCGAAATCATCTTATATTGCTGCTGATCGCGGTCCAAATCAGTATATAACCGGAAATAAATAAAACTAGCAGCGAAAGTAAAGAAGACGATTCCAACTAAAACACTTGCCATAAGTAATAACCCATTCGTTTGTTTTGCACTTAACAACTCTATAGTTAGTGCTCTAAATTCAAAATGTATGTCTCTAGGATCTTGATCGAATATGTCACTTAATTGGTTTGAAATCTCTTTCGTTTTTATCCAATCATCTACAACAAATCCATAAGTTCGATATTGAATAATATTTTCAAAATCTAGATTACTATTAAGCGGAATTTCATCATACACATGATCTTGAATCGCAATATTAATCCCTTCCGTATCGTGTGGCAAAACTAAATTATCTACAGTTTTTTTCACATGAAATGTCTTTGTCCAATCGCCTTGAATGACTTCAATATTCTTTTTATAATCACCATTTTTAAACTCTTGTTTTTGTGATACGACTCCAGGGATTAATAACATTTCATCTTCTTTTTCAATCGTTTCTTGTTGGTACCCGAGTGCTCTCGCAAGTTCGTTATATTCACTTAACTTCATTACATTTACATTACTTTCTGTATAAATATCTGAAGTGGAAGCCATTCGATATGGAATATTAGAATCAGCAAGATGTTTTTTTATAATCGAGAGATGTTTATCCGTTATTTTATTTTTATCAGGAGCTGTATACAGAAATGTATACGGGTTTGTCATCCTTACCAAATCTTTGTTTCCAAGAGCTGCTGTCGTGCCAATTGCTGTAAAAGCAACTGCTGAAATAATAGATACTATAAAAAACATTGTTGCATTATCTTTCATACGGTATATTAATTCTGAAAATGTTAATATATTGGTTCTCTTTAAAAAGAAAGATTCACTCCTTTTCACAAGATGCAATATATAAACGCTACACTGTGTATATAAAAAGTACGTTCCTATAATTACTAGGAGAACACCCATTCCGAGCGTAATAAAACTATAACTTGGGATAAAGCGAAATACTAAAATATAGCCATATCCTATACTAAATAAAGAAAAAATTGATAATAAAATTGACGATTTCGGTTCAGGCTTTGGCTTTTCCCCTGCTTGAATAAGTTCCACAAGTTCTGTTACTTTTATCATTTTAAAAGTAACTAGCGAAACAATTAAAAATAAGAATAGAAACGTGATGCCAGTTAATAATACCGCCTTTACTGGTATATAAAAAGGTAAGCCGTTACTAATCATTAATACACTGGCACTTATTAATAAAACTAGTTTAGAAAATATAAGTCCAATAAGAACCCCTATACAAATTGAACCAAGTCCAATTAACATATTTTCAATTAACAATAACTTCTTAAGCTGTCTCATTGACATACCTTGCATCATTAAAATGCCAAATTCTTTCTTACGCGTTTTTAAAAACGAACTCACTGAATATAGAATGAAGAAGAATGAAAAGACAAAAATCAAACCTTGAGAAACTTCAAATCCTAATGTACCAAATGTACTTATTGTTTTACTTGTCGATTTCAACTCCCCCTGTAAATCAGGATGGAATAATAAAAGAGCATACGTAAAGAAAATCATTATAGAAAATGCACTACTTAAAAAATGGGCAGCATATGTACGCTTATTACGAAAAATATTATTAAATGCGAATTGACGAAAAGTCATGCCTTTTCCCTCCTAACAAAGAAAGGACATCCATAATCTTTTGATAAAATGCTTGCCTGCTTTCACCACGATAAATTTCGTTATATAGTTGACCATCTTTAATAAAAATTACTCGGCTGCAAAAACTCGCTGCATACGGATCATGAGTCACTAACATCATCGTAGCTTTTTCTTCCTTATTTAGAGTATCTAACATCTCCATTACATCATTTGAAGATTTAGAATCTAAATTCCCTGTTGGTTCATCTGCGAGTAATAATTGCGGCTTATGAACAATTGCACGAGCAATTGCTGTTCTTTGAGCTTGGCCTCCTGATATTTCAAACGTTCTTTTATTCAATATATCTGTAATATTTAATTTCTCTGCGATTTCTTGTACGCATTTGTTCATTTCTTGCACAGAAACGCCATCTAATGTCATCGGCAATACGATATTTTCCTTCACTGTAAGCGTGCTAAGTAAATTAAATGATTGGAAAACAAATCCTAATTGTTTCCTACGGAATAAAGCTAAATCTTCTGATGATAACTGGAAAGGATTTGTACCGTTTATTACTATTTCTCCTGAGGACGGAGAATCGATAGTAGATACCATATTTAATAATGTAGTTTTCCCGCTACCAGATGGACCCATAATCCCTACAAATTCGCCTTCTTGAATCGATAAATCAATATCTACTAATGCTTTAAAAGGTATTTTCCCTTTATATACTTTACTAATATTTTTCGCATGTAAAATTTCCATTTCTATTCTCCCTTCATTTGCACTTCTCACAATAGAGTGTAAATGAATTCTCTTATAGCTCATATTGATTCATCTTTCATTTATCTTACACGCTTGTAAGATTTCTAAAAAAACTGATAATAATACTATATACAAATTAAAATTAACGCATAACTATCTTATAATAATTGTATAGTGATAGGAAATACAATTGTATATCAAACCTTTATTATAAAAATGAGAAAAGACCGATTGCTTTATCGGTCTTTTCCTTCCCAAAATTATATTTTTAACTAACGCTTTTAATTGAAATGTTTTTGCGTCACCATTTTAATTCTTTTTCACTTTATAATACCCTCTACAAAAAATTGATTGCTTCGGTTTGATCGCAATTAACAAAGAATTGTATATGTCTGAAGCAGAAATTATTGCGTTTATCCAACATACAAATAATAAGATTGACTTAAAATTGCCTGATACAAAAGATGATATAATGCCAGGAATGACCGATAGTACAATAATAGGTAAACTCATAAAGATCCAAAAACGCGTTTTGGATAGAATTGCATTTGTATTTAGCCAAAAAAATATTCCGCTGCAAGTTAAGCTAATATCCCCCATTTTATTTATAACAATAACGTGTAGATATTCATGAATGATGAAGACTAAAATACCTAAAATGATAAGATAAAATATATTAATATGAGTGAAACTTGCTCCAAAATAATACGGTATTAGAAAAATAATGATTTGAAGTACATATACAAACTTCATATAATATTTTCGGTGCCAATCATTTTGTATAAAAGGAGTCCATTCTGACAAATCCATACTTATTTGTGGTAAGTAACGAAACCAAAGTATAATAAGCTTTCTCCTCCCTTGTTTAAACTATTTCATACTTTTAAAAAATGTAATCCACTAACACTTAACCGTTAATTTTAGATACAAACTCCTTTATGCTTTTATTAAAGCTTAAGGTAATTCATTTACAGAATTATTAGAGTGAAAATTTAGTGTTTTCACAAATAAACACTTTCGACAAAATATTCCAAATCCCTTTTCAAATATGTTGTTTATAAAATGGTTCTTGCATGTACAACTTAATACATCTGTTTTCGGTGAAAAGCACACAATGCAAAAAAGCTTAGAACTTTAGCTCTAAGCTTTTTAATGATTTCATTACATTTTCGCTCCTTTTAAAGAGCGCTATTTTTTATCCATTCGGATTTACTCAATACATAATGATTATAAATTTGATTTTCTATCATCTGTTGACCCAAATAAGTAAATCTACATTTTTCAATGACCTTATTTGATGGTGCGTTGTTTATTAATGCAATTGCGTTAAGGACATCCACATTTGTATTTTTAAACAAATAGTCAATCAGTCCTTTAGTTGCTTTCGTTGCATATCCATTATTATGATATTCACTTGAAACAGCATACATAATTTCTCTATTCGGTGCAGGAAGCTCATCTTTCATACTTGTGCAGCACCATCCAACAAATTCATTTGTCGTTTTCTTAAATATTCCTAGTCTTAATATGTGATCATCTATGTTAGTCGTAGTTCTCACTGCATTAAGAAATGCTTTATTTTCTGGTATTTCATAATTTGTAACCCAATTAACTCGTTGTTCTTTCGTTGATTTCCAGTCCGGTAAAAACTTTTCTATGTCCGGTTGATTTGCTATTTTATAAATACTTTCTGCATCTTTGACCGTAAACTCTTGTAGGTATATATCACCACAATCTATTTTAAATAGCTTAGTCAAACCCTCTTCTCCCATGTCTAATCCCCCTTACTTACGTTAAAGCGCCTTAATCTGCTTCGTAAGTTCCATAAACCGTTCATCTAGTTCTTTATATTCTTTGTCTTTAGGAGTTAAAAAGCTTAATTTCCCTAATACTTCTTGTCTTTCTGTTTCTAACGTTAAACGTAGCTCTTCAATTTCATCTCTTGTTTTCGTAGGTTCTTCGAGCTGCTTTTGTATCGTATTGTTTACAAACACAAGTTTTGCCGTAGTTGTTTTCTCCAAAAAATATCGATCGTGAGAAACGATAACAAGTGTTCCATTATACTCAGCTAATGTGTTTTCAAGCTGTTCACGTGATGGCAGATCAAGGTGATTCGTCGGTTCATCTAAAATAAGTACATCTTTTTCATCTAAAATATAAGCCATAAGCTTACATTTTACTCGTTCCCCCATACTCATATACTCAATCGGCTCTTTCCATTGAGAAGCTTGAAAACCTAAATGTTTCATTAAATTTTGAACTTTCCCTCTTTCTTCAAATGACTCTTTATAAAATAAATCTTCTGGTGTTTTATCAAGTGGTAAATCAAATACTTCTTGCGTTAAATAACCAATGTTTGCTGATGGTGAAATCCATACTTCTCCTTCAGCAGTTTCTGTTCCCATAATCATCTTTAGTAACGTTGTTTTCCCACTACCATTCGGTCCAATAATCGCAACCTTCTCACCGTGCTGAATTGTAAAATTAACGTTTTCAAATAATGTTCGTTTATTAAATTCTTTCCGCAATTGTTTTACTTCTAAGAAACGTTTTCCTACTTTTTTACTCGCTTGAATAGAAAATTCAACTGAATAATCTTCTTTCACACGTTCTACTTTCGTTTTCTCTAGCTCTTTTTCAAGACGTTTTCGTTTCGATTTAACTTGCGCGTCCATTCGCTTCGCCTTTACACGATAAAATTCTTTAACACCTTCTTGTTTTGTAGACTGCGCATGTGCCTTTTGTGACCATGAACTTAATTCTTTTATATGTGTTTCTACTTGTTCTATTTTCTTTTGTTGTTTTTCATATTCACGCTGTTGCGTCATTCTTTTATGTTCACGTGCTTTCATATAACTCGTATAATTCCCGCTATGATCAATTAATTTCTTATCCTCAATTGACCATATTCTAGTCGCAACAACATCTAAAAAATATCGATCATGTGATACGACGATAACTGTACCTTTCATATTTTTTATTTGTTTAATAAGAAATTCCGTACTCATCTCATCTAGATGATTTGTCGGTTCGTCTAATATTAAGACATTAGGATTTTGGGCAAACCCTTTTGCTAATCGAACTTTTAGCTTTTCACCACCACTTAAAGTAAGGAAATCATTCGTTGGCACGCCCCATTTCGCAAGTAGTTCTGCTTCTTTTGCAATCATATCCTTGCTAACGAAAGATTCTTTTTCTTGTTCAACATATGCAGTTGTCATATTCATTTGAAGCCATTCAACTGTACCTTTTGACGGTTCAATCTTCCCATTTATTAATTGAAGTAATGTTGATTTACCAGCCCCGTTTTTACCAATTAATCCGATAACATCCCCTTGTTTTACTGTCACATTCATTTTCTCTAACAAAGTATTTTCCTTTATTTCAACATAAACATCATTTAATTTTAATAGTTCTTTCATAATACCGATCCCTTTCATTAAGGGAGAATAAAAAAATCCTCCCAAATAAATTTGGCAGGATTAGTCGTTAAAATATTTATACCCAAATAAGCTATTACACAACATAAATAGCAATACCGTTGTATGGAAATTGGGCAGACTAATCCTATTTTTTAGAAATTGAAATTTATTGAATTTCAACATTTAAAAATAAGATTAGTTAATCATCGTCCACCCATCATTCCTTTCCGTCGTTAGTAACCATATTGTACCATGATAGTACTGTATGAGTAAATGCAATTATATGTGCTATTATAAAGTTTGCTTTCTTCAAGGGCTATTTATCATTTCTTAAATTCATTTTGAACAAACAGCATTTATTGTACTACTTGCTTTATATTTCCCCAAAAAGTAAAACCCTAAGTACCCCCTCTTATATAATTTTTATATAAATTTATGATTAATTATATGTTATTCGTTATCCAATAATATCTTATTGTTTTTCGATAAATTTTTATTGATTACTCTCCTATAATAAGATATTATATGTTTACAGAAAATATTAATATAAGGATTGAATTTATGGACAAAACATTAAAAATTACAAAATCAAATATTATTTTAAGGATCGTTCTCATCCCGATTATAGTAGGAGTAATTGTTGGTATACTAACTAAATTGGGGCAAGGTATACTTCCAGGAAATTGGAATTCATTAGTTAACCTAGGAAGCGTTTGGTTAGTTCCATCCTTTTTCGTGGCTAGCTTGAGTTATTCTAAACGTACAGCTATACTTTCTGGCATCCTTGCGCTACTCGGCATGATATTAGGCTACTATGGTTATGCAATAGTTATTAAAAATGTAGCTCACTCTATTTATTTTATATCTGTATGGATTGTATGTGCATGTATAGGAGGAACTATCTTTGGAATTGCAGGTTTTCTATGGAAAGATACTACAAATCCACTTCATAAATTCGGAAGCGCGCTTATTAGTGGAGTTTTTGTAACAGATGGACTTCACATTCTTTTACATTTTGAAGACTATAGTCACATGTTACCTGTTGGATATACCGAAGTGATAGTCGGGATTATCTTGATTCTTGTATTAGAACGCTCTAATGCTAATCGAATTTCTTCTTTCTTAATGATGGTTCCTATCACTATTTTAGGATTAATTGGATATAAATTATTAAGTTTGTTTGCTTAATATCATGGAAAAACAAAAGACTCATTCTATTATAATCCATAATACATATCACGAATTCAAACATTATACTTATTAATGTTGATACACTTATTCATAGGATGGATTCATGAAGCTGTCTCTTTCAAAGAGATGGCTTTTTTCTTACAAAAACTATTCATCAGCTTTATATTAAATCCTTCTAATTTAACAATCGTATTTATTAGTGTGTCATTATACATACTAATATGATCTTTTACCATTTCATATACTCGATATAAAGTGAAACCTTAATAGATAGTTAATCCCCCACCTAACTTCTTTGCTTTCGCTGAATTTTGAAGTGGGGTCTTACTGCCCATTAAAGCGGGATAAAATAAGGCTAAAAAACTTATCTTCAAAGTTCTTTAGCCTAAATCACTTATTTACACATTAAAAAATATAATTCGTACAACCGTACCTTTACCAACTTCTGAATGGATTTCTACACTATGTCCTAATTGTTTTGTAATTTCATATACAAGATATAGCCCCATTCCAGTTGACTCTTTAAAATCTCTACCATTTTCCCCTGTAAAGAAAGGTTTAAATACTCTAGGTAAATCTTGCTTCGGTATCCCTACGCCATTATCGGCAATTTCAAGTATAACGTTATTATCTTCCTTACAAGCTTTCACTTTAATCTTTTCTCTACTACCTGAAGAATATTTAATTGCATTCGATAGTATTTGTCCAATTAAAAATTGTAACCATTTCGCATCACTTTCTACAATAATGTCTTTATCGATTTTAAGCTCTGGATACACAAAATTTCGGATAAAGAAGCGTTTATGTTCATGAACAGAATCATTCACTATTTTATGTAGTTGTACTCTTTCTACATAAAAATCTTGCGTAAATGCTTCTAAACGTGCGACATATAGAGCCATCTCTAATCCCTTTTTTAGCCTATCTGTTTCCTCATTAATACTTTCAAACCGCGGATCGACTTCATCTTGTGTAATTAATTCTATTACAGATAAAGGTGTTTTCATTTGATGTATCCACTGGTTCATAAAGGTTAAATGATCATTATTTTTTCTCTCTTGTATTTGCAGCTGATTTTGATAATGTCGATATTGCACCTCAAGTAAGTCCTGAAGTGCAGTAGATAAAACTGCAAAATCTGATTTTTGAACAGAATCATCCAAAGAATTCATCGGATTTGCTAATCTTTCATAGAACGTACGATGAGTAAAGTAACGAAATACTAAATAACCTACCATAAAAAAGACGCCTAAAAACATTGCATATAATGCCGTTGCAATATGTTTATGCCCGTCAAACCAATATACAAGAAATATGACTAGTAGCTGAATTATTGTAAAACAAATGAGCGGTATATGATCACGAATAAATAATTTTATCATTTCTCTATACCATTATCCCAAGTAATATGTAATCTATAACCGACACTACGAATCGTTTCAATTGCATCTTCAATCTGTAATGTTTTTAACTTTTTACGCACACGAGTTGTATTTACACTCAATGTATTATCATCAACATAAGATTCACTATCCCATAATTTATTTAATAACACTTCTCTACCCACAACACGCGGATAATTTTTCATTAACATTTCTAATAAAATAGCTTCATTTCTCGTTATATCAATTTCTTGATTCTTAAGCTTCAATACAAGCCTTTCGGGATATAAACAAAGACCTTGTTGCTCAACCATCCGTTCTTCTACTTTTGGTGCATAATCTCCGTAAGCACGTCTTAAATGACTACGAATTTTAGCCATTACAACTTCGTAATGGAATGGCTTTGAAATGAAATCATCGCCACCGTTTTCTAGCGCCATAACTTGATCCATTGTGCCTTCACGAGCCGAAATAAATAATATCGGACATGTAGAAACTCCTCGAATTTGACGACACCAATAGTACCCATCAAAACTTGGTAAATTAATATCTAATAAAACTAACTCTGGTTGTTCTTCTAAAAAAATGTTTAATACATTTTGAAAATCCGATACAATAATTCCTTCATACCCGTATTTCGCGACATGTGTTGATAATAGTTCTGCAATTTTCATATCGTCTTCTACAATCATAATTTTAACCATGTGTTTACTCCTTTTTCGATCCACAATCTTATATTCAATTATATAAAATAAATACTACCTTTTTTTATATAATCCGTAAATCAAAAAAGGATACTTTTATACAAAAGCATCCTTCTGTTATTATTCTTATTTAATATGAAATTCACTCAAAGTAAACCCCAGTTTCTCCACATAATTCATACCTAATTCCATCCGAGCAGTCTTCAGCGGATCCACAACTTGGCATACTTTTAAATCACCGGCAGCTGATAATAAAAGTGTTGCATCAGCTTTAGACATTTCTAATTCTTCATGTAAAAATGTCACCATATTACGTACAGCGCGATTCGCTGCATCATCTAACAATTTCTCTGAAGCAATCGTCATAAGTTTTTCTTTTTGGATCGCCATTGGTAGTGGCCATTTCTTTCCTTTTATAATCTGAACAGTTACCGTCACCTCACCAGCAACCTCTACTCCACTAACACCAATTTCACCATCACCCATCGCTGCGTGTAAATCGCCTAATGCTAATAGAGCACCAGGAACATTTACAGGTAATAATAATGTTGTCCCTTCTTTTATTTCTTTACAATCCATATTCCCGCCGTGATCATGCGGTGTGCCACATGAAATGCTCTCTTCTTTCGGCGCAGTACCAATTACACCAATCATTGGATTAATCGGGATTTGCAGTTCATTTGAAAATAAAACATGTTCATTATGTATCGGGACAATTTTCACGGTATTTTCATTTAGCTCTTCACCCATTACACCAAGATTCGTACCTGTAGTTAAAACACCTTGCTCTGCAATTTTTATCTTTTCAATCTTAACAACTAATATATCACCAGGTTCTGCACCAATGATATATACAGGTCCAGTCGCTGGATTAATTCGGTTCCAATCTAATTCTTGAAACGCAACATCTTCAGAATCAATTTGATTTTCAAAGCAATCATATGTTTCAAATACAAGACGACTCCCAATTTCTACTTCCATACATGGTTTGTTTTCTGGTGACATTGCGTAAATAATATGGTCTTTATGAATTCGATACATTTTATCTCTCCCCTTTTATATTAGTCTACAATTACTAATTAGCTTTTTTCACAAAAGCTCCTTTGAAAAATTAATAAATTTACATATAGAAAAGCACCTAGCTTATTTTCATACATACACTCTTTACTATAACAGGTAAAGAAAGGTGGTAGCACTATGCCCCTTATTCCATATAACGAAAGCGATGTTGATTTACTAGCTCGTTTAATTCGTGCTGAAGCTGAAGGAGAAGGTCGACAAGGTGAACAACTTGTTGGTTGCGTAGTAGTAAATCGTGTATTTTGTGATTGCTTAGATTTTAAACAACTTCGAACTGTACGTGATGCAGTATATCAAAGCCCTGGCGGATTTGAAGCAGTGCAATACGGATATTTTTATCAACGCGCGCGTGATTCAGAAAAAGACATCGCAAGAAAAGTTTTACAAGGTGAATGGCGCTGGCCAGCACGTTGGGCTCTTTGGTATTTCCGTCCAGTTGGTGTTTGTCCACCTGAATGGTATAACCAGCCATTTGTCGGGCAATTTAAAAGCCATTGTTTTTATGAACCACGTGGTGATGAATGTCCGAAAATGTATTCACGGTAGCAAAATATGAAACGCAAGTACTTAGCTTAGATCTCTGAGTACTTGCGTTTCCTTTATTTTTTAGAAATCTAATAATGTGATGAATTTTTCAATGCCTACTACATGTATTAATAACGGTATACGTGGGCCGCTAGACTGATTTATAATGAGCCTATATATAATAATAAATAATTGTTTTTGATTTTCTTTCATTATTTTTTTATTTTCATGATGACAAATCGAATACAATTGTTCCATTAAGTTAGAGTAATCTTTGTTAGAACGAAGAAGTATGGTGCAAGCTTCTACTAGCCACTCTTTCTGCTTTTCATCTAATGTGTTGTAAAACTCTATATTTCTCTCTTGATTTACAGCAATTAATTTTTCAGTTTGAAAGTTTCTAACCCAATACTCTGCACGTTTGCTTATCGCTATCATATCCTCTAATGCATAATTCCTATCTATTTTTTCTAATATACCTTGTAAAATAGATGAATCAAAATTTAATAGCGGTAACGTTCCTGCTACTTGATTAAATTTCGGATATTCTTTAATTCTGCTATCAACTCTAGAAAGTTTAATTGCATCAAATAAATCTTCATTTTTGAGCGTTTTATTCTCATAACTTTCTTTCAATCGTTCATATTCTGTATAATTGCGAATCACATCTTCATCAAGACCGATATGAAAAGCTGCGTTTGGTCTATATTTAGCAAACATAAAAAGAATCACTTCTGGTAAATATACTTTTAACAAATCATTAGGTGTACTACTATTCCCTGAAGAACTTGACATTTTTTCATGATTCCCTTTAATTCTAATGAAATCATAAGCAACATAATGAGGAGCTTCACGATTAAATATTTTCATTGCAATTTCCTTTGATACATTATAACTACCCGTTTCCGAAGAATGATCTCTTCCGCCCGGTTCAAAAATAACATCCTCTATCATCCATCTCATCGGCCAATCGATTTTCCAATTCAGTTTCATTTTATTTGTATTTAATACCGATAATTCAGTTTGATTTCCGCATTCACATTTATATCGTACTGTTTTTAATACTTCATCAAAATGTGTAATCGTTGTTGCATCTTTCCCGCATTTCTCACAATATAATGTGACTGGATAAAAGCTCTCTCGCTCTTCTTCACTACACTCTCCTATTTTAAAACTCATTAAAATATCATATATTTCTTTTCTTTTATATAAAGCCTCTAATATGTTTTTGTTATATCTTCCACTTCTATATTCAGCATGTTGATATGTGAATTCCACTTCAACCCCAAATACTTGAAGCGATTTCTCAAACTCTTTTTCAAAATGCTCAGCATAGGAGTTATGACAGCCATATGGATCTGGAATATCACAGTATGGCATACCAATATATTTTGCAAAAGATGGATCAATATTTTTAGGAACTTTTCTAAACCTATCATAATCATCCCATGAAAATATAAAACGAGTCTTTTTCCCTAAATCTTGAAGTGCTCTTACAACGAAATAAGTCGTTATTATTTCGCGAAAGTTCCCGATATGAATAGAACCAGATGGACTTATTCCAGATGCGCAAACAAAAGTTTCTTTATTTGGATGTTTTCTTATTAATTCATGTGCTACTTCATACGCCCAATACATATATTACTCACCTCAATTGATTTTTTATTTTCACACTTTCAGTTTTATGCAATAAAAAAACTCCCACCCCCAAGATTATTCATCTTGAGGACGAGAGTTATTAGCTTCGCGGTACCACCTCAGTTTGTTAATATGTCGCCATATTAACCTCTTCAGGTACGGCAAAATATGCGTATACCCTATCTCTATAACGGGAGAATCCGTCGCACCATCCCTAAACAAATTAGTTCCTTGCGCAGCTCCAAGCCTTTTTTCGTCAAGCTGTATACCGCTCTTTCTCAGCTACCAGAGCTCTCTGTACGTATTCTTTCTTAACTACTCTTCTCTTCCATGCCATTTTAAATATTAGTTTTTTCATATGATAATTTATAACACCTTTATTGTCAAACTTTTTCGAATAAAAACTCTATCTAAATAAATGCTTTATCGCTTCTAATTGAATTTTGTGGCTACACTCATCGCAACAATATGTTCCTTTCGGTTTCTCTTTAAATCGTTTATATTTTTCACTACCTTCGTAAACACGAAATACATTTTTGCAAGAAAAGCAAACAATTTCATAAAACATCATATGCATTTTCCTCTCCATGTTTATACATTTTTTTAATCACTTAAGAAAATCAGTTTTCTATAGTACAAATCTTAATATCCTCTGACTAAAAGGTTTACCTTCATTCTTATCGAATTATATAAATATCTTATAAGTTGAGGTGAACATCTTGATCAGTAATATAGAATTGGTTTTAGATGCTAAAGCAAGTTTAGCTGAAGGACCATGTTGGAATGAAAATATTGGAGCTGAAACTATATGAACCGTATCGATTACATAAGAAACGAAGAAAGGAAATATCATGACCTTTGCTATGAACAATACAAACTATTTGAAACTGGTTCTTGGCTTTATAAACCGGTTAAAACAGTTCTGGACTTGATGGATTACTTTGAAGGACAAACTAACTTACAAGTACTTGACCTCGGCTCTGGCGTTGGTAGAAATAGTATTCCAATTGCACAAAAAATAAAAAATGCTAGCGGCACTGTTACATGTGTGGACTTACTTGATTCCGCTTTAACAAAATTACAAACTTACAGCAAAGAACATGATGTATTTGAAGTCATAAAAACAGAACAAGCAGCTATTGAAAACTACTATATTGCCCCTAACACTTATAATTATATCGTTGCAGTATCAAGTTTAGAGCATGTTCAATCAGAAGAAGATTTTAAAAAAGTGCTCCATTCTATGAAAAAAGGTACAAAGATTGGTGGTATCAATTGTTTCATTATTAACTCGAACATACAAGAAATTGACTTACATACGAATGAAGAATTAGTTGCTTTAATTGAAATTAATCTTCCCACTGAAGATATGCTACATCTATTAAAAAGCATTTATAAAGAATGGCAAGAAATAAAAATTGAAATAAAAGAATTAGCTTATAATATAGTCCGAAACGAAAGAGAAATTCAATTAAAAACAAATGCTATAACATTTGTTTTTCAGAAATAAAACTATAAAAGGTAAGGTTTTTCCCTCATATATTCATAGAAACACCCTTACCTTTCAATTATAAATTCTTCATAAAATTGCTTCGTTATTAGTTTTAGCTTCATCTAAAACATTATTTTTATTAGAAATACTATTCAGCTATTAATTGAATTCATTCATTTATCAATAATTGCTTGTCGAGCTTTTTCTTTATCATCAAAATGAATAGTCGAATCCTTTAAAATTTGATACGTTTCATGCCCTTTCCCTGCAATCAAAACAATATAATTAGAAGATGCCATGTTTATTGCATGTTTTATAGCCAGTTCACGATCTACTTCTACTTTATAATTCAAATTATTATTCTGTGAAAATCCTTTTTCAATATCTTTCATTATTGCCTGCGGGTCTTCCGAACGTGGATTGTCAGAAGTAATAAAAACAAAATCGCTATAACTTCCAGCAATTCCACCCATTATAGATCGTTTTTTTGCGTCTCTATCTCCACCGCAACCGAAAACAGTAATGATTTTACCTTTTGAAAACTCGCTAATTGTAGAGAGGACATTTTCTAACGCATCCGGTGTATGAGCGTAGTCCACTATTACAAGGAAATCTTGGTTTTCGTCTATAATTTCCATTCTACCTTCAATGCTCTTTAAGTTACATAAGCTGTCACTAATGTTTGTAAGCGGAATACCTTCAACCAATGCAGCTGTTATTGCTGCTAATGCATTATAGACATTAAAGCGGCCTACTAGATTTAGATTGATTTCTATTTCTCCATTAAAGGAAGAAACTAAAAACTGAATTCCTTTTGAACTTAAAGTTATGCTCTTCGCTTGAACATCTGCACCGTTATTTATCCCATATGTAATCACTTCAGCAGAAGTAACTTTTTTAAAGTATTCTACCGATGGATCATCTGCATTCAAAATAGCAATTTTTTGATCTATAGTAGAAAAATCATTTCCTAATCTTGAAAAAAGAAGACCTTTTACGTGCTTATATTCCTGAAATGTTCCGTGGTAATCCAAATGATCTTGCGTTAAATTTGTAAAAACAGCGGTTTTAAAGTTACACCCTTTAACTCTTTCCATATGTAAACCCTGTGAGGTAACTTCCATAACACAATAATCTGTATTATGATTTTTCATCGTTTGCAAATTCCACTGAAGTATCGGTGGTTCTTGCGTATTAATATCAGTAGGATACCATTTCGAACCAACTTTCACTCCGTTATTCCCCATAAGCCCTGTTTGAAATCCATAATCACTCAAAATCTTTTCAAGTAAATAGGAAGTAGTTGTTTTACCATTTGTTCCTGTAATTCCAATTAGCTTCATTTTATTAGATGGGTAACCATAGAAATGTGACGCAATAACTGCCATAGCGTATCGTGCATCTTTAACAATTATTTTAGGTATTTCAATATTTACATCTCTTTCTACAATTAACGCCACAGCGCCATTTTTCACTGCATTTTCAACAAATTGATGTCGATCTTCAAGAAAACCATCAATACCTGATACACATATAAATAAATTTCCACTAGTTATTTTTCTAGAATCCATTTCTAATCCCGTAATTTCTACATTCATATCTCCAATGGTTTCTTTAATCAATAACAAATCCGCCAGCTCTTTTAGTTTCAAATCCCTCGCCCCCTTACAAATTTCCCCTACTTATTTTACCACTTTATGTAAAATAATGGTTTAAAATTCCATATTAGTCGGACGAAATTTAATCATCTTCAATAAACAAAAAAATAAAAGAGCACTTGTTTCCGCAAGTGCTCTTTTTGGGGATTTTGAGATATCCTATTAAAGAAAGTTAAGGTTACTTAAAGTTAATAGGTATTTCTATTATATGCTTGTCCTTTTTATTTGTGCATAATCAATATATAAGAATTTATATTAACACTAAATAATTTTATTAATTACTGTTTTAGAATAAAGGTTATTCAACTCATTGCAAATAGCCTAAAAAAGATAAGCCAAAACTATTATTAAAATATAAAATTAATATCATACATTACTTGTTCAGCTACATTATCAGCTAATTGATTAACAAATTGATAAAACAAATACTAAATTTATTTTAAACCTAAAATCGGTAATATTGTGTAATTAATCCTATATCCTTCAAACCCTGATGGCTTCACATCGTATTCCCACTTATCAAAGCATTCTGTTAACATGTATCCTACTTTTCCTTTATTCTCGTCTGTATTATGATTAATATAGCCGCATTGTTGGTGCGAGGTAATGAGATCCCCAGAAATTTTCTCCACATTCTTAAAACGGCTAAGATCAGGCGTCACATCTATCCAACTTTGATTGGTTACTTTATCATAACGAGCTTTTAAACGATAAATAATCCAACCATTTGGTTGTTTGAGTACACTATTCTCTAAAGAGGCCTTACCTGAATAGTAAGTAACTACATCAATCTCAACTTCTTCTTTGTTTTTCATATCTTCCATGAATTGTACAACTTCACTATAATCTGTTTCTTTTAGTTCTTCCTCAAAAACACCAAGTGATACTAAAATTAGTATGAACGCTGTAATTGAAAATAAGGTAATGATTATCTGTTTTCTTGTCATGTAGTTCCCCCTAATTATATTAAACACTACACATGATATGGCTTTGAATATATTCACTCTAGTGGTCTAACGTTTTTCCTCTATTTTAAATTTCACCAAAATTAACCACATTATTGTTTCTAGAAATACTAAATGAAAATTATATTTTCAACATGGTTAAACTTCATTTTAAACAGACAACAGATAAGGTATACCGCGCCCATTACGATATGACTACCTACTAATCTTTTTCTTTTGTACAAACAATTAATAGCCGTAATTTTCACAAAACATTTTGACGTATTACTTATTCCAATATAAAATTATATGCAAACAATCAAAATTAACCTAAAATATAAAAAGGGTATACCATACTAACAGTTAAATGCTTAGATTTGTCCTTTTCCATAATTAACAAGGATAGAGTAACATGAAAATAGAGAGCGAGTACCGTTACTAATCACATGCAGGTTCTTTGAAAATTACATTTTCATACTATAAACATAAATAAAAGGGGTACATACGAAATGAACGGTTTAATGGAAAATAATTTAAGAACTTTGTTCCTTCTCTTTGTAAGTATAATTGTACTAGTATTTCAAACTATTATTTTTGTAAGAATAGTAAGAAACTGGTTCAAAACCAAAAATATAGATAAATTAAAAGAAGATAAACAGTATATTAAAAAGCTAACTATAGTATACATAGCAATTATGGTAATAGGTGCTATTACAAACTTACCTTTATTCGGATTTATATTGTTAGGTTTTATGTCTAATACTATTATATTAATGTCTTTAAAGATAGAATTGTCTAATACAAAATCAAGTCAGTTGAAAACTGTGAAGAACTCAAAGCTCATGTTATGGTTTGTAATGAACACTATACACTTAGTACTTTTCTTTGTTGAGGGGATAAAACTCATTAAAAGTATTTAAGGCGATACTTCGAGATAACGATACGACTTCTTATGCATCACTTAATTGCATTAAATTGACAAATTTATAGAAGCGATCGTATCTTTTAAAAGAAACAGTCGCTTCTATAAACATATATGTATTAATATTTATATTTTTTTATTGTACAAGGAATAGTTACGATATACAAATCTATAGCATAGATTGTAACCCAAATCCCTTTCCCTTCAGCTTTTAACTTTTTATTTAGTTGAGATAAATGCTCTGAAACTTTTCTTTCCCCCCACCTTCTAGGAAACCATTGAAAAACCTTAGGGACATTATGTTTCTTATTATACCAAGCATTCAATCTCCAGAAAGTGAAAAAAACAAGACAATAATTATACTACAAAAAATATCAAAATATGAAATCCCTAAAATCATATTTCCTCCTTTTCTTCTTTTTCTGACATTAAAACTCCACAAAAAATATCAAACACATTTTGTTTCTAATTTTATCACTGTATTTCCCCATATTTTAAGCGCTATCTAATCTTGTTTCTCTAGATTTATCTCTATTAAGACTTCTAGTTCATTTATAATTCCTATTATGTTTGCCTTTATTATTTATGCAGAATATACAATCAATATATACTAATTTTTTACAGGTCTTTTCTACATTTTATCATTAAGAAATTAATTGAAGGTTTATTTTCTACATTCTTATTTGGTTCATCAATTTCCGAAACTTGTACTAATCCATACTTATTAAAATCTTGTTTTATAGATTCAGAATCATAGAAGTACATTTTTATACCTTCCATTATCTCATAATAATCTTTATCCAACTGTTTTCCTTTTCCATACATTGGAGCTTTTTTAGAAACAGTTGTAAAAACCATATATCCACCAGGTTTTAACTGATTATAACAATCCTTAATAAATTTCTCTCTTTCCTGCTCATTCAACAAATGAAGAAGTGCATGACTAAATATCCCATCATAAAGGTTATTATCAAAAGGCATTTCGTTTACCGAACCGTGATACATACTAACATCTTCTAGTCCGTTTTCTCTTGCTAAATCGATCGCTGTTTTCGAAATTTCAATACCTATTACATTTATACCATTTTCGATAAATACCTTTGCGTTTCTCCCATATCCAATACCCGGAACTAATATGTCTTTAACATTGTTTTCCACAAAAAAATCTTTTGTCAAAATTGCAGATTCTGTAGGTTCAAACCCCCACATCGTTTGCTTCTCAATAAAGCTTGATTCCCAAAATTCCATTATATTTCTATCTCCTTATTCTTATCTCATGTTTAATATCACATGAAAAACCTATTAATTTTAAAGCTGCTTTTTTCACCACAGTCACTATAGCTCCATTGAATATAGCATAATAATAAGCCTATATCTATTTTAAAGATTGGTGTAAAACTCACTCTTTTTTATCAACCCATATGTTTTTGTAGAAAAATAAAAAAGCCAATACTTTTGTTGTGGTATTAGCTTTTCTCAGGAGAAATTATCTTTTTGTATTGTGCTGATCTAATATTTTTTCTAACATTTCTAAAGTTATCGGTTGAGCTTTCTCTATTAATTGATAACCAATACGTCCATTCGGCTCAGCTGTAACTTGCTGCAAACTCTTTAAATCATGAATTCCTTTTTCTCTTAATTGCATATAAAGTTGTTGTTCAGACATTTTTGCCTTCATCAAGTTCGCTTTAATAATCTCTCCGTTTTCAACAATTACAAAGCTACTGCCATTTAGGAATTGTTCCGCCTTCCTTGATTTCAGTTCAAAGAAATGAATAATAAG
Source organism: Bacillus sp. 01N45 (assembly GCF_056399205.1). NCBI lineage: Bacteria > Bacillati > Bacillota > Bacilli > Caryophanales > Bacillaceae > Bacillus > Bacillus sp. 01N45. Next base: position 541,324 of record NZ_JBFTQW010000002.1, read on the forward strand.
AAGTACGCTTGCAAATATTACAGCTGCAAATATAGATGGAACTACCTTCCTACTTAATACAGGCTCTACAATAATACGTGCTATTGATACTACTATAATGATTTCAGCTCTCGTCATTTGGCTAACAGATTTACTACCCGTCATTTTTAATGCAAGAATCCCAGTAAAAATTAAAATAATACTTTCAAAAATAATATGCATAATAGCCCAATCCTTTAATGGTAAATGTTATTAGCATTCCCATTTTATATAGCATTCTAAATGAACTTTAATTAAACTTTTTTGTGAAAATTAAAACTTACATATATAGAAAATGGATCTATTTAGCCCAACCTTTTTTCAATAAGGATTTGATGATCCATCTTCTAATGTCAAAAAAATACAAAAGCACCCAAATGGATGCGTATAGATTAAACTTATTCATTATTACTTTCTCCACTTTTATCATCAACTGATTTCGAGTCTAACATGCTGCCTATATCAGGCGGTAAAGCTAACTCTATACCAGCTACTGGTTGATTATCTTCATTAAACCATTGTTTCTTAAATTTAATCAATTCTTCATTTTTCTTATTTTCATCCATATTATCCCGCCTTTTATGTACGATATTAAACACTTTACTTAATATGTACATTGAGAAAGATAATATACTATTTGTACATAAGGAAAGAGCAAAACCCCTTCCCTGTTTACACAACCCGTTGTACCTATTAAAAATCCCCGTACATTCTACTCCTCGTTTTGTTATCATATTAGTGACGAAATATAAGTGAGCTACGTGATAAGTACATGGTCATTTTATTTATATGAGACAAATACTTTTAAAGGAGTAATTATTCCTTCACTTAATTCCTCAAAACATTTTTTAAGTGCAGTATAATGAATTTCATGTTGAAAAATCTCTTCTATCCATGGCGTCTGTTCTATTTGACTAAAAAGCCAATCTGCATGTTTTTGGTAATCATATCCATCACTTGAACCAATGATTTGCAATTCTTTTCGATAAAAGTCAGCGGTTAATGTTAGGTCTTCTATATTACCATCAGAAAGAATACATATCGCCCCATTACTATTAGTGTGAAACCCTCTATTTGTAGCAGAACATTCTAAACCGTAATTATACGTATTTATAACTTTCTCTTCCGAATCAAAGAGATTTTTCGCACCAAACTTCTTTGCAAATTCTCTTCTATTTTTATTAGGTTCAACAACATCCACTTGCTCTACACCTACATAGTATTTTAAAAAAGAACAAGTGAGTAAACCAATCACTCCCATTCCAGTTATAAGTACCTTTGCATCCTTTTGCGGATTTAGTTTCAATACCCCTTTAGCAGCATCACACGAAAGAATAGATAATAAAGCAACTTTAGGTTTTATATAACTAGGCACCCGAATTACTTTATCACCTACTTTTAATTTTGTTACTTTATTTCTAACTTGAATAACTTCCCCATAACTTTCATATCCAGTTTTTCTTGGATAAATAGGATTTATATCTGTAACATCTAATTCTTTATACTGTGGTAACTCTGCTCCAATACTTATTGCACCTGAAATTGTTTTAATAATAATTTCCTCATCCTGTATAGACTTAATTTCGCGCGTTTCCCACTTAAGCTGTTTTGGTCCCTCTAAAACTAATTTATTTTGTTCCATTTATAACCCTCTCATTTTATAAAAATATATTCTCACTAAATTTCAAACAATGTATAATAGATTCATCTAAAATTTAGGCTATAACATTGGCTAGCTTCTAACAGTAATAACATGATAATTGAATTTGATGGATACAGAATGAATGAGTATGTTATTGGCCGTAACTGTTCTCTAAACGAATTAAGAACAATTTATTTACATGTAAAAAATGAAGAGTTATCTAACGAAGAGCTTCTAAGCTTATTTTGTGTACGGTACCACTATGAAAGAATCCCAAAGTTACTACGAGAATACATCATGAGCGATGTTGTCATTGATTTAGATACGGACTATATTTATATTCCTAATAGATAACAGTAAACTAGTTGAAATGAATAGAAATTACGATTCAGCTAAGTGTTTAATAAAATAAGTGAATACCCAAATTAATGTCGCAAATTGAGTGACAAAATACATTGTCCATTCAAAACCAGTCAATTTCCTCTCTCGTTTCACTTTCTTTAAGTATCTGTAAAATATAAATGTACTTAAAAACATAAGTAACAATGATAATTGCTGTAAATCATCCACTATACGTACCCCCATAGACTCCATCAACCTCCTATTCAAAGTAAATACTATACCTTAAGGATATCACCTATTGGTAGTTTATTTCCATTTAAAACAATTATGTCCTAAACAAAATGAGCACTCAACAATTGAGTGCTCTAAAAAGTATTAACGTAACAATTTTCTTCTAGTTTTTATAACTCAGTTCTATCACTTCTGATATATGATTACTATCATATTTCCTTGTATAGGAGTAACGTCAGGAAAATACGGATTTACAACGTTTAGGAATTTTCAATACTAAAAAGCCGAACTTCACCGTTAATTAATAGAGAAATTGAGCTTTTTCATTACTCCATAAGCATTTTTAAGTTATATTTAAAAACCATGCCTTGACATTGTCTAGAGCATGGTAATTATTTAACCTAATATAAAACTGCTAATTTGATTTTTTAGCTCATCTATTTATTGAATTCATTAACTGGAAGAAGTATTCAGGTTTATGAGTCTTATTTAGATTATACCATGCATGTAATGTATCTGGTGCAAATACATCTAATTTTTTCAGTACTTCCATCGCAAATTCCAGAGGAGCTATTCCTGATGCAGTAACTAAATTCGCATCAGATACCGCAGATCCCAACTCATAGAACTTTTCTCCTTTATAGTTAGGACATACCATTTTAGTGTATTCTAAATTATTACTTGTATGCTTTCTAGTATCTAAGTATCCCATATTGGCAAGGGCCTCAGTTGCACCACAAATTGCAGCAACAATAGTGCCAAACTTTAAAGCTTGGCCAATTCTTTCCAAGATAGGCTGATGAATTTCTTCACTCCAAGTAGTCCCTCCTGGTAAAATTAAAAGATCTTTACTCTCAAAAGTACATTCATCAAGGGAAATATCTGGTTTTATGCTCAGTCTCCCCATAGTAGTAATCAATTCTTTATTAGCTCCTACTGTAATTACTTTTAAAGGTACTAAATCTTTTTTAAAATATCTTCCTGAGTTTAGTTCGGTAATTAAATATCCATATTCCCAGTCCGACATTGTATTAAATACATATAGAAAAACTTTTTTTGTTTGCATCCCATATCACTCCAATCACAATTGATATGGATATTATAATATAACTTCCCTGACAGTTAACGTCAGGGAAGTTATCATACTTCATGAAATTTTATTAATTCCGACAGTACTTCAATAAGTCTTTTCTTAAGACTTATTGGCTCAATAACTTTAATAGATTTATTGTACGGTAAAAGTAAATAAGGTACATATGTATGTATCATATCTTTTTCAAGAAGAAAAACTGCTTGATTTGAAGTCCGCTCTTGTAAATAATGTCCTAAAAACCAATGTTGGCAAATATCAGCCAATACACTTTTATCCCCACTAATAACCAAAGAAATAATTCCTTCTTTATCTTCTATAGTTGGAAGAAGATTTTTTATAAAAAAGTCACGTGCTGAAAAATTTTCTGGCCGGTTAAACTTATTTTCGGTTAGCATTAAACTTTCAATTCGATCTACTCTAAAACTACGGATATCATTCCTAAGATGACAAAATCCAATCACATACCACTTATTATTCCAATAGATAATTCTGTACGGATCGACCAATCTATAATTTAATTGCTTTTTGCCACTTTTATAGTAGAGGATTTTTATTGAGTACCCGTCAGTTACGGCCTGCTCCAATTCCTTCAAAAAATGTTCCATAGAGAGTGAACTAAATCGACTGATTACTTCTAGACTACTTACATGTTGGTTTATCTTTGCTTCCTGCTCTTGATTTGAGTATTTACTTAGTTTTGAAATGGCCCTATTTAATGCTTTACCTCCATAATATCCGGCTTCTTCTGCAAAAACAGCAGCGTGAAATAGTGAAGTTTGCTCTTCCAAATCAAAAAAAAGAGGAGCCTCAATAAAATTGTTCAATAAAGTGTATCCACCGTTATGTCCTGGTTCTGAAATTATAGGTACACCACTTGTTGAAATTGTATCAATATAACGATACACAGTCCTTATATTCATCTCTAACTTTTCTGAAATTTGTTTCGCAGTAATTTTTTACCTGAGCGAAGCATCCATAGAATCGCTAACATATTATCAATTTTAGGCATGTAATTCCACCTCTCTATGGAATTTATCCCCTATTATATATTTCTGATTTTTAGTATAACTCATCAACTGTTCCTTTCCGATAGCTTTCTATATAATGAGGCCATAAACACATTTGTAATTTCACAAATTTGATTTACAGTCATATCTACCTCTTTATAAAGCTTTACTGCATAATTCATTCCTGCATGATTTTTATGGTACTTCTTTAACCGACCTTTAAACTTTCCTTCTTTCTTAGCCAGTTCAATCCCTTCACGCTGCCGCATACGGATAAGATCACGTTCTAATTGGTTTACACCCGCCATAACCGTAATTAAGAATTGGCTGTAGGGATTATCTTCTGATAAATCTAGCCATGTATCTTTGAAGGATTTTAATTATCATCTTTATTATAATATTTAGTAACAACAATAGCTTCAATTATTATAGCGATACACACAAACAAGAGAATTATTTTGCGCCTCACAACAAACCTCCTTTTTCATTTTTTTCTTTTTTAAATTGAAAGGTTATACGTTCCACTTGTTTGATTTCCTCAATTACTTTACGAATTCCTACTTCAATCCTATCTTCCTTTACATTCGATACGTTTAACTTTAATAGTCTTTCTTTCGGAAAACCTCTCATATAATTTTTATCAATAGTATCAATACTTATTTGCATTTCATTTAATCTTTGGAAAAACATTTCGGAAATACTCGTTTTTTGTAATTCTAAACAAGTATGGATTCCAATTGTATTATGCTTTTTATATATGAATAAAAGCGGGTTTTCACTATGAGTTCTTTCTAATGTTTCTGCTAGTTTTTTAGATCTATCGTGATAGGAAGATTTAATTTTATTTTTATGACGTTCAAACATGCCACTCTTTATATAAATTTCTAAAGCAGCTTGAGATATCATTGGGCTATCAATATCTAAAATCTTTTTATATTTATGGAAATCATTTGCAATGGATGGCGGAATGACCGCAACTCCAACCCGTAAACCTGGAAAAATAATCTTCGAATAACTTTTTAAATATATTACATGATTACAATTATCCAAGTTATATAACGGATCTGCTTTTGAATCCATTTCTAAATCTGCTAAATAATCATCTTCCACTATAAATACATTATATTTCTTAGCCAGTAGCACGATTTTTTCTTTCTCATCTTTAGAGTAAGAAGTTCCAAGCGGATGATGATATCTTGGTATTGTATAAAAGAATTTTATTTTACCTGTTCGAAAAATGCGTTCCAATTCATTTAAGTCAATACCTTCATTCGTACGTTTAATACCGATTACAGGAATTTTGTTTATTTCTAGATATTCAATATATAGATGATATGTTGGTTGTTCAATTAATATCGTTTCACTTTCATTTGGAAATGGTATAGAAGTTAATATTGCTAGCGCCTGCTGTACACCTGACGTTATAAAAATATTCTCTTCTTTAGTGAAGACTTGATAGTTTGCCAGTTGTTTTTGAATAACCGGAATTAAAGATGGTAAACCTTTCGGCGTCCCATATACAAACAAGTCATTTTTATATGTATCAATGGCTTTATTAATACAACGTTGAAAATCTAAATATGGAAAAACATCTGGATCTGGTGCTGAGGAAGCAAAATCAATTATCTCGTCATTTTCTACCAAACTCCCTGATTTTCGAACAACGTAGTATCCACTTTGAGGGATGGAATAAATAATATGACGCTTTTCTAATTCATGTAGTGCCCGTATTACTGTCGCCTTATTGCATTCATATTTGGTAACGAGTGTCCGAATAGACGGTAGTTTCTTTCCTTCTTTTATATCTCCATGTTGAATCATTTTTTCTATATCATTAAAAATATGTAAATACTTATACATTATTTCACTCCCTTATTAAAGCACTTAAAAAGACCCCTCATTCTCATACGCTCTCTATAAAGCAAAAGTAAATACATCCTTTCTACCACGTTAAACTTTAACATTAATTGTAATTTCCTTCTCTTAACAAGGAAATTACAATTAATAAGTAGAATATCTCCATGAATAAATAAAAAGTGAGGGATATGTTATGCAGCGCTTAAATACGATTGATATTAGTAACGTTCTAGAATTAGAAAAGGCTCTTTCTACTTTAAAAAATGAAGTGATTGCTTCAAAACTAGAGCTTGAAAACTGGTTAATAAAACAATCTACAGTCATTTGGGAAATTGAAGAACAATTAAGATCGCACTATATCGCCTTTCAATGTAATACAGATAATAAAAAAATAAAAGATACTTTTGAATATGATCAACAATATGTACGACCTCTTTTGAAACGTTATCAAAATTCATTTGATAATAAATATTTAGAGTCTCCTTTTCGAATGGAACTTGATTCAAAAACGTATAGCTTACTAGATAAAAAAATAAAGAATGCGCAGACTTTATTTTTTGAAAAGAACATTGATTTAGAAGTAAGAGAAGACAAACTAGTAACCGAATACTTCGAAATTACCGGTGGTTTAACCGCGCTATGGGACGGTGAAGAAAAAACAATTACTGAACTACAGTCTTACTTACAAGATCCGGATCGTCATATACGAAAAAAAGCAAAAACGCTCATTTCTGAAACATTTTTATCTGTTGAAGATACATTACAAAATATATTAAATGAATTAATCGCAATCCGTCATCAAAAGGCGCAAAACATTCAATTACATAATTATCGTGATTATATGTTTAAAAAACATGAACGTTTTGATTATACAGCAGAAGATTGCTATGAGCTTGCTGAATCTATTCGTAAATACGTAGTACCACTTATCGATAAAATATTTAATGAGAAAAAATCTGAACTTCAAGTGGATAGTCTTCGTCCATGGGATCTAAAAGCAACCGCACCAAATCAAAAAGCATTAAAACCAATCGAAGACGCGAGTGATTTAATCGAAAAAAGTTCTCATGTTTTACACAAACTAGACCCTGAATTTGCAACATTACTGGACCGTATGCATAAAAATAATTGCTTAGATTTAGAAAGTCGTAAAGGAAAAGGACCTGGAGGATTTTGCGAACACTTACCTGCTTCGCAACTATCTTTTATCTTCATGAATCTCAATCATACACATTATGACGTTACTACTTTCCTCCATGAAATGGGCCATAGTATTCATAATGAATGTATGAAGCAACTAGAGCTACAAAAATATTTAGAAATCCCTTCCGAATCAGCTGAGCTTGCTAGCATGACAATGGAATTATTTTCGATGGAGTATTGGGATACATTTTATGAGAATACAGAAGAATTTATAAAAGCAAAATTAGATTTCTTTAAAGATATTGTTAAGTACTTACCACAAATGCTTATCGTTGATCAATTTCAACATTGGATGTATGAAAATCCTAATCATACTGCTAAAGAAAGAAATGAAAAGTATTTAGAATTACATAAAACATACCAATCGAACGTCGTAAATATTGAAGGGTATGAAAATTGGATTGCAACTAGCTGGTTACCTGTACTACACATATTTGAATTACCATTCTATTACATCGAATACGCTATCGCACAACTTGGTGCACTACAAATGTATAAACAATATAAAGAAAACCCTAAACAAGCAATAGAAAATTATAAAAAAGCTTTATCATTAGGTAGCTCTAAATCTTTACCGGAAATATATGAAGCGGCTGGCATTCGTTTTGATTTTTCTGGCGAAACAATTAAAGAACTAATGTTATTTGTAGAGGGCGAATTAGAGTCACTTAAACAATTATAAGAAGGAAGCTGTTCCTATATTTTAGGTTCAGCTTTCTTCTTTATTTTATTTATTAATTCTATGTACTGAGAATCACCATATCCGATTGTTGGAAAAATTTGAAACAACTTTATTAATAATTCATGATTTGATAAACCTTGATTTTTAGAGATGAATTTCATTACGATATTATCTTCTTTTAGCATTTCTAAATATAAGTCTATAGCCTGATACATTACAGGTGGTACTTTATAGGATGTTTTTTTATGGTTTACTAATACTTCATTGTATATAGAAGAATAATTCCCCAATTCAAGTTCAATTTGATTTACTTTAAATTCATCTTCTCTGAAGTTATTTAAGTATACTTTCCCTTCATAGCAAGACTGTTCAAGGTATGAAAGTAAAGTAAGTAGATTCATTTGGCAAAACATATCTTCACCGAACCATAAAACAATACATTTATACTTTTTTGTAAAAAGATTTTCTAACGGATCTATAACCTTTTTTGTATAACTTTCTACTGAACTGTTGTGTCCTTCTGCTCTTATATTAATAAACTCTTCATTAAAAACTCGTGTAGTAGCCGTGTTTACACACATTGCTTCGTTAAATGGAGCGTAATCAGACTCACCCATTAGCTTTTCAGCTTTAAATTCTTCATACATCATTTGACCATTTAATATGTTTAATACATCTTTATCAAACAACTCATTATTATTGCTACGTAACTGCTCAACCTCAAATTTTCTAGAAATATTCATTTTAAACTCCCCTTCTTTATTTATATTGAGTTTAACAAATGATTGAATAGGCATGTTGTTAAGTTGATATTCTCTTGGATTCATTCCAAAAACATTTTTGAAAGCTCTACTATAAGCCTCTTGCGAAGAATAATCATAATCTAATGCAATATCTATTATCTTTCTATCATTCTTCAAATCCTCCGTAGATAAATACAGTCTTCTTAAAAGAATATAGCGCCTAATACTAATGCCTGTTACTTGGTGAAATCTAAAAGAACAGTAATACGGAGAATAACCCATATAACGCGATAATTCATTTAATGAAAATCCTTCTTTTAAATTGCTCTCAATCCAATCAATCATCTTCTGTATATGTTCATTCATTTCCTTCACTCCTTATTTATAATAATAAAAGAGGTTCGTTTCTTTCTTTTGATATTTCTTGTGTTTTATAACATGAGCCATTCTCTAAGATTTTCAAAATTTATATGTAAGTATTAATTTTATTTTTTTAGCTATCTTATTTTTTGATACATTCTATTAACTTTTCAATTTAGCGTTAATTAGTATGATGGATACACCTTACCACTTTTTAAAAGTCAATTTACATCATATTTTATTTTAAAGGATTTCAACTATTAAACACGAATTTTGTAAATTAAGATTCTTTTAGTTCTCTAGTTAAAAAATATAAGTTTGGAAAGGACGCTACAATGAACGAGCTAGAAAAAGAAATACTCCAATTAATAAATGAACGATATCCATTAAATTTTATTAACATTAAACCTATAACGAATGAAATGTATCAATGTCTTACAAAACTAGGTTCATACTTCATTAGAATTACAAACTACAAAAAATATGAAGAACAATTAGAAGAAGTTGCATATACGAACTTTTTATATGAAAATGGTTTAGCAGTTCCTCCAATAATACCTTCTCTTAATGAGAATTTAGTAGAAAAGTTAACATTAGACAAGGAGATTTTTGCTGTATTATATAAAGCTGCGCCTGGCATACATTTACCAAGGTACGAATGGAATTCTAATATATTTAGAAAGCTTGGTAAACAAATTGGAAAATTACATCGTATTTCTAAAAGCTTTGAAAAGACTAAACCGGTTAAACATATAAACGATTGGTATGAAAATGAAGAGTATAATTTTCTTAAGTATATCCCTAAAGAAGAAACTACTATAAGAGAAATTGCATCTGACGTTTTAACTTCTATAAAAAAGCTACAAAAATCCACTTCAAATTACGGCTTAATTCACGGTGATTTATGGTTAGAAAACATTTTAGTTGAAAACAATTCAAACTTAACAATGATTGATTTTCAAGACTGTGAAAAACATTTTTACATATTTGATTTAGCCGTTCCTATTTATAGTGCGATAGAATATTCATTTGCTGGAAATGGGAATATAGCAGACTATGAACATTCTATTACAAAAGCACTATTTGCCGGGTATCAAGAGGAAAATGAACTACCAAAAGAGATGATAGACAGGTTTCCATTGTTTATAAAATTAAAGGAGATTTTTGAATATAGCTTAATGCATATGTATTGGGATAAAGAAGAATTAACTGAGGACCAAGTACGAATAATGAACCTTTATAGGATGAAAATCGAAAATAAATATACCTATATCAATGTTTAAAAATGCTGTTGTTTAACTACAAGGGAACTTTAGTTAAACAACAGCATTTATTAATTGGCTACTAAACAACCTTGTTTTATTACTTATACATACTTAGTCAATAATCTGTTTACATACACTTCATTTTGCGGAGATACTTTCTCAGAAAATCTAGCTGCAATCATAATAGGGGCCCATTGAAAGATCTCATCTCTTGTTAGATCGGTATTACTGCAATATATTTGTAAATACATTTCTGCTAATTCTATATGAGACTGCGCATACAATAAATATGTACGAAACACATCTGCACGAATATCACCTGAACAAGCATCTACCCAGTCTATAATATTTACATTCTTTTCACTCAAAATTAGATTAAATGGATGGAAATCGCCATGGCATAATCTAGGTTCAAATTTGATTGAATGTAACGTATTCAATATATTTCCCTTTTCTTTTTCATCCAATTTATAAACAGATTTAATTTGTCGCTCTAATCTTTCTCTCATTGATTCTATTTCATCTGTGTTCACACGAATAGCATGAATCTTTTTTTGTTCATTCACACAAATATTTATGTAATGTTCTGACTCATTTAGATTATTAAACAGGAGATCACCTATACTGTCACCTTTTACGTATTCCATAATAATTGCCTGTCTATTTTGTATCTTTGTCACTTCAAATACGTTTGGAACTGATAGTCCGCATGAATACGCATATTTTTGTTTTTTTGCTTCATTTATAGACTCTGTATCTGGAAGATATTCTTTAAATAATTTTACAACCTTACTATCATAGAGATAGATTGCCGCTGTATTCCCTTTAGCTATCGGATTTCCTAAATTCAATTCATTTCTCTCCTTATTGTAAATTAAGCTGACACCTTATACTCCTATATAAATTCAGTGTAATTATGCGGAAACCCTTCTCTAACAAAATATAAAAAACTTACCACTTTCTATCCTTAAATAGAAAGTGGTAAGTTTAATTTACTAGGAATATCGGAAGGAAAATGTGGTGTATGCACAATTGAAAATGCATATCCTTGCTCAATAAATGATACTTCATTATGTTTACATTGAAATGGTACACTATTTCTCTTAAAATTAATTTGAATTTTCTGTAAAAATGCAAGATCTGGTGTTCCGAAAGAAACGTGTACTTTCGGTGGTAAAGCTTTCATCGCAATCGGAATCCAAGGCCGCTGCCACCAAGTAGCAACGATGTATGCAGTGCCACCTATAACAAAGTTGAAAATATCCCCATCTTCCATCGTTTTCATATTAAGATTTGATTTTAGCCACTCTGTAAATACAGGTACACTTTTAACGGGAAGTCCGATTTCCCTTACATATAAAATGTTTAAAGGGGAATGCGGTACTAATACATCTTCTTTAACATAACTATGTGCGATAATTTCGAGTAGATTTCCATCTCCGTCTTTAAAGTATACATTGAATAGATCATTCCCTTCACCAATTACATTTCCATTTTGCCATTTCACAATGAGTAATCCAGAATACTTTAGCCATCTTGCTGTTTCATGAAATTTTGAATATGGAATCTCAAAAGCGAAATGTGCAGGAGCGATTGGTTCATATACTTCTTGAAAACTAATGGTTGTATAGGGTGTTACTTCAAATTGAATAAATGATGCCGTTTCTTTTTTTATTGGAAAAGATAATATATCCTTATAAACTTGTTTTGCCCCCTCTATGGAAACCGTTTGTAGTTTTATATCTGATATATGTGTAATCACGTTACATTCCCCCTGTTTCTTATTATCTATTCGTATTGTATTACACTTATAAACAGATAGAATCAAACGGAAGGATGGATTTTTTAAATAAAAACTACAACTTTAGTATGACTATTTTAGCTTCTTTCATTGTTAATATAGTATTGTTTCCATACAAAAAAGCTACCTTTCCTTAAACGAAAAGCAACTTTTACAATAGAACATATTATGATTTTACAGCAATAATCATAAACCTTTTTGAATTCGTACCGATCCCTTTTTCAAAACTATTTGCATCAATGAACTTTTGTAAAATAGTAAAATCCTCTTCCTCTTCTCCAAATCTAGGAATAATAGGTGTATGTTTTAACAAGAAAATAAGATCTTCAGGCGAACTGTAATAATCAATAATATTATATTCACGTACTTGCACGAGTTCAAATCCTGCACTACTAAGTTCACCCATATACTTTTCTTTTAAAGTTCCATCTCTTTCACCAAAGCATTGTCCTCTTCCAAATGCCTCTTTCAAGTTCAATTTATCATGTTCACTAACTTGTTGTGTTAAAAACAAAGCACCTTTTTTCATTACTTTTGCTAATTCGGATGCTATAAACGGTGCGTGACAACTAGAAGCAATATCAAAATACGCATGTGGAAACATTAAAACTTCAGAATCTATTTGAAGAAACTTAACATTTTGTACATTTGATTTTCTCAAATTGGAATGTGCTTTTTCAATCATTCCGTCAGAATTATCTATTCCAACTAACAATTTAGCCGAAGATGCTATGTTAAGTACATTTTCTCCTCCACCTGTACCAACATCTAGTAAAATATGTGATGGCTTGCATCTTTCTTTTACCTCTCTATAAAAGTCCCATGAATCTCCTACAGTTTCACATTTTATTTTACTAAAATCCCATCCATTTAATCTTCCTACTTTATCATAAAAGTTTTTGTACTCTAATTCGTTCATTTTTTGTTTTCCCCTTTAGTAATATGTAATCACAAACTTATTAGTTAATTATATATTACAAAATATAAAATTTCAGAAAAACATTCCAAACACCACATTTAGTTTACATAACGTTTTTATAATCTATTACTATTTGTACATTCTAAATGCCTCCTTTCCCACTACCACACAAACTACTCAAAACAGCGCTTACTGATTTTCCATGTTTAGATAAGCTATATTCCACTTTAGGTGCTATTTCTTGAGGAATTTCCCGGTTATTAATTGATCTCGTTCCAATCCCACTTAAGTTCCTTGAGATATATCTAGGATTAAAAAGCCCCTTATAAATGTGGATTTATAATCCTAATTTAGAAACTGCTGAAGTAATACAGGGTCCTCTTTTAAAAGTTCTGCTAAAAACAAAAGTTGCGGAAAAGGTTGTAAGATTAATTCTTTATCCATTTTTTCTTTCAATATGGCTATTCCACCTTGCTTAATATAATCGTTTAGTGTGATTGCCTTACTACAAATAAGTCTAATATCACTTACTGAAAGTAATAAGAGCCCGTTCGTTTCAGAAGATGGAGTTGGTTCATTTTCTGAATATGCCATATACATAATAGATAAAGTTTCATCTGAACTATCAATAATTAATATTGGATCGATTTCATTTTCTACTTTTATTTTCTTTGATTGTGCATTCCAATTCTGTTTGTAGTATGTACTTGGTGAACTCAAAATAGTAATATCAATAGTAGCTTCTTCTCTCACTTCTCTTTTAGCAGTTTCTACTGCTGTTTCTTCATCTTCTTTATGTCCTCCAAGCCTTACTACACCTAATGTATCTCCTTTACTCGTTGGTCCAACCTGAAAAACAAATAAATTTTTATACATTACATACGCACCAGATGTTCTTACATTCTTATTTATATGTATCAATATTCTACCTCTTAAGAATCTTTGAATAAGATAGTTTACTATAATTTTATTATGTATTTAAATGACCTTCAATCCAATTCACAGCATCAACTAGATTTTGCGCTATATAATCATATACCACTTCTTCCCACAAATTTCTATACTTTGTTAATGAACTTTCTCCCCATCCTGTTCTCACTAAAATCTTTTTCATATTAGCCCTTTCAGCTGCAAACATATCTGTACTCCCTGTATCTCCAATAAGAAAACATTCTTTTAAGCATAAATCATGTTTTTCTGCTGCTTTTAAAAGTAAACCTATATTCGGTTTTTGGCAGTCGCAACTACTATTCATTTTATGTGGACAATAGTACATTCCATCTATATATACACCTTCATCTTTTAAAATTTGTTGCATCTTTTGAAATCCTTTAAACAGTTCTTTTTCGGTAAAATATCCCCTTCCAATTCTAGTTTGATTTGTATATAAAAACACTTTTAATCCTAAGTTATTTAACCTTTGAATTGCTTTAGGTGCAAAATCAAATAATGTAAATTCATTCGGGTGAACTCCTCCACCTGTCCCTCCAATTGTTCCATCTCTATCTAAAAATACTGCCTTCATTTTTATTTCCTCCTTAAAGTTTAAAAATACCTCTAAAAAGTAGGATTCATCTAAAAATTACAGAATTCTATATATAACAAGTATTGGACGGATGATTTTCAAATTCCTCTATAATAAAGGTGGTTCAAACAGTTGTGAAATTTATACTAGAACGCAGGCTTACCATTAAGACAACTTTCTCTAAAGAATACAAGATTTTCATTTTTGGTTTACTCATTTCACGAATTGGGGATTCACTATATACTTTTGCATTGCCTTGGATTGCCTATCAATTAACCGGTTCAGCTGTAATTATGAGTTCTTTATTTGCTATTAATGTATTGCCAATTGTTTTATTCGGCCCTTTAGTTGGTGTAATAATTGATCGATACGATCGAAAAAAGTTACTTTGGATAGCTGATATTACCAATATTATTTTAGTAAGTCTCGTACCAATTCTACACGCATTACATCTATTAGAGATCTGGCATTTATACGTAATTACTTTTATCTTAGCAGTTATGTCTATGCTTTTTGATGTAACAACTGTTACAGTCATTCCACACATTGCAGGTGCATCATTAACAAAAGCTAATTCTTTCTATCAAATGATCAATCAATTGGCTAGTTTGTTTGGTCCAATTATAGCTGGGATTTTCATTTCTTTTATTGGCGGCTTTCAGGTGCTTTGGATTAATGTTCTTTCATTTATTGCAACATTAGTTGCTGTGATATTATTACCGTCTATGAAAACCGTAAACAAGAAATGCGAAGATAAAAATGCACTTCAAAATGTACTAGCTGATTTAGTTAATGGATTTAAATGGCTCAAAAATGATCGCTTAAATTTAGCTTTATCTTTTCAAGCTATGATAGGAAACTTTGGAGCAAGTGCGGTATTAGGTATATTCATGTATTATTTATTATCCACATTACAACTTACCCCGGAACAAAGTGGTTTTAATTATACATTAATTGGAATAGGTGGTCTTTTAGGAAGCTTGATTGCAGTTCCTTTAGAAAAGAGGTTGCAACGCGGCCTTCTAATTCCTTTACTCCTATTCGCTGGAGCAATCGGCTTAACTTTTGCGCTTTGGAGTACATATTGGCTTGCTCCCGGAATTGCTTTCGGTATTGCAATGACTTGCAATATTGCATGGAATACAATTGTAGCCACAGTTCGCCAAGAAACCGTTCCATCAAATATGCAAGGAAGGGTTTTAGGATTTTCGCGTGTACTTACACGATTAGCTATGCCACTCGGGGCATTAGTAGGAGGTATTATTTCAGCCTATAATCCAGTACTTGTATTTGTTTTAGCTGCTTTCACGAAGCTGCTTGAAGTTGTTATTGCACTTTATAGTCCGATACGAAAACTATGATGGAAGGAAAGATAATTATGTATGATTGGTTAATTGAAATTGAGAAACTTAAATATCTATTACAATGCGCTAATTTTGTAGATTTGCAAAGAAAATTGTGCTAGTCATTGATGAATCGAATCAAGAAATAATTTCTCTTGATATTTATGGATAAATTGATAAAGAAAAAAGGCATTATGTATATGCCTTTTTTCTTTATCATCATTTTACTGGATAACAAACTTCTGTAACCCACTTATTAGGATCCGATTCCATCGCTGGGCTCACATGATAAATGTTAAACATCGGGCCTGCTAATTCGTAACCTTCTGTCTCAATCCATTTTGCTGCAGCCTCATTTACAGCTGTCATTTGTTCATAACTTCCATTAACTGTTATAGACGCCACATGAGTTGATTCAATATTTTTAAATGTAACATCATTTGTATTTTCATGTTTTCCTAAAATACTTAGCTGTATTTCTACATCCACATCATTTTCTTTGTATTCACGATCATGGAAAACCGCAATACTATAACTCGGATGAGCAATACTAATATTTTTCATATGAATTTCTTGCATTAATATACTCCATACATCCCCTTCGCAATTATACGATGGAATAATCTTTCTAACACTAGCTACATTTCTTTCTGGAATTTCTTTTATTGAAACATGATAGTTCATCTCAACAACATCCTCTCTCATCGTTTTCATTGAGGCTTCGAGAAGACGTAATTGTTTTTGGAGGTTATTCATGTTTTCCTTAATTTGAGCACTACGATTTAAAAATTGTTCCTTAATACCATCTATATTATCGGATTCTACTATTTCTTTAATAGTAGCAATATTAAATCCCATATCTTTTAACGTTTGAATTCGATTTACTTTTTTCAATTGGGCTGCTGAATAGTATCGATATCCACTTTGCTCATCGACTTTTACTGGCTGTAATAATTCCACTTTATCGTAGTGTCTCAACATACGTATACTAATGGAAGATAGTTTTGAAAAATCCCCTATTTTAAACATGTTTTCCTCCTATGAATTACATCTACTTCGAAGCTCAACTTCATCTTAAACAATGACATCGTGTGAGAGTCAACTGTTTATAACGCTTAAATTATATTTCTTTAATTATTTACCTTTATACCTTTTTCCTCCTTAAGGCTATAAAGATTGAAATTAGCCCGTTCACAGCTAATAAAGTTACAATAATACTTGTAAATAAAGCTACGTCTGGCGCAAACATTTTAATCGTGCGCCATGGTGATCTTGTACTAAAAGTAAGAATTGGGATGAACGTAATAAATAATAGTAGGTATAGAATCCCTATGGATAACCAAATTACCTTTTTTGCAGTTTTCATATGTTTATACTTTTTAATTAACATAAATGATATTATGAAAAGTATAAGTGTAACTATCAACAAAATAATTTGTGTAAATGGTATGTTTTTAGGGGAATTAACCGGTTCTTCTCCATTCAAAATACTAATAATCCCATTTTTCAATACCGATAGTGCTGATTCTTCTAAAACATGATTTTTATTTGTTAAAATCACACCACTCCAGCCACTTTTATTTAAAATAAATATTTCTGCACGAGCATCGGGCGTTGATCCTGAATGCCAAATCATCGTGTTGCTTTCATTTATATTTGCTGTTCTTAATCCAAAACCATAACTTTTTTCTGAATTTATTTTATAAAGTGGTGAAAGGTAAAGATCCATGTTTTCTTGCTTTAAGAATTGAGCATCCTCTGACCGATTCAAAAACATAGTATACTGAATCATATCTTCTAAATTTGCAGTAATATAGCCATACGGTGCCCCGGCATTATCATAGGCGACTATACTTTTTTTCGGTATGCCAAACCAAGACTGATAACCTGTTAAATAACCTTTTTCATATGCAGTCTCTTTACTTGCTGCCGCACCATTCATATTTAATGGCTGAAAAATGTGCTTTTCCATATATGATGAAAATGTTTCATTTGTAACGGCCTCAATAAGTGCACCAAGTATTATATAATTCGCATTACTATATTGATATTTTTCACCTGGTGGAGCAGTTAATTTTACATTTGAAAGTTTCATTACATTTTCTTTTAATGCTGTAGAACTTTTGGATTGCTTATCCGATAATGATAAGCCCTCATATGTGCTTATTCCACTTGTATGAGTTAGTAGATGTTGGATTGTTATAGTTGAGGATATTTGAGAATCTTTTAGTTTAAACCAGGGGAGGTATCGTTGAACTGCATCCTCTAATTTTATTTTTTTATCTTCTATTAATTTCACTATAGCTAAAGCTGTTAAAGATTTACTTATTGAGCCGATTGCAAATGGGGTTTTACTAGTTACCTTTTTTTCAGATTCTCCAGTAATCCCCATCGTTTTTGTGAAGAATACATCCTTATTATGTACAATTGCAACAGAAGCTCCCGGAATGTTCTGTTCCTTTATAAATTTTTCAATATACTTATCTAATGCAATTTTAATATTTTGCTGAGCGTAAACTTTTGGATCTGTAATACATAACATTAATACATTACAAAGAATATAAATTAGAGACAGTTTATAGATCGTATTCTTCATTATGCTTTAGACAGCTTTCTTTTTTTATAACTTACTAAACTAATAAATACTGCTACAGAGAGCATAAAACTAATCATTATTAATAATGAATTCCACCATTGATTTTCTGAAATACGATATAAAAGATTATACTGGAATGTATTTTTACTATTAGTTGGATTAAATGATCCAGTTGAAAATATTGTCAATGTAGTTTGCGAGACAAGGTAAGTAATAACTGCGATGAATATGTCACGTAACATAGATGTGTTTAATTTACCCTTTTTATTTTTAAGTTGTTTCATTTTAACTTGTAAATCAATTTCATTTATTTCTAAATAATCTTGAACAAATAATTGGGGTGTACCTAAATCATCTATACTATCTTCACCATGTTCACGACATTCTTGAATATGTTCTAATATTTGTCGCTTTACATTTTCCATTTCTTCTAAACTAATATCGTATTGCTTTAATTCCTTAAGTACGTCTGTTAAAAATTGCTTTTCTTTACCTATCAATCTATTCCTCATTTCAGAAGGTCTCCTTTCAAACCACTTTTTAATAATGTTTGAATATCCGATTGCAATTCTAACCACTCGTTAATTTTCTTCTCAAGACGTATTTTTCCGTTTTCATTAATTTCATAATAAATCCTAACTTTACCATTGTCTGTTACTTCTTGATAAGTATTAACCCACTCTTGATTTTTCAACTTAGTTAAAATGGGGTAAATACTTCCTACTCCTTTCAATTTTAAATTGTTTACTTCAAGTTCTTTCATAATCTCATAACCATAACTTTTCTTTTTCGACAAAATAGATAATACACACATTTCTAAATGACCTTTAATTAAACTTGTTCTGTCCATAGGATAAATTTAACAGAAATATATACTTCATTCAAGTATATATTTCTGTTAAATTTAAAAAATCAGACAATAAAACAACATGATTAATAAACAAAGATATAACTAATAAACTGTTTTTACCCCTAATCATCATTTTTATAATATAATAATTACATAATATATCAACTGTTCATCCCTATTATTTTTTTATCTCTCCTCCATATATATTTAGTTGGAACTATAGTATACGGGACATGAAAATACTAAAAGATCCAATTTCTTAATTTTCACATTAAGAAATTGGATCTTCTTTCATTACCTTGTAATACTCATACTGCGTTATTATAAACATTATAAAGAATATACGTTTTATATTTTATATAAGTTATGTTAATAACACATAAACTAATAAAACTTTACTGATTACTCTCAAGACATTCATAAACCGCCATCATATCTCGTTTATCCAATTCGCGAATACGATTAAAAATTGGTATTTGCGCAACAGCTTCTGTTAATAAGCTCTCATCCACAACATCACTAACTTTTCCAGTTAACCATGTTTGTACATCCACATCCTCAACCACTTCTTTTAGTCCTTCATCATTAATACCACTTGTATTACAAGTTACACATGGAATTGTTAGTTTAAACACACCATCATGCAAATTATCTTCAGTAATAACTTTCTTCCCTTTACAGAATGGACATGGATTACTTTTTTTAATTTTATTAATTTGGGTAACTAACTTTTTGTATCCAAACGCTTCATATACATACGTAAGTTTTTTATATTTACCATTTGTGAAATACTTATCTATAATGTTTTCTCTCGTTTCATAAACATTAGGGAAATCACAAATAGTTACTTGATTATTAACACTAATGGATTCGATATTTCCTTTTATTTCGTCCCAGAATGGTAATACATTTTGTAACACCATTTCATAGTTTGAAAAGCTTGCCTGTTCTAATTCAAACATTTTCAGTGCCACTTGTGCTTTCCTTGGTAATAAAGAAACATCTTCTGTCAATCTCATATCGCCACCAACTATAGACTTTAATTTATGAAGTGCAGGTAAATCACCAACTATTTTCAACACTTCATCAACTGGTTGATTGATAACTTCACGAATATCGAAGTTAGCAAATTTAAGCGGTTTATGATGATTTAAAACCGTACCCTCACAAATTGGACATGTCATCATTTCTTTAGAAGACTTAATTTCTTCTTTAATAGCTGCTTTAGAAATAACAATATATCCACCAATAATCGTATTAAATCCTACCCATGTTCTGCGTGTCTTTCCTTTTTTATCATAAAATGATTTTTCAAAATATCCGTACCAAAACGTATGCTTTTCTTCTTCTGACATGTCATTATAGCTCTTTGATAAATCGTGACCAAGCTCATTTTTAATTTCTTCAAATAGAAATTCTATTTTTTCATATTGATAAAATTTTAATACTTTCATGATTTCCGGATCGAATAAACCGTCCCAAAATGGAACGTTTTTATCTTGAATTGTAATATCTTTATCGAAAACTTCAATTTGAAGACGTCCAGAACAAGATGGACAATGATTGTCCTGTAAATAGAAATCAAAACTTCTCGTATCTTTATTAGTTGGATGAGCAGCTACAATATGATTAATTAATCCACCAATTTCATATAAAAAACTATATTGACTATATAAATGTCTTTCAAGATCAATAGCAACAACAGGTGCAATTGTATCAGATTCATATTCACTATAAATTAAACGGGCCATTGATGATAAACTTTTTAAAATACCACCCTTATAAATGTTTTCGGCATTTTTAAAATAGTGAATATGATTTTCTTCTAAATAGTGAACGCCTTCTTTATGCTTAAGTGCTGAAGAAATATGTATTTGCTCAGCATTATTCACACTGCTTTTTTGACGATAATAATCTTCATGACTTACTACATCAAGATGTTTTATAGATTCAAGCTGTCTTTTCCCGAAATCTACAATATAATCAGAGCTTTCTAACATATAACTATTATGTTCAATCATGATGATAGAGACTGATTCATCTTGTAATATCCCTCTAACACTATCTATAAATTGGTTTAAAATATTTTGTGATAAACCTTTTGAAGGCTCATCAAAAATAAATAATGTATGTGGATTTCTTGTGTTTGCAAATAACTCCGAAACTAAATGAACACATTGAAACTCACCTGTTGATAATGTTTGTGTTTTTCGTTCTAACGTTAAATAACCAAGTCCTAGTTTAATTAGTAGACTCAAGCGTTTATACGCAATATCTTCATTTGGAAGTTCATCTATAATATCCTCAATCGAACGCTCAAAAATATCATCAATTTCTTCGCTATACTTTGTGAGTTTCTTTTTAATATCTAGGAAAGTGGCTACAGTTGATCGACTTGTAATGGATTGATTTCGATCTTGTCCTACCATAACTAATTTATCTTTTGGATATCGTTTCAAGAAATCTGTAGCTAAACATTCATTGACAAGTGTAGATTTCCCGCATCCAGATTCTCCAGTAACCGTCACAAGCCTATTTTTAGGGATTTGAAACTCCGCCATTTGGATATTACGGCAATATAATTCATGGAATGTATAGTATTCTGTTGGTACTTCTTTATTTAGATCCGACAGTATTGGTTTTGGTCTTGGCGATTCTTTCACAATTTGTCCACCATATTTTCCGCTACCAGGTCCAAAGAACAATTGCTCATCTGTTGTATCCAGTACAGTATCTGAATGATCAATGAGCCAAATTTGATTTTTACACCCTAACTGCTTAATCTCTTCTAATATTTGTAATAATGTTTCATGATCAAGTCCAACTGAAATCTCATCAATAATAATTACAGCATTTTCACTTACTGCCATAAATTCAGCCAAATATAGTCTTGTTAACTCTCCACCTGACAACGTACCCATAATTCGATTTAATGTTAAATAACCAATGTTCATATTAATTATATTTTGCAGTATATGTTGCTTTGCTTCACTAATATTTAACTCTTCCGCTAACGAAAGAATAGACTCAACACTTAAATCATTAATATTTGAAATTGTATGTGGTTTAGCAAATAAATCTATCTTATGTTGTTCGATTTCTTCGCTATAACGTTTTCCCTTACATTTTTTACACTCAATATTTTTAGTAGTACCTCGGCCTTTACAGCCAGTACACCAGCCTAACTGGTTATTGAATGAAAAAACCTCAGGTGAAAGATGAAATACATCAGCAAGTTTTTCACGTACCTCTGTGAAAACACCAGTATGTGTACCGATCGTTGAACGTGGATTGGAAGAAATCGATGATTTTCCTAGAAAAAGAACTAAAGGCATATCTTCTATCTTAATAGCACTAAAATTCGTTTGCATAATGTTAGGAAATAAATATTGATATTCAGCCTTTGGCAATAAAGAAACTAATCGTTTTTTTGATTCTTCACCAATCGTTTGACAAAAGGTTGTTTTACCTGAGCCTGATAAACCAGCGATTCCAAACGACTTATTAAATGGAATCACTGTATCTAATTTATTTATGTTATTAGCAATTAATTGATTTACTTTCATATTAACCTCTATTCTTATTTTTCTTTAAAATCATTTTTACAGTGTAATAATTACATAATGAATATAACTTTTTATACGATTACCCTCTCACTTCAAGGATCTTATCCTTATATGTTTCAAACCATTGTTGCCATTCATCTTTAGAAAATTCTTTTTCTTTTCCTTCTAGTACGGAAGAAAAAAGATCTAAGCAAATATGCCAACCAGCTATATCTTTCGGTGTATGATCAGTTAATACATGAATGTACTCTTTAAGAAGTAAAAGAGTTCCACTTTCTTCTTTATGTATTTCAAATCGGACACGATCTTTATCCCAAGTAAATTCAAGTACTGAATTTACTTGACACTCTAAAATATCAATATTTATAAATGAACCGTCCATCATGTCGAACTTTATTATTCCACCCGTTTTAAGACTTTCAATTTGTAAATTAGACATCCATTTTTTAAGCTTACTGTTTTCTGTTAAAACAGACCAAACTTCCTCTATTGTATTTGGAAATCGGCGTTCAAATTTTACAATATACCCATTAGTTAGTTTCCCAATTTCAGCTATCATATTGATTGCCCCTTTATACAGAATGTATGTTCTCACTCTATTTTACACGAATATAAATATAAAATAAATCTTTATGTCAACGAAGTATTAATTTAAAGTTAATGGTAATGAGAAAAACTTAAATATTTTCCAAGTCGAGTTATATAATGTTGAAAAATAATTATCATGTATATCCGTTTCCTTATTAAATATAGACTTACGCACCAATAAAAAAAGCCGCATTTGCGACTCATGAAATTATAGTATTAACCCTTGCTTTTATTGAATGACTTACCGCTTAATCGCATCAACAATTAAAGATGGAAAACCAAGCTTCTCACCTTTATTTCTAGAATCATACCTTTTCGAACGGAAAATAACACCGTCGTTTGCATCCCATTCGTTGTAATAAAACTGACCATTTTCATCACAATATTCAAGTAAAACTACCTCAAATCCAGCAAATTTAAACATTTCCGTTAATGTTTTATAATTATGAACAATTTTATGACTTGCTGCTGGATGATCTTTCGGGCCAGGTCCGCCTATTTGAACTATGTTTTGGTATGCTTCATCTCGGAAGAATGCATCAGGAACACCACAACGAATATGCCCTCCTGGCTTTAAAAATTCATAACAAATTTCAGCTGCTCTTATACCTTCTTCAAAAGTAAGGTGTTCCCATACATGCTCAGCTAAAATAGCTGAAATAGAGTTGTATTCAAATCTTTCTTCCCACGTAGCTTTGTCTAATAAGTTAAGTTCATCTTCTTGTGTTTGAATCCAACCTGGATTATTATTAAACACGCCAGCGCCGACTACTACTTTAATTTCATCTTGTTTTGTTGCCATCACTTTCACCTCGTAAACATTTTGATTTATTAATATATTCTATGTTTACTATTATCCTTCCTTCTTCAACAAATTTAATAGCATGAATCCAGTACAATACCGAACTCATGCTGGAAATTTTTCTAACCAAACGATTTTCTAACTTTATGGAATCAGTTCATAATACACAACTGTTTTTATACTATTTATATACGATTTTTCTTATATAAGCATAACACACCAAACATTAGCACAAAACCAATCACGTAAAAACTTGTTGTTCCGCTGCCACCAGTATTAGGAATTACCCAATTATTTTTCACATTTTTCACTGTTAGTTTTTGTGTCCTTACCGCTTCTGTAATTTCTATTTCTATTGGATCTCTAAGTAACATATAACCGTTTGGCGCTTTTATTTCTTTAATCATATACTTTCCAAGTACTAACTGGTTGGAAATCACCTTTCCTTTTTCATCCGTTGTTAATCTAGTAACTTCTTTACCTTCTTTATCTAATACTTGAAATACAGCACCTTTTAGTTTTAAATTAATATCCTTATCATCAACTTTCTCAATTTCAAATTGCCCAGTCGGATCTGGTAATTTCTTATTCCCTATTTTAATTTCTACTACTGTATCTTTTTCTATTTTTACAGCTATTTTATCTTTTAATAAGTCATAACCTTTAGGTGCTTCTACTTCCACTAGGGTATAGTTACCTATTGGCAATTCTTTTGATATCGCTTCTCCTTTTTCATCTGTTACTAACTCACCAACTACTTTTTTATTTGAATCTTCAATATGAAACTTTGCCCCTGCTAGCTTTTTATTTTTATCGCTCGTATCTACTTTTACTAACTTCATTTTCCCCATTGGATCTGGTAATTTCTTATTCCCTATTTTACTTTCTACTACTACATCTTTTTCTACTTTTACAGCTATTTTATCTTTTAATAAGTCATAACCTTTAGGTGCTTCTACTTCCACTAGGGTATAGTTACCTATTGGTAATTCCTTTGATATCGCTTCTCCTTGTCCATCTGTTACTAACTCACCAACTACTTTTTTATTTGAATCTTCAATATGAAACTTTGCTCCTGCTAGCTTTTTATTTTTATCTCCCGTATCTACTTTCACTAGCTTCATTTTCCCCATCGGATCTGGTAATTTCTTATTTCCTATTTTAATTTCTACTACTGCATCTTTTTCTATTTTTACAGCTATTTTATCTTTTAATAATTCGTAACCTTTAGGCGCTTCTGTTTCCACAAGAGTATAGTTACCTATTGGTAATTCTTTTGATATCGCTTCCCCTTTTTCATCTGTTACTAACTCACCAACTACCTTTTTATTTGAATCTTCAATATGAAACTTTGCCCCCATCAATTCTTTATTATCATTATTACTATCTACTTTTTTTATCTTTACTTTTCCTGTACTAGGCTTGTTCCAATGTTGCCAATTAAATTTGAAATTGTGAAATTCAAATCCACCAGTTTGTTGTACTGCACCGACAAATGCTTGTCCATTAATCGAACCGCCTTTTGTTTCTAATACAGCATTTGGAGCAAACACACTCCCAACGACACCATATCCCTCTGTTGTGATCTTTTTTGCATTAGGAAAAACCCAAATCACCTTCCCGTATAACTCAGTGAACGGTGAATTAGGAGAATAGGGTTGTGATGTAGGAATTATATCTGTAGCCCTACCAATATTGTTCGTGTCATATAAGATAGCACCATTTTTAAATGTAACCTCTATTGCATCCGAATACATAACGATAAAATCTTTTCCTTTAGCATTAGGTAAAAAGACATCTCTTATATCTAAATTGATTTTCCCTACCAGTTCTGATGAAACATAAATATTAGGATTGTTTATATCTTTTCCGATTCCATAACTCATATTTGGAATTGGGGTATTCGTTTTATATTGACCTGCATTTTTACTGACTTGGTTCACTATGTTGTGAAATTCATTAAATTTAGCGTCAATTTCTAGTTTTTCTTTATAAACGATACGATCATAAGAAGATTGTATGATACGATCTGGATCACTCTCTTTTGTCATTACGACTATTCCGTTTTGAATGATAAAAGATTCCTCTCTTGATTTTTTAAATTTTCCAGACAATAACAAGGATGGACATCCCTCATCATCCCATTTTTCCCCAACTATATTAGATGTTCCCGCTGCTGCACCTACAATTGTATAACCAGATGCATCCATATCACCTTGAACTGCAATTGCTCCTTCAATGTCTCCACCTACTGCTATATGGTTACCAAAGACAACAGCATTATAACGCGATATATCCCCTAGACCTTCTAAGTTAGTCGTGGATCCATATGCTTCTTTTGGTGCATATACGACAAAACTTACACATAACATTAACAAAACCATAAAATGAATACTTACCAACTTTAATTGTAACTTCAATTCCTTTGTTCCCACCTTTACCGTATTTTTTCTACAGTCGAATAAAGTGAAACTTTTTTCAGTAAGGATTTACTTCATCCCCTATATACCTTCTTTACTTATCTCTGGATTTTCGGTCCCACTGCCCATTAATACAGGATAAATAAATTCATTCTATCGAGTTAATTTTTTCTTATAAATTGCGACTAGTAACACACATAATAATAGGATTAAGATTACTACGGTCCACTTATTAAACATAAATATCTCTTTACCCATTTTTTGTTTTTCTTTCTCGTTAAACTCCACACGCTCACCTCGAACCAGTAATCTATTTGTGTTTACTCCATAAGGCGTACATGTAATTAATGTTATATAATCTTTATTTTTCACAATTTTTAAATCGTCCGTTTCGTGTGGTAACACTACTTTAATTTGATCTACTTTATAAGCAAGAATTTTGTCTAAAGAATGAATATAAAAAAGATCTCCTTCACTCAACTTATCTAAATCTGTAAATAATTTTGATGATGGTAAACCACGATGCCCTGTTAAAATAGTGTGCGTATTTTCTCCACCTACTGGAAGTGAAGAATAATCTAAATGACCTACCCCGCGACTCAATACTTCCTCAGAGGTCCCTTGATAGATTGGCAGTTTTATATTAATTTTCGATATTTCAATATACCCCATTACATCACCTAAATTTAACGCATCGGCATACGCTTGATGATTATTTTTTTCTTCAGAAAATGGATCTGCAAATGTTTTCATGGAAGTTTGAACTTGTTTATTATATTCGGTTGCTTCTTTTTCCCTACGTTCAACTTCTTTCTTTTGTAGTACTTTGATCTTCTTATCGTAGGAGCTAATCTCAGAATAATGTGCACGAGTCGCCAACCAATTACTAATAGTAGGATATAAAAAAATAGCTAATCCAAATAAAAAAATACCTCCTAAAACAAGATTTCGTTTCATATTTCCACCTCTGTATATACTAAAATATTGAAAAGAGGGAAGCATTTTGCTTCTCCCCTTTTCACATCACTTGGTTACATGTTCCTAAAACCTTAATTATTAGCAAACTTTTTTCTAAAGAAAACAAATGCCGCTGTAGCCATTAACGTAAGACCTAGTACAGTAAATAGAGTCGTTCCGATACCACCCGTTACAGGAAGAATCCATCCACTTTTATTATTTTCAATCGATAATTTAACCGTTTGATTATTTTCGCTAATCTTTACATCAATAGGGTCCTTTAATAATTGATATGAAGCTGTTATACCATCTTCTTTTGTATAAATTGGTGCTTTCGTTTCAAAAATTTGATAGTCTCCATACGGAATGTTAGTCCATTTAATAACACCATTTTCATCTGATACACCTGTGACTTCTTTACCTGCCACAACAACTATTTTTCCATTTTTATCTTTAAGTACAAACTCCGCACCTTTTAATTTCTTCTTATCAGCACCATCAACTTTTGTTAACTCGATAATTCCAGTTGTCGGAACAACAACTACAGGTTTAGATTCCTTTTCTCCAATTACATCATTTTTATTTATAAAATCAATTTTTGCTGTATTTAAAATTTCCGAACCAGATAGTACTCCTTCTTTTACTTGTGATTTAATTTGTAAATGAAATTCTTTTTTACCATCTAACTTTGTGAAATCTTTTACTGTGGCTGTTACTTTTTGGCCTTCTACAGCTACCTCTACAATGCTTGCATTTACTTCCGCTCCATCAATTTTTACGACTGGTTTTCCTTGAATCATTAAACGATCGTCTAAAGTATCTGTTACTACATATTTTTTGTATTCTTTAATGTCTTCTGGAATTAATGTTTTGATATCATAATTGTAATTAGTTAACGGATTGATTGGTAACGCTTCCAAATTCCCGTTAATCTTTTTATCAATATTTGGTTCTTCATAGTTTTGCACTTCTACTTTAACTACTGTACCAGAAGTAATTGTTCCATCTTCGTTAATAGTTCCGGAGGTCTTTATAAAAAACTCGTGTTTAGTCGGATCTAGTACATACCCTTTCGGCGCTTTTGTCTCTTGGAAATAGTATTCCCCATACTCTAATCCTTGCACGCGAATATGCCCATTACCATCTGTTGCTAGCTCTTTTTTCACTTCTGTACCATCTTTTTTTAATAAAGAGAATACTGCACCAGCTAATGCTTTTTCATTTGCACCAGTTTTTACCAAATCAACTGCACCACGTTTAATCTCATTTTTCGGATACATATGAACATCATAGTTTAGTACCTTACCCTCTTTATTCGTTAATGGAATATCCACTGTATACGTATTTGGATTTAGGTTAACATGCGGAGGTCCTGCCACTTCCTTCACTTCATAACGTCCTAGCGGAAGATCTTTTAATACAGCTTGTCCGTTATCATCTGTTACTACTTGAGTTGGAGTTGCTCCCATTACAGGCTTCACATCTTCTTTCACGATTTTCCCATCGTTTGAAATTTTTTCAAACGACGCAACCCTTTTCACTTCAAACGTTACACCTTTTAACGGTTTCGCATTTGTTGGTACCTCTTGATTTGCAGAGCCATCACCTTCTAGCCCCGGTGCGCCATCTTTTTCTTGTTCATATTTATGAATCGTTAAAGTACCTTTGGATGGTGAAGCTGCCTTTACTAATACACTAGACCATGTAGAAAATGTTAAGAAAAATACTAAAAGCACACTAAATATTTTTTTCATTTCTCTTATCCCCTTTACTACTTCTATCATTTTAAAAATCTCTTTATTACTATTACCCTCTTAAAAGTAATAGTGTGCCAAGTACCAGATTTAAACGAGTAACCTAAAACATAGTCGTCCAACAATCCATTGTTTACAATCACTTATTCACTCTTCTTATTTTCTATTATTACGTTGTCTCTCCGTATGATATATGTAGTTTTCCCCCTGAATTGCACTTATATCTCTACTTCAAAAATCGTTACATATTAACTTCTATCGCAAATTTTCATTAATTACTTAACTTAACTTAACTTCAATTCATTAATCTCTCCCTTCCTATCCCTATTTAAAATCCAATCTTAATCATTTTTGATACATATAAACAATGAACAACGAATAAGTGTGACAATTCATATTTTACGTTACTCCCTAAAACTATTACCTGTATATTCAAATAATATGTGCTAATCATGTTAAATTATGGTATTATTCTTAGAAGTTTATAATTTTTATAGATAAAGTTTTTCCGTTTCTACTTATGAAAAAAAGGAATATATAAACATTCAACTATTACACACAACTGTAAGGAGGAATAATATGAATAAAAAGCTCAGTCTAGTTGAGATAGAGTACATTTGTAATCTGTTTTTCCAATCTTTTGAAATTCCAGTTTGTTTTTTAGATTGTAACAAAAATATTCTTTTAGAATTTACATCAAAAGATGAATCACATTCGTTCTATAAATCAAAAATAGAACAGTTACATGTGCTTTTTCAAAAAAATGATTCAAATAATTCGCCCATCTTCAGATCTCACCAATATTTAGGGCACTTCATTTTAATTCACATAAAGAGTCATTATATGGTGAACGGTACTGTTATTATTGGGCCCTTGACACATGTAAATTTTTCTACAAGTAAAACGGATAGTAACCTTAATTTTATTTCGAATTATAAACGAACAAGAGATTATTATTTTTCATTGTCAGTCAAAGATCAAAATTTCTTTGTAAATATAGCAATATTGTTCTATAACATTCTCTACAAAAAAAAATCAGATGTACGTACCTTTTCAAATAACAGTGACTCATTTCATGTAAATCATAGCAGTATCTTAAACGAGGATGTATATATTTCAATGCAAAAAAACGAATCTATCTGTCATAATTTGTATATAGAGAACCAACTACTTGGAGCTATAGAAAACGGGGATAAAGAAAGCGTACTCAAATATTATTACGAATTCCAACAAGATACTCTTTCATCCTTATCTTCATTCCATCAATTAAGACGTCATAAAAACATTTGTATTTCATCCATCACACTTGCTACTAGATATGCTATAAAAGGAGGACTTCCTTCCGGGATTGCTTACAAGATTTACGATATACACATCCAAAAGACAGAGGATTTAAAAGACACAGAATCTGTTTGGGATTTATTAAGAAATGTTTTCTGTACTTTTGCAGACCGTGTAAAAGCACAAAAAGTAAAGAAATACTCAAAGACTATCGCTATTTGCAAAAACTATATTTTTGAAAATATTTACAATCAAATATCAGTTAAACAACTTGCTAAATTTGCAAACGTAAATTCAGATTATTTATCTATATTATTCAAAAAAGAAGTCGGTATTTCATTAATTGAGTACATACAACGTGAACGAATCGAAGAAGCAAAAAAATTATTAACTTTCACAACCTATCCCTTATCAGACATATGTGCTTCGCTCAACTTTAGTGATCAAAGCTATTTTACTAAAATTTTTAAAAAATTCACTAACGAAACACCTGGTAAATACCGAAAATCTCATGTTGTCATATAGAGTTAAACTTTTATTAAAACTAAGTGTTTTTAGTAACTTATCAATGGCAGATTAGAATTACTTCCACACTCATGACCTTTTGAATTTAGGCTATTTTTAAATCAAAAAACACGTTACTATTCTTTTATTTGAATGAGAATAGTAACGTGCTTTATATGTAATGTAGGTCTGTAGGCAAAATAGCGTCCAAGCAAAAAGTTTTATAGAAGCCAAATACACTACTTAATTACTAAAATCTTATTAAGTAAAAAATTTATCTAATAATTATTGTGTAAGAAATAATCCCTACTGTTATTTTTGTATCTGTCTAAATTTGCGAGCCAAAGTGAGTACTGTACCTGCAATAACCATCCATATGCCCATTGTTGCACTGTTAGTTGTACTGGCACCTGTGTTGGGAAGCTCTTTATATGTAGATTCTTTTTTATCGGTATTACTGTTGTTCGGGATATTACTGTTATTAGCAACGCCTTTAGCTTTTCTAGTATCTTTATCCTTCACCAATACTTTTTGTATTGTATGTACCTCATTACCTACAGAATCTGTGACACTATATATTATTTCAAAAGTACCAGCTTTAGTGGTATCTCCAATACCTTCATATGCTACTTTAGAAGTAAGATCACCGTCTTCTTTATCAGTAGCTAATACTTTTGCCATTGGATTGAATTGGTCTCCTTCAGTAATTGTAGTTGTAGCAGGTACTTTTAGTATTGGTATTTCATTTTTAACTTCATCTCTAACTTTGACCGTTACAGTTTGTTCCGCAGTTACTTTATGACCTTTAGAATCTGTAACTGTGTACGTTAATACGTAAGTACCGGCTTTAGAGGTATCTACTTCACCATTAAGTTTTACTTTAGAAGTAAGATCACCGTCTTCTTTATCAATAGCTAATACTTTTGCCATTGGATCGAATGAATCTCCTACATGAATTGTCGCTGCAGTAGGCACTGTTAATGTAGGGTTTAAATCTAATGCTTCTCCATTTCCCTTTACAATTACAGTCTGTGTAGCCGTTGCATTCCCCCCTTGAGAGTCAACGACCGAGTAGTTCACAATGTATGTACCTAGTTTAGAAGTATCTACATCGCCTTTATGTTTTACTTTATTTGTTAAATCACCCTCTTCTTTATCAACAGCTTTTACATTACTCATCGGGTCAAACGTATCACCAACACGCAGTGTAATTGTAAGCGGTACAGTTAATTCAGGGACTTGGTTTTCTGCAGTTTTTTCGTTTTCTTTCACTGTTCCTTTAATTTTTGCTGCATCAAAAGCTTTTTGGACCGCTTCAATCTCAATTGAGTTCGCTCCATATTTGTTTGTTGCAACTTTAAGACACGCTAATCTTAATTCAGTGAAATTAGAAGTCATGTTCAATTCATCAGTATTTGCATAATAGAAAATATCAAACATTTTATCTTCACCAATACCATTTACAGTTACACCGTTATGAGTGCCACCTTGTGCAATTAAATACGCGACTTTATTAATAATACTTGAGTTGAAATGAACGCCCTCATTATCTTCTCCGTTTAAATTACTGTATTTGCTATAATCATCTGGATACGGTACTCCATCAAAAAAATTGATTGAAGATGGATTTTTCATATTACGTAGAACTGAGCCGCTTTGTTCTCCTATTGTCCAATTAAATTCTCCATTATTTATATATTTCTCAATAGCCGTTCCCATAATATCAGATAACGCCTCGTTAATTGCTCCAGATTCTCCGAAAAATTCAAGATTAGATTCGCTAGATGTAACCGCATGCGTAAATTCATGGCCCGCTATGTCAAACGCTCTAACCATTGAATCACCATATATAAGCATACTAACATTGTTAACATTAGCACTAAATGCATTACTCCAATTTTTAGGATCATCTGTTTCTCCAGAATCCCATGCATGTACAACTGATACTACTTTGTTCCCCTTATTATCAAAACTATTACGCTTATATTTATCTTTATAAAAATCATATACCTTTGTTGCTAAGAAATGGGCACTTACCGCCTTTGGATCATTAAATGTTGTTGAAGTACTAGTTGCTAATATACCAGGATAATATTTTTCTTCAAAACTAATATCTCTATAATTTACATCGTACGTCTCAATTCCTTGCCCCCTTGTGTAATCAGCAAGCACATATTTCCCGTTACTTTGTTCAGAAATACCGAATGTACGAGTTATTCCTAAATCATCTTTTCCAGTTCCGGTTAATGATTTAAAATTGCTTTTTTTACTCTCCTTAATAGCTTCAACATGCTCTTCACTTACTTTTAAATCTGACTCTTGCACCATATTTTTCAACATATCACCATTATGAGCATTCACTAAATAAGTTCCAGATACATAGTTTGGTGTTGCAGCGGCAAATGTAACTTGATATGCATTGGTAGCCTGTCCATGATTTTCATTAACAAAAATAACTTCCTTAACTTCTGGCTCAGAAATAAATTTAATATCGTTCCCGTACTTCGTATAAATATATTGTTTTGCTTCTTCTTTTGATAAATTACTAGCATTCTTTAAATCTTCTTGTGTTAAATTTTGTGCACTTTCTCCTGAAATACTTTTAATAATACCCTTTTTATCTACATGAGCAGTCAATTGGTGTCCATATACTTCTTTACCTTCATATATTTGTTGCATACGTACAAGTGTAGTCCCATCATAAGAAGCACGTTTTTGAACAACGTTGTAATCTACCCCTTTGTCCCCACTAACTTGTTTTGGAGACAAAGCATGCTCGGTTTTTTCCTTAAGTGCATCTTTCACTACATTCTCTGGCGTCTTTTTTGATGGTTGTGTAAGTTCACCTGTACGGAACGAACCCTCTTGAATATCAACTTGCATTTGACCCGTTTCTTCTGCATAAACTACTCCGTATGGTGCTACACTTGTTAAAACTAATCCTGTTGTTAATACAACTATAGCTATTTCTTTTTTATTCTTCATTTTATTTTCCTCGTATAATTTCCTAAAATATGAAACTGCTTAAATGTATTCCTATCAAAAATAGAAAAAATAAAAAGTACATCACATTACGCAAAACCGTATTATAAAAAGATGACTTCTGTCATCAACAAAAGTCACCTCTTCAATATGTCATATCCCTAATATGTTTTTAATGCATACTTTCTATATGAAAAAGAAAAAGTATTCTTTAACGAGCGTTTTGCAATACTTTTATTAGGTCATTTATATTTTCAACTTTTTGCTGAAACTGATCAAATCTGCTATGTAGCAATGAAGGATTCTTATCTTCAGTTGAAATAACTTTTTTTAATTCTTGTTCTAATTTATCATATGTATGAAAGAAATTATCAAATTCTACACTTATAAGTTCTTCATTTTCACGATAAAATCTTTTTGCTTCTATATAAGTCATATATGATTTATTTAAAAATCCTAATGAAATTAAATATTTAGAAGTGTTTTCTTGATAAATAGCAATATCACATGCTATTTTAATATCAGAATAAGTCTTTTGAACGAAACAATGCAATTCAAAAATCTTAAACTTTAATCCATTATTCATTTCATCCCCTCCCATCCTATCTATTCTACATAAAAAAAGAATATTATACAAAGTAAAATATCAATATAGCACAAAAATAAAAAGCGAAAGAATGACTCCTTTCGCTTTTTATAATAATACATACATTTCATATTGTGCTAATGAATTCTTTTCAAATCCAGTTTTCTTTAAAAACCCTTCCAGTAAATTGTTGTTTGGAAACCCAATTGATAAACTTGATACATTTAAGTTTTCTGTTGCTACTTGTAATAATTTTGATCCAATACCACAATTTCTATAGTCTTTGTCTACGAAAAGAAAACTAATTTTACCTTGTTCATTCATACATATAGAACCTTTTAAATCATTATCGACATATGCACCATAAAATGTATTGTTTGTTTTTCCGATATAATCCATATCATTGTGCCAATTTATATGGAAGTGTAACCATTTCTGAATTTCAACTTTAAAAGCTGGAAATTCTAATTGTTTTACTTCAATTCCCTTACAATCTTTATTTATTATTTTAGTCATATCTTTTAAATTATAATAAGATAGATCGTACATTTTTTCATAGCCTAATTTCGTATAAAAATGAATCGCTCGGTCATTGCCTACAATGACTTCAAGAAAAAGTTGCTTACACTCATTTTGAAGCGCCTCTTCCTTATGCAGTTCAAATAATTTTTGACTCACACCAATACCGCGGTAATTAGGATGAACCGCTAATGTTCCACAACGCATTGTTTTTATGTTTTCATAATCCTTTATCCCGCCAAGTATTACACCAACAGATTTGTTACCGTCTAAAGCAAGAAAGGAATGTTTTAGTGAATTCCCTTCTGGTCCCAAAAACCTTTTTATAAAATCTTCTTTTGAAACTTCCATTTTAATAATGTAATCTGAAAATCCATCTTTAAAAGCTTCATACACTAAATCTATACTTACTTCACTGCATCTTTTGTATTGAATCATATAAAATTCTCCCCCACTTACTCGTGTTAAACTTAGCATTCAAATACGTAAAATGTACTAGTTTCACTCTACCCATCATTCTTTAACATTTAATTTGAAATAAACGGGCACTTCCCTAGATATCTCTCACTGTTAATTTGTTTTATAACAAATGGTGCAATATCACTATTTTGAATTTTGATTCCTGGCATATCTACTAAACTCTCTTTTATATTTCCAATGCTCTTCCCTTCCATAACAAATGGTAATCTAACAATTGTCCAATCTACATCACTACCTTGAATAGTTTGCAATTCTTTATATTTATCTTGCATCATCTTTGATAAAAATACTTTAAACAAGGTAGCTCCTATTTTATTTACAATTCCCTTTTGATCTCCTGTAACATCTAAAGAACCTCCAGAAATTAGTATATATCTTTTTATTTCAAATTCTTTCATTGCTTCTAAAATATGCTTCGTTACTGTGCTAAAAATATAAGATTCATTTTTTGGTTGACCTACCGCATTAATTACAGCTCGACACCCTTTAAGTAATTTGCGTATTGAAACAAAATCACGTGCATCTCCATTAATAATCTCTAAATTTTCATTTGTTATTTTGATATTATTAGAATTTCTTGTTAATATTTTTACTTGATATCCCTTTTCTAACGCTTCGTTTACAAGGAATTTCCCTGCGTTTCCGTTTGCACCCAGAATAGCTATTTTATTTGTACTTTCCAATATTAACCCCTCTTACTATCTGTTATTTACTACATTAATCTCATGTACACGTAAAAAAGCAATTAAATGCTCGCACGCTCGTTCACACGCTAACATTTTAAAGATTTTTTGTTCCTCTTTCGTTTTATCATTTGCTTGATCTGATGCAGCTTTTAAACTAAGAAAAGGTTTGTTATTGATTTGACACACATAAGCAAAAGCTGCCACTTCTTGATCAACCGCTAATGCTCCATATACAGTATGGAGTAAATATCTCATTTCTGAACTACGGATACGTTGATCTCCAGATAAAAATGTACCATAATGAATCGGATCATAAGATCGTATCTTTTTTATTCTTCTTACAAGTGACTTTGTTGTTTCAATAGGTGCTGTCCTACCATTATATAAATTAAAAATATCTTCCCCTGAACCAGCAGCAGTAACGTCGTGTTGTATTGCATTAAGGGCTACTACAATATGTCCATTTTTCACCTTATTTGATAGACTTCCGCATATTCCTGTCATAAACAACTCATCTGGCTGAAACTCACTAATTAATAATTGCACACAACTAGCACAACTTACTTTCCCAACTCCAGTTATTACGGAGATAACTTCCATATTATTAATATAATGAAAATGAAATTCCCAAGCTGCTCGTTTTTCAATACGTTCACTTGGATAATATTGATGCAAATACGTAAGTTCTGGTTCCCATGCGGATACGATTGCAATACGTTTCATTACATGCTTCACTTCCCCTATTGTTATCATGTAAATACTTTATCTATACTTTCTCATTCATAATCTGGAATCCACTCTTTATATTTCTCATATAAATTTCGTATTGTTTCTTTATTCTTCGCAATTACTTCACATCCTCTATCATCGTAAATAAACATGATAATATCTTTTGTTGCATTTATGAGAAATACATCTGGATAAGAAATTTCTTTTTTGCGTCCAAAACGAGGATAAAGACCTAGAAAATCTTCATGATTTGCAGCTTGAATAAGCGGTGTATACTTTATATCACAAGCAAAACATTTTAATGAAAATTGATAAGTACAATACAAGTCAGCTTCTTCTTCAAATAAAAAAGGTATTGTTTCTTGCCTTATATGATACTTTAAATCTCTATTATGAATAAAACGTCTATATATATTAATTTTCTGCGGATTTTTCACATTTTCCTTTTTAAATCGATAAACATTTGTTACTAAAAAAACTTCATCTTCTTTTGAAAATATATCTTCAAATAAGTATTTATTATATGTATAAAGCTGAGTGAAGTATTCCCTATTTACATCGTCGGTTCTTTCTACAAATAGGTCTTTCCCTTTCCCAAAATGAAAATGCAAATGATTTTCCCATTGAAAGTATATATGTGGTACTAATGTAACTCCAGGGAATGTTTCATTCATATATTCTTTTAATTGCATTCTTAATTCCTTTCTACTCTACAATTTCTTTTAACTGCCAATATGCATCTTCTAGCCATGGATGTATAACTTTCAACGTGTCTTTTCTATCCCACAAATATGAAATATATGCAAAAGCAGCATGTTCTAAAGATTTTTCTAATTCTTTTTTTACTTCTACTAAATATGGTGGTGCTCCATTTTGATCCCATTCTATTTTATCAGCAACAAATAACACTAAATCCATTTTCGTTGCAAGTTTACGTAGTGTAGTATGGCAGCAAATTGCATTTAAGATTTCTTCATCATCCACTTTAAATATCTCTTTTGCAATTACTTTCGATAACTTTTGATGAATAATCATTGGAAATTCTCGTTCTTCTTGTAATATCTCTATTCCAAATTCTTCAGCAACTGCAACCCGATCTTCATTTGGAAAGATTGCACTAATATCATGTAAATATCCTGCAATCGCTGCCTTTTCTTCATTTACATGATACGTAATCGCAATTTTACGGGCTTCTTTTGCCACCCGAATTGAATGTTTATAAGTAAGTCCTTTATTGTATTTTAATAGAAATGATTTTATATCATTTTCAATTTTTCCAGTTGGAGTAAATGAATATATATCCTTATATAACATCTCAAGTCACCTTTCTTCCTAACTTTCAATATAACGCTGTATTTTAATATCCTTTTTATTTGTATTCGTTATGAATGTTTTAATCCCTTTTTTATACGTTACATGAAATTTTATGGTGAATCATTGCTACAAAATACATAAATGTTTGATATTATAGTAATGTTAATGATTTGTAAGGAAAGGAACTACATAATGAATAAAAACATATTAATTATTGATGATGATAAAGAAATTGTTGAGTTACTTGCTGTTTATTTGCGAAATGAAGGCTATAACATTTATAAAGCATACGATGGCGATGAGGCATTGCAAATGATTTCTACATATGATGTTGACCTTATGGTTTTGGATATTATGATGCCAAAACGCAATGGATTAGAAGTTTGCCAGGAAGTTCGTGAGAATAATACTGTACCTATTCTTATGCTGAGTGCAAAAGCAGAAGATATG
The DNA here is from genome assembly GCF_056399205.1 of Bacillus sp. 01N45. Classification (NCBI taxonomy): domain Bacteria; kingdom Bacillati; phylum Bacillota; class Bacilli; order Caryophanales; family Bacillaceae; genus Bacillus; species Bacillus sp. 01N45. The sequence goes on from NZ_JBFTQW010000002.1 coordinate 580,419, forward strand.
GATAAAATATTAGGTCTTATGACAGGTGCAGATGATTATATGATTAAGCCATTCAATCCATTAGAATTAGTAGCTAGAGTGAAAGCTTTGTTACGAAGATCATCTTTCCAAAATGCCACTTCCTCCAAAAATGAAGATGGTATTATTCGTATTCGTTCTGCTGAAATACACAAACATAATCATACTGTTAAAGTAAATGGAGAATATATTAAACTTACATCTATTGAATTTGATATTTTATATTTACTTGCGAGTAATACCGGAAGAGTATTTAGTTCCGAAGAAATTTTTGAACGCGTATGGAACGAAGATGGTTATGGTTCAAATAAAACTGTAATGGTTCACATTAGTAATTTACGAGATAAACTTGAAACAGGAATGAATGGAGAAAAGTTTATTCATACTGTTTGGGGAGTAGGCTATAAAATTGAGAAATGAAGCATTTGATATATTAAAAGATATCCCAAAATGGAAGTTAATTTTTTGGTTTATGTTAGCCATCACACTTACTCCTATTACTGAATTAATTATATATCGCCTTGTTACAAGTGTAATTGAAAGTTCACTTACGTTAAGCGAGCTCGGAAAAGAATTCATTAGAATTTTTGGATATGAAAAATATAAAGGAATAAAGGAATCTCTATGGATGATGATTGTATCTTATTTGTTTTTATTTTCTATTTTCTCATCCTACCTATACATTTTTTATCGTCATGAAAGAAAGATTTATTATGAAACTTGTATTAAAAAAATGATAGAAGAAATTCGTTATATTGCAAATGGAAACTTCAATCATAAAGTCTCTATCGTAAACCATAATTATCTGGAAGAGTTAGCAAGCGGGGTTAATCACATTGTTGAACAATTGAAAGTTTCGATTGATGAAGAAAGACAGGCTGAACAAGCAAAAAGTGAACTTATTACAAATGTATCGCATGATTTACGTACTCCTCTTACCTCTATAGTTGGATACGTAAATTTAATCCACCATGATAATTATAGAGATGAAGTGGAATTACGCCATTATATACAAGTCATTTACGATAAAGTAACCCGTCTTAACGCATTAATGAATGATTTGTTTGAATATACACGTGTTCAAAATAAAGAGTTAAGCTTATATTCTGTTCCCATTGATATTGTAGAGCTACTTGGGCAATTAACTGTTCAATTCCGCATACAAGTTCAAGAAGCTAATATAGAATGTCGACCTTCTTTCCCATCTCAAAAACTCATGGTATTAGCTGATGGAGACAAATTAGTACGAGTGTTTGAAAATCTTATTATAAATGCTATCGCTTATGGAAACGACGGTGGATATATCGACCTTGCTGCCTATGAAAGCAATAATATGATTACTATAGATATAACAAATTACGGCCAACCTATTCCTAGTACGGATTTACCTCATATTTTTGAACGTTTTTATCGCGTTGAAAAATCTCGCTCTACGAACACTGGTGGATCTGGACTCGGATTGGCAATTGCAAAAAGTATTGTGGAATTGCATAAAGGAACTATTGAAGTATATAGTGATGATAAAAAAACAACTTTCACTGTAAAACTACAACCATATAAATGTTAATACAACTTAATTTTAGGTCCAATTTCTTACCATATAAGAAATTGGATCTTTTATTTTCCATTAAAATCCAAATTTAATAATCCTTTATAATTCTTTAGAAATTCTTTACCTTTTCTTTCTTCCTAATTAAGCATTCCTTTTTACAATAGTATTATTGATGTCATAGTAGGAGGATCGCTTATGCAATTCTTGAAAAAGTTCACAATTTTATTCTTATCTTTTGTTATTACAGCACTTATCGTTTTATATTTTTACCTCTATGTAAATGGTCCAATTATTCAAGCTAAATCAGCTATTTTAATAGATGCTAATTCAAGTGAAGTTGTTTATAAAAAAAATGAAGAAACTCCTATACAATCAGCCACTTTATCTAAATTAATGACAGAGTATATCACACTGGAACAACTGAATGAAGGAAAAATACAGTTAGATGAATTAGTAAAAATAAGTAACGAAGTTTTCCGAGCAGAAACGAGTCCTATACAAGTAACTTCGAAAGATAAAACGACAGTTCGTGATTTACTTCATGCATTGTTTTTGACAGGGAATAATCGTTCCGCACTTGCCATTGCAGAACACATTGCTGGAAACGAAGATAACTTTACACTTTTAATGAATGAGAAAGCAAAACAACTAAAGTTATCACAACCATCCCCGTTTCTAAATGCTACTGGAATGAATAACGATACAAATAAACAATCAACTACAACAGCTATAGACGTAGCTAAACTAGCGACACAATTAGTAAAAGACTTTCCAGATGTATTGAATGTTACGAAACTAACCTCTTACCAATTTACCTTCAAAGACTCAAAAGTTTTCAACACAAATAAAATGATTTATTCTCTTAATAAAAACATTAAACTCCAAGGTGTTGACGGCTTACAAACTAGTTTTTCAACTAATGGTAATTATAGTTTTGTTAGTACAGCAAAACGAGGAGATACTAGACTTATTTCCGTAATATTAGACTCCAATGAAGAAAACAGTACTTTTATTGAAACAAAAAAGTTACTACAGTACGGTTTTGATCCTTCCTCGTACTCTGCACTCCAAGCTTTTAAAGATGCTGTTACATCGTGGACAGTTTTGCTTCAATTTAAAAATTTGATCATACAAACATTGTTGATTTTCTTCATCATTACAATTTTAATGTTTTTACATATACGTCAGAAAAAATCCGAGGATTTCAACTAGGAAATCTTCTTTTATATAAAAACCGGCTTGCATTTACAGTGCAAGCCGGTTTCTAAATTTATAATCCTCTTCCAATTAAATTCGCTGAAACAGGCTGAAGATCTAACTCTCTCGCCCATATAGATAGCTGACCGATATGATGAATTTCATGCACAATTACATGTCTTAAAACTTCACCGTATGTATATGTTTTATCGGTCCACGAAGCTTTTAATATCTTACATTCTACGGTAGATGACCATTCTTGTAAAAAATCTTCTAATTCTCGTTTATATAAATCAGATAACGCTTTCACTTTTTGGATTGATTGATAATCTTTAAACTGCGGTTCATTATCTTCTTTTCCTTGAAGCGCACTAATCCAGCTGTACTCAACATCGACAATATGGAATAATGTTTCTAAAACACTCCCAACACCCCCTACACGCTTGCGGAGTAATTCTTCCTCTGAAAGTTGTTCACACCACTTAAACCAATCATCTCTTACTTGCCAATTGTATTGAAATAAAGGGTACATTTTTATCTCTCCCCTACCTCAATAATCCATTTAATAGAACCTATTACATAATACGGATCATCTTTTTGAATATAATGGCCGCTTTGCTCTGCAATTACAAATTTATTATTGCTTGATAGGCTTAATAATTCTTCTTGCAATTGTAACCATTTCATTTGTGCATCTGGCGAATAAAAAGCTTTTTTACCCGCAGCTAACACGACAAGTGGAATATCATTCATTGATTTACAATGTCTATCTACTTCACTTAAACTAAATGTAAACTCTTCATAAGAACTTTCATATACAAACTGTTTATAGTAAGCTTCTTGAAATTCTGGAGACATGATTGGCAGAAAATCTTCTTTATAATTTTCCGGTGTCGAATCAACCAAAACGATTCCCAACAAATCTTTGGGATAAGAAGTCGCAAATAAACGTGCATTTATACCGCCAAAAGAATGTCCTACAAAAATATAAGGTGGTTTCAATTGTAGTTGCGCTAAGCAACTTCTTAAATCTTTTACCATTTCAGAACTAATACGTCTCTTGGAACTGTTCCCACTTTTCCCTAATCCCGCTCGATCATATGTAAGTACCGTCCCATATTCCATCAACTCTTCAGCAATATGGTCCCACGCCTTTGAATAATCGCCATAACCTGCCTCCATTATAATAACTGGCTGCAGCTTCTTTCCTTGAAACTTTTTCGTATACATTTTAAAATCATCAACTTGCACATATTCCTCTATACATTTAACCATTGACAATCACTTCTCTCAGGCCAAGTTCCTCTACAGCATGATTAATTATTTTACTTACAGATAAAGAGCCATCCAATACAATATCCGAATTCGGCTTAACAGTATGAATTGCCTCTAAATATGCTTTTCTCGCAAATGTCATGTAATGTTTCAAATCATTATGTATTTCATCTATTGTATCTTCTTTAAAATCTCGCAAAATTCTTCTAGCCATCGCAATATCTAAAGGTGTATCGATAAATATAGTTACATCAATAAACTCTCGCATTTCACTATTTAAGTATGCAAAAGGATAATCTACAATAATATAATCTACATTACCCTCTCGTTTAAGGTGCTGAATATCATGAATTAATGGCGTAAGTACCCATTCATCATAATTTGCTCCATCATCAATCCATTTACAAATATCACTAGGACAGTTTTTAAAGTGATAGCTATCAAAATATAGTGCTTTTGAATTTGTTAACTTTTGAGTTAATTTTTCTGTAACAGTAGTTTTACCTCCTCCTGAAACAGCTGCAACTGTAATGATTTTCGTTTTTTTATTCATAATTTCCCACCATACCCCTTTTAATTAACATAACATAGTTATAGATAACTATTATTTTTTACCGCTCCATTCATATTCTAACATACTCATTTCCCATAAATTCCAATACGTTTCTCCTACTCTTTTTGACTCTCTTAATAAACCTTCTTTTACAAAACCTATTTTTTCGTAACAAGAAATAGCTGACTTATTAAAGTCATAAACACCAAGAGTTACTCTATGTAGTTTTAATTCATCAAAAGCAATACAAAGTACGGCTTTCATCATATGTTTCCCTATAGAACGCCCTCTCATTTTCGTATTACCAACTAGCACTTTTCCAATTCTAGCAGACTTATTTATATTATCTATTTGTCCAAGAGAAATATGACCAATAACTGCTTTAGTCTCTTCATCCATTATTTTGAATGCCAGTGTGTTTGCACATTCTGTATATTTCTCTAATTGCTGTTCATTTAAAGGATATGTAAATGCATTTCCCGACCATTGTATTAAAAATTCTTCGGAATTAATCCAATTTATTAATTGTTTGAAATCAGATCTTTTAAAGGGTACTAATTTAATCACTCTCATTCTCCGTTCGTACATCACTCTTTATAGCCTCAAACCTATTTCTATATAAAGAATATATTCTCCTTTTATACGAAATTAAAATAAAGCCATTCATAAGAATGGCTTTACAAAAAACGGCATAATTATGCTATTTTCCTATGTCAACAAAAGTTCAATCGCTTCAATTTTACAAACAGAAATAATTACCGTAACTACCCCAGCACTATTAGCAAGCTTTACAACATCGCAAGTTACTGAAGAAACAGTTCCTGCATAATTATTTCCTACTGTAGTAATTCGCACGGCTCTGTTTACTAATTTTTTAAGCTCATCTCTAATTCCTTGTACACAGCAACAATCGCATTTTTTATTTTGTTCTTCTTGTTCTTTTTTACATTCTTCGAAAGCATCCCAACAATCATCCTGTTTACATGTACACTTCTTTTTACAATTATTAAATCGAGAACCCAAAACCTCACCCCCTAATCCTTTCTATTAGTAAAGTATGTCCACAAGCTTAAAAGTGTAAGAGACAAACACATAGAAAGGAAAAAACAAACAATTGTATTAGACATTCTTTTCTTTATTAACTATAAAAACAGGCCTCTAACAATTTGAAGCTTGTTTAATGAGGGGAATTGGATTTAATTCTGCTGAATTTAAAGTTTAGACAACCTCTTATAAGTCAGCTCCTTTAAGAGTCCCCAGCTTTTCCTATTACTTCACATATACCATATACATAGGCTTTGTTTGCATTAATATAGTACCTTTGCTGTTGTGAAATATACATTCAAAAAAGCGTACTCCAAAATAAGATATTATTTAAAATCTTAACGTTTCCTTCAACAAGTGTTTGTTGATTAATATCATAACCAGTAGTTCTCTCAACTATCTCCTGAAAATTAGCATAGTTTGTATGAATTCTATATCTAGTAGAAAGCACTCTATCATATAAAGGTAAAATAATAGGTTAATAAACAAGCCATTCTTTTACTAAAACATAGAATAGTATGAATCCTATTGAAGGGAGGTATAAAAGAATGTCCTGGAAAAATGATTGCTGGAGTTCTAAGAAAAAGCATTGTTGTGATGACTGGTGGAAATCTAAAGAAAAGAATCATTGTGATGATGATTGGAGTTCTAAGGAAAAGCATTGTAATGATGATTGGTGGAAATCTAAAGAAAAGAATCATTGTGATGATGATTGGAGTTCTAAACGAAATAAGTGTCGTTGTAAATGTTTCTTTATTTGTTGTCATTGTAAAAGAAGAAATTGGTAATATTTTCAATATCGACTTAAAAGAGAGAACATGTCTTTTGTGACCGATAAATACTAGAATGTAATATACAAAAAGCTGACTAAGTATAGTCAGCTTTTTGTCAATGAACACGTAGAGATTTATTTTAATATAGTTCTTATTAGAAAAGGATTATTTTATATAGATTACTATAAGCATCCATAAAGCCAAGGCGCCAATGATAGCGAGCGCTATACGTGTAGATAGTACCCTTAATTCAAAGTCTGTTTTCTTGGAGGGTTCAGGATATGCAATTATGTAGATTCCCTTTAATAATGCAAGCCATGCAATAACCGTTAGGAACCCCTGCCAATTGAATACCCATACATTATGTAGGATTACACTACCTAACCCTAGGAAAATCGATAGAAAACCATACATAATACCAAATCCTCTGTCTTCAACCACTAATTTTTTCAATTCACGTAGTACCGATGGACGTACGAAAAGTATTCCCGATACGATAACCGTTATCCATCCCCAAAACAATCCTAAAAAAGTACTAGTTTCCATTATTAGTTCACTCCCCTCAATTATTTATATTTCAGATATTCCCCCCTTTAGAACAATTCCAACATCTTTATATATAGGCTAAATTCTGCTCTTTTTTAATACAAACATGGCATATTCTATGCCCATCCTTAATCACCTCATTTCTCTACAAAATGAAATTTTTATATCATTCTTCATCATCATCTATCCGAATCAACCGAAGTCGCTTTGTACTATTACCGCACACTTTTTCATAGCTTGGAGCTAACATGCACCAAAGCCAATATAATGATTTATTCGCCTTTTCACTAACCTCTAAAATTGTCCCCTCTGTAATAAAATGATCACCTTAATACAATGTATACTCGCTTGTCCCATGGAATCATCATTATTCCCCTCCCTATTAAAATAGCGTTTTTGTTTCAAATAATGCTCTCATTAATTTGGACGCATTTACCAGTATATTTACCAAAAAATTCATGATATCGTTAACTAGTCGAGTACGTCATTACTTGACGATTACCCTTAGGAGCCCTGCAGACAATCGGGGTTCCTTTTATTTAAATAAGGATTTTGTTTAAACTTTACAAAACTCACCTATATTAAACTATCTTCTAAAATTCCCATTGAACATTTATAATACTTTTAAACAGTTTAAATTCTACAATCAGTAATGGAGGCATTTTAATGGGAAACATCCCAAAAATATCATCACAACAATCAAATCCTAAGATACCCTCACAGCAAGTGAACCCTAACACCCAACAAGGTAATAATAAAAAAACAAGACGCCGTATTATAACTACTTTGGCTTTTATATTATCTGTAATTTTTGTCCTTCAATATTCTCTTAATAACCAACAAGAAATGATTAAAGAAAAACAAATCACGGTTAATACGGAGCAACAAAAATTATCTTCTTTAAAGAAGGATGGTCATTCCCTTAAAAATGATGTTAAGGCTTTAACAGGTAGTGAAGAAGAGATTTTAAAATTCGCAAGGAAACTGTATGGATTTTCCAAACCGAATGAAACTATATTTCAAATAACTGAATAAAATTACACTGCATTACCCAAAAAGGCGATTTGACGATAATCGCCTTTTTATATTTAATTTCTAAAATAAACATACTAATTTCTTTTTCTATCAAATAACTATTTTGTTTAATTTATTAAAATACAACCGCTTGTCCATTTCACATTGCTCTATCATTACATTTACTATTAGTAATACGATTTTTAGAGGTGATAAATAATGGACGAGTTTTTATATTTTGCTGCACTTAATCCGGGTTCTATTGGACCTACACTTCCACCTGTTCAACCCTTTCAATTCCCTACTGGTCCCACCGGTTCTACAGGATCAACTGGCTCAACCGGATCAACTGGTTCTACCGGACCAACTGGACCAACCGGATCAACCGGACCAACCGGATCAACCGGATCAACCGGTTCTACCGGACCAACTGGACCAACTGGACCAACTGGACCAACTGGATTTAATCTTCCTGCTGGGCCTGCCTCTATTACCTTGACTTCTAACGAAACCACAGCATGTGTATCCACTCAAGGAAATAATACTTTATTTTTTTCGGGTCAAGTATTAGTAAACGGTAGTCCTACTCCAGGAGTAGTGGTCAGTTTTTCATTCAGTAACCCTTCTCTTGCTTTCATGGTTCCTCTTGCGGTCATTACCAATGCTTCAGGTAACTTTAACGCTGTATTTCTAGCCGCTAATGGGCCTGGAACAGTAACCGTTACTGCTTCACTTCTTGATTCTCCTGGAACAATGGCTAGCGTCACTATTACCATTGTGAATTGTCCATAATGGTTTTATTTTTAAGGACTAAGCAATATCTAATAAGATGAGCACTGATTTACAGTGCTCTTTTTTATCATTGGGATGTTCCTTTCAAATAAAATTTCGTAACACCCTACTAAAATAACGCTTTTATTAAGAACTAATGATCTTTATATTTCTTAAGCTTGTCATCACAAGTAATTTTTATAATTAGTTAAATTCTCAATATAGTTTATGTATATAATTCCATTCAAAGATACATAATACCCACGTAACTATTTAAAAGCACTTCGTTTTTATATCTAAGTTCAAAAAGGAGCTACATAACATGGATAAAAAAGATTTATTAAGTCAACAACTTGATCATGTGTCATCAGATGCGCTGAATACTCCTAGTAAGGCCCAAGAGCAAATGCAAGAAACATCTCAGGAGGCACATGATTCAAACAAAAAGGACAGTACTCAAGCTTTACATGGCGAAGATTTACCAATTTCAGATGTATATAGAACAACGAACAAACAGTAAATTTAAAAGGGAAAAATCTTAAGAACCAGTGAACTTAATTCTTTTCCCTTTTCCTATTTAAATAACACTTTTATATGAAACCCGTACACATTTTTGACACATCCACTATCACAATCTCCTGAAAATTCGTGATAATATTAATTTGTCGGATACGCCAAATTTCGACATTGAACGACAATGATATCTCCCTTATTGAATCCCTGTCCCCCAGGGATTTCTCCTTTTATTCATTACTTTTTTCTTCACTAAATTTTCATTCTTAACAAAATTCAATCACTCCATTGAATAGACAGCCATAGTATCCTATTTTGATAAAAACTAAAAACAAACAGATATACTTAACACTAATAGTAGATTTTTTAACTTTAAATTTACTTTTTCTCTCTTATCTTTTTGTAAACATTAAAAATGAGCTCTATGTAAATAGAGCTCATTCGTAATTTTATAGTTTGCTAGACTGTAACCCCTGAATAAACGGAACTACTTCAGGATTTACAAGTGACGATAAATCTCCTAACTCTTTTCCTAAGTAAGCAGCTTTAATGACGCGTCGCATTACTTTAGAATTACGTGTTTTTGGTAAATCTTCTACAACGTGAATATCTTTTGGACACAATGCTTTTCCGATATGAGAGTTTACTAAACTCATTAATTCTTTCTTTAACTCTCCTGTGAATGTTACATTGTCCCTAAATACTACAAAACAATGACAAACTTCACCTTTTACATCATCAGGTACACCAATCGCGGCAGCTTCTATGACATCATTATGCTTCACAAGAATAGATTCATATTCTGCAGGTCCAATACGTTTTCCAGCAATGTTTAACGTATCATCTGAGCGTCCTGTAATAATATATTGCTCACCATCATAAATCACCCAGTCACCATGAACCCATTTATTTTCAAAACGTGACCAATACGTGTTCACATAACGCTCATCGTCTTCCCAGAAACTTTTCGTCATACCAACCCAAGGTTTCTCTAAACATAATTCTCCAACTTCATCACGAATTGGATTGCCTTGATCATCGAGCACAACCGCTGCCATTCCTGGTAAAGATGCGTTAAAACTAATCGGTGCAATTGGTTTAATAAGGACGTTTCCGAAAATCCCACCAGAAATTTCAGTTCCGCCTGAATAGTTACAAATTGGTACATTATTTTTTCCAACTGTTTCAAATAGCCACATCCAAGGATCTGGATTCCAAGGTTCACCTGTTGATGCGAATACTTCTAAACTCTTGAGCGAATGTTTATTTACATACTCATCACCCTTTGCCATTAACGCACGAATTAATGTTGGTGATATACCGAGATGTGTAATTTCATATTTATCAACGGTCTCCCATAAACGATCTGCTTCTGGGAAATCTGGAACACCTTCGTACATAACCATCGTTGCTCCATTAATGAGAGAGCCGAATAATAAAAACGGTCCCATCATCCAGCCCATATCAGTTACCCATAATACGCGGTCACCTTGTTTGATGTTCATTCCAAATCCTGCATCAAATGCAGATTTCAAAGGGAAACCAGCATGTGTATGTACTGTTCCTTTCGGTTTCCCAGTTGTACCTGATGTATAAATGAGCATTAACGGATCATCACTATTCATCTCTTCAGCGTGCGTAAATGGTTTTTCTTTTTCTAGCGCACTCCATGGGAAATCATAATTATGTGGTGTAAAATCATTTCCTGCATGACGAACAATAACAACTTTTTCAACAGTTGGACAATGTTCGCAAGCTTTATCTACTTCGTCTTTTAATGAAACAACTTTACCTCGGCGTGAAAAACCATCTGCAGTAATAATCATTTTTGACCCTGCCGCTTGTACACGAGTCATGACTGCATCAGACGCAAATCCTGAGAATATTGGTGAAATAATTGCTCCGATTTTCATAACAGCTAGCATTGCAACAACTGTTTCTGGAATCATCGGCATATAAATTGTTACACGGTCACCTTTTTCAATACCCGCATGTTTCAAACCGTTTGCAACGCGACTTACCCAGTTGTCAAGATCTTCATATGTAAATGATTTTGAAGTTCCATTTTCTCCCTCATACTGTAGTGCTGGTTGCATTCTTGTTTCATCATCCGCAAGCCAGCGTGATAAAACTGATTCTACAACGTTACATGTTCCACCATTATACCACTGTGCAAACGGTGTACCATTTTCTAAATCTAGCACTTCTGTATAAGGCTTCATCCATTGATAGCCAACCGCTTTCTCAGCTTCTCCCCAAAACCATGCTGTTTCTTCAATAGATTTATTATAAAACGTTTCATAATCTTCATAGCCCAATGATTTCATCCAACCATATAAACGCGTTTTTTCTTTATATTCTTCTGTTGGAAACCAAACTGCTTGTTTCAATGTTTTCCCCTCCTTGACTTTTTGAGCAAGAAAGCCCTAAATAGGGCTTTAAACTGGATAAACAGGATGTTTACGATCTGTAAATACTTGATATTTACTCATATACATTTCGAATCGTCCTTTTAACTCTTCTCTTAAATTGTTTGGATGAACAATACCATCAATAACCATCTCTGATGCCAAATGGTAAATATCAATATCTTTCTTATACTCTTCGCGTTTTTCAGCAATGAAGCTATCACGCTCTTCTTCTGGTAAAGCTGCAATCTTATTTGCATATACAGCATTGACTGCCGCTTCTGGACCCATTACTGCAATAGAAGCTGTCGGTAATGCTAGGCAGCAATCTGGTTCAAAGGCTGGACCTGCCATTGCATATAAACCAGCACCGTATGCTTTACGAACAACGATAGAAATTTTCGGTACAGTTGCTTCACTCATTGCAGAAATCATCTTTGCACCATGACGAATAATACCAGCACGCTCTACTTTTGTACCAATCATAAATCCAGGTACATCTGCAAGGAATAACAATGGAATATGATATGCATCACATAAATTAATAAACTTCGCTGCTTTATCCGCTGAATCGTGGAATAATACGCCGCCTTTCATACGCGGTTGATTTGCAATAATACCAACTGGCTTACCATCAATACGTGCCAAGCCTGTAATTAGTTCTTGAGCAAATAATTTTTTCACTTCATAGAAAGAACCTTCATCAATAACTCTATTAATGAGATCTTTCATATTGAAAGGAGCATTTTGATTTTCTGGAATGATTTGTTCTAACGTTTTTTCGAATTGTTTCGGTTCTTGAGGTGTAACCAATGGAGTCTTCTCTAAGTAGTTGTTTGGAAAATATGAAATGTATTGTCTTGCTTGTGTAATCGCGTCTTCTTCTGTTTTACATAAAACATCTCCGCATCCTGATACAGAGCAATGCATACGAGCTCCACCCATCTCCTCTAAAGTTACCTTCTCGCCGATAACCATCTCCGCCATACGAGGAGAACCTAAGTACATAGATGCATTTCCTTCTACCATCATAACAATGTCACAAAAGGCTGGAATATATGCGCCACCAGCTGCCGAAGGTCCAAATAATAAGCATACTTGAGGAACTTTACCTGATAATTTCACTTGATTGTAGAAGATTCTTCCTGCACCGCGGCGCCCTGGGAACATTTCTACTTGATCTGTAATACGCGCTCCAGCAGAGTCAACTAAATAAAATAACGGAACACGTAATTTTTCTGCCGTTTCTTGAATACGTAAAATCTTTTCAACTGTACGTGCGCCCCATGATCCAGCCTTTACCGTTGAATCATTTGCCATTACGCATGCAGTACGACCATGTATTTTACCCGTTGCCGTTATAACACCATCAGCAGGTAATCCTGTTTGTTCACAATTTGCAAATAATGCATCTTCTACATATTCACCATTATCAAATAAAAGAGCTAAGCGATCTCGAACGAATAGTTTTCCTTTTGCTTTGTTTTGTTCATGATACTTTGGTGCGCCGCCTTGTTTAATCGCTTCAACTCGTTCTTCAAATGTATTCGATTGTTGTTTTTGGTCTAACATATTTACTCCCCCTTATACATTGGTGTGCGTTTTTCCTTGAATGCTTGTAATCCTTCTAATCTATCTTTCGTATGGATTACACCTTCATACGCTTGTTTTTCCATTTGTAATCCGGTATGTAAATCAACTTGAATACCGTTTGAAATTGCTTCTTTTGCTAATCGAACAGCAATAGGACCATTACTAGCAATTTTCTCTGCTATTTCAATCGCTTTCTCTTCAAGTAAATGAGCTGGTACAACAAATTCTACTAAACCATATTCTTTTGCTTCTTGCGCTGAAATACGTCTGCCTGTATAAATTAATTCTTTCGCTCTACCAACACCAATTAATCTTGGTAAACGCTGCGTACCACCTGCTCCTGGTATAATTGCAAGTGTAGTTTCAGTAAGACCAAGACTTGCAGATTTAGCCGCAATTCTAAAATCACAAGCTAAACTTAATTCCGTACCACCACCAAGGGCGATTCCGTTTATAGCAGCAATAACTGGCTGTGGTAATTGTTCAACCATCTCCATAGTAGTGCGAATCATACTAACAGCATGGCGAACTTGTTCCTCATTCATACCAGCACGTTCTTTTAAATCAGCACCAGCACAAAACGCTTTTTCACCAGCACCTGTTAAAATAACTACACGAGTATTGGACTCTTCACTTATTTGAGTTAATATGTTTTGTAACTCTTCTAATAACGCTAAAGATAATGAGTTTGCTTGTCTTTCACGATATAATGAAATCTTTACAACGTGAGGTGTTACATAATCAACTGAAATGTTTTGTAATTGTAGCATCTTCTCACCTACTTATCGTTTTATGTTGAAGCGCTCTATACACATGACTCGGTAATTGGATATTTAATTTACTTTGAATGAATTGACTCGCTTTCAATAACTTCTCTTCATCAATATTCGTTTGGACCCCTAACTTATGAAGCATATGAACTAAGTCATCGGTTGCAACATTGCCTGATGCTCCTGGTGCATATGGACAGCCCCCAAGACCACCACAAGAACTATCAAATGTTGTAATACCATATTCTAATGACTTAACTACATTCGCCAGAGCCATTCCATACGTATTATGGAAGTGCATTGCAAACTGCGAAGCATCATATTTCTTTAATAAATGTTCTAATACTCGCTCTACTTGTAGTGGATTCGCTACACCAATCGTGTCACCAAGAGATACTTCATAAATGCCGTATGAAAATAGTTGATTACATAATTCGTCAACTGCTGTGGCACTTATATCCCCTTCATAAGGACATCCAAATACAGTAGAAACATAGCCTCTTACCTTTTTTCCTTCGAATAATGCCTGTTTTGTTATATCTTCAATTACAACTAATGCTTCTTTAATTGATTTATTAATATTACTTTTATTATGAGATTCACTTGCTGATAAAAAAACATTCACCTCATCTACATTTTGCAAAAAAGCTCGTTCCAAACCATTTTGATTTGGAACAAGCGCTGCATAAGTAACATTGGGATCCCTTTTCAGCTCAGAAAACACATCATTTGCATCTGCTAATGCAGGGACCCATTTAGGGTGAACGAATGAGGAAACTTCAACGTACGATAATCCCGCCTCTGTAAGTAGTTGAATCCATTTTACTTTATCTTTTGTGCCAACAATCTTTTTTTCATTTTGTAAGCCATCACGTGGCCCGACTTCTTTAATGACAGCAAAATTAGGTAGTTTCAATTCGCTTCCCCCTATATCTCCCTATTCAATTTCTAGTAATACATCTCCTTCATTTACAAAATCGCCTTCTTGCACATTAATTTTCATAACTGTGCCAGCTTCTTCTGAAATGATTGGAATTTCCATTTTCATAGATTCTAAAATGACGACATCCTGCTCTTCCTCTACTGTATCTCCTACTCCTACAACAATCTTCCATACATTTCCTGCCATCGATGCATATACCTTCGTCATCATTTTTTCCCCCTTAATATTGTTAAACCTTATTTTTTAACAAGTTGTTTCGTTACAAAACCTGTTGTATAAATACCACTTTTGAACACATCGTCTTCCAATACTTGAAGTAACATTGGCGTGTTCGTTTTAATACCTTCTACTTTTAACTCTTCTAAAGCATCATGTAATTTTGAAATTGCTTCTTCACGAGTTTCACCATGAGCAATGACTTTCGCAATCATTGGATCGTAGAAAGGTGTAATCGTGACTTGATTCTCCAAAAAGTGATCAATACGTACATTTGATGGAAGCGTTAAATCTGTAATCTTTCCAGGTGATGGGAAGAAAGTTTTCGGATCCTCTGCATAAATACGTGCCTCAATGGCATGACCACTACGTTTTACATCATCTTGTGTAAATGATAGTTTCTCACCGTATGCAATTAGAAGTTGTTGTTCTACAAGATCTAAACCTGTAATTTCTTCTGTAACTGGATGCTCTACTTGTAATCTCGTATTCATCTCTAAGAAATAAAAGTTCTTCTGATCATCTACAAGAAACTCAACTGTACCTGCATTTGTATAGCCTAGAGCTTTGGCAGCTTGTACAGCAACTTCCCCCATCGCTTTTCGCGTACCTTCATCTAAAAATGGTGAAGGTGCTTCTTCAATTACTTTTTGATTTCGGCGCTGCACGGAACATTCACGCTCCCATAAATACACTGTGTTACCATGTGTATCTGCTAAAAGCTGAATTTCAATATGATGTGCATCTGCAATATAGCGCTCTAAATACATTTCTCCGTTACCGAAGAAGTTTTGTGCTCTTGTTTTGTTACTTTCAAATGCTTTGGTGAGCGTTTGCTCAGTTTCCATCAACTGCATTCCAATGCCTCCGC
Source organism: Bacillus sp. 01N45 (assembly GCF_056399205.1). Lineage (NCBI taxonomy): Bacteria > Bacillati > Bacillota > Bacilli > Caryophanales > Bacillaceae > Bacillus > Bacillus sp. 01N45. Next base: position 596,476 of record NZ_JBFTQW010000002.1, read on the forward strand.
CGCCTGCGGATGCCTTCAGCATTAATGGATAACCAATTTGTTTTGCAATTTCAATTGCTTCTTCAGCAGTTTCAATATTTGTAGTAATACCTGGAACTACTGGGACATCTGCAGCTTGCATTGCAATACGAGATTCGATTTTACTTCCCATCTTCGTAATAATTTCTTCAGATGGACCGATAAATACAATTCCTTCTTCTCTACAGCGAACCGGAAAAGATGGATTCTCTGATAATAATCCATATCCCGGATGGATTGCTTCAGCATTTGTCTTCTTAGCTATTTCAATAATTTTTTCAAGGTTTAAATAGCTTTCTTGGACACGCGGTCCACCTACTAAGTAAGCTTCATTTGCCATTTTTACATGTAGGGCATTTTCATCAGCCTCAGAATAAATAGCAACAGTGCGAATGCCAAGTTTTTGACAAGTTTTCATAATACGAACTGCGATTTCCCCGCGATTAGCAATTAATATTTTTTGAAACATAGTGATTCCTCCTTTTTATCTACATCCTAAATGTCTTGCAATTACGAGACGTTGAATTTCAGAAGTTCCTTCACCAATTTCTAATAGTTTTGCATCACGAATATGTCGTTCCACTTCATATTCACGCATATAGCCGTATCCACCGTGAATTTGTACCGCTTGATTTGCAATACGACTAGCAGCCTCAGATGCAAATAACTTTGCCATAGCCGCTTCTTTACCGAAAGGTTTATCATTATCTTTTAACCAAGCCGCTTTATGTACTAAATTACGTGCAAGTTCTACTTCAGTCGCCATATCAGCTAATTTAAATTGAATCGCTTGGAAATTAGAGATTGACTTTCCAAATTGTTGACGTTCTTTCGCATATTGCAGCGCACGTTCAAATGCAGATTGTGCAATACCTACTGCTAATGCTGCGATTGAAATACGTCCTCCATCAAGTGTATATAAGAATTGTTTAAATCCTTTATTTACATCACCAAGAATATTTTCTTTCGGTACACGTACACCATCAAGTACGATTTCACATGTATTAGAAGCACGAACACCCATCTTATCGTAAGGACTTGAAATCGTTAATCCTTCACTTGTAGTCGGTACGATAAATGCCGAAATACGCTTTCTACCATTATCTTCAACACCGTTGATAGCGGTTACAATAATTGTATTTGCATACTCTGCATTTGTAATCCAACACTTTTCACCACTAATAACATACTCGTCTCCATCTAATACAGCTTTCGTTTGTGTACCACCTGCATCAGATCCAGCATTCGGCTCAGTTAATCCGAAAGCACCTAAAGTTTTACCTGATGCCATTGGAATTAAATATTTCTGTTTTTGTTCTTCTGTACCGAAATAATAAATTGGAGAAGCACCTAAAGAAATTGTTGCAGCGTAACTTAATCCTGTCCCACCACAAGCACGACCAATTTCTTCAACTGCTAACGCGTACGATACAGTATCGCCACCTGAACCTCCATACTCTTCAGGGAATGGGATTCCTAATAATCCTAGTTCGCCCATTTTTTGAAATGTTTCATATGGAAATTCCGCAGTTTTGTCATAATATACAGCTTTCGGTGCGATTTCCTTTTCAGCAAAGTCACGTACCATTTCTTTAATCATTTGTTTTTCGCGAGTTAGAGTAAATTCCATTCCGCTACACACCCCTTATCGAATATTGAGTTTCGACAGCGTGCGAGTTTCTACTACAAACATTACGAATTAAAAGACACGAATATTAGTTAGACAATTGCTATAATTCTGTCATAACTTAATTTTAAAACAGATTCTGTACTAATGCACAAAAAAATTCCTACATTGTTCTACAACAACATAGGAGTTTTCTTGTCGAATTATGTAATTTATTGTTTAATAATCTCTACCTTTTCCCGAATCAGAAATTTCTACTAAAGCTTCAGGGTAAGGTTCAAAATATGTTTGTCTTAATAAATACTTTTCGTCAAATCGAATGGCCCATGATTTTAAAATTGCAAGTAAGCTACTAAGCGGGACTTTCTTTTCTATATACTTTTGTATCAAATCTAAAAAATGATCTTTTTCTTGTTTTTTCAGCTTAGTTTTAAAATATCCAAAAATATGCTCACATACATTTACATTCGATGTATAGCGGGGTGTGCGCATAAATAATTCATATAAAGTCTTCTCATAGTTTTCAAATACCACTTCAATCGTTTCATTTTTTTGGTTTGCAATAATACGCCCCAATTCCTTTTGTTTTACCTGATTATATGCCATAAATAAATACTTATAGTCTGATTGAAATGATACGAGTTCTTTTATGTTTTTAGTATGTTTAATCATTTTGTAATGCGCGATTGTAAACAGCCTTGTAAAGAAATGTTCTCTAATAATAAAATTCGACAATCTACCCTCTTCTTCAATTGGAAGATGCGAAAAATTTTTTATTACTGCTCCGCCAAATAAGCCAGATCCCTTTCCTTTTGCTGGTGCTTTTTCAAAACCAGAATAAATTTTCACATCACGCGTACCACAACTCGGCGAACGATTCTTTAAAATAAAACCATCCACATCAGATACCGTTTGTAAAAAGACATATGAAAATTGCTCCATTTTTTCAGTTACATCTTCTCGTGTCGACGGCTGTACAAGCCTATTCACACCATTTTCTTCTACAATTCGTATCGTTTCACGAGGAGTCCCCAATCCGATCTCGACTTCTGGACAAACAGGTATAAATGTAACAAATGGCTGCAAATTTCGTATTGTTACATCTGGTATCATCTCTGCATTATAACGACAGGCATCAAATTCTAAACATTTACTTACAACTATTGTTGGTTTTGCAAATTGCCGCATTTCATTACCTCCATGGTATCAATCCATACAATCTAAATTGTACTGATATTAGTATCTTAAGCAAAGTCTGTTTATATTGATTATTTTTATAATAACTATAAATTTAATGCCATATCAACTGCAATTCAAATCTATTTCGTATATGTATTAACAAGTTCTTGTACAAACTTGTTAATACATTTTTGTCTAAACACAATCCATCTTTACTAGCATAGTTACAGATTCTTTCCTCTCCTCTTTACATTTAAATTAAAATAAGTCTTAATACGAATTTTAATCCCAAGTTATTTGGAATATATTCTTTATATTTGTACATTATAGACTGAGAAAGTATTACTTGTAGTTAGGGTGTTCCAAATGAATTTTAGAAACCTACTTTCTTTATTACGGAACATTTTCAGAAGCATTTTTTCTTTGGTAAAAAATATTTCAAAAAATCCATTCATTTTAAGGAGGCATATTAAAATGGGAGTATTAAGTGGTAATCCCCAAAATGAACCAATGCATTACGGAGAAGTCTTTGCAATTTGGAGTTATCTTGCAGGGGCACAAGGTGCAATTGCTGGTTACCAAGTTCTTGTCAATCATTCTGGAGACGAGGACTTAAAAAAGTTTTTAGAAAATCTTATAGAAAATGATATCCAATCAGAAGTTGAAGAACTAAAAAACTTGTTAAAATCAAACGGTGTGGCATTACCACCGGCACCTCCAGAGCGTCCAGTTGCATCTATTGAAACAATCCCTCCTGGTGCTCGTATTAATGACGCAGAAATTGCAGCTAAAGTTTCTATGGATCTTGCTGCTGGACTAGTAGCATGTAGCCAAGCGATGGGACAATCACTTCGAGAAGACGTAGGAATGATGTTTGGACAATTCCATATGAAAAAGGCACAAGCAGGTGCTACCTTACTACGGTTAAATAAGAAAAAAGGCTGGATTATTCCTCCTCCTTTACATGTTCTTCAATCTGATCAAGCATAACATGGCGTAAGCGGTTAACTTTTGTTAACCGCTTCGTTGTATTTACCTGTCCTTTTAATAATGGAGATTAAAGATAGTTCTAATAATTTTAACTTTATGATTTAGATACTGTGATACGAATAATGTACAAAAGCAATGGAGAAATTAATACATAAGAAAGGAGGGGAAATTTATGAAGAAAAAATTATCATCTATTTTAAGTGTTTTAGCACTATCTATTATATTTTTAGGCACATCTGCCCAAGCTGAATACGATGGAAATCATATGAATAGAGTTAATAACACTGATATGTCAACTCGAGTTAATGACAATAACTTGAACAGAGTTAATGATAATAACTTGAACAGAGTTAATGATAATAACTTGAACAGAGTTAATGATAATAACTTGAACAGAGTTAATAATGATGTGAGAACTCGAAATGTAAATACGACAAATGATTTAAATAATAATCATGATAGAAATAATAATTGGGCTTGGCTGGGTTTATTAGGTCTAGCAGGATTATTAGGTCTTAGAAGAAGAGACAAAGAAGTACGTTAATCTAGAATGTTTTTCGTAAACAAGTACTTATTTATCAAAATTGTATAATGAATATAAATCGCCTTTTTAAAGGCGATTTATTATTTGCTTAAAAATAGTATATGTAATTCACACATCAACATATTTTTACTTATGATTAAACCTATTAAATTACATTTATTTAAATACCAAAAATCAAACCCCTAAAATGTTGTTATAGTTAGATTCGTGGCGTTAATCCATACAATATAAATTGAATCGTATTTTCAATTTCCACTTCATCATCCCATTTTTCTTCAGGCAATAATAAAAATCGTGTTAATAGTAAACCTAATACAGCTGATAAAGTAAGACGTAATACAGAAGATGGTGGTATCTCAATAATTTCTCCTTTATCTTGAAACTTCACAATCAACTTTTTGAAATGTGAAAACAGTTCCGTTTCTACTAATTGTTGTATTTCATTTTTTAGCTCTGGTTGAAATGGTACTTCTTGAATTAATATTTTAATCATAGGAAAGTGCTTTTGAGCAAATTCAAATCTATTATGAATGACAACTCGTAAAAGTCCCTCATATGATTCATACTTCGATTTAAATATTTCCTTTGCAAAGGCTTGTACGAAAAATGGTGCAGCAAACTTTGTTAATGTCGGCATGACGACTGCTAACAATAAATCTTTTTTCGTTTTATAGTAGCGGAAGATTGTTCCTTCCGCTACACCAGCACGCTTTGCAATTTCACTTGTAGAAGTTGATGCATATCCTTTTTCTCCAAACATATCAACAGCTGCCTCTAAAATACGCATTTGACGTTCATTTCGTTTATCCGTATTAGTTGCGGCAATTAATTCATCCAACCAATCCTTCTTCATCTATAATACCCCTTTGTATCATCATTATATTTTCCGATGTTTCTTTAATGCAAATACATTCCCTATTGCAAATAATAGAGAAAAAAGTAGTAATACAGTTAGATCTAACGCAATCTCTGTAAATCCTTGATTTCGAATCATCACTTGTCTCATTGCGTCAGCTCCATATGTGAGCGGAAATAATTTCCCTAACATTTGTAGCCACTTATTCATAGATTCAATTGGAAACAACCCAGAAAAGAAAATTTGTGGCACAATGACAAGCGGTATAAATTGAATCATTTGAAATTCATTATTTGCGTATGCTGATAAAAATGTCCCTAAAGTTAGTGCTGTTAAAGAAAGCATACATGTAATAAGTAGCGTTAGCCATATGGAGCCAGCTACATACAAGTCTAAAATATAAACTGAAAAATTCACGATTATAATTGATTGTATAAATGCAAAGATTCCAAAACCAATAATATATCCTACAACTATTTCCCATCTTCTCACTGGAGTGGACAATAACCTCTCTAATGTACCACTTAAACGTTCTCTAACAAAAGAAACTCCAGATAATATAAATACAAAGAAAAATGTAAAGAAACCAATCAATACGGGGCCAAGCCCATCAAACATTGTAAAGTCTTTAGAGCCATGTAAGTAATTTACTTCAGGCTTCATAACTGATACATCATTCTTTTCTGAACTCTTTTGTAAAACTTGAAGTACAGCACGATTTTTTGATGAATCACTTCCTTCTAATAAAACATTCATTTTCCCATTCTCTAAATAAATTACTGCATCTACCTTTTGCTGTTCTAACTCTGAAATTGCTTTCTCTTTGCCATATTCATAAATTGAGGCTTCTTGAGTTTTCATTGTTTTTACAATAGGAGCAGGCACATCAACTACAGCAATATGCGGTACATAGTCTTTTTGTGTAAACACTAGAGACAATAACCAAAGTAATAACATTGGTGCCCCAAACATCATCGCTAACGAACGTTTATCTCGAAAAAATTGGCGAATAATACGAATGATTACACCAGTAACTCTCATGATAGGGCCACCTCTTCCAACAAAAAGACATCTTCAATCCGTCCTGATGATACCCGTTTTTTCAATTCTTCAGGTGTTCCAGTCGCAACTAGCTTTCCTTCTCTAATCAACCCTAAACGCTCACAAAACTCAGCTTCATCCATAATGTGCGTCGTTACAATAATAGTTGTGCCTTTCTTTTTCAAATCATAAAATTTTTCCCAGATTGTTTTTCTAAGAAGTGGATCTATCCCCACTGTTGGCTCATCTAAAATTAATATTTCAGGTTCATGAAGGAGTGCTATCGCTAATGATAAACGCTTCTTCATCCCACCTGAAAAATGCTGCACTTGCTGTCTTATATGTTTTGATAATTGTACAAGGTCAAAAACCTCTTCGATTCTTTCTTTTTTATGTTTTCCTTTTAATCCATACATCGTTGCAATAAAATCTGCATTTTCATATGCTGATAGTTCTTCATATAATGCATCAGCCTGAGCCATATAACCAATTCTTTTCATTTCATTTAAATTAGGCATGTTCGTGTTGTATACAAGCACTTCACCTTTCGTTGCCTCATTAATACCTGCAATCAATTTAATAAGAGTCGTTTTCCCTGAACCTGAAGGCCCAACTAAACCAAATATCTCTGCTTTTTCAACTTGCAATGAAAGATTGTGTAAAACTTCTTTTTTCCAAAAACTTTTTGACACGGTTCGTAAAATAATAGCAGGTTGCTGCATGTATTCTTCCCCCTTTTCAAAATGAGTGAGTACTCACTTTCATTTTACTCTTGCGTAATTATATGTCAAACTTCATTGATTAGTATGTATTTTCAATCTTAAACAATGAAACAGAGTCGACATTAGAATTTCATTTCTTAAAGTCGACTCTGTTTCATTTAAATTATATATTTCATTTTACGTTTTTAAATTCATATATTTTCTAATTCTAGCAACATCTAAAGAATATTCGATAACTAATTGCTGTAACGGTAAAATAACTGTATCAGGATATAAATGTGCATATTGTAATGTTTCTGCATATTTTTCTAACCTTTTTTCTAAATACTTTATAATTTGATCAGGATGACTTACTAATAAACATTTACAATAATAATGTATTTGTTCCTCAATCGCCGTATACTCTTCAATTTCATATTCTTTATGCATGTGTACACCCCTTTAAGTTTTTTACTGAATTGCTTATCACACTTTTCACTCGACTAATTTTTAAGTTTTTTGATTATTTACACTATAACAAACTCTCCGGGTCAAATTTTGTTACTTTATGTAACGTAGAAAATTTTTAACAAAACTGTAATGTTAACTTGTATAAAATGCATATGGCCTATTTTTTCTGTACAAAAAGTCGTACAGTTCAATTTAACTGTACGACTACAAGTTCTGGCCTATTAAAAATTCTTTGCGGAATGATACTATTGCCTAATCCTATACTTACTACCATAGACGTATTTTGTTTTTCATATAAACTGGTTGTATATTTAGGTAAAACACCTTGATTTGGAGCCACTAATTTGCTGATAAATGGTAACCTAAATTGTCCACCATGAGCGTGTCCTGATAAAACTATATCTATTTGCTCATCAGCATAATTCTGAATAAATTCAGGTCTATAGAATAAATCATCTATTTCTCCTATTTTAATACACTATCTAACTGTATTGCTCCTATATATAGATATACCCCTATGTAATCCGCAATTTTCCTTATCGGATAAATTAATAAAAATTATTTCCCTACACATTGCGATTACATGTTATATAAGGAAGCTCTTCTTTTTTCCATGCAAGAAATCCTCCCTTTAAATTCACTACTCCCTTTATACCTGCTCTTTGTAAAATACTAGCTGCTATAGCGGAACGCAATCCGGTTCGACATTGTAAAACTATTGGGCAATCTTTTGGTATACAATCTAGCTGCTTAAATAGATTTCCTAAAGGGATATGTATTGCATCATGAAGATGTCCTTCCTCCCACTCTTTTTTACTACGCACGTCGATTACCTTAACACTTCCACTTTTTATATGCGGATATAATTCGATTGATGTGTCTTCTTTGTAACTTTCTAATCTATTAAATCTTTGTATTACCTTTACAGGTACAAAAGCAATAATATTATCTAGCCCAATAGATTCAAAGTCTCTAATAACTTCCTCCACTCTAACCTTTTCCTCATCTAGAATGATTAAAGTTTCTGTTTTATAATCTAGTAACCATCCACACCAAGTTGTAAAGGAATTGTTATAAGGTATGTTAATTGATTTCTCGATGTGACCAGAAGCAAAACTCTCTACATCCCTTATATCAACTATTTGCTGAACACTCCTCATAACTTCTTGAAGTTTTTCTACTGTATCAATAGCAATAACTTCTCTCTTCTTACGAATTGGAGGACCAGACTTATTTAAATTCTTCATTAATGAAAAATACTTTGGAGGCTCTGGTTGTCCCCTCAATAAAGTCGATACAAAATCACTTTCTTCATTACACTGAAATGCCCAATTGAACATCTTTTCATAACCTAATGTAGAAGTTGGAATTGCTCCTAATGCTTTTCCACATGCGCTTCCTGCACCATGTGATGGCCATATTTGCAAATAATCAGGGAGTATTTTTATTTTTTGTATAGAATTAAATAATTGTTTCGCTCCTATTTTTGCAGTATTTTTCATACCTACAGCAGTTTCTAATAAATCCGGTCTTCCTATATCTCCTACAAATATAAAATCACCTGTGAATATTCCCATTGGCTTATCATTCGTATAATTATTTTGACTTGTATCAGTTACTAAAAAAGAAATACTTTCAGGCGTATGCCCTGGGGTGTGAATTACATTAAATTTTATATGACCTATTTTAAACTCTGTGCCCTCTCTAACCAATTTGTATCGACCTTCGTTAAGATATTGATATTTCCAATCACAATTTCCTTCATCAGATACATATAACTTTGCATGATAAAGATTAGAAAGTTCTCTAGACCCAGAAAGAAAATCTGCATGAATGTGAGTTTCAGCCGCAGCAATTACTTCCATTCCCTCTTTCTTAGCAAATTCTATATATTGTTCTATATAGCGATCTGGATCAATTACAATTGCTACGCCTTCCTTCTGACAACCGACCAAATAGGAAGCATGTGCTAATTTTTCATCATAAAAATATTTTAAAAGCATAGCTATTCCCTCCAAATAGTTATTTCAAATTACTTTTCAATTTGTATAACTGCTTTCTATCTTCTCCTATAGCATCCCTTTCAACATAAAATTCCAATACATATAGGGCAACATATATCTTTTAAGTAAAAACATACTATATCGTTCTTTCGCTTGATTAAACGGAAATGTTTCTTGAGGCTCATGTTCATAGTTAAATTCAGCGAGTATAAGACTTTTATAACCTGTAACAATCGGGCAGGATGTATATCCATCATATTTAGCATGCAAGTCTCTTCCGTTAAGTACGTCCATAATATTTTGTTTTAAGACAGGTATTTGTTTTCGAATTGCCGCTCCAGTTTTAGAGGTGGGTAAATTGGTACAATCTCCAAGTCCGAAAATATTCTTATACTGTATATGCTGCAAAGTATAAGGGCTTATATCTACCCACCCCTGAGAATCACTTATCTCACTCTCTTTAATAAAATTAGGTGGCCCCATTGGTGGAACAACATGGATCATACTGTATGGTACAGTTTCTCTTTTCAGTGTTTGCGTATCTTCAAAAATTGCTTCTCTTTTTTCGGCAATAATTTCTACTAAGTTTTTATTATAATTCGTTATAATTTGCTTTCTTTCTAGTACTTGTTCTAATGTATTAGCATAACGTGGAACCTGAAATATATTAGCGTTCGCCGTATAAAACATTACTTCACTTTTGTTTCTTACACCGCTATTAGAAAAATACTCTTCTGCTAAATACATAATCTTTTGTGGAGCACCACCGCATTTAATAGGAGTGTTTGGGTGGGTAAAAACTGCATTTCCTCCTTTAAATTTTTCAATTTCTCTCCAAGTAGAATCAACATATTTATAAGAGTAATTGCTACAAACCCCATTAGTCCCAATAGATTCCTTTAAGCCTTTAATGCCGTTCCAATTTATTTGTATACCGGCTGCTACAATAAGAATTTCATACTCAAGCAGCAGTCCATCATCTAAAAGCAGCTTATTTTCATCCGGAAACAACTTAACAACACTTTTAGGAATCCACGTTGCACCTTTTGGAATAAGCACTTCTTGATCACGCATCGTACTTTCCTTTGAAACAATTCCTCCCCCCACTAAACTCCATAGTGGTTGGAAATAATGTTTTTTTGATGGATCAATAATTGCTATATCTTCTTTCAATAGGGGTACATTTCGTAACAAATGTGCAGTAGAAGATATTCCTGCAGTCCCAGCACCAATTACAATAATTTTATAACTATCTCTGGTCTTCATTATCCTCTTCCCATCTAAATTTGATTTTTAAAACAACTAATTCGCAGCCGTATTTTCATTGTATTAACATTATTATAAGTTAAAAACACCACCCTTTTATCTGACTTAATTGAAAATTTTGTTAACTTTACCATCAATTTTACTTTATGCGTAAATCCCCTATGCTACTTCCATCTTTTATATTTTTCAATACTAGTCTTTGCCCTATCTTACTTTTATTACAGTTTCTCTCTACACTCAAAGCTATCTTTATCTTCTTTTTCGAAGAATACCTCGTTACTTGTAATTGGAATTTAAAAGTTCGAATAGTTTTTCTTAATTGTATAGATTTATATAATCGGATAGAGGGAATTCCATTTAAATATGGAAGGTTTTTATATCGCGCTAAGTATTCATGTAAAAAATTACTAATTACATGGAAATTAGCAACGATCCAAATTCAATTGAGTGAAATTATTGAGGTTACCGAAGATAATATATGCTGATGTTGAAAAAGGAGAAGTAAACCTTATTGGTAAAGTAGAATTATCTATTATTTGCTTTCAATAAAATAGCCCTTTTAAATATAATAAATGCATAAGTATTGCTGTATTGATTAATCTTAAAAATAAACAGATTTGAATTATTCGCTATTCTAAAGAATATTTCAAATTTCATTATTTAATGCTTACAAAAAGAGCACTAAAAATCAGTGCTCTTTTTTATATTTAATTGGGGGTCTTATCGCATGTCTATCAAGCTAAGATTTTAAAGTACCCCCATAACGAAACCAACATCTCTAGCAAGATTCCGTAAGGTATTTGGAGATAAAAACCTTTGAATCTCTTGAGCAAATAGTTGTAATTCATCAGACACAGAAACAGACATAAAAAACGCCATCCTTTCCTATGATTCTACAGAAAGAATAGCGTATTTTTTCATTTTATGGAGAACTAATTATTTCTTTTTTTATAATAAGAAAGGAAATTTATTATCATATTAATTAAACATATAAAGATAAATGAGTACTTAAAAATAGTACTTTTATAGTTTCCAAAAAACAAAAATAGTATAGCTAAAAGTGATAGTATGCTAATAATTAAATGATACATATATTGAGACTGTTTCTTCATTAATCATTCCCATTATTTATTTAATATGATAATATACAGATTATATATTATCATAGAAGAAATTAAAATAAATAGAATATGCCTAATTGCATATCTAAATAGCGAAATACCACCACATACCTCATTAGCTTAAGAAAAAATAAGCAGACTTTTCAAAGGAATCACCTGTAGATAAAGAAAATTTTTATTTAGGGGGTATTTCAAAACCTTTGCTTGATAGCGATGGGGTAGCACCACATGCCCATCAAGTTAAGGAGACGAATTTCCCCAAAAATGAAAAAACCGTTATTCTTTCAGTGAAATACTTGAAAGGATAACGGTTTTTATGGTTCTCTCGCTTTCTGAATAAGCCCGTTGAATATGAATAACTGAGATATGTTTCACTCTTAAAATCACTGAATTACTTTTGAACTAGCACTAGGTCTAGCCAGGGTTTCGCCTCATTGTACAAAATTGGATTGTTTTGCGGCGTGTAGTAGGTAAGGATTGCAACTGCCTGTGATACGACCCATCCGCGGGCCCTTGCCAATGTAGCATCGTCCGTACGGATAGCATCAATTTTGATATTCATGAACCATTGGTTTCCTTTCACTCTTGTGCATGGTATCTTTCCTCCTTTAAATTTTTTATTTCTTTATTTAGTTGTTATGCAATATGTGATACACCTATATCAAAGATGTTAAACCTAAATCATCAAAAATTTCACACAATATATTATTAATATTTTCGAATATAAAAATAATGTCACAAGAACTTTTCTTTGATAAAAGCGTTACAATAACGATTTGTTTGGAAGACAAGTTCATTGTCTTATAGAAAACTTCTATTTAGAAAAAGTTAAACAGGGAGTACAAGATACTTCTTTGATTTAATTAAATCAAAGGAAAATAAAAAAACACTCCTTTTCAAAGAGTGCTTTTAAAAAATATATAATCTAATAAGAGACTAAATGTACAAACCTTGTATAAAAGATGATTTTATAGCATCTTTTTAATACCCATGTCCACCTTGCCAACCACCATGTCCGCCTTGCCAACCACCGTGTCCGCCTTGCCAACCACCGTGTCCGCCTTGCCAACCACCGTGTCCGCCTTGCCAACCACCGTGTCCACCCGGCCAACCACCATGTCCACCTTGCCACCAGCCTGCATAGCCTTGTCTCTGTGAGTTCATTCCTTCGCATCCCTTCTTATTAAAAACTCAAATACTGCAACTGGGTATTCTCTAAATATAATTATGTATCCCAAAAATAAATGTATCCGCAAACATCTCGATTATTGGTAAAGTAATTATCTAATAAAAAAAGCATTTATCATTGCAAAACTAAGCTCTATTGTTTTTTACTTTTCCTAAAACAATTTTTGCTATTTCGTTAGCATATTTTTTAAAGTCAAATCCATCATAGTTACTTAGTATTGCTACAGATAAATATTCCTTTTGAAACCGCATAAAGGGGTACCATCACATGCCCGTCAAGCTAAGATTTTAAAATAACCCCAAAACGAAAAAATGAGCTTTTTTGTCACAAGTTAGCACAAAATTTCGTTTTGTGGTGACTTGTTTTCTTAAGTTGATGGCGATGGGGTCACCATATCAAAAAAAGAAAATTGTACGTTTAGACATATTTTAGATACAAAATAACCGATTCCTTATATGTTAAGGAACCGGTTATTTATTTTCCTACTGTTTTAGGGAGTTTTTTCTTGTAATGATCTTTTATTTATGATTTAAGGTTATAAACTTAAATCATAAATAAAAGATAGAGTAAAAACTGTATAAGAAATAAATGTAACGAAAACAAGAAAACATATAAACTGAGCATTAGATACATATTGTTCTATTCTTTTTTTCATTTTAATTAGTTTTATTTATCAAATGTGAAGTATCAATTTGAAATTGACCTTTCCAAGATCCAATTACTTTTCCAATTCTATTTATATTTACATCTAAAGTAAGGGGCTGTTTAAACTCGTCTCTTCCTTCATTAACTATAACAAATGTAGAAACACCTTCGGGTCTATCATTATCACGAATACCTATATCATTTAATTTTTTACCTGCTGCCATAAGTTCAAAAGGAAGATGATCATCTGAATCATGGATAAATGATAGTCTCCCATCATTTTTAATCTCAGGGTTTTCCTCTTGTTGCCCATTAATTTTACCATCACTTGCGAGCTCTAATCCTGATGTATCAAATTCAAATGGTACTAAACTTCCGTCAGCTTTTTCCATTCTATAATGAACTGATATACGTAAATCTGATATATATAATTCTTTGAGATGTACAGTAATACCTTGATCTGTAATTTTTTCATCAATAGGAATATATTTACCATTCTTCATCATATCTTGTGTGACACCATTTTCATCTGTTATTCCTTCATTTACAACTTTATCATTTGTAATTGCATCAGAAAAATATGAGGCAACATTTGTAGCCGCCACTTGTACTTGTGGAATCATTGCTGTTGTGAAAAGTGCTCCTGCAGCTACTGCTGTATAAATGAAACGTTTTGATTTTTTACTCATGTTTGTAAATAGTCCCTTCTTCTGTTGTTTTTTATGATTTATATTAGAAACATTGTCTAGCTTGGAACGACTTTCAAATGTTTTCCATGCTTGTTCTACATCAATTTTGATTTCTTGTGGTGAATTTGAAGATTCTCCATCTAGCATTATGTTTTCCCAGTTGTTTAATTTACTGATTTCTACTAATAAATCTTGGCATGCTTCACATGTATCTAGGTGCTTTGTGAATTCCTTTCTTGTATCATGAGAAAGTTCTCCATCAATATATGTTTGAATAAATCCGATATCATAACATTTCATTTGTTACGCCTCCTCTATTTGTTTATAAATCTTGCGGAATTTCATTTTGGCTCGGACTAATAATGTTCCAATAGAAGATATTTCAGTTTGAAGTATTTCTGCAATTTCTTTATATTGAAAACCAGAGAATTTCATTAGTAAAAGGGTTCGTTCTCGATCATTCATTTTATTTAGTATTGTTTGGACCTTTGTAATCTCTTCTTTTCTTATCCAATCATCGTCTAATGATGAAACATTTTGTACTTCATGGTATTGTATTTCTTTATCAATCTTCGCTTGATACCTTTTTTCAGATCGCAAATGGTTATAAGCTACATAGGTAGAAGATTTAATCAACCATCCCGGTATGTTTTCAATTACTTTCCAATCGCTACGATATAATTGTAAAAATACTTCTTGTGCTAACTCTTCAGCGATAGATTGATTTTTAACAATCCATATGATCTGTTTTAAAGCGTAAGCATAGTACTGCTTAAATAAATCTTCAAAATTCATATCAGAAGCAGGACTTTCTTCATTTTCTATTGTTAACATGTTAGTTTAAACCTCACTTTCAATTTGATGCCTATATTATAGAGAAACCAGAAAAACGGATTTTGTGACAGTTTTTCTGATTATTTTTTTGTTATGTACTAAAAAAGCATTCATCTTATTAAAAGATAAATGCCAAAAGGGATATGAAAACATAAAACTATAATTATAACTTTTGCAGTAGTTTTCTATTAATGTAAAAGAAAACAGTTAGTTTGTTGTTTTTTCATTTTTTGTATGGTGGATAGTTTTTCTTCTGTTTCTATTGGTTTATTTTGATTCAAATTATCCCTCTCCCATTTTATTACGTACATCTTCTCAGAATTGTTCTTATTAACTGTAAAATAATTGCATAGCTACTATTGAGTCTAATACTTTATTTTAATAAAAACTATTTTATAATATGAAACCTCATGATTAGTCTACATTTTAATATTCAATAAATTAGAAAGATGAGGGATAAGGAACACTTTTAAATTAACTAGGTTTAGTCTAATACATTTTTTTAATGGGAACAAGAATGTGAGGAATCCCCAGAACGAAAATCTTATCGTTCTGGGGATATCCTTTAATTTTAACTTGATAGACATAGGTAAGACTCTTAATTTAGTAATTTGCGTAGTACAAGCCGTAACCAAATCTATTGATCTGACATACCATATGAAGGTAACTTTAAATCGATAAAAAAGTTGTAAAGGAGGTGAATATAAAGTGGCATCATTTGAAATTGGAGCAAGATCTCTTTTCAATTTTCGAAACCAACGTTTTTTCTTATTAGTTGAAGATGAAATTACAATTCCAGATAAAGGTGTAGAAATTGATCCAGTTAATATCTACGAAATTGACGAGCAAACTTTCAATCTTATCAGAGATGAAGGTGATACACCTATAATTGTACCAAGTGATGAATTTCCAACTGTACCACCTGGATTTAAATTAGAACGAAAATGTATTTTTACAGTCGATAATGCATACTTTGTAATCTATGATTTAGAAAATGGAACTGATAACAACGTCCTATTAAGAATCAGTGCAGCTTTATTTAACTCATTGAAAAATTCCGGTGTTCGTGAATGTGTACCTCAAAATTTCATTTAAGAACATAATTTGATTAAACCTCAAATGGAATACCCTTTGAACAATTTAACCCTTCGTAGTTTTCTACGAAGGGTTAAATTGTTATGTAAAAAGTTTTTTAAAATATTAGCAGTTTTTGGCGGTTCGGCAAATACAATTGCTAGTCCAAGTCAAGCAACCTAAGAAAAGCAAATGCCCAAAACGAGAAGATTAGCATCTCCAGGTGAAAATGTACAATTTTTTTTTGGGGGGCATTATGAAATTCTTAAGTTGATGGGCATGTGGCGCTAACCCAAAACACAAAAATCTCTATCAAAAAAAGAAAGGCGACTAAGCACCTTTCTTTTGTAATTCACTTGTACTCTCTTCAGCATCCAAAATCTGAATCACTTTAACGTAGCATTGTACGGACCTAATTGCTTTTTAGAAAAATAATGAATTGTCTCCTTATTTTTCAGTAACATATTTCCTTTTATAATTAAAAAATAGGTAGCTACTAGAAAATAGATTATCCCTAATATCCAATCCAAATTTGTAGCTAAATTGTGTAAAAGAACATATCTCATATATGCATAACCAATCGGAACATGTAGTAATACAACAGCACCTAATCCTGGGTTGTATATTGTTTTAGCTTTTATATTCGCAAAAATACCATGCCATATGAATTGAAAAAATCCCATTAAAATAGGTGCCAACCCAAGCCATATAATATTTGGAAAGAAAACCGGAAGTAAATAAAAAACATACGCAATCAAAATATTTATTACCATAGCAGATTGCGTATTTAATGGATAGCGATCTGGTATATCACTTTTAAATATAACTACATTAAATAGACCAGCGAAATAACCTGGCCAACGATACTCTTCAAATTGATGCACTAAAATGGCTACAAAGCTTAACGCTAACAGTACCTTTATTTCACTCATTTTCCCAAAATTCGCGACTAAATAACCTAAGACAACAATAGCCATAACTAACCCTACATCACACCAGTGCTTTCTAAAGAAACTAATCATCTCTATCACCCACTCTCTCAATTTTTATAAAAATAGCGTTCAAATAGAAAATCAATTTGCTTTTCTACAGGCTGTATTCTTATATCTGCCCCTGATTCAAGAATTGGCATCATTAATGCTGGAAGAAAAATGGATCCGAATATTTGCACCGTCATCATCATTAAAATTTCCTGATCCGTTTCATTTGTTATTTCACTCAAAATATTCTTCACTTTACTAAAACCGAGCCTCTTCAAAAAATCTCCATATTCGTATTGAGATGTAAATACCGTAGTTCCCATTGCAATAATTTTCCTAACTAACTCAGGGTATTGCCGAATTACCAGTACATAATCAAGTAAAAATATTTTTAATCTTTCTTTTGCTGGCACTTTAATATCATCTAAAATAGAAAAGGTGTCTTGAAAGCTAATTAATAAGATTTTAATTGTTTCACTAATCAATTTTTCTTTTGAGCCAAAATGGTAATTTACAAGCGCAATATTTGTATCCGACAATGCCACAATTTTTCTTATTGTTACACTTTCGAAGCCTTCGTCTTTAATGAACTCCAATGTTGTATTTACAGAATTTTTAACTTCATCAATCTTTTTGGAAATTCCAAATATAATTATCTTTTTCACATTTTAAAAATTTTTCTATAAATTTTTCATATTTTCTACTTTTTTGGCACTTTCATTACTGTAAGTGGAAATTTTTCTCATTTTTAAAATAATACAACCTAAACTAAATGCGAAAAGTGAAAATATCCCAAAAGTAACCTTTATAGTATTTAAGGACAGACTCCAGCTAATTAGAAAAGATACTAGTGCCCCCCCTAAACTGGCCGATGCAATAAATAAACTAGTCACTTCATCAATATTATTTTCCATAATACGGGAAGCTAAGATTAATGTTATTGGAAAAACACCCGCTATAACTAAACCAATAATGAAGATGATAAACAAATACATACCTGTACCTTGAACAAAGGGGAATAGAAATAATAGAATCACTAATGTAAAGCAACTAGATGTAATGTATGTCCAATAATTAAATTTATGAGCAAACTTACCTACAAGTATTCTTCCTATAACTATGGCTAGCCAAAAACAAGATATACTTACTGAACTGATTAATTCATTATTGGTAAGAATCATTATTGTAGATAAAAAATTTGCAAGATTGGTTTCTATGCCTGCATATAAGAATGCAAAAAGTGAAATAAATACTATAACTTTCATCTTTTCACTTTTAAATTTAAGAGTGAATGAGGAAAGGGATGCTCCTCCCTTTTCATTTTTTTGAGGAGAAAAATTTAGAAATTTTGTACGTCCAAGCATGTACCAAACAAATAGTGTAAAAATAAAGAATAGTAATATCCCATAAAGAATAAAATACCATTCATAAAATTTTGTAATATAATTAACTAGTAACGGAAATCCTAGCGCCCCAACCCCAAACCATACTTCGAGAATACTAAATTTAGCAGCACTATTCCTTTCTGCTGAAATAATAAAGGAACCCACCGTAGTTTCTAACAAACCTGCTCCATAGCCTAATACAAAGCAAATAACGGCTAAATATGCCCATTCTTTAATATATATAAAACCTCCTAGGACGATGGACATTACTAAAACACCTAATGTTATTGTTTTAAAATAATGATACTTTCTTACTAGTATGGGTGAACTTAGAACACCAAATAAAAAACCCGTAAATTGAAAAAATATTAAAACACCTAATTGATCAGGAGTTCTTCCATAATATTGTATTAATGAAGGAATTAAACTACCTATGCAAACATGTATTATTCCTACAATAAAATAAAACAAGCAACCATAATAAAATATTAACCGCACCTTTTCTCAACTCCAATCCAAAATAAAAACAGGGATTTAAGTAAAAGTTTTAAACCCCTGTTTTTACCATAAAACTAAATAGTTGCTACAGATCGTTCTTTATTACTACTGCTTTTATCAAAAAACATATCCAATATTACTTGTGAACGAAATCCATCTTCAAATGTTGCTACAGACTTATTTTGCCCACCTTCCGCAGCCTTAGCCCATTCTATAATTTCACTTCTAAAAGAATCAGACCATTCAAAAATCTCGTTTTCTGGATCGACTAGTAAAGGTAATGGTAACGGGATTTCATGTTTTTCCAATCCATCAAAGAGTATATATTTATTTGGCTCTTTAGAAGAATACTTATATTCTTTCTTCGTACCTATTACCTCTATACTAAAACCACAATCGTCAAGAAATGAACTTTTAGATGTTGTAATATTAACAAAAACCTTATTTTTCAATTGGCCATAAACCTCAGCATAGTCATCAACAAAAACTGGTTTACTTTCTTTTTCCTTAACATTTGTTTTAATTTTAGTTCGAACAGTATCCTCTCTGAAATCACTCTCAAATAAAAACCATAATAAATCTATTAGATGAATTCCTAAATCTCCCAAGGCCCCGCTAGTTCTATTACTTTGAAAATCATCTCGCCAAGTAAACGAAGTTCTCCTAAAAGCGCTATTCTTTTTAAAATGCAATCTTACCACTACTATTTCCCCTAATTCTTCATTTTGAATTAATTGTTTTAAAGCCTTAACATAAGAAAGGTGGCGATAGTTAAACCCCATTGAAGCGACTAAATTAGTATTTTTTGCTATTGTCATCATGTATTTTGCTTCTTCACAAGAAATTGCCATTGGCTTTTCACATAACACATGTTTGTTTTTTAATAACGCTTGAACAGCTTGAGATCTATGACAAAAATTCGGTGAAGATATTATTACCCCATCAACTACTTCAAGTAACTCTTCATAGCTATTAAAAACCTTCCCACCAAAATTCCCTACCAACTTTTGGGCATTCTCATTATTAACATCATACACTCCAACTAATTTACAACTATCAACAGTTGATAATGCTCTAGAATGAGCTCTTGCAATACTTCCTGCACCTATAATCCCAATATTCATTATATGAACATCCCCTTTTAATTAATAATGTGCTTTAGAGTATTTAAAATTCCAATCGAGTATTCACCTTCAGCTAACATTGAGTGTGTGTTTTTGGCTTCTTCTGTTGCATTTTCTACTAAATAACCATGTCTTACAGCTTGTAGCATTCTTAAATCATTCCCACTATCTCCAAAAGCAATGGCATTTGTTTTATCTAGTTCGTACTTGTCTAAAATAAACTTCACTATCTCATCTTTACCTGTTCCAAGTGGAATAAAATCTACATCATAGCAATTTTCTGGATCACCAGCTAGTGGATTACATTTGTTAATATTAACTCCCACTTGGAATATTTCTCCGATTTCTTCTATCTTTTCTAAATTCTTTGCATCAATAAATTCATTTTGCTCTTCATAATAAAAATTAAATTTGTACTTAGAACTTCCTAATTGTGTCTGAGGTCTTAAAAAAATTTCATATTTTGATTCTAGCAATTTAAGAATTCTTTCAATCTTTGAAGAATCAAAACCACCCCCTATAATTCTCTCCTCCCAAATTTGATCATCTATAGTAGTCCCATTACTATCAAAGTACGTTATTTCTGTACCTAACCCACTCGCCACAAAATGAGGGAAATACTGAATACCACCCTTTTTCATTTTTTCAACAATTGATTCTAAACTACTTCCCGTTACCCAACCAATTACTAGATCCCCTTTACTTCCTTGTTCATACAAATACTTTTCTAACAATTTCATATTGCTTCTTTTAGAATCATCCATGTTATGAGGATAATAAGTTTCATCAAAATCACAGAACACTACATATTTAGGCTTTTTAACCTGTGGTAGTCTTTCAAAATTTAAAGACTTTAAAACTTCATTACTTATTGACATTGAATAATCCCTCCAAAACGAAATTTTGCTCTTCTAACATCATATTTGGGTGTAAAGGTAAATGTAATATTCCTTTATGAACTTGCTCTGTATTTAATATATTGTTTTGCAAATCATTTTCCTTTATCCACTTAGTATTTTGTTTATGAGATAATACCGGATAATAAATATCTGTTTCAATGTTATACATTTGGTACAATTTATTTTTCAACTCGTCTCTTCTTCCATTTTCAACTCTAATCGGAAAAAGGTGCCAGACATTATCTTCTGTCATCATAGGTAGCTTAATTAATTCTCTATCCTCTAATTCCTTTAAATCACGTATATATCGTTGAGCTAAATACGCTCTTTTTAAATTGTTATATGATAAGTACTTAATTCTTTCCAAACCAATAGCTGCTTGCAAATTATCAATTTTAGAATTGAATCCAAAGTCTAATACCTTTTTATTTTTTTTATCAATCTCAAATCCATGATAACTATATTGATTGCAACGAATTGCAAGAGTTTCATTATTAGTAACTATTGCACCTGCCTTACCACATACACCAAAATTCTTATATGGATTAAAACTAAGGACAATTATATCTCCATATTCTCCAAGATTTGAAGAACCAATAGCTTGACATGCATCTTCAATAACTGTTAATTGATATAGATCCGCAATTTCACGAATTTTTTTCATTTCACATTGTTTACCATACAAATGTACAGGTAAAATGCATTTAGTTTTTTTGGTTATAGCTTCTTCTATTTTAGATGGATCAATACAATAACTCTGCTGATCTATATCTACAAATATAGGTTTTGCTCCGACTGCTAACACGGCATTTTCAGTAGCAGCAAAACTATTAGCTGGCATAATTACTTCATCTCCCGGCTGAATACCAATAGATAACAATGACACCATAAGGGCATCTGTACCACTACTTGTTGCAATTACAAACTTTTTATTTAAATAATTTCCGATTACTTCTTCTAGCTTTTTTGAAAATGGTCCACTTGTAAATTGACCTGTCGGTAAGACATCTTTTAAAACTCCTATAATTTTTTCAACCTCATCTTGAGAAATCAACCGATTAACTGGCATAAATTCTATTTTCTGTATATTTTTTCTGCTATAA
Source organism: Bacillus sp. 01N45 (assembly GCF_056399205.1). NCBI lineage: Bacteria > Bacillati > Bacillota > Bacilli > Caryophanales > Bacillaceae > Bacillus > Bacillus sp. 01N45. Next base: position 618,713 of record NZ_JBFTQW010000002.1, read on the forward strand.
TTGAAAATATCTTTTTCTATATCAATATCTATTTTCAATTTATTTTCCCTAAATAATTTCTCTTTCATCTTGTGATTCGGCAATATATTACTAATTTCAAATTCTTTTTCTTTTGTTTCCCCCTGTAGGCACTTTAATAAAGCTAAATTGTCTTTACTATGTCCAGAAATTGTAGTAAGAGTTTTCACGTTAAATCACCTCTAAGAAATTATTTTGAAAATCATGAGTAGACTATATTTTATGTTATCGATTACATGTCAACATTTTTTTTACGGAGGGTTTCTCTATGGTAACAATTAACGAAATAGCTAAATTATGTAATGTATCAAATGCTACGGTTTCAAGAGTTCTAAATAATCATCCATATGTAAATTCAGAAAAACGTGAGAAAATAATAAAAGTAATGCAAGAATTCAACTATACTCCTAGTTCTATTGCTAGGAATCTTAGGATAAATAAGACACAAACCATTGCTCTATCAATTCCAAATATAGATCATCCTTTTTTCGGAAAATTAGCTAGAGAAATTTCTAAAGAATTATTAAAACACAATTACAAATTGCTAATTTATCAGACTTTTTATGAGAAAAAAATAGAGCTAGAATTACTTTCATTACTAAAGAATAAAGCTGTAGATGGTGTAATTCTCGCATCCCTAGAAAATAGTTGGGAAAATATAGAGCATTATTTAGCATATGGGCCCATATTACTTTGTAATGAGTATGAGGAAAATGCACCTATTCCAATAATTTGTTACGATGAATTTGAGGCTGGATACAAAGCTGTTAAACATTTAATAAACAAAGATCATAAAAAAATTGGCTTTTGTTTTGATTCTCTTAATAGTCAAGCACAATTAAAACGCCAACAAGGATATTTGCATGCCTTAAAAGAAAAGCAATTACCATTCAATAAAAATTGGCTGTTTGGAGATGCAATTACTATTGAAGATGGATTTAGAATTTTTGAGAAATTAGATAAATTAAAAGATAGACCTACTGCATTATTTACTGGAAATGATCAAGTTGCTGCTGGAGTCATTAAAGGAGCTACTATAAAAGGATATTCTATTCCAACTGACTTAGCTGTTTGTGGTTATGATAATCAATTAATTTGTACAGTTACAACTCCAACAATTAGTACCATCGATATTCCAATTGTTGAACTGAGTAAACGTACCGTTAACGAGATTCTACTATATATAAATACAGATGAATCTATTAAACGTAAAATTATTGAATATCCTACAAACTTAATTATCCGTGAATCGACATAATTAAAACAAAAGTTTCTGCTTAAACTTATCTAATAAATAAAAATAAAAAGAGGACGTAAATAATAATGCGTCCTCTTTTTATATCAAATTAAATTAATCCATCAAAATGCTTTTCACATTAAAAAGAATCACTTTCCAAGTTCATATTTTATTACATAATGAATTGAGAGATTATCACTTAAGAGCCTTAACTATAACTTCAGTTGCCTCTGCAATGAGTTGATTATCATAAGTAGCTTCTTTCTCATCTTTACTAGATAAAATTGCGATAATAATTGGTGCTCTATTTGGCGGGCAAACGATAGCAATATCATTTCGTGTCCCATAACTTCCAGCACCGGATTTATCTGCAACTATCCAGTCAGTTGGTACGCCTGCACGAATTAGTTTGTCTCCTGTAGCATTTCCTTTCATCCACCCTGTAAAAATGTTACGTTTATGAACCGGAAGCACATTTCCGACCGTAAAGGCTTTCAGATTCGTAGCAATTGCTTTCGCTGTACTAGTATCACGAATGTCTCCTGGAATAGCCTCGTTTAATTCTGTTTCAAAGCGATCAGACATAGTAACCCGATCACCCATCTGTCTAAGCGCTTTTTCATATCCTTTTGGTCCGCCTATTTTGTTAAATAAAATGTTCCCTGCAGTATTATCACTGTTACGAACAGCAGCCTCAGCAATTTCTCCTAGTTTCATTCCAGTATCTACATGTTTCTCGGTAACAGGTGAATAATCCACTAAGTCTTCTTTCGTATAAGTAATAACTTCATTTAATTTCTCAGTAGAGTTTTGCTGTAGTAATACCCCTGCCGCTAACGCCTTGTAGGTTGATGCAAAGGCAAACCTTTCGTTAGGTCGATAAGAAATTGTTTGATTTGTACCAGTATCAATCGCATATACACCTAATCGTGCATCGAATTTTTTCTCAAGTTGAGAGAACTCTTTATACGTCGCCTGATGTTTATGCTTCACTTGTCCTGTCTTTTCTTTCGCCTCAACTTGCAATGGCCCTCCTTTAAAAGCTTCTAAGCTTGTAAGACTTAAACCTAATATACCAACGCATATACCTATTTTTAGCATCCTCTTGTTTTTCAAGATCATCATTCCTTTCAAATTCTTAATACCCTTTTATACGTACACATAATAGACAATCACCGAAACAAATCTGTTCCATAAACTTAAAAAACTTTATAACTAGTATCAGAGGTATTAACAAAATAAGTGATAGCAACTATGATCGCCACTATCGCTTATTTCACATCTCATCTTTTTACTTATTAGTGCCTTTATATATACAAGGGCTCTTCACCTGAGAAAAGTGCACAAATTTTACTCGTTTTGATTCGAAGCATCTATACCAGCAACTTCACCATTTATACGCTGCTTTTTCAAATCAAAGTATACATCTAAAACTTCTTTTCCAATTATAGAATTAATTCCACTTTTATCGTTATGAAGCCATGGAACTACTACAGAAAATGCTACTTCTGGATTATCATATGGAGCATATCCAACTAACGTTAAGTTGTAGCATTCCATACGTTCTCCTTTTGCATTTCTACCAATTGGATCATCTCCACCATATACAGTTTGAGCTGTCCCTGTCTTTCCTGCTGGTTTATATGGCGCGTTTTTGAAATACTTCACGCCAGTTCCATCACCTTCTTGGAATACCCATCTAAACCCTTCTTTTATCCGATCAATATGTTCTGTCTTCATATCAATTCGATTTAATACGACAGGCTCTATAGAGCGTATAACTTTGCCAACCTCTTCTTCTTTTATTGATTGCTCTCGTATTTCTTGTACAATTTGAGGTTGCATTCTATACCCCCCATTAGCAATCGTTGAAATATATTGCGCCAATTGCAACGGTGTATACGTATCATACTGCCCGATAGAAAAATCTAGTAAAAAACCAGGCTGACTATCTACTTTTCTAGTTTGTCCAATTATTTCATTCGGTAAATCAATACCTGTTGGAACTCCTAATCCAAATTGTTTAAAATAATAGCGCATCGTATCAAATGCTCCTTGTTTTATATCCAACGAACCATTTGGTACGTAATTAACTCCCGCAATTTTTAAAGCTGTCTGGAACATGTATACATTCGAAGATACTTGTAGCGCTCGTAAATCATTAATATTACCAAATCCGGATACATTCCACGATTTCTTAGCTTGTGTACCTTTAAATTTCATGGGTGCATCATAAAATTGATCTCCTGGCTGTATTGCCCCTGTCTCATATCCAGTTAATAAAGTTGCACCTTTTACAGCTGACCCTAGCTCATACGAAGTTGTCATGTTACCTAATGCCAAATCCTCAATCTCTAATTTCCCTTCTTTTTCTACAATCTTTTTGCCTGCCATAGATAGAATCTGTCCGTTATTTGGATTCGTCATGACGACAAAAGCTCGGTCCAACAGTGGCTCTGAACTCTTAAACGCTCTCAAATTTTTCTCTATACTTTCTTCCACTTTCTTTTGTAATTCCATATCAATCGTTAATGTTAAACTATTACCACTTTTTCCTTTAGAGATTATTTCTGTGTTTATAATGTTTCCTGATTTATCAGTAATGTTTTTCACTTCTTCTTTTGCACCGTGCAAGACATCTTCATATCGTTGTTCAATATAACTTTTTCCTACACGATCATTTCGGTTATATCCACGTACCAAATAAGAATCTAAGTTTTCTTTCGGTAATCCTTCTTCACTACTCGTAATATTACCTAACACGGAACGAAATAAATTACCATTTACATAATTACGTTCCCAATCAACTGTTGCATCTACTCCTGGAAACTCAGCAAGGTTTTCACTTATTCGCGCATACTCTTGATCTGTTACATCTTTTTTTATAATTTGTGGTGTTAGTTGATAACCTGAACTCATTTTGCTTTTAATAGCTAACACCTTTAAATCTTGTGCTGTTAATTCTGCCAATTCTAATTCTGTAACACGACTTCGTCTTAAGTCTTCTATTTTTTTATCTAACTCTTTTCCCTCTATTCCCTTATCTTTTAACTTTTTTATATCTTTTTTAGTAATCATTGTCTCCGCACGTTTCGTATTCAACTGCATCCAAAAATCTTTTTTATCGATATCTGTTAATTTATTTATATCTTGTTCAGACATTTCAAGCACTTTCGCTAAGTCTGTTGCTGTTTTTAAAATATCTTCATTAGTAATTCCCTTTACCCTTGTATACGTAATTGTGCGAAGAGATTTATTATTAACAACTGTTTTCCCTTCTCGATCTAGTATTTGTCCACGTGGAACTGGAATGCTAGTTGTTGCATTTTGACTGCTTTCTATTTGATTCTTATAAGCCTCTCCCTCTACGATTTGCACCTTTCCTAGCTGAACAATAATAGCTGAGAATAGTAAAAATATGCAAAGGAACATTATATTTAATCGAATAGATATATACGTCTTGTTCTTTCCTTTTTGATTCCCCATAAATCCTCCATTTAATTCCTTATATGTTACATACCGATGGCCGGTTATAAATATCGTTTCGACTTTTTTGCTAAATCCTTGTTAGCATTCATACCTTTTCGTTTAGCTACGTAATTCATAACTCTCCTTTCCTATTTTCTCTCTATTTTTTGTCGCTAGCATTAGAAATGCTAAACTATATACTGGCCCATATAAAACTTACACATAGATTTGCTAAAAACTTTTCATACTGATTATTCCTTTCTTCATGCTGTAATACTTAATAGACAATCTAAATAATAAAGTTGTTCCACATTTACAAAAAAAATAATTAACTATAAGATGAAATAAGCTAAAAAGGGAGGGTTTTATGTTACATACAAAAATAAAAAGATGGAGATTTATAGCGATTCTTTCTATTGTAGGTTTGATATTAATAATTTTGTTAAAAAGCCATTTCTTTTCAATTACTATCGAAACTTCTTCGGCCGAAAGAGGACAAATACTTGATCGAAATGGTGTAATACTAGCTACAAATAAGAAAGTTAAGTCTTTATATTGCACTTTTAATGATGAGAAGCTATCGAAACAAGATACAGCAAACACATTAGCTTTTTTCAATCAATTTTCAAGCGAATTTCAACATGACATTTCTACAGAGGACATAAAATCTCAATTACAACAATCTTGTAAAAAGCAGACTATGAATGATATACCGTTATACTCTGACATAACTGAGAATGAACTTGCATTCATAAACAAAAACAAACCCAATAATGTAATAATCAAAGATGAAGTGATTCGATATTATCCTAAACGTGAAATTGGTTCACAGGTAATTGGGTATGTAGAAAATGACCTTAATGTACCCGTTGGAAAAAGCGGGATTGAGCTGCAATATGAAAATGATTTAAAAGGAAAACCCGGAAAAACTCTTATTTTTAAAATGAATAATAAAAAGTTCTTATGGAACATTCAAAAAGTACAAAAAGGAAAAGATATCTGGCTAGCTTTAGACTCTAAGTTGCAGCAAAAAACAGAGGAAGCATTAAGATCTCAAATCAAGAAAATAACTGATGTTAATGCTGGTTATGTTGTGGTAACCGATGTGAAAACTGGCGCAATTTTAACTATGGCCAACTCAACAGTGTTTGATCCAAATACATTATATGAACAAGTATCATCTAAAAAAGAAAACATCAAATCACTTTCGCAAAATAAAGCAATTCAAAAATTAAAGTATGGTGAATCTTATGTAAATATGGCCTCAACTATAAAGCCACTTACTATTTTAATTGGATTAAACGAAAAGCTTTTTCAACCTGAAGATACTTATTTAGATAAAGGTACTTTTCAATATGATAATCAAAATAACATTACGAATGCACCTGGAACGCCAACAGGTGAGATTACACCGAGGCAGGCTATCATTAATTCATCTAACACATTTATGACAGCAAAAGTAGCTCTACCCTTATTCAACCAAAATAATGGGAATATAGAAAAAGTTGCACATATATGGACAGAGTATTTAAAGCAATTCGGCCTTCGTTCTAAAACTGGGATTGATTTACCTTTTGAAGAAGACGGACAATATGAATTTCATCCAACAAACAAGTTTGAAAATGGTATCTCCGCCTTATTAAATGCCTCTTGGGGAGGAAATGAAGTACACACTCCTCTTCAACTTGCTCAATATGCAGCAACTTTAGCAAGTAAAGGTGATAAATATAAACCTCAAATCGTAAGTGCTATTATTGATCAAAATGGTAAGGAAACAAAAAAGTTTAAACCAATTTTAGAAAGTTCAAATTGTTACCCGGTGAAATTTTGGAGTGTCGTGCAAGGTGGGATGAGCCAAAATATAGAGGAAATTAAAAACTTACCCTTTCATGTCGCAGGTAAAACAGGCATAACAGGTGCTCCGAATGAGCAAGAAAGAATGATAAACCATTCTCTTTTCATTGCATATGCTCCTACCGAAGATCCACAAATTGCCGTTTCTGTCGTTATTCCTGGTAGTAATTCAGAAAAAAACATTGCTGCTCTCGTTACATCAGAAATTTTAGAGTACTGGAATACTCTTCAATAAGAGAATAAAAACATAGAGGAAGGTTCATTAAAGTGAACCTTCCTCTTTACCATATAGAATCTATATTCGTTATTTTCCATTTACCTTCATGATCCCTTTCGAACATGAAAGAATATTTAATATCAGTTAAAACATACTCTTTTTGTACATATCCAGTATTACCGCTAATTGTCGATACTTTTATATATCCATTATTCTGCACTTTTTCTGGAATCCAAGCTTTTACCATTTCATTAGATACTTCATATAAAACTTGTGATTCTCGCTTTGGTTCAGCTAAAATTTTCGTTTTATTTCCAGTAACAGTTGCATATACATAATGCGCTTGCTTTGGTTCGTTACTTTCTGTCAATCCACTTGGTACTTTGTATGCTTGCTTTGAATCATTTGTAAATTCTCCCCCCATGGTAAGAGCAACTTGCAACTCATGAAAAATATCTTCATCAAATTTCAATTCATCCTTCTTATAACTCTTCCCTTTAAATAGAACTTCATCATTTAACGCTCTATACAAGTCATTTTCATTTTTTGAATTTGTACTTTGATATAATTCATTCATAAATTGTTTTAATGTTGGATCTTGAGCAGACTCATCTTTAGTTTTAGGCTTAATTTGTGTACTACTTTGGACCGGTGATTTATTATCATCAAGCCATGGTTGTTGAACGATAACAAATAACATTGTACAAACAAAAACAACTATAATTGGCAGAGCTTTTTTACGAAACGGTCTTTTATGTTTTACAGAATTCACTTCATTATTTTCATATATAGACTGCTTTATTTTAAAAATAAATTCTTCTTCATCTTTACGATTCTCCATTGGACCTTTTTTTAATTTACTATACCAGTCAGGATTTTTTTTATTGTTCATCACTACTACCCTCCCCTATTAATTTTGAAACCTTACTTCTCGCTCGGCTTAATCTAGATTTAACAGTTCCAATGGATACTCCCAGTGTTTCAGCCATTTCTTCATAAGATAATTCATATTTCGCGTCTAAAATTATTATTTCACGGTGTTTTTTAGGTAGTTTTAAGACAACATCCCACACTTCATTCATTTCCTCTTGCTTGAAAAACTCTCGTTCTGCCGATGGAGATTGCTTATCGTCACTAAAAAAACCTACTAATGATATCCTTTTAAAATAGGAGGATTTCAAATAGTTTATTGCTGTATTTCTTGTAATTTTTAATATCCACGTTTTAATAGATGACTCCTTTCGAAATGAATTCCAATTTTTAAATACCTTTATAAACACATCTTGCGTGATATCATCTGATAAGTGTGGATCTTTCGTAATAATAAATGAATAATTCCATACATCTTGCCAATAGTCTTTTATAACATAGTCAAGCTCATCATGAATACACTTTTCAATAAACGTCTCTTCCATTTCCACACCTCGAACTTATTTGAATAAAGATAAAACTGCCCTCACTTTTATTATGGTTTCAATATATAGACAAGATACAAGTTTCATTTGTTCCGTTCTTTATCTTTTTTTGATAAAAAAATCCTCCTAAAAATGTAAAGGTGTGCAATTACCTTCATAAAATAATCATCTATACATTCTTTTACATGACAGGCTCCGAAAAAACAAGTAAAGCATACAATGTTAAAAATACACTCATAAAAAATCTGATTATTATTTGTGCATTTCACGCAACACTCCACTTGTATCACCTTTTTTCTTAGAGCATACTTATTTGTGTGCTCTATTTATGTTTTACTAAATAACTGTTTTATTAAAGTTTAACCCCCCCTCACTTGTCCCTTTCAATTTGTTTTACTCTTCTATTTACTATTAGCAATACCAACCTTTCAAAAATGAAAACATAGATAAGTTATCATCTTTATTCAGCCACAACAAAAAAGCATTCTCGATTACGGAGAATGCTTTTTCGAAACTTAATTGTTCTTTGTATCGCTCAATTTATACCTTCGTGTTAAGCAAACAATGAATGTAGTAAAAGATTTCACCTTATAGTTACTTATTTTTTCTGAAAAACATGTTTTACTTTTTCCCCTGGAACGTTACTCCCCCCTCTTCCTTTTACATCTTCGATCATCATGGTAATGATCATGTCGGGCGCATTTGCATCAAAAGCTGCAAACCATCCAAGTTCTTTTCCGTCTGCTTCTTTCGACTCCTTCAGTTCTGCTGTACCGGTTTTACCAGCAAGAGTTATACCATCAACCTTAGCAATTCTCCCCGCGCCATCAGGGTCATTAATGACTTTTATTAATGCGCTCTTTAATATCTCTTGATTCTTTTTAGAAACCACATTTTCTTTCCAATTCCCCGCTACTTTTGCTTCTTTTAAAAGATGAGGCGACGGAATATTCCCTTCATTCACAATCGGTGCATATGTTAATGCTAAATGAAGTGGTGTCATTAATACTTGACCTTGTCCATATCCCGTGTCTGCTAGTTGAATATCATTTTTTATCCCATCTCTTGCAATGATTGAAATAGGAAATTCGTATTCGATTGGTAATTTTTCATGAAATCCGTATTTCTTAAATTCATTTACATACTGATCTTTTCCCATTTTCAAAGCTTGTTGAGCAAAATAAATATTATCAGAGTACTTCATTGCCTTATCAAAATCAATTGGACTAGCTTCCTTCACACGTGTTACATAATAATTTCCCCAAGATGAATCTTTTGCCCACTTTAATCCTTGAATTTTAAATTCTTCCTTCGGGTTTATAGTGTTTGTTTCCAAACCAATTGCACCAGTAATCGTTTTAAATACGGAACCTGGTACAAATGCTTGTGTGAAACGATTCATCATTGGTAGTTTCGAGTCGTTATTCCATGCTTCTCGTTGGGCTTTTGATGCTCCTCTAACTATTGTATTTGGATTATAAGCAGGGCTACTTACAAGTGCAATAGTTTCACCTGTTTTAGGATTGACCGCTGCACTAGATCCTGCTTCATTTTTCATCTCATTAAAGATTTTTTCTTGAATTGCAGCATCAATTGTTAACGTAACGTTTTCCCCTTCTTTTGCTTCTTTTTTTGCTACATTTTTAATCTCTTTTCCATTCTCATCTTCTATAAATACGCATCCACCTTTTTCGCCACGCAATTTATTCTCTAATACTTTCTCTAAACCTGTCTTACCTACTAAATCATCTGCTTGATACCCTTTTTTTTGAAGCGATTTTAACTCCTCTGCATTCACCTTTCCTATATAACCAGTTAAGTGTGCCGCCGCTTCTCCTAATGGATACGTCCGAATATTTACTGGGCGAGATGCAACTCCTTCTAATTCAATATAATCATTCTGTCTAGTTCCCTCTTTTAAAATACCAATTGGTACAAAGGAGTCTGGTTTTATCCATTTCGCTGTAAGCTTCTGATCGACCTCTTCTATAGACATATCAAGTAATTGTGCTACTATTTCTTTTGTTTGCGCTGCCGTTTCGCCTAGTTTCTCTGGAATAATTCCAACCTCAGTCGCTTTACCATTCGTTGCAAGAGCTTTCCCATTTCGATCATATATTTCTCCGCGTTTTCCTTGTTCTATTTGCATACGTACTTTGTAATCTTTTTTCATAGCTGGAAAAATGAAATCTGGTGTCCAATCTATTTTCCAAGATTCCTTTTCTCTCACGAGTTTTGCTTCATGGATAAATGAAACTGTTCCTCCATCCGTATCCATCTTAACTTCAAAAAGAAAAAGCTCTTTATCTTTAGCATTCTCTCCTTTCGTTTTAATTTTTAAATTCTTAACTCCAATTCCCTCATAGATTTTTTGATATTTCTCTGTGAAATCCTTTTTAGAAATCGTTTTTTTGGCACGCTCTGATAAATGATCATACATATTTGCAAATTTTTTATCATTCCATAAATTGATATATTCTTCAAATGTTTGTTTTGGCGGTTCGTTTTTATTACACCCTACCAACATAACTGCAAAACAAAAGAAAACCAGCATCCATAATTTTTTCAATTCAATCTTCTCCCTTTGTTAAAAATATTTATTCCTTTCTTGATATATTAAATAAAAAATGTTGTAACGCTTAATAGACAGTGTAAGTAATGAGATTGTTCCACATTTACAAAAAATTTCATTTACGCTTAAGTTGCATTGGAAGAGGAAAGTTTGTAAGCTTCTTGCAAACATAAGGAGCGAATATATTTAGCGAACGTTATAAGTATTAGTGTTGTTTTAAAAAATTCATTTAAAATACCTTTTAATTCGTTTTCGTCGATATTATCTTTATAGATTTTTGATACAAAAAATAGAATCCTTATAGTAAGGATTCTACAGTAGAAAATGATAGATTTATTTTTCTTAGCCTGATGATTTGGGCTTTTAAAGTACATAGTACTTACAATTAGCATTATAAGCAAGATCCGCTACTTGCATCGATTAACTCATCAGTTATCCAATGACTGTCTGATGAAGAAAGAAAACTTCACCTTCAGGTAAAGTCAACTTAAACTAAAGTTACTTCATATATTTCACTTAAAATTCCATCAACACCTACCTTTAAATAGTTCGTTTAAACTGCCCTGCCTTTGTTCAAAGATATTTCAGCAATGCCTGTATTTTTCATCTTTAATATTTTTGTTTCTTAGCCATGAGTATAGTTAGAAAATCTCTAAAAACTATTTGATAATCTTTTAGAATCTAACTTTCTTATAATACTATTTGCTATTTCTTCAATATTTTCATTTAGAAAGAAATGATTACCTTCAAAAGAATGAAAAGTACACGTTTTACTTGTGTATTGCTTCCATTTTATTACTTGATCATATGTAGTAAACTCATCCTTTTCCGCATTAAATATAAGAAAATCAATATCACATGGTTGTGTATTATTGTCATGAATATATGTCTCGACAATTTTAAAATCTGCTCTTAGAATAGGTAGAAAAATCTCTATTAATTCTTCTGATTCAAGTACCCCAGATGGTGTACCTCCCATTGCAATAACTTCTCTTTTAAATTGTTCATTAGAAAGATTATGTCGAATATTTTTTATTTTACTATTTGGATGATTTCTACCGGACAAAACAAGAAATTTAGGCAACACATTTTTAGAATCTTGTATTTTTCTAGCTACTTCATAGGCAATCAAACTTCCCATACTATGCCCAAATAAAATATATGGCGAATCATCTATCTGCATAACGATATTATTATAGACATCATTCACCACCTCTTCCATACTTTGGTGCAAACTTTCTTCAATTCTATATCCTCTACCAGCTAACTCTATCGGGACTACCTCAATATATGGATTAAAGTAATTTTTCCATTTTGCGTAACTAAACGCAGATCCCCCAGCATGTGGAAAGCAAAAAAGTTTAGTCTTCTGCATTGATTTTCTCCTTACTTTCAAATTTGTATATATTTTGGAAAATTGTATAAATGTCTTTAATTATTATCTCTTGTGGAAATTCATCTCTTGTTGCACAAGCAGATAACTTATAATTTGGATCAATGTTATATTGTTTAAAGTAAAAGTTTTTAGGTATATTCTTGTATGAAATTAAAGTTCGTGACTCTTTTTTTATAGAGAATGAATTTAACGGGATATAAAGCCCTTTTCCAATCGTTTTGATATAACTTTCTTTTAATGTCCATAAATCATAAAAATAATTAATTTGTTCATCAGAATTCATATTAGATATTTCATAAAATTCTTCCTCTGAAAAAAATTCATGTGCTAATTTAAAAGCCTCTATTTCTGAAACTTTTTCTATATCAATACCCACATTAAAATTAGCAGTAGTACAAACCACCCATTCTCCTGAATGTGACAAATTAAAATGAAAGTCAGAAAAATTTTCAACAAAAGGTTTTCCAAACTCATTATATATAAATCTAATTTCTTCATTATTAATTTTATACTTTTGGCAGATTAGAGATCGGATTAGTAAATCTCCTATCAGGGTCCTATTAATGTCGCATGAATTTAATAAACGCTTCATTCGTTCTTTCTTCTCATTTGAAACTAAGTTACTAAGTTGCTTAAACAAATGACTTTCAATATTCTTTGGTATTTTCACAGCTTGAATTTGTATGATAAATCACTTCCTTTTTTAAAGAATTACTTCATATATGAACGTTACAGAAATTCAAATTCACTTTATTAAATTGCATATACAATAGGAAAGGTGTATATTTACATATCAATGAAAATATGCACCTTTCCTCAGTAATATCATCAGGTATTCGCTTCTATTACAAAGATTTCAGAGCATTTACATCTTACTATGGGTAACTCATTAAGATTTCTATGTCTCTACCAATTTCTTTTTACATTATCCCCTTAAAAAGTAATGCTCTTAATATATTCATTATTCCCTACACTTGATATGCAGGTATTGGGCTGCCCTTTTCGTTCATAGCCTTGCATCTTTTGTACTCTCTAATTTTCCGTTAATAAAATGGATCTCTCTTTTATTCCTTCAAATTCCTTTAATAGATACATAGCTATTTTTTCAACTGCAGGGGAACCCACTATTTCTTCATGTAATCCAGGGACTGAATATCTATTTACTCTTCCTTTTAATAAAGGTCCCCAATCTGTAAACAACTCTTTTCCTTCCTCAGCACTAAAGTAGAGAAGTTCTCCAGAGTATGGTATTAAATCATGCTCTGCCATTATGTTCAGGCATTTCCTATGTGCATTGATAACTTGCTTCAAATTGATAAGATCTGCATCAGGCGGGAGTACTCCTTCCATAATTAATTGCTCCACAAGCATATCTTGTTTATGGACAAGGTCTCCTTCCTGCTCAGTAAGATCTCTAGGAATGAAATGCTCATATATATATGAGAGCATATCCTCACTCGTTTTATAGTCCTGCTTTGAAGGTACTTTTGTATCCATGAGTACCAACAACTCAACTTCCTCACCTTGATTCTTTAGTACAGTTGCGATTTCATAAGCAATTGCACCGCCTAAAGACCATCCTCCAAGACGATATGGGCCTTCTGGCTGAACATGTTTTATTTCTTCAATGTAAAGTTGAATTAGTTCCGGCAAGGTCAACTCGTCAATTTCTCCCTTTTCTATAAGAGGATTCTGTAAACCGTAAAATGAACAATGGTTCTTAAGTAATCTTGCTAGTTGAATGTAACAGAATACATTCCCCATAAACGGATGAACGCAGAAGAAAGGTCTTTTTTCTGATTCTTGTAGTGGAACTAGCGCTGCTACTGATTTCGTCATATCATGCTTATCACGAATAAGGCATGCGATTCCTTCCACTGTTGGATTCTTAATCAATGTAGACACCTTAATTTCTTTTCCAAACTTCTCCCTAATTTTTGAAACTAATTTAATTACAAGGAGAGAGTGTCCTCCTCTATTAAAGAAATCATCATTTACATACACATCTTCTATCTGTAAGACATCCTGCCAGATTTTAATCAACTGATATTCAATTTCATCCCTTGGAATGATTGGTGTAGAGAAGTTATTTTCTCTTTGAATAGTTAAATTGTTCAATGCCTTTCGATCAACTTTGCCATTCGTTGTAAGAGGAATCTCGTCTACCTTAATAAAGTGTGCGGGAACCATATAATTCGGTACTTGTGTCTTGAGATATTCACGCCAATCATGCATACTACCATCTCCAACTACATAAGCAACCAATCTCTGCTCTCCTAATTTATCCTCTGTTACCAAAACTACTGCTTCTTTTACCAATGGATGCCTCTTTAGATTCGCTTCAATCTCTTCAAGTTCAATACGAAAGCCCCTAATTTTCACTTGATTATCAATTCTTCTCAAGTAATCTAAATTACCATCAGGTAAATAACGAACCAAATCTCCCGTACGATATAAACGCTCTTCTTCATTAAATGGATGACGGATGAATCGCTCTGCTGTTAATTCTGGGCGATTCAAGTATCCTCTCGCTATACCTGCACCACCAATATATAGCTCACCTGTTACACCAACTGGAACAGGTAACAAATTTTTATCCAATACATAAGTTTGAACGTTCGGCAACGGACGTCCAATTGTAACTCTCTTACTATCTGTTTGAATATGATAACACGTTGCATCAACTGTACATTCTGTAGGACCGTATACGTTATAAAAATCAATTTTTCCGGTCTCTACTAGCTGTTCCCATAATGACGGCATGATTGCTTCACCACCGACTAATATCTTACTTGGTACATGAACATCAGCACTTATTTCTAGCAATCCTCCATCTATAAGTAATTGAAGTAATGAAGGTGTCATATCAAACATTTCCAATTTATTCTCCCTAATATAGGACACAAATTGTTCCGGATTAGTGCGAACTTCACTTGGGATAATATATAAACTTGAACCATAAAGCAACATTTGTAATTGCTGAATAGATACATCAAAGGCAATTGACGCATTCAAACCGACACGCATATTACTAGGTATCTCATGTGAGAAAACTTCTTTTTGTAAACCATATGATAGGTTTATTACAGAATGGTGCTGTACTAAAGCCCCCTTTGGATTCCCTGTCGAACCAGAAGTATAGATAACATACGCTAAGTTTTCCCCTGTTACCTCACATATTGGTGAAAGTTTGCTTTCTTGAGAAAGCATTGCTTGGTCCCTATCTAGGCAAACTGTCTTGATTTCTTTAGGTATCCATCCTAGTAATACCTCATTCGTAACTAACACTTTAATTCCTGTGTCTTCTAAAATATATTGCAGGCGGCTTTCCGGATTCGATGGATCCAACGGAACATAGGCTGCTCCAGCCTTCCAAATTCCCATGAGACCAACAACCATCTCAACTGATCGATCAAAGCAGAGGCCAACTAATGACTCTGTCCTAATTCCACATTTCTGTAAATGATGGGCTAATTGATTAGCTCTTTCATTCAGCTCTCGATACGTTAGTTGCTGTTTTTCATCTACCACTGCCAACGCGTCAGGTGTACGATTTACTTGCTCTTCGAATAGTTGATGAATTACATTCTCACGTGGATAGGATATAGCATTATTATTCCATTCTTCCAATAGCTTTCTTTGTTCAGCTTCCGTAATATATACTAGCTCCGATAGATTTTGATCAATGTTTTTGAGCATTTGCATTAACACTTGTTGTAAATGACCCAGCATTCGTTCAATGGTTACTCTATTAAACTTACTACGGTCATACATTAACTTTAACGATAATTGGATTCCTGGAACTACAGCCAACCCTAATGGGTAGTGGGTTTGTTCTACTCCTTCCAATTCACCAATTTCCAGATTTTCTGAAGCCTCTTCTTTCACTGGATAATTTTCAAACACATATAAACTATTGAACAGAGGTGTTCCTCTAGGAACTTCACTCCACCCCTGAATTTCTGTCAAAGAAGCATACTCATATTGTCTTCTTTCTATCTCTTCCTCTTGTATCTTCTGCAACCAATCCATTACTTTTATATCATCCATCAATTGAATTCGCGTCGGTGACGTTGTAATAAAAGGACCTACGATGTTTTCAACATCAATAATCTCCGTAGAACGCCCTGAGCTTGTTACACCAAAGACAATGTCATTTTCTCCACTATATCGGCTCATGAGATATGCCCATGCACCTTGAATTACTGTGCTCAAAGTAAGTTTATTGCGTTTCGCCCATCCTTGTAACGCTTGAGTCTGCTCTTCTGATAAATACGTAACCTTCTCTGTGTAACCTTTTTCTTCCTCTTTACTTTCTAAGCCCAGCAAAGTTGGTGCAGTAAAACCTTTTAGCTTCTCCCTCCAGAATTGTTCCGCCTGCTCCTTATCTTGCTCTCTTAACCATTGGATATATTTCTTATATGGTGAAGACTTAGGTAACTTCACAGCTTCTCCATTCATTCTCTTCTGATAGACTGTAAGTAATTCATTAAATACTAATGGTAAACTCCATCCATCCAGTAAAATATGGTGATGGGTCCAAACAATCCGATATTCTTCCTCACCTTCTTGAATGACTGTTACCCGCATCAATGGCGCTTCATCAAATTGGAAGGCTTGTTTTCGATCTAATGCCAAAAAGACTTTTCTTTTTCCCTCTATCTCTTCACTTGTCATTGTACGCCAGTCTTCTTTGTTCACTTTAAATGGGATATTTTCATACACCACTTGTACAGGTTCTTCAATTTCGTCCCATACAAATGCTGTACGAAAAATTTCATGTCGCTGAATTACAGATTTCCACGCCTGCTCAAAAGTAGGAATATTCATTTTTCCTCGAATCATAAAACTCAATTGCACTATATACGGTGCAACATGTTCATCCCCTTGGTCATGCAATGTGTGGAAAATCATACCTTCTTGCAAAGGTGATAGTGGATATAAATCAGTAATCTGATTGTTCTTTCCGCGATGCATTTTGTTTAGTACATTTATCAAACCTTCTTGGCTAAGATTAGTCATTGCAAAATCCGAAATGGTCAATGCAGATTCTCTATCTGAAGATTGAATCAATGTACTCAGTTGATAAAGCATATTCTGTGCAATACTTTGAATCGTTGATTTGGCAAATTGCCCAACATTGTATACCCAAGTGAACTGAAGTTTTCCATCCGTTACAACCCCAATTACATCAATTACATGCGAGCGCTTGGAACCGGCAGCATGATCTAAACGCTTAAATTTGTTCTCTGGAATAAACATTGCATCGCTAGAAAACATTTGATCAAATTGTCCAAGATAGTTAAAACTAATAGACGGTGTATATTGCGAGCTTAATTGCTCACACATTGTTGCGTTCATGTAACGCAACACCCCATAATCAACACCCTTATTAGGAATTTTGCGAATTTGTTCTTTAACTGCTTTTAATGCTGCAATTGGCGTATGAGCACTAGTAATATTTAAATGAACTGGGTAAATGCTTGTAAACCATCCCACGGTTCTCGATAAATCAACATCTTCTATAATCTCTTCTCGACCATGTCCCTCTAAATCTACGCTCAATATCGGCTGCCCCGTACATGCTGCCGTAGCTTGTACCAATGCTGCTAATAATACTTCATTGATTTGGACACGGTGAGTGCTTAAAGTCTCTTGCAATAACATACGGGTTTCATTCTCATTTAACACCACAGTAATTTCCTCAGTTACTGCGCTTACTGGATTACTTATAGTACCATCTACCGGCAGTATAACTACGTCTTGTTCCGCCTGCTCCTCCCAGTAATGCAGCACTTCTTGTGATATTCCAGATTCAGCGTAATGATGTAATCTCTCCGACCACTCTTTAAAGGATGTACTTTTCATAGGTAATTGAATTTTCTGCCCTTGGACTGCTTGCGTATACGCTGTTTGCAAATCTTCCAATAAAATTCGCCAAGAAACACCATCAACGGCTAAATGATGAATTGTCCAAAATAATCGGCCAGCGTGCTCACCTTCATCAAAATACACCATTCTCATTAACGGACCATCATGTAAATTCAAACTTTCTTGTGCAATATTAATCTCTTTTTGAATAACCTGATGCCAATCAGCTTCCGGCACTTCGTCTAATGAAATGACAGTAAGCATCAATTGCTCTTCTATTCCTTCATTCCACTGTTTCCAAACCCCATTAGGTAAACGTTCATATCTTAAACGCAGGGCATCATGATGAAGTAGAAGGTTACCCGCTGCCTTTTCAAGTGATCCTATGTCCAATTTCTCTTTCGTTCTAAAGAACATGGATTGATTCCAATGATGTGGGTTAGGATGATTTTGTGCAAAAAACCTTTGCTGAATAGGTGTAAGTATCGTCTCTCCAGTTATAATTTCCTGTTCAGCTTGTACACCTTGTTCTTCTTTGACTACTTGCGCCAACTCAGCAATCGTTTGGTGTTCAAATATTTGTTTTGGTGTCAATTGTAAACCAACTTGCTTCGCACGAGAGACAATCTGAATGCTAAGAATTGAATCTCCACCAATTTCAAAGAAGTTATCATTCATACCAATACGTTTTGAACCCAGCACACGTTCCCAAATGATAGAAAGCTTACGTTCATGTTCATTTCTTGGGGCCACGTATCCTTCTTGTGTTCCTTGATAATCTGATATAGGTAACGATTTCCGATCAATCTTTCCATTTATGGTTAGCGGTAATTCTTTCATTTCGACAAAGTAGGAAGGTATCATATGGATTGGCAGTTTTGTTTTAAGATACTCTCGCCATTCTTCTAAACTGCCTTCGCCCACTACATAAGCTACCAGCCTCTTATCTCCCGACTGATTTTCCCTAACTATTACAACTGCCTCTTTTACCAAGTAATGCTCCTGTAAGGTGGACTCAATCTCTCCAAGTTCAATTCGAAATCCTCTAATCTTCACTTGGTTATCTATTCTTCCTAAATAGTCTATATTACCGTCAGGAAGATATCTCACGAGGTCTCCTGTTCTATATAACCTCTCGCCTTCTTTGAATGGATTTGAAATAAATCGCTCGGACGTTAATTCTGGACGATTCAAGTATCCCCTTGCTAGACCTGCTCCTCCGATATAAAGTTCCCCCATCACACCAACTGGAACTGGCAACCTATTTCTATCTAATACATAAGTTTGGACGTTAGGCAATGGACGCCCAATTGTTACTCTCTTGCTATCTTTTTTGATATGATAGCATGTTGCATCAACCGTACATTCTGTAGGACCATATACATTATAAAACTGTATTTTATCAGTCTCTACTAGCTGTTCCCATAATGACGGCATAATCGCTTCACCACCAACCAGTACCTTACTTGGAACATGAACGCCATCGCACGTTTCTAACAATCCGACATCTATAAGTAATTGAAGCAATGAAGGTGTTATATCAAAGATTTCTAACTTGTTCTCCCTAATATAAGCTACAAACTGCTCCGGATCACTTCGTACTTCATTCGGAATAATATACAAACTTGAACCATAAAGCAGCATTTGTAATTGCTGAATAGATGCATCAAAGGCAATTGACGCATTTAAACCGACATGCATGTTAGATGGTATCTCATGTTCGAAAACCTCTTTTTGTAAGCCATGCGACAAGTTTATTACAGAATGATGCTGTATCAAGACACCCTTTGGGTTCCCCGTCGATCCCGAAGTATAAATAACATACGCTAAATTTTCTCCTGTTACTTCACATTTTGGTGAAAGAATGCTTTCTTGTAAAATCATTGTTTGATCCCGATCTAGACAAACTATCTTGACCTCTTTAGGTATCCAGTCTTCTAATGACTCATTCGTAACTAATACTTGAATTCCAGTGTCCTCCAAAATATATCTTAGACGACTTTCTGGATATGATGGGTCCAATGGAACATATGCTGCTCCAGCCTTCCAAGCTCCCATAATACTAACAATCATCTCAACTGAACGCTCAAAACAAAGTCCAACCAATGATTCATTCCCAATCCCGCATTGCTGAAGATAGTGGGCCAATTGATTAGCTTTTTCATTGAGCTCTCGATACGTTAACTGCTGTTTTTCATCTACCACTGCTATCGCGTCAGGTGTACGATTTACTTGCTCTTCAAACAGCTGATGAATCGTACTTTCCTGTAGATATGCTACAGCATCATTATTCCACTCTTCCAACTGTTTTTGCTGTAATCCTGATAATATAGGCAACTTAGCTAATGATTTATCCGGATTTTTCACGATTACATTCAACCAGTTTCTAAAATGTTCGGCCATAGATTCAATAGTTAAGCTGTCAAATAAATCAGTCCTATAAACAAAAGTAAGTAATAAACCCTCTTCCACTTCTGCAGCAGTTAAACTTAAATCAAACTTAGCGATTGGAGCGTTACTTTCCATTACTTCTATATTTCTTCCATGTAGTTCTGGTAGCTCTTGTCCCATATTTTGCAAAGTAAACATGGTTTGGAAAATTGGAGAATAGCTTGTATTTCGTTCAGGTTGGATAACCTCTACAATTTTCTCAAACGGAACATCTTGATACTCATACGCCTTCAATGCTTTTATCCGCACTTGGGACAACAACTCTTGAAATGCCGGTGCATTACTTAAATCAGCTCGATAAACCAAGGTGTTGACAAAGAAACCAATCAGCCCCTCAATTTCTCGATAATTTCGATTTGCAATTGGGCTGCCAACAATAATATCCGTTTGTCCCGTATAACGAGCAAGGAAACTTTGATACGATGCCAATAAGGTCATGAAAAGTGTGGCCCCTTCTTGACGACTTAGTTCGTTTAATTTATCCAGTAATGAGCGTGACAACAAAACACTATGAGTTAATCCATGGTGGGTTTGCACTGGCGGACGCGGACGATCCATTGGCAACATTAAGACTGGTAACTCACCAGATAATTCTTCCTTCCAATATGCAAGCTGTTGATTTAGTACTTCATCTTTCAACCATTCTCTTTGCCACTGAGCAAAATCGGCATATTGAACTGGTAGTGGTTCCAGCTCTGCTTGTTTCTCACCAATCGCATTCTCATAAAATGCCATCCATTCTTGAAGCAAGATTTCCATCGACCATCCATCCGAGATAATATGATGCATATTACACAGAAGAACCCATTCTTCTTCTGAAATTCTTATGAGTTTCCCACGGAATAACGGCCCTTGTTCTAAATCAAATGGAGATTCTACTTCAGTTTGAATCCATTGCTCCAACTTTCTTTCTCGCTCCTCTAATGAAAGCTTAGTTAAGTCCATTTGCAGAAGCGGACGGAAAATATACGGTTGAATCTGCTGCACAGGATGGCCATCCTCTTCATAAAATACAGTCCGCAAAGATTCATGACGCTCTATCAACTGATTCCATCCCAACTCCAATGCCTCAGGTAACCAACTCCCTGTAAGGCGGCATGCCATTGGCATATTATAAAGTGCACTATTAGGTGCAAATTGATCAATAAACCATAAGCGCTGTTGGGCATAAGATAGTGGAATATTATTTCCTCGTTCCATCGGCACCAGTGGTGGAATTTCTCGTTTTTCGCTCCCCTTACGTAACTGATCGATTCGTTTCGATAATGCCTCGACCGTTGAATATTCGAACAGTTCACGTACTGGCAATTTGATTTGAAAGACTTCCTGTAAGCGTGAGACCACTTGTGTAGCAAGTAGAGAGTGACCACCAAGCTCAAAGAAAGAATCCTGAACACCAATGTCTCCTATTCCTAGCACCTGACTCCACACTGAAGCGATAAGTTCTTCCAGCGGATTTCGTGGGTAAACAGTATTTTCTTCGGATTGTTCACTAAGTATAGGCAATGCCTTCAAATCAAGTTTTCCATTCGGTGTAAGTGGTAAAAATTCCATCTCAATAAAGTTTGTTGGAACCATGTAATTAGGTAAATGTGTTTGTAGATATTCTCGCCATTCATGGACACTTCCTTCACCAACTACATAAGCTACTAATCTCTTATCGCCTTGATTATCCTCTCGTACCAATACAACTGCTTCTTTCACAGAAGAATGCGCCTGCAAAACAGCTTCTATTTCTCCCAATTCAATTCGGAAACCACGAATTTTCACTTGGTCATCTATACGTCCATGGAACTGGAGATTACCATCAGAAAGATAACTTGCTTTGTCTCCTGTGTAATAGAGACGTTCTCCTGACTTGAAAGGATGTGGAATAAATTTTTCCTTTGTAAGATCCGGACGATTAGCATATCCACGTGCAAGACTCTTCCCTCCAATATAGAGATCTCCAATTACACCAATTGGTACTAGCTGAAGATGAGAATCTAATACATAAACTTCTGTATTCGCAATCGGTCGACCAATCGATGGCGTACCTGTTGTCACTCCTACAGGTACATAACAATCTGTGGTAACGACTGTATTTTCCGATGGACCATACTGATTAATTACCGCAAAAGGAATATCGTTAGATGGATACTGCGTTAATTGATCCCCACCAGTAATGATAAAACGAAGATCCGTTTTATCTGGCCAAGATAATTTCAAGAGTCTTTCCAGAATAGGCGTAGGTGCAAAGCTAGCTGTTATTCGTGAATCAATGAGCCAGTCCCTTAGTGCTTCTGGATTAATTCTCAGTTCCTCTGTTGACAAGTAGAGTGCTGCACCAGCAGTTAGATACGGCCAAATCTCCTGAACAGCCGAATCAAAAGCAACACCTGCAATCTGAGTCGCACGATCCTCTGCTGAAATACGATAAACTTCTTGATGCCAAGAAACCATATTTATTAATGAGCGATGTTCAACCATGACACCCTTCGGTTTTCCTGTAGAACCAGAGGTATAGACAATATAGGCTAAGTTCTCTGGATTTATTTGACGTGTAGGTGCGATTACGCTTTCCACCGTTAATTCTTCTAACCTCACCATTTCGACGTGTGCAAAATGTCCTTCTTGTCCATCCGCCGTCACTACAAATTGAATTCCTGCATCTTCAATCATGTATTCTAACCTTGATTTTGGATACAACGGATCTAAAACAACATAAGCTCCACCAGCTTTTAAAATGCCTAGTAAACTTGCCATTAGCTCAGCTGACCTCGGAAGATAAACTCCCACCACTGACTCTGGGGCTACTCCCTTTCGCTGTAAAACATTTGCCAACTGATTTGCTTGTGTATCCAGCTCACCATAAGTCCACTGTTTTGTTTGATCGACTACCGCAATCGCATCAGGACGCCTCGCTACTTGCTCCTCAAATCTGTCGCAAATAAGACCCTGATGAGACATTTCCATTACAGTGTCATTCCATGTTTCTAATAACAATGTACGTTCGTGTTCCGATAGCATGCTCAGGCCATGCAACGGATTTTGTGGGCGATGAGAAACTTCATGTAGCCATTTCTCAAAGTGTCCTGCCATCCGTTCAATAGTAGTAGCATTGAATAAATCCTTATTATACTCAAAAGTAAAAAGTAATCCCTCTTCTGTCTCAACTGCCATCACACTTAAATCAAACTTTGCAATTGGACTATGGCTTTCTATCATTTCAATACTTCTACTAGATAACACCGGAAACTCTTGTTTCATATTTTGCAAGATGAACATAGTCTGGAAGATTGGCGAATGACTTGTACTTCGCTCCGGTTGCACAACTTCTACAATTTTTTCAAATGGGATATCTTGATATTCATACGCCTTCAATGCCTTTTGACGAACCTGATACAGTACATCTTGAAATGTCGGTCCACCACTCAAATTAGCTCGATAAACTAGCGTGTTAACAAAGAAACCAATTAGTCCTTCAATTTCTCTATAATTCCGATTCGCAATTGGGCTTCCGACCAAAATATCTTCTTGTCCCGTATAACGAGATAGAAAACTTTGATATGCAGCCAACAGCGTCATGAAGAGTGTAGCCCCTTCTTTTCGGCTAAGTTCATTCAATTTATCATGTAGCGTGCTTGGCAGAACCAGAGTGTATGTCGACCCGTGATGAGTTTGTATTGCAGGACGCGGGCGATCCATAGGAAGTTGGAGTACAGGAAGCTCCCCAGACAATTCTTCCCTCCAATATTGGAGTTGTTGATCAAGCACTTCCTCCTTTAGCCATCCTTTTTGCCACTGAGCGAAGTCGGCGTATTGAACCGGTAATGGTTCAAGTTCCGCTACCTTTCCATCCGTTGCTTCCTCATAAAATGCCATCCATTCTTCAAGTAGGATTCCCATTGACCATCCATCTGAAATGATATGATGTAAAGTACAAAGGAGTATCCATTCTTCCTCTCCCACGTGCAAAATACTTGTCCTGATTAACGGCCCCTCTGTTAAATCAAATGGCACTTCTGTTTCTTGTTGAATGAAACGTTTAACCTCTTCTTCTCGGTCTTCAGAAGAAAGCATAGTTAAATCCGTTTTCGGAATTGATTGAAAAGCATACGGTTTAATTTGCTGTACGGGTTGACCGTTCACTTCGTGAAAGACCGTCCGCAGTGATTCATGACGTTCTATTAGTTGATTCCATCCCATTTCCAATGCTTCAAGTAGCCAATTCCCTGTAAGGCGACATACCATTGGCATATTGTAAAGGGCACTATTAGGTGTAAATTGATCAATAAACCATAAGCGTTGTTGAGCATAAGATAGTGGAATAGTTTCTCCTCGTTCCATCGGTATTAGTGGCGGAATCTCTCGTTTTCTATCTCCTTTACGTAACTGATCTACTCGCTTTGCCAGTGACTCCACCGTCGTACATTCAAATAGTTCACGTACTGGTAATTCGATTTGAAAGATTTCCTGTAAACGTGAAACTACTTGAGTAGCTAATAGTGAGTGACCACCGATTTCAAAAAAGGAATCCTGTACACTAATATTTTTTATTCCTAACACTTGGCTCCATACGGAAACGATGAGCTCCTCCACTGGTGTTCGTGATGAAGTAATATCTTCACTTATGAACTGTTCTTCCAATTCCAATAAGGCTTTCCGATTCACTTTACCATTTGGAGTGAGTGGCATCCCTTCAATTTTGAAGAAGTATGCTGGAACCATATAATGTGGCAATTGCTTCTTGAGATATTTACGCCACTCTCCAGTATCTCCTTCACCCACTACATACGCTACTAACTGCTTATCTCCTGGTCGATCTTCCCTCACCAACACAACAGCCTCTTTTACAGATGGGTGATCATGTAAAGCTGCTTCAATTTCCCCCAATTCAATTCGGAATCCTCTAATTTTGACTTGATTATCTATTCTTCCAATATATTCTAAGTTACGATCATTCATATATCTCACCAGGTCACCCGTTCGATATAATCGTTCCCCATTCTTAAAGGGGTGCGAAATAAAACGTTCAGTAGTTAAATCTGGTCGATTGAAGTAGCCACGTGCCAATCCTACTCCCCCAAGGTAAAGTTCCCCTGCCACACCAATCGGGACCACTTGTTGATATTGATCTAACACATACAACTCTGTATTATCAATCGGACGACCAATCGGAATAAGCATTGGTTCTTTTTCTAAATCACAATCATAATAAGTCACATCCACAGTCGCTTCAGTAGGACCATACAAGTTAATTAACTTTGTTTGTTGAACATTGTAAAAGATCCCCTTAAATCGTCGAACCTGCTCAGTGTTTAACGCTTCTCCACTAGTAAAAACTTGAATTAAAGACGATAGATCCCTTTTCGAATTATATAGTTTCATATAATCTAAGAAAGTAGATAACATCGACGGAACAAAGTGCATGGTGGACACACGATATCGTTCAATGTATTCCTCAATCACCGCAGGATCTTTCTCTCCTCCTGGTGGAAGCAAACAAACCTGCGCCCCTACAAATGACCACCAAAATAATTCCCAGACAGAAACATCAAACGAAAACGGTGTCTTTTGTAGGATTGTATCCTCCTCGGATAATGGATATTTTTTCTGCATCCACTGTAAGCGGTTTATAACGGAATGATGTTCAATCATTACTCCCTTTGGATTTCCCGTCGAACCCGAAGTGTATATGATATAAGCTAAGTTATTTGCTGTCACTCCACTCACTGGAGCTAAATTACTCTCTTTAGAAATCATTACTCGATCCCGGTCTAAACAAATTGCTTGAATACCTTTAGGTAACCAGTCCTGTAGTGCCTCTTTTGTTAACAGCACTTGAATTTGTGAATTCTCCAAAATGTATCTCAGGCGGTTTTCGGGGTAACTTGGGTCCAGTGGGACATAAGCCCCACCTGCTTTCAAAATCCCAAAGAGACCAATAATCATATCAGGAGAACGTTCAATACATATACCGACTAATGATTCAGGTCCGATACCTCGTTTTTGTAGAAAATGTGCCAATTGGTTCGATTTTTCATCGAGTTCTTGATACGTTAGCTTTCCACCCTCATAAACTACCGCCACTGCATCAGGTGTCCGTGAAACTTGCTGCTCAAATAGCTCATGAATCATACAATCATGACCATAAACTACGTCCGTATCATTCCATTCTTCTAGGAGTTGTTTTTGCTCAGTGTCCGATAACATTGACAGCTTTGTATATGATTCATCTGGATGATACGTGATTTCATTTAGCCAGTTCTCAAAATGGCCTGCCATACGTGCAATGGTACTACTATCAAATAAATCCGTATTGTATTCAAATGAGACAAATAGACCTTCTTCCACTTCATAGGCAGTTAAGCTCAAATCAAATTTAGCAATAGACATATTACTTTCTACCATTTCAATACTTTTACCAGACAAATCTAGTCGTTCTTGTTTTATATTCTGTAGCGTAAACATGGTCTGAAAGATAGGCGAATGACTCATGCTTCGTTCAGGTTGCACAGCTTCTACCACTTTTTCAAATGGTATATCTTGATATTCGTAAGCTTTTAACGCCTTTTTCTTTGTTTGGCTCAAAATCTCCCGAAAAGTAGGGGTGCCACTCAAATCTGATCGGTAAACCAACGTATTAACAAAGAAACCAATTAATCCTTCTACTCCCTTGTGGTTCCGATTTGCAATCGGACTACCAACTAGAATATCTTTTTGTCCCGTATAACGAGCAAGAAAGCTCTGGTATGCAGCCATTAAAGTCATAAATAAAGTAGATCCTTCTTGTCGGCTTATATCCTTCAATTGACTAAGCAATTTATAAGGGAAAATTACGTGATGCGTAGCCCCAGAGTAAGTCTGCTTAACCGGTCGAGGTCGATCCACTGGCAGTTGTAAGATAGGAAGCTCACCAGACAATTCTTCCTGCCAATACGTAAGCTGACGATTTAGCACATCACCTTGCAACCACTCCTTTTGCCACTTCGCAAAGTCTGCATATTGAATGGATAATGAGCTTAATTTAGCAGGATTTCCGCCCGTTTCTTCTTCATAGAAAGCAAGTAATTCATTCATGAATATACCAATGGACCAAGCATCAGAAATAATATGATGCATCGTACACAGTAATAACCATTCATCCTTCTCTAATTGAACAAGCTGATTACGAATTAAAGGACCATTCATTAAATCAAATGGTTCTTGCGCTTCTCTCGCAATTAAACTATCTACCTCTTTTTCTTTTACTTCTAGAGGAAGTTGAGAGTAATCTCTTACAGGTAATGCTCTAGGAAGGAATTCGACAATTTGTTGCACAGGTTGTTCTCCTACTTCTTTAAAAACAGTTCGTAATGATTCATGGCGTTCAATGAGTCGATTGAATCCCTTTTCTAATGCTTCAGGTATCCAATTTCCTTTTAGATGCCATACCGTTGGAATATTATATAAAGAACTGTTTGGATTAAATCTGTCCATAAACCACAAACGTTGTTGCGCATAAGACAACGGGAGTGCTTCTTTATTCTCCTTTTTTTGCATTTGCTTCTGAAGCCATGCTCTCTTCTCAGGAGAAAGTGAACTCAGCTTTGCAAGTAAATCACTTCTCATTTTTTTACCCCTTCCTCAATCAAATTACTCTCGAATATCCCTTGTGCTTCTTCCTCTGATAACTCTTCTAATTGCTTAAGCAGTTCCAGTAATTCTTCATCATTACTCACTTCTGCTTCTTTTTGAATATAGTCTTGAAGACTTACATTCTCCTTACTATCATTCTGCATTTCTTGATTTTTGTTATCGAGCAATTGATCAATCTGTTCTGCCAATTGCTGCACCGTATGAAACATAAATAAATCATGCAATGGTATCTCGATTCCAAAAGCCTCTTTAAGATTAGAAACGGCTTGCGTAGCAAGTAATGAATGTCCACCAATTTCAAAAAACGAATCTTGAATTCCGATGTTTTCCATACCTAAAACTTCATGCCATATCGAAACAATTGTTTTTTCCGTAGACGTACGAGGAGCAATATAACCACTTGCTATCTCCTGTTTCTCTGGTGTTGGTAAAACCTTCCTATCAATTTTCCCATTAGGAGTGAGTGGAAATGCATTTAATCCAACAAAATAGGATGGAATCATATAATTTGGTAGTTGGTCCTTGAGATAATCACGCCACTTTTGAGCATCCCCGTCTCCTACAACATAGGCAATCAAATGTGGATCGCCAGGATAATCTTCCCGCACCATCACAATAGCTTCGTTAACTAATGTATGCTTTTGTAATACCGCTTCAATTTCTCCTA
The DNA here is from genome assembly GCF_056399205.1 of Bacillus sp. 01N45. Taxonomy (NCBI): domain Bacteria; kingdom Bacillati; phylum Bacillota; class Bacilli; order Caryophanales; family Bacillaceae; genus Bacillus; species Bacillus sp. 01N45. Next base: position 647,499 of record NZ_JBFTQW010000002.1, read on the forward strand.
GTTCAATCCGGAACCCACGAATTTTCACCTGATGATCAATTCGTCCAACATACTCCAAATTTCCATCTGGCAAATACCTTACTAGATCTCCAGTCCGGTATACTCGCTCGTTTTCTTTAAACGGATGCGGTATAAATCGATTTTTCGTTAAGTCAGGGCGTTTTAAATATCCACGTGCTAACCCTGATCCACCAATGTACAGCTCACCAACTACACCAATTGGAACCATTTTTTGTTCAGCACTCAGTACATATACTTCTGTATTGAAGATTGGTTTACCAATTGGTGGTACCCTATGCATGACACCCTTTTCTAATTCCATATACGTGGAATACGTAGTATCTTCAGACGGTCCATATAAGTTGTATACCTTCTCAATCGTACTTCTCTCGTATAAATCTTGAACAAGCGGATATGGTAACGGTTCTCCAGCCAAATTCATTACCTTTACTGAAGAAGGAATTGTCTTTGCTCGAACCAGTTCCTTTGCTGCCGATGGCACAGTATTAACCAAAGTCACACCTTTGGTAGACAACTTGTCTAGATGTAGAGCATTTTCAGCGACAATCACCTTCCCCCCCATCGTTAAGGGAACAAATACTTCAAAAACGGATAAATCAAAAGATAGTGAAGTTGAAGCTAATACTCCCGCTAATGCCTTTCGGGAATACGTGTGATGCGCCCAATGAATCATTGTTACTGTATTCCTGTGCTCAATCATTACTCCCTTTGGATTTCCAGTGGAACCTGAAGTATAGATAATATAGGCTAAGTTATCGCCCGTCACTTCACTCGTGCATACCGTAGTAACTTCTTGTTCTATTTCTGATCGATTACGATCAATACAAATGACGTTGACGAATGTAGGTATAACCATTTTTTGTTGTAACTTTTCCTGTGTCACCAGTACCTTTATTTGAGCATCTTCTAAAATGTACTGCAGTCGACTTTCCGGATATGCTGGATCAATTGGGACATATGCTCCTCCTGCCTTCATAATTCCTAAGAGACCGACAATCATCTCGGATGAACGTGTAACACAAATCCCAACTAATGATTCGCATGTAACACCATTTTTTTGTAAATAATGTGCCAACTGATTCGAGCGTTCGTCCAACTCTCGATATGTTAGTTCTTCATCTTCGCACACTACTGCAATTGCTTCTGGTGTTTTTTCCACTTGTTCTTCAAACATTGTATGAATCATGCTATCTTCTATATCAATAACAGCTAATTCATTCCATTCCTCTAGTAGTTGCTTATATTCTATTTTCGATAACATATTCAATTCTGATAATAAACATTTTGGATAAGAGGCAATTTGATTTAGCCAATGTTCAAAATGACTTACCATACGTTCAATGGTTGTATCATTAAACAAATCAGTATTATATTCAAAGGTTAGTGATAATCCTTCTTCCGTCTCAGAAGCAAATAAACTCAAATCAAATTTTGCAACAGAAACATGGCTTTCCATGAGTTCCATTTGTCTTTCAGATAGCTGAAGAAACTCTTGTTTCGTATTCTGTAAAGTAAACATGGTTTGGAATATTGGTGAATGACTTGTATTCCGTTCCGGCTTTACGGATTCTACCACTTTCTCAAATGGAATATCCTGATACTCGTATGCTTTTAGTGCTTTTTTTCTTACCTGCGACAAAAGTTCTTGGAACGTCGGGTTTTCACTGAAATCAGCTCGATAAACTAACGTATTTGCAAAGAGACCTATTAATCCCTCAATCTCTTTCACATTTCGATTAGCAATCGGGCTTCCAACTATGATGTCGTCCTGTCCTGTATAACGAGAAAGGAAGCTTTGATACGCTGCCATCAATGTCATAAATAAAGTGCATCCTTCTTGCAGACTTAAATCTTTGAGCTTTTCCTGTAGGGAATTCACCACTATTAAAGACTGACTTGCACCACGATGGGTTTGAACTGCAGGTCGAGGACGATCCATCGGTAATTGTAAAACCGGTAGTTCCCCAGACAATTCTTCCTTCCAATATTGAAGGTGCTGATTCAAATTCTCTTCTTTTTGCCATTCCTTCTGCCACATGACAAAATCTGCATATTGGATAGATAACTCCTTCAATTCCACCGGTTTGCCGCTTAATGCTCCTTCATAAAAAGCCATCCATTCTTCAAGTAAGATTCCCATTGACCATCCATCTGAAATAATATGATGCATCGTACAAATGAGAATCCACTCTTCACTGTCCACTTTCAATATGCGTGTTCGAATTAGAGGACCTTGTCCAAAATAAAATGGTTCCTCAGCTTCGTTTTGAATGAGCCGTTTCATTTCTCTTTCCCTATCTTCCAAAGAGAGATCTGTTAGATTCGTTTGAGGGATATGCCCGAATACATGAGATTGAACCTGTTGAAAAGGTTCACCCTCTTGTTCTAGAATTATCGTTCGTAATGATTCATGACGCTCCAACAATTGATTCCATCCGGCCTCCAATGCTTCAATTGACCATTTACCTGTTAAGCGACACGCTGCATGAATATTGTACATAGCACTATTTGGCATTAATTGATCAATAAACCATAGACGTTTCTGCGCATAGGAAAGTGGAATAGCTTCTTCCCGTTTCATAGGTACAAGAGGGGCAATCTCTCGTTTTTTATCTTCTTTTCGTAACTGATCTACTCGTTTCGCCAACGCTGCCACTGTATCGTGCTTGAAAAGTTCACGTAAGGGAATTTTGATTTGGAACAATTCTTGCAATCGAGAGACAATTTGAGTAGCAAGTAGTGAGTGTCCACCACGTTCAAAAAAGGAATCCTGAATACCAATATTCCCCACCCCTAACACTTGACCCCAAACCGAGGCAATAAGCTCTTCCGATGGCGTCCGAGGTAGAACATTTAAATCTCCAATAGCTTGATCATCAGGTGCTGGCAAGGCCTTTCGATCAATTTTCCCATTCGGAGTAAGCGGGAAGTGTTCTAGCTCTACAAAGTGTGCTGGAATCATATGATTTGGTAATTGGTTTTGTAAATACTCTCTCCACTCCTCGGTATTTCCATCGCTTATTACATATGCAACCAATCGTTGATCACCTGGACGATCTTCTCTAACTAATACAACAGCCTCTTTAATAAACGAACATTTTTCTAAAGTCGCTTCAATTTCTCCTAATTCAATCCTAAAACCACGCATTTTGACTTGATGGTCCATTCGACCTATAAATTCTATATTTCCATCAGTTAAATATCTTACTGAATCTCCTGTTCGATATAGTCGTTCCCCCAATCGAAATGGATGTGAAACGAATTTTTCAGCAGTAAGATTCGGACGATTTAAGTATCCACGCGCTAAACCAGCACCACCAATATATAACTCACCCTCAATTCCTATTGATTGCAGGCGTTGATTTTGGTCTAATACATATAATTGCGTGTTCTGTATTGGCCGCCCAATAGAAACAAATTCTTGATTAGGCTGAATATCAAATGCATTCACATAAATAGTGGCTTCAGTTGGTCCATAAAAGTTGGTTAATTTCACTTGTCCACTATAATTCCATTTTTGCTGAAATCGTCTAACTAACCCTGAACTTAGTTCTTCCCCACCAGAAAATACATGGCGTATGGACGAACAATTCATGTTCAATTCGATACGATTGAAGTGATCTAAGAAAACTGATAACATCGAAGGTACAAATTGAACTATAGTAACCTGATGTTTTTTAATCACTTCAGCTATAATAGAAGGATCTTTTTCTCCACCTGGAGGTAGGAAAGATACACTTGCACCAACGTGAATACCCCAAAACAACTCCCAAACAGAGACATCAAATGAGAATGGCGTTTTCTGCAAGACCACATCCTTTTCAGAAAGTGGATATTTATGTTGCATCCATTCTAGATAATTGATTACTGAATGGTGCTCAATCATTACTCCCTTTGGATTCCCTGTAGATCCTGAAGTATACATAACATACGCTAAACTTTCTCCTGTTACACCACTTATACATGGGGTTGATTTTTCTTTTTCAATTGCAGTGTAATCTTTATTCATACAAATCGTTTCAATATTTTCAGATATAAACGAATTTTTAGAATCATCTTCCATCACTAGTACTTCGATCCCAGCATCCTCTAATATATATCGAAGCCGACTCTCTGGATAAGTAGGGTCAAGTGGAACATACGCTGCTCCTGATTTTAGAATCCCTAATAACGCTATCATCATTTGTAATGAACGTTCCATATATACCCCAACTAGAGACTCTGGGCCTACACCATGCTTTTGTAAATAATGAGCTAGTTGATTCGCACGCTTCTCTAACTCTTTATAGGTAATTTGTTCATTTTCGTAAATAGCCGCGATTGCTTCCGGTGTTTTTTTTACTTGCGCCTCAAATATCGTATGAATCATGCCTTCAGCCGAATAATTTACTTGAGTATGATTCCATTCCTCTAGTAACAGTATCTGTTCTTCCGCTGTTAAATGAATAATTTCAAAGAGTTTTGAATCTAGGTTCTTCGTCATCTGAATTAGTATTTGCAATAAGTGATTCTGAATCCGATTTATTGTTCCTTCATTAAAATAGCTTCGATCATACATTAACTTTAAAGTAATTTTCTTACCGGGCATTACAATGAGTGTTAAAGGATAATTGGTTTGTTCCGCGCTTTTAATATCTAATAATCTTAAATCTTCATTTCTCTCACCTTGAATTGGATAATTTTCAAACACATACAAGGTATGAAACAAGGAACTATTTCGTGGAACCTCACTCCATCCTTGAATATCTATCAACGAATTATACTCATATTGTCTTCGTTCCATTTCTTTCATTTGTATTTTACGAAGCCAATCTACTACTGATGTATTATCCGTTAATCGAATTCTAGTAGGTAAGGTGTTAATAAATAACCCCACCATATTCTCTGCTCCCATTAAATCAGTAGGACGTCCAGAGCTAGTTACGCCAAATACGATGTCACTTTCACCGCTATACCTACTCATCAAATAAGCCCATGCACCTTGTACTAACGTATTCAACGTTAATCGACTATTTCGTACCCACTCTTGTAAATTCTCAGTAAGTTCCTCAGATACTTGATAAACACACTCTCCATAGCCCTTCTCTTGTCCTTGGTTCTTTCTTTCCATTGCTAATGGCGTAGGTGCATAGAACCCTTTTAATTCTTCTTTCCAAAATTCCTCTGCTTGACTTTGATCTTGTTTATTTATCCACTGGATATATTTTTTATAAGGAAGAGATTTAGGAAGATTCAATAATTCTCCCCTTATCATCTTGAGATAAACTTCCATCACTTCACTAAAGACCAATGACACACTCCATCCATCTAGCAAAATATGATGATGTGTCCAAATAATCCTCGTTTCCTCATTTGCCTCTTTAATCGCAGTGACTCTCATCAATGGTGCTTCATCTAATAAAAATCCTTTTCTACGATCTGCATTTAAAAACTGTTGTAATTTCTTCGCCCTTTCCTTGTGTGAATGGGCGCTCCAATCCTCTTGATGAATAGTAAAAGGAAGACGTTGGTAAACCGCTTGTAGTGGTTTTTCTACTTCCTCCCACACAAATACTGAACGTAAAACCTCATGTCGATGAATAACATATTCCCAGGCCTTTTCAAAAGTAGCAATATCCAATTGCCCCCCGAGCAAGAAACCTACTTGTACAATATAGGAAAATGAATGTTCATCATCTTGATCGTATAAAGTATGAAACAGTATTCCTTTTTGCAAAGGTGATAAACCATATATATCAATAACGTCTCCCATTTTTACACCCTCTTCTTTGTTAATTTAAGTAATACTTTGCTCAAGCTTTCTTCCGTAAGATCCTCTGCATCAGCAAAATCTGATACCGTAAAAGCAGACTCTGTTGTTGGTTTATTTATAAGTTGACGAAGATGCCTCAACATACCATCTGCTATCAATTGAATTTTTAATTTAGAAAACTGTTCTCTACTATACATCCAAACAAAATGTAACTTTTCATCTTTCACCATTCCGATAACATCAATTAGATGAGATGGTTTGGAATCTGGATCATGATCTAAAAATGTAAATCCTGTCTCTTGCATAAACAAAGATTCCCTTGAGAAAACCTGATCAAATTGGCCCAAATAGTTAAAACTTATTGAAGGCTTTTGCTGATAAAACGGAAGTAATCCTTTATTCAAGTAACGTAAAATACCATAGTCAACTCCACGATTCGGAATTCGACGCAATTGTTCTTTGACAGCCTTTAACCCTTCAATAGGTGTTTGAGTTCCTTGAAAATTGAGATGAACGGGATAAATACTCGTGAACCAGCCCACTGTCCTTGATAAATCAATACCTTCAATTACCTCTTCTCTTCCGTGTCCTTCTAGATGAATAGAAACCGTTTGCTGATTTGTACAATCGACGATAGCTTGTCCTAATGCCGTTAATAGTACCTCATCAATCCTTGTCTTATGAGTTACTGGGACTTCGTGTAACAATTCATATGTTTCTTCTATTCCTAAAGTCCCTGTCACTTGATCAATCGATTCTTCTGTTGTTTCTTGTATTGGATAGTCCATTGGAATTTTCATCGTTTCTTTTTCTACTTGTTCATTCCAATAATCTTGTACTTCTTTCGAAATACCCGAATCACTGTACGTCTGGAGTCGTTCAGACCAATCTTTAAAAGATGTACTTTTCGCAGGTAAGCGAACTTCTTGACCTTGTTTCATCTGGTTATATACCGTCTGTAAATCTTCCAATAGAATCCTCCATGATACTCCATCTACTACTAAATGATGAATCACCCAGAATATTCGATCATTTCCAGTCAAGTTATCCTCAAAGTACACTATCCTCATTAACGGACCAGTAACTAGATTGAAACTAGCTTGATTAATGTTCATCTCTTCTTGTATTATTGTATTCCACTCTTTTTCATTAACTTGATTCCGTTTTACAACATGGAGTACTGACAGCTCATCAGTCCCTTCATTTCTCTGCCTCCACGTTCCGTTTGGTAACTGTTTGTACCGGAAACGTAAAGCATCATGATGTTTGAGTAAAGTTACTATCGCTCCCTCTAGTAACTTCACATCGAATCTTTCTTTTACTCTTAATAGCATTGATTGATTCCAATGCTCCAGATGTGGATGTTCTTGCTCGAAGAACCAACACTGAATTGGAGTAAGAGACACATCACCTATCACAATTCCCTGCTCCGCTTGTACTCCCTGCGTTTTTATAGCCACTTGTGCCAGCTCAGCGATAGTTGGGCATTCAAACATTTGCTTTGGAGTAAGTTTTAACCCCACTTGACTTGCTTGAGATATGATTTGAATACTGAGAATCGAGTCGCCACCAATTTCAAAGAAATTATCATAGATTCCCACCTTTTTAACACCTAATACTTGCTTCCAAATGGTAGTCAGTATCTGTTCGTTACTATTCCGAGGGCCAACAGATTCACTATTAATCTGCTTTTCCTCCGGCATAGGTAAGGCCTCACGATCAACTTTACCGTTAGCTGTAAGTGGAATAGCTTCCATCACCACAAATCCCGAAGGAACCATATAACTTGGTAGTTTCGCTTTAAGATACTCTCTCCACGCATCTACATTTCCATCTCCTACAACATATGCTACTAATCTTTTATCGCCTGGCTGATCTTCTCTTACAATTACAACTGCCTCTTTTACAGATGCATATGTATGTAAAGTAGACTCAATCTCCCCAATCTCAATTCGGAAACCACGTATTTTAACCTGATGATCAATTCTTCCACGATAATCCAGATTTCCATCTGGCAAATACCTCGCTAAGTCTCCTGTCCGGTATAATCTCGCTTTCGGATCACTACTAAATGGATGAGATATAAAACGCTCTGCTGTTAATTCAGGTCTCTTTAAATACCCACGTGCCAGTCCTGCCCCACCAATATAAAGTTCACCATCAACACCTATAGGAACAGGTTGTTGATAAGCGTCCAGTATATACACTTCTAAATCGGGAATCCGCTTGCCAATATTACTTCTTGAAGCATGCTGCACATCTTCTAGAGTAATTGGATAATATGTAACATGAACGGTAGTTTCTGTAATTCCATACATATTAATTAACTGTGGTTTTTTCTCCCCATACATTTGAAACCACGGTAACAAGCTAGTAGGTTCTAACGCTTCTCCGCCAAATATGACATAACGCAGTTGCAAATTTTTATTCATATCTTCTTGTTCACACACTTGTATTAATTGTCGAAATGCGGAAGGTGTCTGATTTAGAACTGTGACTTCTTCCTCCACCAATAATTGATAAAAATCCTTAGGTGATCGACTAATCCAGTACGGAACAACAACTAATTTCCCACCATATAATAATGCTCCCCAAATTTCCCATACTGAGAAATCAAATGCATAAGAATGAAAAAGCGTCCAAGTATCTTTTTCATTAAACTGATACCAACAATCCGTTGATTTAAATAACCGAATGACATTGTGATGCTCTATCATAACACCCTTTGGATTCCCCGTTGATCCCGAAGTATAGATCACGTATGCTAAATTTTGGGAACTGACATCAGAAACCGGTAAAGTCTTACTTTCTTTCCCAATCTCATCTTGATCACGATCCAGGCAAATCGACTCAACATTTTCTGGTAAACATTTCAATTCTTTTAAACTTTCTTGCGTTACGAATAACTGAATGCTAGCATCTTCTAAAATATATTGAAGTCGCTGCTCTGGATATGTTGAATCAAGTGGAACATAAGCCCCACCAGCCTTCAAAATCCCTAAAATACCTACAATCATTTCGAGGGAACGTTCAACGCACAGTCCCACTAAAGTATCAGGTCTTACTCCCTTTTTCTGCAAATAATGAGCTAACTGATTTGCGCGTTCATTAAGCTCTCTATAAGTAACTTTTTCTTTTCCATACGTAACTGCAATATCGCGTGGATAGTTCAACGCTTGCTGTTCGAACAATTCATGAATAGTTACTTGAGATGGGAAATCCAGCTTAGGATTGTTGAACTCAACTAAACTTCTTCTTTTATCTTCATCAGAAATGATTTCGATTTCAGCTACCTTCTGCTTTGGTTTTTCAAAAGTGTTTTCCATTATCGCTAACATCACGTTAAAAAAACGTTTTATCTCTTCCTTAGAAAATAGCTCCTCACGATAATCAATATGTACATGTAAAGAGTCAATATCAATTAGATTTTCAATATGCACTGCAAAATCTTGCACCTCTTCATGGTTTGGAATCCATAGTGAGTCACCACTTTCATCACGATCCCTATAATCAATCGTAGTTCCGAAAAGTCTCACATTACTATTATTCTCTTTATTAATCTGCTTTAATAACAAATCAAATGGATATTTCTGGTGTCTCAATAATTTGCTTTGTTTTCTGGATACCCTACTAATAAATGAAAGTACTTCTTCTTCCGGATCAATATCCATTCTTAAAGGAACTGTACTCACCATCATTCCAATCAATTTTCGCTCCATTTTAGTCATACGATTGCCGTAAGCCATTCCTAAACCAATATCAAGCGATGAGGTCCACCGATACATGGATAACGAGAAAGCAGCAACAAAAAAAGTGTATAAACTAATTTTGTAATCTTCAGAAAATTTTTCTATCTTTCTCTTCAAATACTCCGTTAATATAAATGTCTCACGTGATGCTTTGGTACTAACTTGGTACGTATTATAGGGCTTCAATCCGGTCACAGATGGCAGTGTTTTAAATTCCTCTAACCAGAATTTTTGATCTTTTTGAAAGCGACTACTATTCAAGTATGTTTGTTCATTAGTCAGAAATTGAACATATGAATTTTCACTTTCGCCTTCCTCATTCTCGTTATACATTTCATAATAATATTTTGCAATCTGCTCAGTAAATATTTGAATTGATAAACCATCCATAATAATATGATGAACATTTCCAAAGACTGCACATTCATTATCGTTTAATTTTATTAAAGCGAAATAGTATAAATTTGAATTAAATAATGTAAACGTTTCTTTTGTTTTCTGCTCAATCCATTCCTCAAGTAAATTTGTATTCTCCACATTACTGAAATCAAAAAACTCAAATTCTTGTTCTTCATGTTTAATAAAATATTGTTTCGGTTCCTGATGCCCATTTTCTTTTAACCTAATGCACAGACCGTCATTTTCACTAATGACGCGATTCACAACTTGGTTTAATTTTGAATAATTCATTTTTCGATGAAGTTTAAATAAAAATCTTAAATTACATATTCCTTTATCAGAATGAATAACTTCTGTATACCATATTCTTCGCTGCGGATGGCTTAATGGATAACATTCCTCATTGGTCATAAAAATCTTCCCTTCAAAAATTATTTGCTCTTATAGGTTCGTGTTTATGTTTAGCCCATAAATATTTCTGCAGTGAAACTCCAATTACTCCAATGATAACAAGCCCAATCCCTCCATAAACATAAAGTTGAGTTACTCCGAACAAATGCACTAATGGGCCACTCATAGCAGGAGAAATAATTAAAACTGCGTTTGTTAAACTGCTTTGAATACCAAATACTCTTCCTACTTGATCTTGATCCGATTCTATTTGTAAAATGACTTGATTAGATACAAGCATCAGCCCACTTCCAATACCAGCGATAAAACTAATTAAATAGGCCAAAACGAAGACCGTACCGGGCGTTATCAAACCAATCCCCCCAAAACCAATTCCCATTAAAACCATACCTCCACATACTACCCAGCCATATTGAAATTGTTTTAATTTCTGAGTTAGTAATGCACCAAGTATTCCGCCAAGACCAATAATAGAAATGATATATCCCATTTTACTTTTATCATGTGGGAATAAGCTCTTAAATAAAGTTGGGAATTGTGAGTCTACTAATTGTAATACTGCCATGGCTATTGTAACAAAAATCATAGTTGATAATATTATCCGATTAGATAACACATAACCCCACCCTTGTACCCAAGCGGTCCAGGTACTTTGTTTTTGCTTTTCAACAAATTCTTTCGATATAGTTTCTTTAAATTTTATTGTGGGTATCAGAACTAAGGTAGCTAATAAGCAACTTATAGCTCTTATAATGAGGCAGAACTCTGGTTGAAACCAGCTCAGCAACATGCCCCCTATAAGTGGGCCTACTATCTTGGTACCCTGCTCTACTATTCCGTTGATACTTACTGCTTTAGTAAGCAAATCCGGGGAGACAATCTGTCTTGTTAGTGTTTGCTGTGCAGGATAATAGAAAACAATAAAAATGGAACGAATCATTAATGCCACTAAGAGCCAGTGGATATCTTGTACAAATAAAAGAGCAATCGTTATTAGACCAACCATTAGATTACAGAACATCATAATTGGAATTTTTCTAAAACGATCTGCAATAACACCCGCCCATGAGCCAAAAATAATTCCTGGAAGTGCATATGCAACAGGAATCAATCCAATCATAGTAGGATCTACTTCCCATTCAAACCCAACTATAGTCATAATCGCTAACATATCAATAAAAACACCAAGCATAAGCAATGAATAGGCAGAGAAAACTTGTAAATAAACCCTATTTCCTAATAGGCCTTTTGAATCAATAGTTTTCATAAAAGCAAGCTCCTTAGGTTACTAATATAAACGCTTTTGCGTATAAGTTACCCCTTTATTAAACCTAATTAATCATTATAAAGATTTCACCTAGAATTTAACTTCGTCAAAACCTAGACTAATCTCAAGGTTCAGCGTATTTTAAATAGTCAGATAAATTTGAGTACACCTATTTCTTTGTCTTTATATCAACTGTTACAAAATAGACCTTTACCTTACACTAAAAACAGTTAAACATTAACTTAATATAACCATTTACAGTTGTTGCACATTCAATTCACATCCTTTTTAAAATTGGCTTTTTTCTATCTCAAATACTATCACACAAATATTTCACCTACTATATTCATAAAGTTGAAATATTTGAATCAGAAAATTCGGATAAAAAACCAAATCCACAAATCATAACAAACTATTATTTAGTTATATTTTCATTTTATAGATAGCTTTAACCATAAGAATATTAAGAATTAAGTTTTTTAATTTTATTAACATAATAGTTTATAGAGACTATAAATCCTACTAAATAAAAAGGTACATATACAATAAAGTATATGTACCTTTCCCTATCCTACATATTTTCTATTCAAATTAATTCCAATAACTAAAATAGATATTAAAAATATAATACTAACAATTACTAATGCACTCATAACAAAGATTGAATAATATATAGTATTGATTTTTTTACATTTACTACCTACTTAACTTATTGGACATTACTGCTTCAAAAAAATTACACATTATACGCAATCGGGATAAATCCCCAAAATATGATTTGACTATGTTATTATATAATATTGTTATGAATATATTTTAAGGTAATGTAACATCAGTTTTTCTATAAAAGAACTTAATTTTTATGTAGTACGAATTTATTTAGTAATATAATATATTAATTTAGGTATAAGAATGTTTAAAGATCACCTATTTCCGTAGGTGATCTTTTCTTGTGATACTGTATTTGTGCACTACTGTAGAAATATATCGTAGATACACTTTATTTGCTAAATTTTTAGTTCTTTCCATTTATTAAAAAACATAGCTTAATACAATTAATATCATATTTGTTAAATTGCAAACTATTATTTTGTCTTCTGTACAGGCAAACTACTAAAAATCAATTCAGCAACTTTTACATATCCTTTTGAGTTTGGATGAATTAAATCCTTAGACCAAAGCGTATTGTCATTAACTAAATGATGATTCCAAAAATCAACATGATGAAGCTTATACTCTCTGCTCAGTGAATGTATAACTTCATTTGCCTCTAATAATTGTTCTTTTATTACTTGTTTTTTTTCAGAAGCAAAAGGAAGCCTAACTGTAAAATCGGGAAGGTTTGCTATAATAATATCCGCCCCTGCTTTACTTAATGTATCTATCATAAATTCCATATCGTTCTTATATGCATCATGATTCCAACGTCCTTTTAAAACATCGTTTGCCCCTGCAATGAGACTAACCAAATCTGGATTAAAAGTTAATGCCTTTTCCAATTGCTGCGAGCGAATTTCTTTAGTTACTAACCCACGCTTTGCAAAATTGGCATATTCTATATCTTTTTCACACAGTTGAACCAAATGATCTACCCAGCTTTTTAATGCAATTCCCTCAACTTCATCCCCTATCCCCTCTGTAAAACTATCACCAATCGAGACAAATCGCTTCCACATATCTATTCCCCCTTTTTATTATTCATATCTATACTATACATTAGCTCACAATGTAATTGTTCTTTCTAAATGTTTTTGATTTCAATTATATTCCACTTTATTATATTTACATTTAGAATCCAAAATTGACCGATTCCTAAGTATACTTAGGAATCGGTCATATTCATATATTTACTAAAGAAATGAAGTTAAACTTTAATCAGTAGAGGTTTTCTTCATCCCTCACTGATTATTAGTTGAACCAATTGGGCTTTTACGGACAGTTAATTTCCCACCTAACTTCTTTGCTCTCGCTGAATTTTGAAGTGAGGGATCTTACTGTCCGGCAAATAGCGGGATATAATCCCTCTAGGTATTATACTTTTTTCAATAAATTTGTTGTTCTTTGTTTTGCCCAGTTGATACATTTCTTTTCGATTAAATGATACGAAACTATAGAAAAAAGTAGTGTCATTGTAATGCACAAAGTAAGAAGGAAAAAGATAGGTATCTTTGTATACAAAAGTTTAAATAGTACCATCATGATTGGAAAATGACACAAATAGATACTGTATGAAATTTCTCCTAAGTATACAAACACACTCTTATTTAAAAGTATTTTTACTTTTAGGTTACTCATAGCCATTATAATAAATATACTAACCCCCATTACGACACCCCAATCTTTTAATAAGAAAGTAGTATCATTACGGGAAAAACCATAAATTAAAATGGAATATAAATATAGAATAATTCCTAAGGCAATAAGAAATCCTTTTTTAAATTTTTTCATATTCCTATATGAGTAGATAAGTTTTTCCTGATGCTTAAAAAGTAACATTCCAACCATAAACATAGATGTAAAATGCAGTGTATCGGCATAACCATTATAAAATCCTTCAGCTTTCCCAATATGCAACATATTAAGAAAAACACTAATTAAAGAAAAGCTCAAAGCAAATAGTATCGTTTTCTTCCAATTCAGTTTATAAAAAAGAAGGAATAACAAAGGAAACACAATAGATATACGCATTTCTTGAGCCAATGACCAAATAACTGGATTATAATTTTCCGTAAAAAAGTTATTAAGAAGCACAAAGTGGTTTATAATATCTAATTTTGTTATAGACCCTTGCCACCTATCATAGAACCAATCCCGTAGTCCTACCACTTCATATGGCGAAAATAAAATAAATAAAACAAAGGTAACGATTATCCAAAAATAATAAGGAATATAGATTCTTACAAATCTCTTAATTAAATATCCCCAATAATTTGTTTTTGAATAATAAAGTGCCATAGATAACACAAAACCACTTAGTACATAAAAAACGATAACAGCTTCCCCACCCGCCCATAAAAACCTAAGCGGGGAAAATTTAATAGAATTAGGCAACGATGGTAGCATTAAACAAAAATGTCCAAATACCACAGTAAGTGCCGCTAACCCTCGTATGGAATCTAATTCTTTTATTCTCTTACTCATAAAATGTTCTCCTTGTAAATTGTAGATTTTGCTTTTCATAAATGCCACTATGCAAATGTAGTGGGAGAATTGTACATATTGTTTCTTTAAATTTCTAATATAAGCAGTACAAAGTTAATTTGACCTCCATTTCTTTATATACATAATTTAAAACAAAATATTTAATACAAAGAAAAGATTTTATTAAATTTTTATAAAGTGAAACTTTAATCAGTGGGGGTCTTACTGCCCGTTAATGCGGGATAAAATCTAATTACAGAAATACTTACCGGATATTATTTTTTTATTGTCATTTGATGGAATAATGGGTGGTTTTTCATCATGTAACTTTATTAAACTAACCTTGCACCAGAATCCTTCAAATCGAAAGATTCATAATAAACGCCATCCTTTCTGTATATTTCTACAAAAAGAATAGCGTTTTTGGGGTATATGGATACAAATTTATTTTAGCTTGATAGAAATACAAAAAGTTCCGAAGGACCAAATTTGAAATGTAATACAATCTTTCATTCCAAACTATCCACATAAGAATCTATAATACTTTGAAACGTTTTGTTTCAGACTAATATTTAGTTGTATCCTATAAAATTAGCTTTTTACTATATCAACCGTACTATCCCACATACCGCTAAAAAAAGATCCTGTTTTACGTATAAAACGTGTAAACCAATTTGCTTGTTCCACATCAGATTTTGTTACAAGGTCTATTTGTAATGATTTACCTGATAAGAACCCAGAATCTGTATTATCTTTAGGAGAGATAATCATTTTACTAATAGTTACACCTTCTTTAATAGGCGCTTCTTGTTCCGTATTCAATACTTTAAATTCTTTTTTATAAATGTCTTTGTTGCCCTTCGGCATTGGAAGTGAAACAGCTTGCTTCGTTTGAACTACTACATCTTTGTCTTTTGCATTTGCCACTCGAACTGTTTCATGTCCTTTTACTACTGAATCTTTTCCATAGACATTCTTCACTTCAAAATTCGCAAATCCATAATCGTATAATTTCTTTGTTTCATCAAAACGTGCCGTATGAGATTTTGCTTTTATCACTACAGAAATTAGGCGCATACCGTTTCTTTCTACTGTACCAGTGAAACAATCTCCCGCTTCTGGAGTCGTTCCTGTTTTCAAACCATCTACACCTTCATATTGCTTAATTAAACCTTTTAACATCCAGTTAAAGTTCGCCATATCAATTGGATATTTACCACCCTCTTGGAATGTTTTTTTAGGAATTTTTGCTGTATTTAATATTTGGGGAAAATCTTGAATAAGACGTTGTGCTAAAATTGCACAATCCCTTGCAGACATTTTATTTTTCTCGTCTAGAGTCGTCCCTTCTAGGTGATATCCTTTTAAATCTTGATTTGTTAAGCCTGTAGAGTTTACAAACTTATAATCTTTCATTCCAAACTCTTTCGACTTATCGTTCATCATTTTTACAAAATTGATCTCTTTACCAGCAATCTGTTCAACTAAAGCAATTGTTGCACCATTTGCAGAGTAAATCGCCATTGCCTCATATAACTCTTTTACCGTATAAGAGCCACCATTTTCTAATGGAACATTTGATAATGAACGATCTTGCGAAATCTTATGTGCATATTCAGAGATTTTAACTTTTTGATCCCATTTAAGTTTTCCTTTATCCACCGCTTCATGAACTAAGTATTCGCTCATCATTTTTGTCATACTAGCAATTGCCAATGATTCATCTGCATTTTTTTCATATAAAATTTTTCCGGAATTTGCTTCTATTAAAATTGCTGATCCTGCTTCAACGTCTATAGCAGGAATTGTTTCCGCTGATGTTCTTCCAAATGTAACGACCATGCTACAAAATAGTGTAAGCACTGTTACTATTGCAATAAATCCCTTGCAAAACATATCTTTCACTTCTGTTACCTCCAATATTTTTGTACTCAAAAAACGTTGTTCTAACATAACCCTTCAAAAAATAGACAGCGTTATCAAATTCTATATACATATAAGACATTAGGACCACTTTCATATAGAACATCTCATCCCACCCTTTTAGACACACTGACACTTAGTATTCCCACACATATCCCTCTTTTTAATACCTTTGTATTTTTCAAAATGATTCGTACTTTCATATTTTTTAGGATTACACTTAATAGACAATATAAGTAATACATTTGTTCCACATTTACAAAAAATAAAAAACTACATCCTATACTGGATGTAGTTTTTCTAACTGATTTATTTATTTTTCACTTGATTTTTATAAAAAGCAAATAATGGTTCGATGGATGGACTAGATAGCAGCGGGATTGCCTTCTCAATCAATTTCCTATCCCAATCAAACCAACGCATTTCCATTAATATATTTATCTCTATATCAGTGAATCGTTTCTTTATTTCCTTAGCAGGATTTCCACCAACTATTGTATACGGCGGAACATCTTTACTTACGACAGATCCTGCAGCAACAATTGCTCCTTCACCAATAGTAACGCCAGGCATTATTATTGCATTCATTCCAATCCAAGCATCACTTTTAATGACTGTATCACCCTTCGGTTCATATGAATGTTCAATTTGCTCAGCGAATGGATATACTGTAATCCATTCTGCGTGATGATTATGATTACCGCCCATTAAAATGACTACTCCACTAGCAATACAAACATATTTCCCAATAATAAGTCTATCAAGATGCCATCCCATCTGTTCAATTGGATTGAAAAGTGCACGGGACTTAGCATCCCCCCACAAATACCTTACACAGCCATCTTCAAAATTTTGATGACTATAATACCCTGAATAATAGGAGTACTCTCCTACTTCAATGAGTGGATTTGTTACTATATCTTTTAAATACTTCGTTTCTGACCAATGATTAAATAATGGATGCTTCATAACTTTATTCCTCGCTTCTAAGTATTGTAGATTTTTGTAATTCACTTAGAAGCTTAATACGACTGCTACATTTTTTAGCTTTCTCAAACGACGAACCATTAAATTCAAGCCTTTCTTTTATAATAAAAAATCATAACTTGATAATTTACATAAGTCAAATTGTAAAATTATATACCCAAACTTAAGATGTGCATTGAAATTTCAGTTTTAAAATAATCATGTTTTCAATTAATAAATCGCAATTACATATAATAAAGGTTTATTAGCTATATCTCTAACTTCTTTCTTAAATTACCCTTCACTTCCTCGATATAATTTTATTATTCATTAATTTGTCTGATAAATCAATAAATGTTAATATAATTATAGAAGATATTATCATCCATTAGATTTCACAGCTAGTTTTTCACAAAAACGATTTCTGAATCCTTAAGTAAATAGGAGGTTTAGAACATGAAACTTTTAAGGCAATCAACAATTATTGGTGCATTGACTGTTGGAGGATTTTTATTTTCGAATACAATTGGTACAATCACACCTGTGTCTGCTGAATCGCAACTTACACAAAAAGAATCACGATTTTTAGATAATTGGCAGTGGCAAAGCTATTTTTTATTACATCATAATGCAGATTTTATAGAAGAGTTAGCAGTTGGTGACTTAAAGCATGGAGATACATTCGATGTTACTATATATACTGGTGGTAAGGATACTGGTATTGTAAAAATATATCAATTGAGTGAAAATGAAAATAATGAAATAAACTTGCATAGATATAAAACCATTTATGACTCAGGTCTAAAACATAATTATGGTAGATTTGTAACACCTATTACTAAGGTTTATAATCCAGGAACATATGTAGCCGTTATGAAACTTGGAGAAAATTATTATTATGGGGGCAGCTTTAAAATCTCAAAATAATTTACGTTTATCTCACCAATAAACATTGGATACCATTGTTATTAGACAAAAACTATTTTAAAAGCTCTCTGCCTTATATAAGGTAGAGAGCTTTTTGATTGTCCGCCCTTTTTAAGGTTAGAAAAAATCCTTACTTTCTTTATAAATTAGCATTTTTATTCACGAACTGTTTTCACTTCTTTATGCCCTACAATTCGATATGCAATATTGCATATTCTATATGTTCATTCTTTAAACATGCGATAATTTATTTATATAAAGGTCTAAAATTAATATTGGAAGGAGAATATTACATGTCTTTCTTTTCTTGGTCTCCTCTTATTTTCTTAATAGTTGTCGCAATTATCATTTCTATTCAAAAGGCTAAGAAACAATAATTTATTATTTGGAGGTGTAATAATGTCATTTGCAGCATGGAGTGCAATTTTTATGACTTTAATCGGAGCAGTATCCGGAGCAATCTTTGGTACAATATCCTCTAGAAATAAAAGTAAAAATTAAATACTAACGTAAAAAAGAATTTCTAATAAAATTCTATACAAAAAAGTAGCCTATAAAGTTTTATTGGCTACTTTTCATTTCATCCATATTATTTAGCTAATTCTTTCGTACCCTTCATTACATCAACGAAGAATCCCCAGTTATTCACAACAGAAGAAATACTAATATGTTCATCTGGTGTATGAACGTTAAAAATGTCTGGACCAAATGAAATCGCATCTAAGTCAGGCATCTTTTGAACGAATGCACTACATTCAATACCTGCATGTACAGCGAAGATTTCAGCATCCTTGTTGTATTTTTCTTGATGCACTTTTTCAAACAAATTACGAATTTGTGAATTCGGATTGTATGGCCATTCTGGATACTCTGACTCTATTTCAAATGTTGCACCAACTAATTCGGCAATACATTTAATCTCATCTGCAACATGTTGTTTTAAACTACTGACAGAACTTCTCACTTCGTTACGTAATTTAATTTCATCTTGCAACGTTTCAATAACGCCTAAATTTGTTGAACTTTCTACAAGACCTTTAATATCCATGCTCATACTTTGAATGCCGTTTGGAATTAAGAATAATGATGAAATAAGTTGCTTTTGTGTCTCTTTAGCAAATACTTTTTCTACTTTTTCATCCAATTTTGTAATTGTAACATGAACATCTGGATCAACAGCACGCATTTCTTCTTGTAATACTCTTGTCCATGAGTCTAGTTTTTCTTCTACTTTCTCTACATCTTCTGTAGCTAATACAATTGTAGCTACACTTTCACGCGGAATTGCATTTGTTTTTAATCCGCCGTGAACTTCACTTATTTCAAATTGAATATTTGCTAATAAATCACGTAATACTCGTCCTAATACTTTGTTCGCATTACCACGTTGTTTATCAATTTCCATACCAGAATGTCCGCCTTTTAAACCACCAACATATAGACGGTATGCATCCGTATTAGCTGGCGCTTCATCCCATATTACTGGAATTGTTTCTACAGCTTTCGCACCACCTGCGCTACTTACAAGTAATTTATGATCTTCTTCAGAATCGATATTTATAAAAATCTTTCCTTCAAAGTGATTTGCATCAACAGCGAAAGCCCCGCCCATTGTCGTTTCTTCTTCAGTAGTAATAACTACTTCAAGTGCTGGATGCGAAATGTTTGATGCATCTAATAAAGCCATTGCATACGCAACTGCAATACCATTATCCGCTCCTAAAGTCGTTTGATTTGCATATAACATGTCCCCAATAATTCGTAATTCAATTGGATCTTTTTCAAAATCATGTACGGTTGCTTGATTTTTTTCACATACCATATCCATATGACCTTGAATGATAATAGCTGGTACATTTTCATAGCCAGCAGTTGCGTCTTTTTTAATAATGACATTCATTGCTTCATCTTGAATCACTTCTAAGTTACGCTCTTTTGCAAACCACACTAAATAATCACTAATTTCTTTTTCATTACCCGATCCTCTAGGAATCTTTGAAATTTCTGCAAAATGATAAAATACAGGGTGCTTTGTTAATTGTTCTAAAGTAGAATACATTTTTAAGCTCCTCTCAAAATGACAAAATAATATGTAAGTCTTTTATCATTATACCATGATTCATTATTTTACCTTTCTTTTAACTTTTTAATATATTGTTCATTTTATGGACAACACTCTTACAACATTGTAAGGGGGTTGTAATCTAAATCGATTTTTCTCATTTCATAATAGCCGTATACTGTGTAAAGAAACAAATTGAAGGAGATAAAGAAAATGAAAAGGTTTTTAGCGATTATTACACTATGTTTATTATTTTCTAGTTTTACTATTGGATGTGAAAGAGCATCATTAAATCGAATTGGTAAAGATGTATATTACGTACAGATACAAGGCGAAGGAACTATCGAAAAAGTTGAAGGTAAAAACTTAAGAAACTACACACTGCCTGCTTATGACGAAGACGGAGTAAAAAAACAAATTACATTTAGAAGTAAGAAAGCATCAAACGAACATAAATTAAATGAAAATGCATTTTTATGTCTTTATGTAGATCAAGATGATAAGAGTAAAAATGAAATATCATCAATTGAAGTGAAGTCATATGAAGAGGTTCAGGAAGCTGACTTACCTGCAAAAGTAAAAGAAAAGTTAAATGCTAAATAAAAAACAAAAGAAAATGCACTATGCATTTTCTTTTGTTTTTTTCACTCGTATATATTTTGAACCGCTATTATTCATCAGTTTCTCTAAACGATTTATATTTTCTGTTAATGCACCTTTCACAAGAGAGAAATCTGTATTTGGTTCCTCTTTTTTTTCTTTAAAAAATGAAGACTTTTGTACATTTATTTCAGCCATCTCTTCTCCCCCTTTTCAAAAAGATACAATCTTCTATTTATATTATATCGCAAATGTAGACAGCATGTACACGTATCATTTTCTTTTTAATTCTTCTTCTAACTCTTCTACTTGCTGTAATGTATCTCCTTTTATTAACGAGAAATCTGTTGTATCTTCATTATCTTCTTTAAAAAAATCATTGTCATAATCTTTTATCACTACAATCACCTCTACGTGCTAGTGTAGGAATGATTGTCCGATTTTATACAAGTTTGTCTAAATTTGCTTTACCTTTATGTATAAGTGAAAAGGACAGAAGAAAATCCTGTCCTTATTTACTAAAATAACTATGATGTATTGTTAAATTATATACATTTTCAAAATCTCGATCTTGCAGATTATTTTTCTTCCCATCAATAACAATGAAAACATCACTCACAATTTTTGCTGGTATAATGCCGACATTTTCTACTTGTACCGCTTTCTGCTCATTCAACTGCTCAATGTGTTCAAACGGAACGATAATACTAAATTGAGAACGGATACCGCGAAAGTTAGTATTTAATTCCTTTGCCGCTTCAAATACGACAATTTTCGCACCAATCTTTTCCCCATACGAATCTAAAAATGCGTTTAAGCTTTTTGTATACTCTTCTTCCGTATGCCATTCCATTGTACCGAACATTGCTGGATTGACATTTTGAATAATTGTTGTATATATTTCCCCTCTTGCTTTAGAAGCAATTAAAGACCGTTTTATCGATTGAACAGTCTTGCCGATATCGCTAAATTTCGCTCCCCATATTTCGGAAATATTAGGTGTTAAAATAAATGCGATATCAACGAAAATAACCATTGCAGTGAACATTAATAGGTTTTTCCAGAGGGTTAAATCAATTCCTTTTATCATGAAATACACAGTGACTGATATTATAAACAACCCATACCAAGTCTTTCTAATACGTTGCTTTTTCTCCTCGTACAACTCTTCGTTTCTCCAGTAAAAGAACACAAGAACGAGAAAAACGATTGCTAAAATAAATAAGCCGATTCGAATGTTAGAGATCACCAATGACATCACCCTCCATTCAAAAACTACTCACGATATCATTACATGCACAAGCAGCCCTCTTTATGACAAAAGACGTGGACAAGCTTCTAAATTTAGCAATATCGCATATACATTAGAAGGTACCACGTCTTTTATCATGAATCTACATTGTATATGTAGACAAGCATGCGTTTCAAATTTTCATGTTAAAAAGAAATATGTTTCGGAATTTTCCCTTTTGGTACTTCTCCGTCCATACTTAAGTAATAATGACGAATCGGACGTAAATCATCGTCTAATTCATAAACGAGTGGAATGCTCGTTGGAATATTTAATGAAACAACACCATCGCTTGAAAGGTTATCTAAGTATTTCACTAGCGAACGAATCGTATTACCGTGTGATGAAATAATTACCTTTTCACCACTTTTTAATGATGGCGCGATTTCTGAATGCCAATAATCAAGTACTCTTTTCTCCGTATCCACTAAACATTCAGTCAATGGAAACTCACCTTTTTTAAGTGTTTTATATTTTGGATCATTCATTTCATATCTAGGATCATCCTCAGTAAGAGCAGGTGGTCTTACATCAATACTTCTTCTCCAAATATGAACTTGCTCCTCACCATACTTTTTCGCAGTTTCATCTTTATTCAACCCTTGCAATGCACCGTAATGTCTTTCATTTAGCTTCCAAGATTTATGTACTGGTACCCAAGCAAGATCCATCTCATGAAGTACAATCCATAACGTCCGGATTGCTCGTTTTAATACAGATGTATACGCGACATCAAAAGTATATCCATTTTTCTTTAAAATCCCTCCTGCTTCTCTCGCTTCACTTAATCCATTCTCTGATAAATCTACATCTGTCCATCCTGTAAAGCGATTTTCAAGATTCCATAAACTTTGTCCGTGACGAATAAGTACAAGTTTTATCATAATAATTCCCCTCTCGGAAATGTGAATTTTATTGTTCCATTGCGTACACGTATAAAGTATCTAGTAATGTATCTTTTTATCCATTCACTCTATGACCAATCCATAGTTGCCAAATGTATGGATAAAATTTGTTCTTTTTCAAACTATAAAAACAGATATATTTCTTATTATTTCTGATCGATTACAACTGCTCGTTTTGATATCCAAGCATCAAAACCTGATCGACTATTTGCCATTTCATTCATAACTTGATGCCAATTTTCTTCACATGATTCACCAAATTTTGAAAAAATAGCACTCATCTGTTGTCTTTGAACATCGCTCAATTTTTTCTCTAAATCTACACCTATTTCTGTTAAAGATAACTGTTTCACACGGCGATCATGTGTAGCTTCATTACTCTCAATTAAGCCTTTTTCCACAAGTTGTCGTAGTGGTCCGTGAAGAGCTTGTTTACTTATTTCTAACAGTGATAATAACTCATTTACACTTATCCCTGGAAATCGTGCGATAAAAAATAAAATTCGGTGATGTACTCGTTGTATGCCATACTCTTTTATAATTTCATCTGGCTTTTCAGTAAATGTTTTATATGCAAAGTAAAATAATGCTAATGCTTCATTCATCTGTTCTTCTTTATGTTGTGTCATCTGCGTTCCCCCTGTATGTAAATTATACCACAATCCAGTAATCAATATTTTAATCAACGTATTAGAACTTCTTTAATTTATTGAAATATACATTGCACAATTAGGAGATGATTCATTTGAAATCGCAATATACTGTAAGTACATATTTATTAGATCGACTAAGCGAATTAGGAATTGAGCATATATTTGGTGTTCCTGGTGATTATAATTTGGCTTTTTTAGATGACGTACTAGCACATGAAAAGCTAAAGTGGATTGGTAATTGTAATGAATTAAATGCGGCATATACCGCTGATGGATATGCTCGTATAAAAGGAATTGCAGCTCTTATTACGACCTTTGGCGTTGGAGAATTAAGCGCCCTTAACGGTGTTGCTGGGTCATACGCAGAAAACGTACCTGTTATAAAAATCACGGGGACACCACCAACAACAGTAATGGAAAATGGAGCACTCGTTCATCATACGTTAGGTGATGGAAAGTTCGATCATTTTTCCAATATGTATAGAGAAATCACGGTGGCACAATCAAAATTAACACCTGAGCATGCCGCTGAAGAAATCGATCGTGTGTTACGTGCATGTTGGAGTGAGAAACGCCCTGTTCATATTCAATTACCGATTGATGTGTATAATAAACCAATTAATAAACCTACAGAACCAATTTTACATAGACCAGTTCTAAGTAATAAAGATGCGTTGGATAAAATGCTTCTACATGCTACTTCAAAAATAAACAGTGCCAAAAAACCAGTTATTTTAGCTGATTTTGAAGTAGCTCGTTTTCATGCGGAAGAATATTTGCATCAATTCGTAGAAAAAACTGGGTTTCCTATCGCAACATTAAGTATGGGAAAAGGAATATTCCCTGAACAACACCCTCAATTTATAGGAATTTATACTGGTGATGTTAGTTCTCCATACTTACGAAAAAGAATTGATGAATCTGACTGTATTATTAGTATTGGCGTGAAATTAACTGATACTATTACTGGTGGCTTTACACAAGGCTTTATGAAAGAGCAAGTTATAGAACTCCATCCCTATACTGTGAAAATTATAGATAAAAAATATGGACCCGTTGTAATGAAAGATGTTTTACAACAGTTAAGTGATTTAATCGAACATCGCAACGAGGAAACACTTGAAATTAAGCCCTTTATTTCAGAATTACTATCTATGACAGAAGAGTTCAATCCAAAAGCTCAAATGGTTACACAAAAACGTTTTTGGCAACAAATATACCATTTCTTACAAGAAAACGATGTTTTAATTGCTGAGCAAGGAACACCTTTCTTCGGTAGTGCTGCTATCCCTTTACCAAATAACACTACATATGTAGCACAACCATTATGGGGATCAATTGGTTATACATTACCTGCTCTACTCGGTACACAGCTCGCTGATTTATCGCGACGTAATATTTTAATTATTGGTGATGGTTCTTTCCAATTAACTGTTCAAGAGTTATCGACTATACTTCGTCAAAATTTAAAACCGATTATATTTTTAATTAATAACAATGGATACACTGTTGAACGTGCAATTCACGGCGAAAATCAACCGTATAATGACATACAAATGTGGGATTACACGAAACTAGCAAACGTATTTGGATCAGAAGAAAAAAGTCTAACATATAAAGTGGAAAATGAAATAGAGTTAGCAGAAGTCTTAACTAATATAACTTTAAATAAGAATCAACTTATCTTTATTGAAGTTGTAATGAGTCAAGGGGATCAGCCTGAATTGTTAGCTAAACTCGGTGAAAGATTCGGCATGCAAAATTCTTAAAAAGAAAAGAGTAACTATAAATAATGACAACTTCAACTAAGAGATATGAAACTTGTTTATATACTCAAAATACACAAGGAAAAGGATGGCAAGTGCCATCCTTTTTGATATATATTGAACTTTCCCTATTTTTAAGACCATTCTTCAACTAACCCCAGTATAACAAGCAAAAACTTTCAATCTAGCTTTAACTTTACAGCTCTTGTAGCAATAAAAGTTTTAATATACTTATCTAATATTCTAGTTCCACCAAAATCATCCTCAAAAAAACCAGTTATAACTAAACCAGCTTCAACTTGACCTTGAATTTGGTCTTCAAGAGTATGTGCATATTCTATTGTTTGATTAGAATTTACATAATCTTGAACTTCATTCTCTGGTAAATAATCTAGTGTTGATGATGGTATTGAATGTTTAACATCTAGAATACCCTTTTGCTCTTGATTGTCATCAAAAATCCATAGTAATGGATTTGTAAATCCAGAAATAAGAATACCTCTATTCTTTAGTACCCTTGATACCTCATTCCATACAAGATGAACATCTTTTACAAACAAATTAGAAACGGGATTTACGACAATATCAAAATATTCATCTTCAAAATCACTAAGGTCTGACATATCTCCTTGCACTGTTTTTAAAGTTAACCCATCCCGTTCTGCCACCTTTTTATCTTGTTCCAACTGCTTTCTTGATATATCAGTAACTGTTACATCCGCCCCAGCAGCAGCTAGAACTGGTGCTTGTTGCCCTCCACCTGATGCTAAGCACAGTATTTTTAATCCTTCTAATGACTTTGGAAACCAATCTCTAGGAACTGATTTTTCTGTGGTAACTGTGATTTCCCATTCACCTGATTTACTTCTTTCAATAACCTCGCTACTTACAGGTTGCGTATATCTAGAACCTTCTTCAACCTTTTTATCCCATGCATTACTGTTTTGTTGAGTTGTATCCATTATAACTATTCCCCCTAGCTATCTTGTTACATTTTAAGTGTAAGATCATTTACTATTTATGCTTTCCTTTTTCTATTAACCTAACCAATAATTAATACATATTTTTCTATATTTATATTAACAGATAAAAAAGTAGTAAGAAAAATAAAATATTCTGAATAGAAAAAATATAAATTCATTTAAGCAAATCAATTACATATAAAAAGGCATTCCAAACCTGTTGACGGTTGGAACACCTTTTTATATATTATTTAAATTTTCACCCTCTGAACTAAACCCATTAAACAAATAAATTACATTTTTTATTCCGCAAGCGTTAACTGCCAAGACACACCATATTTATCATTTAACCAGCCAAATTTTTTACTAAATGGATAAGAACCTAAAGGCATTAGTACAGATCCATCCTGCGCTAACTTATGAAAGACCGCTTCAATTTCTTCTTCTGTCTCACAATTTACATAAAGAGACATAGATGGTGTAAATGTAAAACCATGCTTTACATAACTATCAATGCACATGAATTCTTGACCATTTAACGTAAAAGTTGCATGAATGACAGAACCCTCTTTACCTGGTCCGTTTTCATCGTAGCGAGAGATACTTACAATTTCTGATTGATCGAATAGCGACGTGTAAAAGTTCATTGCTTCCTCAGCTTTACCTTCGAACATTAAAAACGTAGTGATTTTTTGATTTGTGTTACTCATATAGAGACCGCCCCTTGTTATGTATTTATGTAAAACATACATCGGCCAGCCAGAACCGAACGTACATTCTTATAAATGTATTGTCTATAAAAAAGATGAGTTTGTCAATTAAATCCCTGTTTATTTCTTCTTAAATAATGCTGTCCAAAGAAATGATTCTCCAAACATAGTATTTGGTTGGTCAATTTGCTTCATCTTTCTAATTTCAATCACTTCAAATTCTTTAAATATCTCTCTTAATTTTTCTTCAGAATATGCAAGTCCACCTTGTAAACTCCACCCTCTATATACGTCCCAATCCGTTATTTCTGATCCATTTCGCTCATCTAAATCGCCTGCTGCAAAACATGTTAATCCAAAATAACCACCCGGTTTCAATGATTTTTTAATTAAATCCACATAATGTAGCCTTCTATGTGGTGGAATATGATGTAAACAGCCTGAATCGTACACAAAATCAAAATCATTTTGACAATCTAAATTAAAAATCGAATCACAAATAAAATCGATTTCTATTCCTTTTGCTAACGCTCTCTCTTTCGCCCAATTAATACCCTCTATCGATAAATCCACTGCTGTTACTTCAAATCCTTCATTCGCTAAATAAATTGCATTTCTTCCTGGACCGCATCCAAGTTCCAGCACTTTCCCTCTGGAAATCCATCCTGTTTCTATATATGAAACTAGATTTTCATCTGGAACATTTGCAAAAAACGGAACATCCTTTTCCCTATTCTCATAAAATTCATTCCAAAATGGTTCTGCTGGTCTTAATAATGAATCAAGCATTTTAATAATATCTTCTTGCGTGTGCAACGTTTCATTTTTCATTTGTACTCCTCCATTTTTAAATAATCAGAAAATTATTATATATCTTTTTAAGCTTTCAGACAAAGAAAAAAACTCCTACATTTAATAGGAGTTTTTTTCTTTAAAATCCAAGTACAGCTAACCATTTTAACAGCTTCTCTTCTCGCACTTTCAACTCATTATTCCTAAGCTTACCTAACTGAATTTCGCTAACAATTTCTCCATCCACCATAAAAAGAACTCTTTCTGTTTTCGCTGCTACTTTTACATCATGAGTCACTAACATAATGGTCGTTCCATCACGGTTAATATTTAATAATATTTGCATTACCTCTTCTGTTGATTTTAAATTTAGAGCACCAGTTGGCTCATCAGCAAAAATAACATTTGGATTATTGATGAGCGCTCTACAAATAGAAACTCTTTGTAATTGCCCTCCAGATGCTTCGGTTATATAATGAGATGCTATATCACTAATCCCCATTTTCCCCATTAGCTCCAGAGCACGTTGATTTACTATTTTCTTACTCTCACATTTCGCTAAATATGCTGACAAGATGATATTATCAAATAGATTCAAGTTTCTAAGAAGGTTGCTCTGCTGAAAAATAAATCCTATTTCAGTAAGGCGCAATTTGGCTAACGCTTCTTCTTTCATACATGATATTTCTTTACTATCAACTTTCACACTTCCTGATGACATTTGATCCATTCCACTAATATTATATAGTAACGTCGATTTCCCAGAACCAGAAGGCCCCATGACCGATACAAACTCTCCCTCATAAATATCTAAATCTATATTTTTTAGTACTTGATAAACTGTATTTCCATCTATTGAATATTTTTTGTTTAATTGTTTAACTTCTAAAATTTTGTTCAAGTTACACACCCCTACTCTCCATTTGGCTTTACATCGTTTGTTTGTTTCATAGTAAAACTACTGAAAAGTGTTGTTGCGGCCACAGATATAAATAATATAGCTGGACATATTACATAAGAAACGATAGGATTCACGACAAACTTTATATGAGCTGCTCCCATAAATGAGCCTAACCAACTTACTAACATTTCACCAAACGTAGCAGCTAGTAATGTCCCTGTTACAATGCCTATTAATACAATGACAATAGAACGAGTTATATACTGTATACGAATATCTTTGTTAGAAAAACCAATACTTTTCATAATTAATATTTGTGAAGAGTCTTTTGCCAATAACATTTTAAAAAACATCGCAGTAATTAAAACTGATATCAATATAGCAATCAAAATTGCCACTTGCGTCACGAGTCTTAATTGTTTAATTGTCTCTCCTAAAGTTTGCGTTAAATAATCATCTGTATCTGTTATTTTTGCAGAACTAAAATTATGTTTATACTTCTTCACTTTTTCTTGTAAATTCACAGTAGGCTTCATATCTACGTTTACTACATACCATAATATATTTTCGCTATTATAAGAGAAGCTCGCTTTAGCTGTTTTCCCACCATTCGTTACATCTTGATATATCCCACTAATAGTTAGTGCTTTTTCTTTTCCTTCTACAAATAAAACGATTTCATCCCCTACATTCTTTTTTAATTCATTTGCATTCATATAAGATAGAGCAATCTCTTTTTCATTTTTTGGTGCTATTCCTTGAACGTAATCTAATGGAAATTGAGTGAAGTCTCCTACTTCTACATTTAAGTTTTCATGTGTACCTTCAGCGTTCACCATTTTAAATGTACTCGTTACAAATGCTGCATATTTTTCTACGTCTTCATCATTTCGTATATATGAAATTACGTCCTTAAATCGTTTCTCTATATTTTCAGATTGCTGTAAATCTATTCGAATATCACTTTTTCCTGTTCCCATGTAATTTACAAACTTCGGTGACTGAATCGTATACAAAAAGTTAACAGGTACAACAATCATGAACACGGCTATGATTAAAACGATACTTAATACGCGATATAACTTAAAGCGTTTTACGACATCTTGTATACCAATAAATATATTTACATTTGTAATTTTAGTTTGAGAGAGAGAAAAAGAACTTTTCACCTTTCCCTTTCCTAGATTACCTCTTGATCGTAAAGCATCTATTGCTGTAATTCTCCTGAAATTCCGCAAAATAATACGACAGAAAAGGATAACGGCTAGAAATAACAGAGTTGTGACTATTAATGGTACAATAAAATGTAAAACACTTGTATTTGCTGTTCCCATATAAAGTGAGATATTAGAGGTAAATATTTTTGTAACAAATAACGAAAGAATATATCCACATATACACCCGCTAGCAGCAATAACAACATATTTTGTTACATATAATTTTTGGATCTCTTTGCTTGTAATGCCGATAGCTTTCATAACACCAATTTCCCGATAATCTTCTTCCATAGAAGTCATAATCGTAAATCTTATACATAAAATTGCGATTAACATTAATAATGCACTTATTATGATAAGTACTGCAGCTATTATTCCATCTGTTAATGAATTGAGTGTTTTAAAGAGTGAATACGTAATAGAGGGACCTTTTTGAGGTAAATTCGATGACTGGTATAGATTTTCAAATTCTTTTATTTTATTTACATCTGTTAGCTGGAATTCAATAAGATATTCACTTTCTCCAAAATTCCCCTTTATTCTTTCGAAGTCTTCATCGCTTATTACAAATCGTTTTGAACTAACAAGTGATGGGTTCATTTGAACATCACGAACAAATGCCGAAATAGCCAATGCTAGTTCATTATTATTTTTAACAACCCATATTTTATCTCCAATTCGCAAATTATATTTTTGCATATAATAAATTGGTACACCTATTTCCCCTTTCCTAACATCGATCACTTCATTATTTAAATCTAATAAAAAGTCAAAATTACTATTTTGTTTAACGAAGCTAATGTCCATTACACTATTATGTTCCGCTTGATTTTTCTTCTTTATAAAAATGTTAGACCCGCCTATTTGAACCATCTCAGCCGTTTGCTGTTTTTTTACAAAAGGAGTTTTCGCTACAAATGAATCGATTGACTTTTGATTTATTTCTCCGGCATGCATTTGTACGAAGTGCGGTGCGTTTGATACTTTAAACAATTGATCCATCGAGTTCAATAGATTTATAACGTTACTTGAAGCACTTGCCATTAAAAGGCTTGATAACATGATAAACATAAATAAGATGGTAATCATCATTTTATTTTGAGAGAAATCTCTTTTTAACATTCTCCTAATCATATTAAGCTAGTTCCCCTCATTCCATAATATTTTCTTCGTCACTATCGCTATTATTATCATTATGAAACTAATAGCTAATATAGGTAAATAAATTTTCATATTGAATTCTTCAAACATAAAACCATAAATGACTTGCCCAATTGGTGCCATACATTGAGATACCGCTGTTATAATTGCCATTACTTTCCCTAGGTTTTCATTCGGTGTTTTCTTTTGGACTACAGTAATTACATAAATAGATACAATTGTCATGATCATTGCAATTAGAATAGAAGAGAGTATAAAGAGGATAAATGGTGGATAGTATCCTAAATTAAGAATAACTGGCGTAACTGATAGTGCCATCGGTATTACTAATAAAGCTATTAACAGCATCCAATAATACAATGTTTTCATCTGTAGCTTTTTCGCAAAAAAACCTATTGATAATGCACCTAAAATAGTAGCAAAATCGATCAATCCCATTCCAATTCCGTATAACGTGTCGCTACTTTCCATCGTTACTCGTATAATAATTGGAGCACCAACTACAAATAGCGGTGTTAGTATTAAATTTAGTAATGCAGCTAAAAGCATAGATTTCAAAATAAATGGTTGTTTTAAAACGAATACGAAGCCATCTTTCATATCCTTTACAATTGTCGGTATAATATGGTTTTCTTTTGCTCTTTTTATAAAAGGTATTGTAATAAACATTTCTAAAATCGCAGATAAAAAGAAAGCAAGGCAACTTATTATTACAAGTATTTTCAAACCAATTATGCCGTACAACATTCCTCCTAATACAGGAGCTACTATATTAGATAATGCTTGCACACCATTTACGATACCGTTCGCTTGTTCTAACTTTTTCTCTGGAACTAATTGAGGAATACTCGCCATTACAACTGGTGAGTACATTGCACTAATGACTGCAAGTAAAAACATAATAGTTCCAATCAATATAATAGATACAGATCCAGTAAATAATAAAACTATAAAGCTTAATACAATCACAGCGTTTATAAAATCAAAAATAACCATTAAATTACGACGATTGAAACGATCTGCTATCGCTCCGCCAACAGGAGCTAACAAAAACGGAATACTCGTAACCGCATATAATCCTGCGAATATATCAGCACGCCCTGTTATATCTAGCACATATAACGACAGAGCAAAACGTAAAAGTGTTGAACCTAAAATAGTAATAATTTGCCCACTCACCATTAAATAAAAATCTTTCATCGAAGGTTTTATACTAATAGACATCATAATCACACCCTTCCTTTAATTTAGACCGACTGTCGGTCTATAATAAACAAACAGAAAAACATTATTTCTGTTTCATTAAAACCTCAACCATATAATCAAAAGATCCTTCTTTCGCTCCAACAGATACTTCCATCATTTTAATATACGCTTTAGCTCTTCTAATCATTTCTTCCGGCTTCCACTGGAATAAACCTTCATCAAATATGACTTGTGCTGAAGAGAGTAATAATTCAATCGTTTCTTGTGGGTATGGTGTAGAAAATATGCCTTCATCGATTCCTTGTTCTAAAATCTCTGCTAAAACAGGAGATAAATGAATAATGGATTGCACTATACTTTTTTGATGCATTTCCGCATTATTTGGCTGATGAAATTGTTCAATCATTTTATCTTTAACATCTCCTGATTTTGGTGATTGCGCCATTAAAACTCGAAATAACTTTTCTAAAACTGGGATATTTGGATTAGAGACGATTGCTTTCGCTTGAGCAACATCATCTTTAATGATCCTCATAATGATTTCATCCATCACTTCTTCTTTCGACTTAAAATAATGATAAAACGTCCCCTTTGCTATCCCTATCTCTTTTAAAATGTCATTTACTGTTGTTTTCGTATAACCTTTCGTAACAAATAATCGTTCAGCCGTTTCTAAAATTTCTTTTCTACGCTCCTCATACTCCTTAATTATTCGCATTCACGTTCTCCTTCCCACCAGACCGACTGTCGGTCTATTTTAATTATATGTTTAATTAGTAAAAAGTTTCCTATTATTGTATATACAACATCCTACTTTCTATTTCCTTTATAAATTTTTATTTTTTAACGTCCGCTCAATTTGTTTAAAACGTATCTCATGTTTCTTATCGTCACCTTTCATTTTAGGAAAAGAACGATGCCCTCCGCTTGATCCTATTTTCTCGATTCTTCATCCAGACGCACAATACTTTGTAGTTTTTCAGCTCCTTCACCACAAGTCAGCGCATCTCCTTTACATCGATGATTTCAAAAAATGAAAATTGGTTCATACGATACGGTTCCCCCTGTTCGATCTATGTACTTATGAATGGATTATTTTTTTGAGTTCCAATATGTAATATTGCATATTTTGTACGTTTAATTTTTGCACATGCGATAATTTATTTGTAAAAATATAAATTATTAATAAGGGTGATTTATATGAGCAAGTTCCGAAAGAAGATGATTAAATATTTGCAAATATTTTGGGGATGCTTAGCATTTGGTGTATTAATGTTTGCTATCTTCTTAATTATGGATTTAACAGATGCATCTTTAAATACATTAGGCTGGAGAGACTGGCTAGGTTCTGCAGCAGGCGCAGCCATTTTATCTGTTGGGATGATAAATTGGATTTAAAATAAATATTTGGTCCATATTGAATGTAGGCTGTATGCCAACATTCATTTAAAGTGGTCTTCTCTGTATCTCCTTGTATTGAGCAGTTAGCTTTTGCTAGCTGCTCTTTTATTTCGTTCCTGCTCTTACTTCTTTAAGAATTCTTTAACTGCGTTTTCCCAATAAGTACAAATATCCATTCCCCTTTTTTACAAAATGAAATTTTTATTTTGTTATACGCTTCAATTTGTTCCATATTCATTCTCCCTTTCTCAACTATTAACCGGACAAGTATATATTATTGTATGGAGGAATCCACTCATAAAAATCTACCTTTCTTGCCAAAGAGCATGCTTATATGCGTGCTCTTTTTTATTTTTTTCCTTTCATTTCTGAATAACATTTTTAACCCTGTTCATACTATTTTTCAACTTTAGGTTACAAACTATTTCTGTAAGCATAGTGTTTCCTTTTGTACAACAGACAGTTAGTTTTATTCATAACAGTACACGTCTGCACTATTCATTATAAATTTTCATATATTGTATTGTGCTTGTCCAAAACGTGAGGTTATTACTCACGCAATCTAAATGAAAGAAAGGAGTGAAAATATGCGTTCATCTTGTCGTAAGCACACAAACTTTAATTGTGGAGCACAAGCCCCTAGTACGCTACCAGCTCTCGGTTTTGCTTTCAATGCTACTTCACCTCAATTTGCAACACTATTCACGCCATTACTATTACCTAGTACGGGCCCAAACCCTAATATTACTGTCCCTGTAATAAATGATACAATTAGTACTGGAACTGGAATTAGAATTCAAGTAGCTGGTATTTATCAAATCAGTTATACATTAACAATCAGCCTCGATAACGTTCCAGTAGCCCCGGAAGCAGCGCGCTTTTTCTTGACACTAAACTCATCAACTAATATTATTGCAGGATCTGGAACCGCAGTCCGTTCTAATATCATTGGCACTGGTCAAGTAGATGTATCCAGCGGTGTCATTCTAATAAACTAAAACCCTGGTGATTTAATTCAAATTGTACCGGTTGAAGTAATTGGTACAGTAGATATTCGTTCTGCCACTTTAACAGTTGCACAAATTCGTTAATAAAAACAATATGCTTGGCAAATTAACATTTAATATTCCTTATACACCCCAAAATATATGTTATAGATTTAACACACATTTATATCAAACAAGCATATTTTATTGTATGGTGACTATCTAGTCATACTAATCTAAAGCGTTCATAAGAGCACACTTATATGCGTGCTTTATTTTTCATGAAAATCAAGCTTTAATATAACTATTTTGTTTTACTTTATACTCATCGCTCTTTTGAACATTTATCCTTTTATTGTTATATTTGCTCATTGTTTTTCTCTTTTGTTTTACTAATTAGCTGATTAATTTCACAAACCCCTTTTATTAAACATCCCATGTTTCTTCACCCCTTGAATATTTTTGAAATAAAAATACATACTATTTTCAAGCCGCCGTGTCCACGGCTAATACTTCTTTCTTTTGTTACAGCAGAAGCAGGTAGGTTCTTCACTTATCTGCTTTCTCTGTATATTTTTTATGAAATCGATAATAATACCAACAAGCTGTTTGAACTAGCAGCTTCACTCTTCTCATAATGGGGATGCAAATTATCACAATTAGCTAACTCATTGAACACATTGGCAGACAACCAAAATTGTTGTCTGCTTTTTGTATAAGATTTTTCATTTTACATATACTAGTTTTGAGCCTGTTACCAATGCAAGCCATTTTGGTGTTTTGAATTCCGACTAAGCTTTTTGTTGCATAGATTATTACATCTTTGACAACACTGATTTAAAGCGCGTTTTCTGGTTATTCGTAGTTCTAATCCAGAATAATTTTTCTCCTATTAAAGGACAGCAGATACGACTGCTAGTCCTTTTTTCTTATACCGCATAATTCCCCTTCTGGTAGCTTCGAACCACATTACCCTTATCATCGTAATAAGTAATTTCTCCATCGAACAAAACGAACAAATGAGTTTTCCAGTTCCCGATGATCGTACCCCACATGTCAGCTACATTTGCTCGCATACCCGTGTAGGCGAAATGGAGGTTACGATAATTTTACATTTTCTTGAAACCCTGCTCTGTACATACGCTTGATGTCAAAAACATCTTCATTCTCGCACTTTACAAACTTCATAAATTCCGCTATCAACATTGTTATACATTTTTGTTCTGAACTTGCTGCCAATACAGATAACTTGCTTTACTTTCCATTTCAGCAACAATAATTTTCTCGTTCGGCCAATGTTCGAAAATGGTTGTTAATTTAAAATTTGTAAATAAGAAAGCTCAATCTTCGCCCGCCCTTATTTTTTCCATCTACCAATATGAGTTAAATCCTTCATAAACTTCTCTTGTTCCATTTCAATAATTGCGGAATGTATAATAAAAATATTCGCTCGCTTCAATACCTTTTCTTTCAACAAAAGTGTTCTACCTAAATAGTAGACATAATAAGTTCCGTTCTCTTTTTGCTGCAGCATAACATTCCCGTACCATTTGGATGTGTTACGAATTTCTTTCACCCCATCGTCCAATTCTTTGTTTGCAAAAGATGTTTTCATATCGTTATACCAATTGATTTTTTCATAATCCGTATCATCATCAGGGGAGCTAGTACGAATTGCTTTCTCTCGATTTTTTTCGATTAAATATTGTTCATATGTAAGTTGCACTTGTTCTTGAATTGCCACATGGTAGTAATCCCCTTGCTCTACTGGTCTTGGACTATAAAATTTCCTTTATCACTTTTAAATACGGTGAATGAAATTTTTGTTTTTTTCTTGCCATCATCCTTGTTGTATACAAACAAAAAAAGAGCCGCAATATTTTGCGACTCTTTTACAATTATAACCATTTAACGGCCAAGTCTTTGCTGACCTTGTTTTGTACTACCTTTTTTATTACTTGGCTTATTAAATGATCGATTATTTTCATTTCTCGAACTATTTCTTGAATCACTTCTTGAGCTATTTCTCGAATCACGTCTTGAACCTTCACGGCTATCTCTTTGACGATTTTGACCTGATTTCTTCGGAGCCGGCTTTGGTACCGGTTTTCCATTTTCATCTACACGTTTTATCTTTGGTTGTTCGATTATTTCTCTTTGTATTGGTGCACCAAGCGTTTTTTCAATTTCTTCTAAATGTTTTTCATCTTTCGCTGCAACGAACGTAATTGCAAGACCTGATCCACCTGCACGTCCTGTTCGGCCAATGCGGTGAATATAACTTTCCACATCTTCAGGAATATCAAAGTTAAATACGTGCGTTACACCATCTACATCAAGTCCACGAGCTGCTACATCAGTCGCAATTAAGTACTGAATTTTAGCTTCGCGGAAACTCTTCATGACTCTTTCACGTTTCGCTTGAGGTATATCACCATGAAGTTCAGCACAATTATAACCTAGTCCTTTTAAATTATCATAAAGCTTACTTGCTCTAACCTTTGTACGACAGAAAATAACAGCTAAAAATGGCTGATCACGATCCATAACAAAACGAAGTGCATCTGGCTTTGCACGATCTGTCGTCTCAATGACACGCTGCTCAATTGTATTTACCGTTACTTCTTCACTTTGTACTTGAATCATTTGCGGCTCATCCATATAACGTTTCGCCAATTTTTTAATATCTTTTGGCATCGTTGCTGAGAATAACATCGTTTGTTTACTATCAGGTGTCTCATCTAAAATATCTTCAATATCGTATAAGAAACCGAAATAAAGCATTTGATCCGCTTCATCTAGTACAATTGTTGAAAGATTACTTAAATCAATTGTTTCACGACGTATATGATCTAATAATCGTCCTGGTGTCGCAACAACAATATGTGTATTGCCTTTTAATTTTCTCAATTGTTGTGCTACATCTTGCCCGCCATAAATCGCTAGTACATTAATATCTTCTCTTTGAACAAGCATTTTTTTAATTTCAGTTGTAATTTGCAGTGCTAGTTCCCTTGTTGGTGCAACAATTAAAGCTTGAACATCACTAGACTCTGGATCGATTTTTTCTAAAATCGGTAACACGAATGCTAACGTTTTACCTGTTCCTGTTTTCGCCTGCCCAATAATATCTTTACCTGACATAATAACTGGAATTGCCTGCTCTTGAATTGGTGTTGCTTCTGTAATTCCATTTTCACGTAATGTATGATTAAAAGTTTCACTAATTCCTAATTCTAAAAAGTTTTTCAAATAGACCACTTCTTTTCCTTATTTTTCACATTAGCTTTCATTGTACCATTTGTTTCGCCAAATATGAAAAATAAAAAAATTCTTATCTTCTTTTTTTATATTCATCGTGTACTAGTTGGACAAATTCTTTTTGTTTTTTCTCTGATTTTATTAATGCTTCCATGTTAGTAGTAGACAAAATGAACTTTTTAATTTTTCTATTACTCCAAATTAATCTTGTATACTTCGGATCTTCATGTAGATTTCGAAACCACTCAAATTCACTTAATTTAGCAATATGATGCTTTAATTTCATGTCATTTCGAGGGTAAAATAAAATTATATCCGTTATTAAATCAAGCAATAAACTCATATTCTCTCCTCCTATACATATACATTTCAAATTTATGGAAAGATAGTTATATGATAATAAAATTAACTACTACATTCATAAAAATTTTTTGCTTATTTTTCTTACTATATTTTCAATCCACCAAAATTATAATGGCGAAATCTCAAACAGATGTAATAAGTGAATTCAAACAAGCTTTACTCAAAAATGATAAAAAATTAATGCGGTCATATGTAACAGAAGGGATTGAACTACCTACTTTCCAAACAAATAAACATATTCATGAAATTAAAATAGTACCGTCTCCAAAAGAAGATACTACAATTCTTATTTCTTATTTCAAAGACACTGATGATGGATTTACTCTCGGTTACATTTTAGAAATTGTAACAAAAAACAATAAAATATCTCAAATTAATCAAATTTATGATGGAACGAATCCTCTTATGAAAGAAGCTACTATTGTAAAAGAATATGAAATCAAGTGTAAGGAACATATACTTACTCCTACAAAATTCCCGTTCGAAATTCACGAATTTCAAGGGTACATCTATAACGATTACTTAAACCTCCAATACTACAATGAAGATATTAATGGGATTTTTAAAATCACTGTTTCACCAGTTCAAAACAAATTATACTTCTATTCACTTAGGGGAGCTAAGTTCTACAGCTTAAAAAATAATATAAAAGCATTATATAATCCTCATTTTGATTCAGCATATGAGCTTATCTTTCAGCAGAATGGTTTTCAATATACAATTGCAATTGGTAACAAACGCTATATAAAAGGAAAATATAACGTAAAGGATTTAATTCAAATTGCAGAATCTATGAATTAAAAAAACCGATCTTTTCGATATAGGAAAGATCGGTTTTTTATTATTTTATACAGTAAGCTTTCCTCCATGATAACAATAATACGTTGCTGCTTTAAGGTTTTTTATTCTCTTTAAAGATTCTTCCGCTTTTTCTATATTTAAACAAAAATTCGGATTAGCTATTACTAATTCACAATTATCTTGAACTGCCGCATCCCCTGTGATTACACACTCTAAGTCCGGAAAATATAATGAAATATGCCCCGAAGTATGTCCTGGCGTCGCTACTATTTGACATTCATCATTTAAAATCATTTGACCATCACTTACTTTTTCATCGACGCAAATATGTCTTATATTTTTTAATTGCTGTATAAACCATTTACCAAATTCTTTCTCTTCAATTGGCATATGTTCTAACATTTCTTCAGCTTGAACTAGTCTCTCCGATTTTATTTCACCACTAATGTAGTTAGATTCTATTTCACTAGCAATAATATTAATGTGAGGATATTTCACTTTGAAATCATATAAAGATCCTATATGATCGTTATCATAATGAGTAATAATTATATTTTTTAAGTTTTTCATCTCATACCCATGTTTTACAATTGCATCTTCAATTAAAGGTAAAAAGTTTATATAACCTGTATCTACTAAAGTTAATCCCTTGTTTAATATAAGTAAGCTCGGATATATACATTGTTTTGCCCCATTAAATTCAAATTCAATTGGTAGTTCTATTATCTTCACCTTTTTTCCCCCATACCCTTTATTAGATGTTTGCTAATAAATCATCCACATACATTTTACTGTACATACTTATGTAACGAAACACTATGAGTCGTTACATAACAAACATTCTATTATTTTGAACAGGTAATTCCTTATTTTTATGGAAATATACAATAAGATAAATAATAAAATTGATTACTTCTTCACTTTTTTGTCTATCCTTTTAAAAAGTCTATGTTTTTGTAAAAGGAGTGTTTATATGGAGAAACAGACACTTTGGAAAAAATTCAAAAAAAGCTCAGCAAACCTTGGGAAATCAAGCGTATATGAAAGCATTATTTTATACTACACAATGAGAAAAAAAGGGTTACCTACTAAAGCAAAATTCATAATATTAGCCGCTTTATCCTATTACGTATTAACAATCGACTTCATTCCAGATATAGCTGCTATTATTGGGATTGGTTTATTAGATGATGTTTTGGCAATTGCTATAGCGCATAAATTTGTAATGCGCCATGCGGACGCTGAAATTCGAGAGAAGAGCAAAGTAAAAATGGAGTCATTATTTACTTCAGCACGAGCATAATGAAACTATCTAGTCATTTACCTAGCTTTTTACTTTCAAAAAAGCTAACTTTAATTATTGATAGTTCTATTTAACCTTCATCATGAGAGCATTACAGAATAAATTCTTAATTTCTCGTAGCTCTCAAGCCGTAAACAAATAGGGGCCAGTACTTGTTCCTAAGTTCTGACACCCTATTATTTGTTCTTATATTTATCTGTTATTCAATTCATTCAGGAAAGATTCCCCTAGAGACATCCTTATATAAAGAAAGACCATATTAGTGCATGTAGTTTATACAGTTACATGCGTCCCCCTATACAAAACTGCTATTGCCACTACTATAAGAATCATCCCCATAAAAGCAGGTGCAGCATGACCAAGTAATACATAGATTTGCCCTCCAATAATTGGACCAATCATTCTTGCCAAAGCTTGAATAGATTGGCTACCGCCTTGAATCCTTCCTTGTTCACTAGAATCGACAGACTTTGAAAGCATCCCAGTGAATGAAGGCCCGAAAATTGAGTCACCAAAACCAAACAGTAACATCCCAACGATTAGAAGAGGAAATAGGGAAAATAAAGCAGATGCTGCAATAAAACTATAGCCAATAATTTCCGAAACCATTCCAAGTATAGCTATTTGTTTATCAGTAAGCTTGATTAATAGCTTTGGCATTATAAAAGCTTGTGAAATGATATCTTGAAATCCCATAATTGAAAACATAAGTCCGATTAGTGCAGGTTTCCAGCTAAAAGTATCCATCGTAAATTGTGTAAAAATTGCTTGTAAAGATCCGTTAGGTATCCAAAGTAAAAACGCTGAGACAAGTAACCATTTTAAGTTTTTCATGGAAAGTATGTTTGCCAGCTGAGCAAAAGGATTTAACCTTACAAAAGTAATTTCTTTTAACCTATTATTTTTGTCAAGACTCTCAGGCATATATTTCATCCCATATAAGACATTTAATAAAGTTATGAACGCTCCGAAATATAAAGGTACAGAATGACCAAACTTTGCAAGCAATCCCCCAAGAGTTGGTCCGATAATGGTTCCTGCACCTACCACTGCACTCACCCACCCAAAATACTTCGTTCTCTGTTCTGGAGGAATGATATCTGCAAAATATGCAAAAATTGTACTTATACTCCCGCCTGTTATACCTTCAATTATGCGTCCAGCAAATAGTACCCATAAAGCACCTCCTACACCAAAAACTAAGTACCCAATTGCAGAACCGAAAAGGCATATTAAAAGTAATGGACGACGGCCATATTTATCGCTTAAAGCTCCGAGTGCAGGAGCAGCGAAAAATACGCAAACCGCATAAACAGAGGTCAGTAGGGTAACAACTAGAGCTTGTTCTTCTGTACTACTTATATAAGGCTGCACTAAGAATGGAACAACAGGCAGTATGATACTGAAACCTATTCCACAAAGAAATACAGAAATAAGGCCGAATATTAAAGCATGTTTATCAATATTTTTTTCAGTTTCACTTTCATTTTGTGATCTAAATATAGACATTTAACTTCTCCTCTTAAAATATTTTGTTGCTTTGTCAACAAAATAATAACTCCGTTTTGTTGATTAGTCAACAAAAATACAATAATAAAAAGGTAGCCTTACTGTGAGCAGGCTACCTTTTTATTATTTGAATGTATCCCGGATTAACGAGCAATTAAGTTCGTTTTCGGGATTAACTACCCGTTAATGCCCGAATGCTTCAACTTTATTACGACTTAATATGTATACCTTGTTTCTTTATTTCTGCATCCAAATGCCTACTATACTTTTCCACGAAGCTAATTATACTGTCGAATTCTGACTCGGTTACTTGCTCAAATACAGCTTTATCCCGCTCTTGAAACTCCTTGTGCAACTCTTCGTGAATTTTATATATTTCTTTCCCTTGTTCAGTAAGCCTAAAATAGATTTCTTTTTTATTCTCTGATTTCTGGTAACTTTCGATAAGGCCTTTTTTTATGAGCTTCTTAGTCATTCTACTTATTGCACCGCGAGTCACATAAAAAGCCTCTGCAAGTTGTGTCACGTTAGAATCTGCATTGTTTTCAATATATTCAATGCAATGTACTTCAGAAGACTTAAAACCTTTAAGACCTTCTTCCATCTTATCCTTATTAAGCCAAACCATCTTATTATATAATTCCCTGAAACCGTTCATGACCTGTTCTTCCTTATTCATGGTCTATCCTCCTAACCGCTCATTCATACGTTAAGACCATTATATTAAATTTATGTTTCCGTTTCGACAATATTGATATAATTATTTGAGTTATCAATGAAAATAGACGCTTAAATAAAATAATTCACTTTACGGAAAATAAGGCATGTGTATTAAAACTTGTACTACACATTAGACAAAAAGTAAGAGCTAAGACTAGTTTTCTTAGCTCTTCTTTCATAAAATTTATGTTTTTTAAAGATTATTTCACTTCATTAGCTACAAAAAATTGCTCACAAACACTGGAAATGCGCTGCAAGTCTACGTTTCCACCAGATATAACCGCGACTACCTTTTTCCCTTTAATATATGGATCCACTTTCCCTGCAAGTAGAGCAGCAGTAGCTAATGCGCCAGCCCCTTCTACAACAGCTTTACCACGTTGTAATAAGTCTTTCATCGCTACTTCTAATTCACCTTCTGATACAGTTACAATATCATCTACTAATTCTTTTACTACTTCAAAAGTTAAATCGCCTGGTATTTTAACTGCGCAACCATCTGCTATAGTAGGTGCCTCATAATGTTCTACAATCGTACCTTTGTCATAAGATGCTTTCATCCCATGAACATTATCTGCTTGGACACCAATTATATTAATGGATGGATTAAAAGATTTTAATGCAACAGCAATTCCAGAAATAATTCCACCTCCGCCAATTGGTACAATGACAGTATCAACATCCCACATATCATCAAGAATGTCCAAACCAATTGTACCTTGACCAGCCATTACTTCTATATCGTCATATGGATGTAAGTATGTTTCACCTGTTTTCTTAATAATCTCCTCACATTTTGCCTTCGCATCATCAAAAGTTTCACCATATAAAATCACTTCTGATCCATAGCCTCTAGTTGCTTCAACTTTCGCCTGAGGTGCAGAAATTGGCATCACAATTTTACTCTTAATACCAAGTAAATGAGCTGATAAAGCAATTCCTTGTGCATGATTACCAGCGGAACAAGCAATTACTCCTCTCTCTTTTTCCTGATCTGTTAGCTGTGACATTTTATTAAATGCACCTCGAAATTTAAAAGAACCCGTTAATTGCATATTTTCTAATTTCAAGTGAATTTCTCCACCTGTTTTACTAGTCAAATAAAATGATTTTACTAAAGGCGTTTTACGAGCATTTCTGTCTAAAATGTTTTGAGCTTTTTTAATATCATCTATATGTAACGGTAGTTTTTTAGTTATCATACTAACACCTCTTCCAATGATCTATTCCTAAGTTTTCGTATGTAGCAACTCCTTTATACGAAACCAACTATATTAAGAAAAAGTCTTTATATATGTACCTCACTCTGTAATACACACAGTTGTAAACAATTCAACATCCTCTTCATATCACGTTCTTTGTAATGATTCAGGCATGCAATTTGGATCCAATTATTCTTTTGTAAATAAGATGACTCATAATGAACAATGTATCCTTGTAACGCTAACGCATCGCCAATCACCTTAGAAGACTGATTTTCATTTAATTGAATGGTAACTATAATTGGCGCGGCATGTTCTTTAGGTGAAACAAGATTTAAACCCATATTAGTAATAGCTTGTTCAATATATGCATACGTCTCGTTTATTTTTTCAAATGCTTTTGCATCTTCAAATCTCTTTAATGCTTCTTGCAGTGCATAAATTAAATTCCATGAATGAGAATATGGAATACTTTCATTTTCTTCGTACATACCAACGTCCATATAGGCCGGTAATGTCTCGTTTACTTTCACATTATGATTATAAAAAACGAAAGATAATCCAGTAAACGATTTAATTGCCTTTCCGCTAACACCGCTTGCAAAATATACATCCTTCAAGTCTATCGGTATT
Organism: Bacillus sp. 01N45; assembly: GCF_056399205.1. Taxonomy (NCBI): domain Bacteria; kingdom Bacillati; phylum Bacillota; class Bacilli; order Caryophanales; family Bacillaceae; genus Bacillus; species Bacillus sp. 01N45. Next base: position 692,460 of record NZ_JBFTQW010000002.1, read on the forward strand.
GCTCCAATCGAACTGATACAATCTACACATAGCTTCACATTATACTTTTTACTTAAAACATTTAGCTTGTCTAAATCATTTAACATTCCAGTTGATGTTTCATGGTGAACAAACCAAAGCCATTCATAATTTCCAGTTCCCATTATTTTTTCTAATTCGGTATAAATAAACGGTTCTCCCATTTCTTTTTTATACATATCAAAATGTAATTGCGCGCGTGATGCATGTCCAACTAATCTATTACCAAATTCCCCATTTGTTAATACTAGTCCTTTCCCTTTTAAAGAACGTAACTGTAAAGCAATGGCATCATTTGCTAACGTCCCTGTTCCTAACATAAGTTGTACATGCTTTGCTTTTGTCATGTGAAGTAACCGTTTTTTCACATTGTCCATCGTCACTTGAAATAACTTAGAACGATGCGAAATAGGCTTAGTAGAAAATGCCTTTCGAACATTTTCTTCAATATCTACTGGACCAGGTAAAAACGTATATTCTTTCGTCATAATTCCCCCAACACTCGATGCTTCAAACATAGCAGGGGTAACATACATTGGTTGGAAGGCTGCTTCTTCTGTACCAACTAACGTATGGAAAGATTTGAATCCCATTTGCTCATATAAAGGTAGTTCACGTGTTGTAGCAGAAATGAGTGCCAATTCATATCCATTTAGAAGCAATTAACGATGTAAAAAGCGAATTAAACCTAACAACGCTCTTCCATTTCTATATTCACGTTCTACTGAAAGTAAACGAATTTCATATACGTTTTCTCCATGTTCTTGCAAATAATAATCTAGATTTGGAATTTTATTGTCTAACGAGAATGGTCGTTTTCCTCGCAAAGTAACCATACCTACTAACTTATCGTCATCTAAACAAATTAAATATGTATTTTCTTCATGGAAACGATCTATACGAACACGCTCTTTCGTTTCTTCATGTTGCGGAATTTCTTCTACAAATGTTTTATAATTCAACTTATGTATACTTTCAAATTCCAAAGCTTGATCAGCAACTTTATAAATTAACCCCATGCCTTCTCTCCTTTATGTATTTAATAAAAATTATAAGTGGAGATTAACTCCACTTATAAAAAGTTCATTTCATTCTCGATTTACATATAAAATAAGTACAATGATAAGTGCACTTAAAATAGTCGTAACAATAGAGTAAGAATACAAAATCATGCACACTGGTAAACAAGCGATTGTAATTAGTCCTGGCTTAGTAAATCCTTTAAAGATTAAATAAAATATAATGAAAACAGCAACAAGGGTAAGCGCTATCAAATAATCAAATGCAATTAATCCTCCAATAAATGTTGAAATCCCTTTTCCACCCTTGCCTTTAAATACAATCGGGTAAATATGTCCAAGTAAAACAGCCAGTAAAGCTAACATTACAAATGTAGAATCTTCAAAAAGGTATTTTGCAATAGAAACTACGATTGCCCCTTTGATCGCATCACCTAAAAATGTAGCGACGAAATAACCTTTTCCATATACGCGCCCCATATTTCTTGCGCCAGGATTGCCGCTTCCTTCCTGCCGAATATCAACATTATGTTTCCATTTCGTCACTATATAAGCGGTCAATATGTTTCCCAATAAATAAGAAGCCACCAAATACAAAAATTGTATACTATTAATCATGTAATCATTCACTTTCTACATGGGAGTACTTATACAATATTCAATGACTATGTATATTGTACTTTTCTTACTTTACATCCCTTTATACATTTTAACATCATATTTTTACAAATCATACAAAAATTCTCATACCGCTATTTATTAAAATATAAATTCTTCATTAAGTAATAGGTTCCTTTCACTGCTAGTTCTGATGGTGATACAAATATAACTTCTCCCATACTTTTCTCGCAGCATTTCTTAAATTCAGCATATATTTCAGGAACGAAACGTAATATACTGCCACTTACTGCAATTGAAGTTGATAAATCAAACTGCATCTTATTGTAAATATTCACCGTAATTCTCGTTAATTCCGTAGCCGCTTGCACCATAATTTCATGTGCATCATCATTCCCATTTCTCGCTTCCTCAATAATGAATGGTGTGATTGCTGCAACTTTATCTTTTGAAAAACTATATACTAGTCTTTTTATATGAGACGATGTCAAAAGTTGAAACTCTTCTTGAATTCTTAAGCTTAATGGGCAAAGTGGAACTCCTTGATCAAATTGATTTGCCATTCTCTTTAAACCTTGTAACGCAATCCAATATCCGCTTCCTTCATCTCCTAAAATATGTCCCCATCCACCGCTATACTCGTACACTTCTCCTTTCTTTCCTAAACAAATCGCCCCTGTACCGCCAATTGTTAAAATTCCATCCTTTCCTTTTAAAGCAGCTGCATGAGCAATCATTGCGTCATTAAAAACTTCAATTTGTGTTCCGTACTTCTTTTTTAGACGTAATGTTAATTCATTCGTATTTGCTCCACTTACACCCGCTAATCCTAAACAAATACAAACGCAATTCCCATTTAATAACCCTCTCTGGCATTGATCAATCGCTTCCATTATATGAAAAAGTGCTTCTTCAAAATCTATTAATATATTTCCAAAACCACTCGTAGCCCTTTCAAGTTCACTTCCGTCTTGATTAAATGCAATTGCTTCTGTCTTTGTTCCCCCGCCGTCTACTCCAATCATATATTTCATATGTTCGCCTCATTCTCTTCAAATTGGAGGGAATGTTATATTCCCTAAAACAACAGATTGCTTTGCACCTGTTGCACTTGGCACATTACTCGGATTACGATGATACGTTTCGTTTGCTAAAATGGCAAAGGCGATTGCTTCTTTCGCCTCTGAAGAATAGCCTATATCTTCTTGAATGAATATGGCGCATTTTTCATCCTTCAATCCATACCGTATCATTTCAACAAGTGTACGATTATAACTGCCACCACCGCCTAAAATCACCTCATCGATTTCATAATACGGCAGAATAAACTCCTTATACTGATGAACGATTGAACTTGCTGTAAACATCGTGACAGTCGTCAATATATTTTCTTTACTATGCTTTTCATACTGCTTCAACAACTCACTGACAAATTCTTCTCCAAACTGTTCTCTACCAGTTGATTTCGGTGGATTCATTTTTAAAAATGGATGATTCATACAATATGTCAAAATTTCATCTACAACTACTCCCTGTTTTGCAATCTTACCATTTTGATCATATGACAACTGAAATAGCCTTTGACATACTTCATCCATTACCATATTACCTGGACCAGTATCAAAAGCTATAACGCTTTTATCACTTAGGTGACTTGGTATTACGGTAACATTACCGATCCCGCCAATATTTTGTAGTAGTCTATTTTTAGTTTGATGACGATACAAAATGATTTCCGAATATGGTACAAGTGGTGCACCTTGTCCCCCTGCTGCGATATCCATCGTTCGAAAATTAGAAATAACCGTCGTATTCGTTTCATATGCTATAACTGCTGGTTCTCCAATTTGCAATGTGGAAGGAATCATATTACCATCTTGCTTTGGCTGATGATAAATCGTTTGTCCATGAGAACCTATTAAATCTAATTGTTTCAAAGGAAAATTGACCTCTTTACAAACTTCCTTTACAACACCTGCGAAGCATAAACCGAGTTTGAAATTTAAACTGCATATGAGTTGTACATTTGAATTTTCTATTGATAACGCCTGCTGGATCTCATTTTTCATATCATTATAAAATTGAACTGTAGTAAAATGGATGAGTTCAACTTTAGAATCTACACCGCTTCCTTCTATATGAACGAGTGCTACATCTATTCCGTCTAACGAAGTACCGGACATTATCCCTGCAATATACATAATATGCATGACCTCCTATTTACTAAAAAACAATCATGTAAGTTACAAACGTACAACCGATCGAAAATAATATAAATCTATAAAACAACTGAGCTTTCGATGCGAACGATCCATCAATGAAAGAAACAACTACTGTAAGCAAAATACTTGCCGCAATGCTTGTAACGAGCCATATACTATGCATTTGTGATAAATCTAGCATTCTTAATAAAGGTACAAAAAGTAAATTTGCACATATCACTCCAAATAATAATAAAAATACACCTTTATAACTAAATTTTATATTCATTCCATTTCACCCTCTCTGGACTTCATGTGAAAGAAGTGATAGACAAAATGCCTATCACTCAAAAATAAAATATAAAACTTACGGATTAACAGATTCCCCATCACCATTTTTCTCAATTTCAAGCATGTTTTTGTCGTACATTTTAAAGAATGGTAAATAAATAAGGAATGATATTGTTATGTTTATAAATACGAGTACAATCGCTCTCCAATCCCCACCTGTTGCTAAATATGCACCAATTGGAGCTGGTAATGTCCATGGAGGCATTATATGTGTTGGTGTAACAAACCCCATCGCAGTTGCTGAGTATGCAATAGTTGCTGTTACTAGTGGTGTAATGATAAATGGGATAATTAATATTGGGTTTAGTACGATTGGCAATCCAAAAATAACAGGTTCATTAATATTAAAAATACCAGGTACAATACAACTTCTCGATAATGCTTTCGAATATTTCGATCTACCAAATACGATCATGGCTAATACAAGTCCTAGCGTTGCGCCCGAACCACCAATCCATATAAACCATTGGTATAATGGTTCTGGTGAAATGAATGGTAACTGATTTGCGCCACTAGCAACTGCTTCACCATTTTTCCCTAAATATACTTCCCATAATGGCCGGGCAACAGTTCCAACAACCGACACACCATGGATTCCGAATGACCAAAAAAATGTAATTAAAAATACTGGAATGATTACACCGAAGTAACTATCACCAGCTTTTACTAACGGTGCCGCTAATTTATCAACTACATGATGTAAATCAATACTAAAAACGACAGTTACTAAACTCATTAAAATAATAACGAATGCAGCAGGTATAAGTGCTTCAAACGAACGTGAAACAGACGGCGGTACTTGTTCTGGCATTTTAATCATTACATTTTTCGTCTTACAAAATCTTAATATCTCAACTGATAAAATAGAAACAATCATTGTCACGAATAATCCATGCCCCCCGAGATTTGTCATCGGAAGCATAAACCCTTTTTTATCAATTAATTCAGGCGTTAATGTTAAGAGTAATGAACATACTGCAAGCTGTGCTCCTGATAAAGCATCTAGCTTATAACTTTTCGCTAAATTATATCCTATTCCAAATGCTATATATAAAGACATAATAAACATCGTTAAACGATATGGTATTAATATACTTGTTTGATTTTTTAATGCCCAAACAGATATGAAACTATCTTTCGGTAATGGTGGAAATGCTACGATTAAAAAGAAACTTCCTACAATAATAAATGGTAACGCTGAAATAACTCCATCACGGATTGCTTGTAAATGCCTCTGTTCAGAAAGCCTTGCCATCGGTCCAGATAAGTTTCTATCAAGAAACGTGACAAATTTATTCATAACGCTTCCCCCTAACTAATTAAATCATTTACAGTTTTTAATAAAGTCGGTCCGCCAAGCGGCGTGTATGCTTGTGGCGGTATGATACCGCACGGGATAGATTCCTCTTCTGCGAATTTTTTAACAGAGTCAAATCTATGTCTTACTTGAGGTGCAACCATTACAACGTCCCAGCCATTCTTTACTTCTTCCTCTATCTCACTTGTTCCAATGGCATGGACTTCCATGTTTACACCTTTTTTCTCCGCCTCTTTTTTTAAAGCGTTTACAACAATTGCACTGGACATCCCTCCAGAACAAACGAATAAAACCTTCATTTATTAATCCTCCTATACTTATAAATTATCCCCTTCGGATGAAAGGGAGTTTCACTTTACTAACAAGCATATGAAGAAGTAAAAGAATTTAGTTATATTGAAAGTAAATTTCAGTAAAAATATTTTTCCTATTAAATTAATGTTTCAATATTTATTTTTCTCAATTGTAAGTACAACCTCACCTCGGATATCATATTAGCTAACCATATAATAGGGAGGCGTATAAATAATCATGAAACGTTTATTAGTGATATGTTGTATCGTCATCTTTTTTATTCCTTTCTCTTTTATTTCTCCTCACTCTACTTATGCTGAAGTAAATACTACGTATAAAAAACATGAATTACGTGCTGTATGGATCGCATCTGTTCTTAATATTGATTGGCCCTCAAAAACTGGCTTACCCATCGGAAATCAGAAGCAAGAATTTATTAGATTATTAGACGATGTAAAAAACACTGGTATGAATGCAGTTGTTGTACAAATTAAACCAACTGCTGATGCTTTTTATCCTTCAAATTACGGTCCTTGGTCTGAATACATTACGGGGACACAAGGAAAAGACCCTGGATATGATCCACTCGCATTTATGATTGAAGAAGCACATAAAAGAAATATAGAATTCCACGCATGGATTAATCCATATCGAATAACGATGAATCACACTGATATAAATCGATTAACGAATAATCACCCTGCAAAACAGCATCCGGATTGGGTTGTACCTTATGGCGGGAAATTATATTACAACCCTGGTATTCCAGAAGTGAAAAAATTTATAACAGAAGGTGCTTTAGAAATTGTACAAAATTACGATGTTGATGCACTACATATGGATGATTATTTTTATCCATATAAAGTAGCGGGTGAACAATTCCCCGATCAAAAAACGTACGAAACATATAATAACGGTAGATTTACAAATATAGAGGATTGGCGACGTGACAATGTAAATGAACTTGTAAAAGATTTAAATACTGCTATAAAACAAGAAAAATCATACGTAAAGTTTGGCATAAGTCCGTTCGGCGTATGGCGAAATATAGCTGACGATCCAACTGGCTCTAACACAACTGCAGGCCAAAGAAACTATGATGACCTTTATGCTGATACACGTGAATGGATACAAAAAGGTTATATTGATTACATTACACCGCAAATATATTGGAATATTGGTTTCACACCAGCTGCATATGACATATTAGTAGATTGGTGGGTAAAAGAAACACATAATAAACCGATTCACCTATACATCGGTCAGGCAGCCTATAAAATTAATAATAATTCTGTCCCCGCTTGGTCTGATCCTGAAGAATATCCAAGACAAATTACATTAAACCGGTTATCCCCTGAGATAAAAGGTAGTATGCATTTCAGCTTAAAAGATATTAATAACAATCCTCTAGGCATTAAAGATAGACTCACAAACGACATATATAAACATCCTGCATTAATCCCGCCTATGCCTTGGCTTGATCATGATCCACCAAAACAACCGACTTTAAAAGGTGCTATTCCAAGAGATGAAGGTATTGCAGTAGGTATCATTGATAATAGAGAGAATGACTCTGCTTATTACGCCATTTACCGTGTGAATGGAAAAAATGAAGTGGATATACAAAATCCAAAACATTTACTTACTACTGTAAGAAAAACAAAACTTGGAGAGATTTATGTAGATAAAACAGCTATTTCTGGAGAAACCTACACGTATGTAGTAACTGCAGTTGATCGATTGCATAATGAAAGTGTTGCTTCTAGTCATACAACCGTTAAAGCAAAATAACAACTAATAAAAAAACGCCTTAAAAGCTAAGAACTATAGCTTTAAGGCGCTTTTCATTTATTTATTTTTAAACTTCTCAGTCGCTGCTCTCATCTTCACATTCAAATCGTGATCAATCGAGTCACGAATATCTCGCTCGACTACTTCCATTTCTTTTTGGAAATTTTGCAAGTAGATTTTTAATTCTTCTTCTTTTTCTGGTCGTTGTGAAGGTGGTAATTGTACGACTAACGATAGCATCGCTGTTAAATCTTTCATTAAGAACGTTTCAAGTTTATGTTGTTGTTCAAACATACGTTGCTCCTGATAATACGGCAAGGCATTTAATACTGAAATTGTAATTTCATCAACCGTTCTTTGTAATGAAGGGTTTATTGAGCGTTTATACGTTTGAATTGTATTTAATGCATCTGGATATCGATCATAAAAATACAATTTATAAAATGAAAGGTCTGATGGTTTTACTGTTTGCTGCGTTTCTTGTCTTAAAAAATCTTTTACTTTCATCGCCGCTACATCAATATCTTCATTAGTAAGTTTTTTCGTTGTTTTTGCCATTACATGTACTTTTTTCTGTTTTTCTTTCGGTAACATTGAGAATACTTGCTCTCTCGTACGTTGACCCGATGCACAAAAAAGAGTGTTTAATATATATTGTTCTTTCTTTCCTTCCGTACGAATCCAGCGATAAAAGAGTGGGTGTTGTGTAAATTCTTGTAGAAACGGTAATGATTTATTCGATAACTTATCTAAAGAATCATGTGCTCTTTTATATGGTTTCGTCCATGAAAAATACAGTTTACGTCCGAAATATACAACTAAAACAACGACAGTAAATGCGATTAATAGCAATGTACCCAATAGTACTAATACTGTTTGAATGAAACTCATTTTTTCACCTCCTCTAAAAGTCTGTTATTTCCTTGGACGCTGAATGAGTTTTTGTTTCATTTCATCATTAAATGTGTCTAATTCAACTACAAACTTCTTACTTGACTCGATAATACGTTCTGATGATTTCTCAGAAGCTTCAATCGCAGCAAATACATTTTGGAATGATTCACGTAATTTATCCATGCTAATAGCAGGATTTTCAAGAAGTTTTGTTGTCTCTTCTGTATTTTGTTTTAATGCTTGTGAGTTACTTAATACCATTGATTCAATTGCTTCATTTGTCGCATTCACTGCATCAATTGTTTTACGCTGATTTGTTAACGCTAGCTGGATAGCAGCTGAAACTGTTACAACGTTTTGCGTCATCGTAATTGCATTACGAATTGCCTCTGTTAACTTTTCATTATTTTTCTTAATAATGTCTACAGATGCGATAGATTGTAATAGTACACTTTTCGCTTGCTGCATATTTCGTGTACGTACTAGAATTTTTTCTAATGCATCGTTAATTAATGGAATATCTCTTTGGCGTTCTGGATTTTGTTTCTCAGCTTCCAGCATACCAGCGAGTTTTCTGCCTAAGTATACTTGTTTATCAAGAGCGTGAATTTTATCATGCGATTGTTCTTTAAGCATTTCAAGACCCACTGTATCTTCTTGTAAGTTGTCACGACCAATTAGAAGGGATCTTATAATCTCTTCAATTTGTTTATCTATAGATTGATATTTATGCACGTATGTTTCAAGTGGATTTTTCTTGAATACTTTAAACATAATTTTCTTCATACCACTTGCTTTTAATGAATTCGGATCAAGCTCTGATACCACTTTGCGTAATTCTAACAATGTATTTGGAATTTCTTCATTCTTTCCATTCATCATCGCTGTTACAGGACGTTTTAATGCTGATAACGTTTGTCCTGCTGCTTGTTGCTCTTTATCCCCTAAATCTCCTAGCTGTGACAATACTTTTGATAAATCCGTATTTTGCTCGCTATTTAATTTTTGTACATAAAGATCAGCTTCTTTATTCAGTTCCTCTAATTCTTGATCTTTTATAACTGTATCTACTACTACTTCTACATTATTATCTTTCACAATGGATACAGGTTCTTTTTTCTCGAGTTCAGTCAACAAAATCGCTCCTTTATTTATATGTGCGAATTTATATGCACTATATTTCATCTATTATATCGTATTTCATATACATTCTAACTGCTTGAAATCGATTTTTTTAGAAATGCCTGTTTATGCAGTCATTCCCTGTTTCTTAGTATAAGTATACCTGTTCTCAACATTATTTTCCTCAGACTTAAGACCTAGAGAACAACATGCTGAAGGCGGATTCTTTCTATGTTACGTATATAAATTACGTCCTTCCCATCCTACTGTACTCAATCTTTTGACATACACCCTTTTTCAATGTGATAATTATATTACGCTCAATCCTAACTCTTCTTAAGCGCTACAAATGCTCCATTTTGAAATGTCAATAAGACCGTTTCAAACATTTCATCTTCTTCAATCATTTTTCTAAACTCGGCTAACTCACTTGCATGAGAGGTTGCGTTATCAACAACAAGAAAACCCTTTGGTTGTAAAATGCGTTTTATATGCTCAAGCCACCACATGTATTGCGTCCGTTCTGAATCTAGGAAAATAAAATCAAATGAATGATCTAGTTGCACATCTAAAAATGCCCCTGCTTCTTGATTATGAACATCAATCCTTTGTAAAAGGTTTGCCTTTTCAAAATTGACTAGTGCCTCTCCAACTCGTTCTGAAGAAAGCTCTACAGTTGTTACATTTCCATTTGTTTCTTCTACCGCGCTAGCTAACCACAATGTAGAATAACCATTAGAAGTTCCAATTTCTAAAATGCTTTTTGCGCTACATCCTTTTACTAAAATTGATAAAAATTGCCCCATCTCACGAGAAATATTCCGTAATTTTTCTTCCCGTGTTTTTTTATTTCGATCATGCTCTTCTCCATATTGTTCAAGTTGAAATAATAATGAATCTAACGTATCCATTCTTTTCATCGCCTTTCCAAGCAATATGATGAAAAAGCTCTTGCTGCCCGTCTACTTTCATTATATGCGAAACGAAATCCTTTTTCTCGTTATATGACAAAGATTTGAATTTTTTTATAGCATATTGTTTCGTTTTTTGGTAAAGTTAATTTCTACGTGCAATTATTCCATTCATACTATTTTTAATTCAATTGCAGTTGTTAAATCATATAAACCCCAATTAAATGAATCGGTATTTCAAATTCAATTAAGCGCCCTTTCCGGACGCATTTTCTTTTGTTTATATATTTCTAGAAGAAAGGATGCTTACAATGAACGTGATTAGCTTAGATGCTGCTCGAAAACGAAAACAGCATAAAAAATTAATGATTACTATACCGATTATTTCACGTATTTATGAAGAAGATGGGGAAATTAAATTTGAGGTAGCAGGCGAAAAAGATGTACCTCTTGAAATGTTAGAGAAATAAAAAAAAGACGCACTTCTAAAGAAATGCGTCTTTTTTTATACCGTTACATTTAAGTGCATAAGTTTTTTAGGATTAACCATCATATAAATGTTTGAGATTTTCTCATTCTCAAATGTAAATGAAAGCACATAAGTCACTTTATTATTTACTTTAACAATAACACCTGGGGCTCCATTTACCATCTTATAATCAACATTGTACTCTTCCGGGAACTTCTTCCCAATTCCAAAGAATAAACGTATAATTCTATCTGCAGAATAGATTGGATGGATTGCAGTTGTAGCTTTACCACCACCATCAGCTTTTAATATCGCATCTGTTTTTAATACTTCTAACATGCCTTGTGCATCCCCACACTGCAAAGATGATACAAATTTCTCCACATAGGCAGCCATCTTCTTCGTACTTAATGTTGACTGCTTCGGCTTACCCAAAATACTTTTCCTTGCACGTTGAAAGATTTTTCGGCAGTTCGCACTACTCTTATCTACAATTGAAGCGATTTCTTCGTATTCATAACTGAAAACCTCTCTTAATATGAAAACAACTCTCTCTACCTCAGACAATTGTTGTAAAAGTAATAAATATGCCGTAGAAATTGATTCTTTCATTACAAATGACTCTGATGGATCATCAACCTCTTCCACAAATGGCTCTGGCAACCACATTCCGACATATACGTTCCGTTTATGTGCTGCCGAACGTAATTTGTCAATTGAGCGATTTGTTACCATTTTACATAAATAGGCTCTCATATTTTCTATAGTTTGAACGTCCTCCATATTATTAAGTGATATAAATACGTCATGGACGATATCTTCAGCATCCATAACACTCCCAAGGATTCTATATGCTAACGAAAATAATAATGATTGATACGTTTCATATAATTGCTCCGTTTCCATGATGAACTGCCTCACTTTCGGATTGCTTTAATATGTGTAACGCTGCACGTTTTCCGCTTGCCACCGCAGCATCAGCTAATATTTCATCATGCCCAGCCCAATCTCCTGCAACATAAACACCTGGCATTCCAGGTATGTTAGGGCCTGGTTTTTCAACACGGTCAATATGAGGAAAATCATATACTACCGTTATTTTCGGTAAATATTGCTGTGCAACAACTTCTCTTTTCCAATTCGGATGTAACAATTCCATCATATTTTCTAACTGTTCTTTCTCTTCTTGAATATGATTCAGTTCTAGTACAGGGTTATGGTATTTAATTAGACTCACTACAATTGATCCATCTTCACTTAATTTCGCTGCTCTCGATTGATTCGTGAAAAATATAGGTTGATCTAATCCCAATGCAAAATGATGTAAAGGATTCGGTAATTGTTTTAAACCAATATCTAACGCTTCCACGGTCACTTGTATAGATTGTTCACTCCATTTTTGCAAACTTGTTCCTTCTGTACCTTTTATAATTTTACATGCCTCTTTCGGTGGAGTTGTTACAATGACTGCACCTGCTTCAAATACTTCATCGTCAAAACATTGTATTCTTTGTTTTCCTTCACAATGCTCTATTTTTAAAACATGCTTTTTAGCCAGAAATTGTACACCACTAGTATTCGCTATTCCTCTTAAATTTGTTATTATCGTCTCCCAACCACCATCTACATAAAGTACTCCTTCTTTCATAGAAAGCTGTATTTGCTTTAGTACGGAAGATGCTAATTGTATTGTAGGAGCATACGTATATGTTGTTGTTCGGCATAATGCATAAAATATATTTCGAACCATTGGATCTTTAATTTCATTTTCTGCCCATGTAGTTAGGCTCATTTTCGGAACTTTTCCTACATCTAAGTTTCCTAAATGAATCATAAGACGAGCGAACTGTACTTTTGCAGACCATGAAAGTAACGGTGTTGATAAAATGGAGCGAAAATCTGTTGGAATGGTATAAATATCCCCTTTCCATATTCCATGTGCTTTTGTAGATGGGATTCCACCTGGAAGGTTTACTCCTAGCTCATTAAAAGTTATAAACGCTTCTCCACCTCTATATAAAGCATGTGCACCAAGATTCATACAAATGCCGTTTTTATTTATAGTCATCCCTCGGCCGCCGAAGTGACTGGACTTTTCTAATACAATAACTTTCCTTCCAGCTTTCGCTAAATATATAGATGCTGTTAATCCAGCAAGCCCACCACCAACAATTGCTACATCAAAATTTTTCATAATAAAATCCCTCCTTATACGTTCTACATACAAGACGAACGATTAAGGGGGGATGTGACATTCAGTTACACATAATTTATTTCACCTAACCACTTTATTGCAGTATCAACTGTCAAACAGTTTCACCTTCTACAAACAAACTTATTTACATAATAATGTTATTTTCTAATCAATTACATGCTGGTGCCAAATTTCACTTTCTTCTTCACTCATTCCTCCAATTATTTTTGAAAAATCTATATTTCTATCAAACGAGTCTTTTAACATAAAAAATTGTTCAAACGTTCCTGTAAATATTTCTAATGAATGCGAACAACAAATCGTTTCAAGGTTATCAATTGTTGCGCCATCTAATTCTAATTCCTTTAGCCCATTCATTTTACCTAATGCCGCTCCATCCTTTACCTTTGTATCTGTCAATTTTATATTTTGAATTGACGCATTGTGTTGAAAACAATTTAAATTAGCAATGATGCTATTTTCAAATTCAATTGTGATTAACTTATTTAAATTTTGCAAAACAAGCAAATCCAATTCACTAACATTCTCTAAACCTAAAATATATAAATGCTTTAAATTATCTACTTTCGAAATCGCATAGAGCTGCTCACGATTTGAAATATGTACAGAAAGCGATTCTAATTTTTGAAACTGCGGTAGCAACGAAAAATCTTGAATACTAGTATGTGTAATATTTAATTTTTTTAATGATGACATTTCTACAAGTTCCGATAAATTATTTATCTTCGTATTCTTTATATTCATTTCTTGTAAGTGTTTTAGATGTATGATTGGCGTTAAATCTTGAACCGGATTATTAACTAAATATAACTTCTTTAAAGAATTCATTCGTTCTAATCCTGCTAAATCTCGAATTTCATTTCCGGATAAAATTAGTTCTCTCACTTCTGTACACATCTGTAATGGACTAATATCTACTAACCCTTTTCCACCTAAATATAATCTCTTCTCTCTAATAAACCTGTCTGCACGTTCAGATGCACCCACTATACATCTCCAATTCTCATCTAAACTATCGTACCAATCATTAACGTTATTTTCAGATTGAAATATAAATTGGGGCTGTAAAACAGGTAATTCAATATTAAATAAAGCGTCTAAAAAATGTATATTATCATTAGCACCATAACTCCAATATAAATAATCTTCCTCTTGATGAATGGTGAAATTTTTATTTTTTAGCGTTTGTAAAATAAATAGTAACAAATCTGAAATTCTATTTGCAATTACATATTTCACTTCTTCATCTCGTCCAAAATTAATAACTTGTCCCACTTTCCCCTTTTCATCTGGATCAACATCTATTCCTAAATTGTTACCGCCATAATCTTTACTAATAGGTATCCAATTGTGATTCACATATCTTTCCTTAATATATTCTGTTGGTATTGAAAATGCATCAAAATTAAAAAAATCATCCTCTTCAATTCTTTTCCATATTCTCCACTCATCCAAAACTTCATCTAACGAGAGAAATGGCAAACCAAAAAACAACCCTGGTCCTGATTTATCCTCACCGTTATGTGCAAGATAAAGATTACGTAATTCATCTGGAAACGCAATTCCCATTTCACTTTCGGCATATTGAATTTCTTCTATTGTTGCAGGTGCATTCAAAAACGGTTGAAAGTAATTTTTTAATTCAACTTCCAACTCTTTTAAAATAGTATGGTTCATTTTCTGCACTCCCCTTGTACTCCAAATTAAAAAAGCGCTATCTTTTACATTAATTGTAATTAATAGCACCTTTTTTCGCAATGCAACTCTTGTAATTATAGTGCATTCAAATGAACATTTTTATCACTTTACAAACGAAGGGCAGCAACGCTTTCACATTTCAATAACTAGACTCATATCCTAAATTCAAATTGCATGAAAATATAAGAAAGGCGGGTAATACAAATGACTTCTAATATCGACTACACTTCCCCCTCAACCAATTTCACCCATGATTTAAATAAAAGTAATTTTTTTAAGAAAGATGCCCAAAATTATATAAACGTACTTGGCATAAAACAATTAAATACTTTAGAAAATACTTCTTTATTAGATATCTATTTAAGTACAGGAAATGTTGTAGAGCCACATATTCATCAAAATGCAGCTGAACTTGTTTACTGTATTTCAGGATCTGCTGTTGTTTCCTTACTTAATCCTTTTACAAACCAAATATTAAACTTACCGATAAAACCAGGGCAAGTTGCCAACATTCCACAAGCGTGGTGGCATTATGAAATTGCTACAGCAGATGGTACTCACTTATTAGCTATTTTCAATGCCCCAACCCCAGAAGTTATTTTTGGTTCTGATATTTTAAGATTAACTCCCGCTAATATGATGGCTCATACTTACTGTCTCGATGAACAACAATGGAAACAAGCGATATCCCCTATTCAATCCACTACAGTAATTGGTCCTCCAGCAAACTGTAATCAGAACCGCGGCACGATAACCCCAACAACTCAGCCTCCTAACCAACAACAAAATTTATATTACCAAGATTCATACTATTTCCCTCTTTACTGGGGATATTAATTTATTTCATTAATAGACAATTATTGATCTCCTCGGAAAATACGTAGGAGATTTTTTATTGTATATCTACCATTCCTATTTTTTTCGTAACAATTAATAGAGTACATACATATACTATTTATATATTTAATTGGAGGTGATAGTACTATGAGTAATTATAACTATCGAAAAAACTACTCTAATAATAAAAATAGTAGTTCATCAGCATCCTCTCAGTCTTCGAATTCTCAATCTTCCAATTCCCAATCACAAAGAGATTTAGCCGAACAAGGCTATGTAAAGAAAAAAGGATGTAACTGTAATAAAAACAAATAGTTTATTACTAATTTGAACTATAACATTTCAACGCTCACGATAAATAACTTTCTTCCCTTGTATACCGTTTATGAAATGGATGAATTCTATTTTTAATAGAATTCATCTTTTTTATTTATAGGTAATTTTTTCAAATCATTTAACTTATTCCATAAATAATAAAGTATAAATCATGCATTCTGATTTTTCTTATATACTAACTTCACAAAGAGTAATTTCTCAATTAATTTATCACCTATCTTCCCATAAAATATAGCCCCTCCTAATAAACTTAGGAAGGGCTATATACAAATGCCAATTTAAATTTCAAACAGACATTGTAACAAATTAAACGATATTAATACCTGCACTTACAAATCCAGCAACTGCAGCTATTGGACTTGCTGCTGTTAACGAAACATATAACAGTATTTTATCCCCAGCTGCTACTGGAATAGCTTCAGCTATGATCCCTGATGCTGTAGAACCAATCGCTATTGCGGCAAATGCTGGTGTTAATAATAGAGGTGCGCCTTGTACTGTAAACGTATTACTTGCTGCTGGTGCAGTTAATATTTGTATCTGTACTTGCACAGGTGATATTGGAGCTAATGCAGCTGTTGCACTAAAGAAACCTGCTAATGACGTAATAGTTCCTGCACGTGGTGCTACAAATGCATAATCACCTACACCTAACGCTAAAGTGATACTAGTTCCACCAGTTAAAGCTACGCCAGGCTGACTAAATCCAAATCCAAGAAGAGTTCCTGTATTAGCTACTAATGCGTTAACTAACGCAGATGGTGTTGTACCTGAAGCGAATGGAATAATAGCTCCGCCACCTGTTGCTCCTGTTGCTCCTGTTAAGCCTGTTGCACCAGTTAAACCTGTTGCTCCTGTTGGACCTGTTGCTCCTGTTGGACCTGTCGCTCCTGTTGGACCTGTCGCTCCTGTTAAGCCTGTTGCTCCTGTTACTCCTGTTGCTCCCGTTGGGCCAGTTGCTCCTGTTACTCCTGTTGCTCCACCAGTACCTGCTGGACCTGTCGCTCCTGTTGGGCCTGTTGGACCTGTTGCTCCTGTTGCTCCTGTTGCTCCCGTTGGACCTGCTCCGGTTCCTGCTGGACCTGTTGGACCTGTTGGACCTGTCGCCCCTGGAGTAGCATTGATTAATTGAATTAATAAATTAAAAAGAAGTTGTAAAGTTGCAGAATCAACATTTGAGTTGCAGGATATAGGGATAAGATCTAAAGCGAAGAAGAATTGTGCAAGGGCGCTATAAAATTGTTGCAATAATGTTGACAATTGTCCTAAATTAGGTGCTGGAGATTGTAATAAAACTATAATACTTTGAGTTAATTGTTTCAAAAAATTAACTTCTGGAGAAGGTAATAAGGAATTTAAGAAAATTAAAAATTGATTAAATAAATCGAGTAACACTAATCTGTTTGCATTACTTGGATTTGCAAAAAATGCTGAAATAGCTGATACTAATGAGTTTAGTAAAGTAATTAATTGACTTAATTGTTCCCTAGTAATAGGAACTGACTGTGGATTTTTACAACAATCTGCTGAAAAAACAATCGGATTGCAGTTATTATGATCAAAACAATCATTATGTTTCATTTATTTCCTCCTTACTTTTCTTATAGTTGAGTGTTTTCCTATTCTAAGTACTATAAAAGATGCGATTGAAAAAAGTAGTTGAGTTATATGTTTCTCTTAAAATAGGAAACATGAATGATAATCAAACTTGAAAACGTTATTTAATTATGTTCATGACTCACATATTAATTATATGTTTTTAATAATTGACTGCTTAGATTAAACACCTAAACTTAAGAGTTTATTTTATTTTTCCACGTTTATCCCTTAGAGCCAAAGACACATTTTAAGTTGAATACAAAACTCGAATTTACGATTAATATACATTCCGCAAGTAACAACATCATTTTTTCATATAAGTAAAGAACATTTCTTTACTAAAATTGGGCTCACCTTATAAAGGGGAAGCCGTTTCTATTATAAAAAACTCTCATACAATATAGTGGACAAGTTATTTTATACTTCGTTCTAATAAAATATTGTAAGGAGTGAGAATTAATTGCCAATCATCCAACCATTTATGGCATCTAGAAGATTTACATCTACACTAGGAGCTGGAACAGGTGCAGCTTTTGCAATTGCTGCTACAGCTTGTTTAAACGATGCTGGTACTACTGCAACTGCTTTTCCGACTTTTACGTATTACAACTTTTATGTAAACGGCATTCTTCAACCTAGTGTGAACTCCAGTATTACTACTGGACCTACTGGTGCTATTACAATTCCTGGCGGAGATGCATTAGACGGCGGAATTCCAATTACAATCGAATTTATCGTCACTTAGTTTATCTACTTTAATGTAGAACAAAAAGACAGATTCTTTTTATTTAAGAATCTGTCTTTTTTAATTAATAATGATGAATTGCAAAATAATTGAAGAACCTTGCGTTGGTGGTTGATTATCCAATAAAGTTAGCTGACCATTACTAACCTGATATAATGGTTGTGGTTGAAGTATTCCATTAATAAACAAATTAATATAGGAAACCTCATCAGGAGGTAATATGTGTGTTGTACCATATTGAGCTATCCCATCTGAATCTGTATATATAAGTTTTTCTCCATCTGAAAAAGTGTAAAATAATAAATTAGTTGTTGTTATTGGTCCAATAACTCCAGTTGGACCCGTTGCCCCTGTTAAACCAGTCGCACCTGTTAAACCGGTCGGGCCTGTTACTCCCGGTGATCCCGTTAAACCAGTCGCACCTGTTACTCCCGGTGATCCTGTTAAACCAGTTGGACCTGTTACTCCCGGTGATCCCGTTAAACCGGTCGGGCCTGTTACTCCCGGTGATCCCGTTAAACCGGTCGGGCCTGTTACTCCCGGTGATCCCGTTAAACCAGTCGCACCTGTTACTCCCGGTGATCCCGTTAAACCGGTTGGACCTGTTACTCCCGGTGATCCTGTTAAACCAGTTGGACCTGTTACTCCTGTTACTCCCGGTGATCCTGTTAAACCAGTTGGACCTGTTACTCCCGGTGATCCCGTTAAACCGGTCGGGCCTGTTACTCCCGGTGATCCCGTTAAACCGGTCGGGCCTGTTACTCCCGGTGATCC